>NZ_JALQCS010000001.1:0-600000 GCF_023277115.1 Acidithiobacillus acidisediminis
TCATGGCAATCAGTTCTGACGCCATTGCCGGCCTGCTGTTTATGATTGTCGCAGTTATCGGCTTCTATCTAGCCGCCGTCCATGTCATCAATCCCGTCATGGGCAAGGCAATTCTGCCAGTAGGCAGTCTGGCCCCGAAAAAGGCGTGAGGTGAGTTGAAATAAGTTGGGGAGGGGGCGAGAACTGCCCCCTTTCTTGTTTGAACGAATGCAGGAGCATGAAAAATGACGATCAAAGACGATGGAATGGAAAAGCAGGATGCATAACGTGCCAACGGAGGGACCATCGACGACGGCATGGAAGCAGCCTCCCTCAAGGAGAAGGCTGGTCTGACCCCTGACGGGATGGAAGCAGAGGAATCAGCCACTGTGCCAGAGAATGATGGCATGGAGGCCACCAAAAAGGGTCCTGGCCTAACTCCTGAAGGTATGGAGAAAGAAGACACCGAGCGCGCCCATGCTGGCACTGTCGACGATGGCATGGAGGGCGAAAAGTAGCTTTTCGCCGCTATTTCTTCTGCTGGTATTTTTTACGACGAAAGAGATCGGTCTTGCGCGAGACCAAGCGGTCAAGAAACAACAGACCGTCGAGATGATCCATCTCGTGCTGCACGGCTCGCGCCTCATAGCCCTCACACTCGTAGACCCGATCCCGACCCTCGGCATCCTGGGCCTGTACCTGTATTCGTTCGGCGCGAATGACGTTACCGGTAAAATCTGGCACCGACATACAGCCCTCGCGCCCGACCGCCATGCCCTCCCAGGCGATGAGTTCTGGATTGATCAGAACCATCAGTCCGTGGCAATCCTCTCCCAACTTGGGGCGTACATCGACGATGACGATGCGCTGCAGGCGATCGACCTGGGGCGCCGCGATTCCTACTCCGCCGGGGCCGGAGTACATAGTTTCAGTTAGATCCGCAACGAAGCGGCGTAGCTCTGCGTCGAACTCCTGCACCGGCAGCGATGGACGTGCCAGACGCGGGTCCGGATACGTGAGGATCTCAAGCAGGGCCATCAGAGCAACGCCGTATCGATGGCATGAACACTAATCTCGACCCCCTGTTCCGCCTTCAACGGCTCGAGGATCTCCCGTACTTGCTCCAGCCCCGCGGGGGCCGAACCCTGAATGATCATGACATAAATCGGACGCTCTGGGTTGCCCGATTTTTCGCTTTCGAGGTCAATGATATTGAAACCAATCTTGGCCAGCGACTCTGTCACACTGGCAACGATACCGGGATGGTCGGCACCGTAAACCGTCACCCGCACATTCGCCACATCCTCCTGTGCCGCGACACTGGAGATTGGATCGAGATGAACGCGCAGCGCAAGACGCCGCACGGCCGGATCGAGAGCCGACTCCACCGCGCCAAAGTCGCGGCTGTAGTCGATGACTTGCATAATGGTGAAATATCCCCCAAGCCGCATCATCGAGGCGTCACCGATGGCACAATCGGCGGCATACAATGCCTGGGTGACGGCCGCAACGATACCCGGACGATCCTCGCCGATAACGGTTAGCAGGGCTTGACTCATGACTCTCCTCCCAGTCCCAGGAGCCGCGCCTGGGTCAAATAGCGAAAACAATATTCCAGCAGTTCGAGATGATGCCGCGCCTGAGCAAAATTGTCGCCCCACGCCGTCACTCCATGCAGGTGAATCAGGGCGCCGGGTATTCGCGGCGGAGTCTGGGTAAAGCCCGCGTCCATGTCTTCGGCAATTCGTTGCACCTGCACATGATTGGCAAAGACAGGCAAATCGACTGCCGGCTCGGCCTCCGCCACTCCCAGACCCTTCAGCATCTCCACTGGCGGCAAGCGTAACTGCCCATTACGGGCAAAATGCCCACAGAGATTGGCCTCGACGGAGTGGACATGAAACACCACCTGAGCCGCAGGAAAATGGCGGTAGATCACTTGGTGGATGCTGGTTTCTGCAGAAGGACGTCGTCCCTCAGTGCCTGCCCTCACCGTACCCTGCAGATCCACCGCGACGAAATCTTCCTGTTGCAGCGCATCCTTGGGACGACCACTCGCCGTAATCCAAAAACTGTCTTCATCGCGCCGCGCCGAGAGGTTACCGGCGGTACCCAACATCCAGCCGCGCCCATAAAAATCGCTGGCAGCCTGCGCCAACGCCGCACGCAGCGCATCGTCGTTCATTGTCGATCCTCTTGCAGGGCGTGCAGGATGTCGTAGAAGTCCTGAAAGGGCGTAAAGGGCCGCCCCTCTGCACGCAAGTACTCGACCAAACGATCCCGCGCAAAGACGCGCGGACAGTCACGCGCGAGGCGCAGGTCGGTGGTGGAGTCCCCGATACAGATGGCCGCGTCAGGATGATATTGCGCATAGATGGCGCGCTTGACCACCAGTTCCTGGGCATCCTCCCAAGGCGAATAGACGCGCAGGAACGGCCCGGAGAGATCCACCTCCAAACCATGGATGGCGCGAATCTGCCCCCGCAGGGGAGCGAGAACCAGTTCAACCATCCGGGTGAAACCACCCGTCACTACCAGAAGAGACCAACCGAGCCCCGGCAGGGCCTGCAGAAATTCCTCGAAACCGGCGCGCAGATGACTATTATCGACGACAAAGCGTTCCAATTCCGGCCAGCGCGGGCTGGGAATCGTTGCGAGGATCTCACTCAAACCTTGGTGCAAGGAGATTTGTAGCGCCAGAATCTGCGGTAGGATGCGCGATGTCGCCGCGGGTGCGAAGTGCCGCAGGAGATCATGAAAGATCTCTTCCTCCAGGATGGTGCCGTCGAAATCACAAAAGATGAGTTGCTCAGCCATGCGTGCTGCCCCACTTCGCCACGGCACTGCGCAGGGGACCGGCAGGAAGCGATTCCAGAGCGAAACTCTCCCCTTCCTGCCAGCGCTGCCATGCCTCCTGAAAGGCGAATACCCCCGCCGCTGCCCCGTCAGGATGATCCATGATCCCGGTACCGGCATTGAGGATGACCTCGTTGCCGTAGTCAGCAAGAATCTGCGGCAGAATACCCGGGTGCACTCCAGCAGAGGGCACGGGTGCCACAGCGCGGGCGCGCAGCGCATCGCGAATGGCGTATTCCTCGCTGACGGGAAAGGGCAGACTGCCATAGTGTGCCGGGTAGAGCACGGCATCCGCGCCCGCATGGGTCATCAGGGTACCCAGCGTCAGCGCGTACGCGAGGCCGTGATCTGGCGCCGCCGAAAAGGCTCCGGCCAGGGCCGGGTGGGCAAAGATCGGCACCTCGATCTCTGGATCACTGGCCAAGGCCTCGAGGACGGGGTAGCCATAGGCGAGTACGTTGAGGAGCAAAGCGTTGGCGCCCTCCGTGACCAGCCGTCGCGCCAGATCCTGAACTTCACGAGCGTTACCGGAGAGGTTTACCGCATAGAGCAGATCCCGCCCCTGGCGGTCACGACGCGCCTCGACAATCGGTGCGCAGGCGCGCCAACGCTCCAGGGTGGGTGCCGATCCAAGGTTGGGCAGGATCTCATCATCCTTGATGATGTCCAAACCGGCCATGGCGACTTCTGCAAGAATTGCGGCATGATCTTCCGCCGTCAGCCCTAGTGCGGGCTTGAAGATGGCCATGAAGAGCGGACGATCGCTAACACCGAGGCGCGCCCGCATCCCCGCCAGCCCGAAGCGCGGCTGTACCCCATAATCCTTCGGTAAGCGCAGACCCACAACCTTGGCCGCCCCCCCCAGGGAATACTTGCCAAAGATCATGGTCAGCAGGCTACCGATACCCCCGTCCACATTGGCGCGAGGAAAAGCTACCGTCGCCAGCGCGCTGCCATCTTCGGCCTGCCGGATCCGCAACACCTCGCCGAGATGCGCGCGCAAGCTCTCCTCGCGATGGCGAAAGCGCTCATCCCAGGAACCCGCCGTTTGTCCGATAGCGAGGATCTGCGCCTGCCTTTCCGCATCCACCCCCGCCGGAAATCGATAATCCACCTCGATCGCAGTCATGGTCGGGGAAATTCCTCCATGGCGCGGTCCTGATACACCGGCACCCAGCCACCCCGGGCACTGAAATAGCGTACCGCCTTGATCCGCTGTTTTTCATTCAAACGGAACCAGTGCTCGACCCCGGCGGGGATATCGATGTAATCCCCCGCATCCACCGTCACCTCGAGCTGCCGCCCATCGGGCAAGACAAAGCCAAAGACGCCCTCGCCATCGACGATGTAGCGGACTTCTTCATCCTCATGGATATGAATGCGGCAAAATTTGGCATCCAGTTCGGCCAGGCTGGGGTGCTGCGGATGGAGAACAACCAGATCGCGTTCCTGGTAGCCACGTTCCTCCCGTAGCTCCTGAAACACATCATCCAGGGCCTCGAGCAGGGACGCCTGCGCATCGGCATCGAGTTCGGCAGATGCGAGCCAGGGCGCCGCCGCCGGGGCAATGGGATACTGGCGCAGGCGCACCCCCAGGGGCGCCAGTGCGGCCATCAAGGCCGGCGCATCCTGACTCTCTCCGCCATGATTTCCCCAGGTCCACGTCTTCATGGCCACTCCCTCCAGATCAAGGACGCCATTCGTCCACACTGCCCCTGGCGACGATAGGAGAAGAACAGCTGCTCGTCGCCAAAGGTGCAATGCTCGCCGCCCCAAACCTGTTTCACCCCGAGGCGTGCCAAACGCCGCCGCGCCAAGAGCGGCAAGTCGGCATAGAAGCGGTCACCTGGCCCCGGCCGAAAGCCTTCCTCATCCCCCGGATCGGCAGCCAGGAAGGCTGCCCGCAGTTCCGCTCCAACCTGGTACTGGGTCGGCCCAATCGCCGGCCCCAAGTATACCAGAATTTCCTCTGGCGCCATGTCCATGGCCGCAATTCCCGCCTCAATAACGCCCCCGACCAGTCCGCGCCAACCGGCATGCAAAGCGCCGATGGCGCGGCCATCCTGACTGGCCAGCAAGATCGGCAGACAGTCGGCCGTGAGAATCGCCAAGACCCCACCCGAGTGGCTCACCGCCCCATCGCCCCGGCGCTCCGACTCCGGGATCTCCGCCGTGCGCTGCACGATGTCACACCCGTGCACCTGCTGCAGCCAATAGGGCTCCTCAGGTAAGTGCAAGGTGCTCTGCAGCAGAGAACGGTTGCGGGCGACCACGACGGGATCATCCCCCACGTGGGTCGCCAGATTGAAACCGCTGTAGGGCCCGCTGCCATAACCGCCCTTTCGCGTCGTGACTGCCGCCCGTAAACCGGCGGGCAGCGGCCAGTCGGGGACGAGAAAGAAAGGGCCGCTGCTAGGCACGCGGAGCACGCCGCAGCAAGGCGAGCAAGGCCTCGAAGTCCTCGGGCAAGGGACTTTCCCAGGCACAATGTTCCCCATCACCTGGGTGCTCCAGTTCAAGACGCCAGGCGTGCAGGGCCTGACGCCGAAATTCGTTCCAGGTAGCCAGGGCCGCCGGATCCAGACCGGGAGGGACGATGCGGCGACCACCATAGACCGGATCACCGACCAAGGGATGACCGAGGTGCCGCATATGCACGCGGATTTGGTGCGTGCGACCGCTGGCCAAACGCAGCCGCAACAGGGTATGCCGGGAAAAACGCTCGAGCAGGCGGTAGTCGGTACGTGCCCAGCGGCCATCGTCGCGTACCGTCATGCGCAAGCGATCCTGAGGGTGGCGACCAATGGGCACCTCAACACGTCCGCCCCCGGTCATCGCCCCCTGAACCAGAGCAATGTACTCCCGGTGCACACTCCGCTCGGCCAGCTGCTCAATGAGATCCTGACGGGCATGTTCGCTCTTGGCGACCACCAGAAGGCCGCTGGTGTCTTTATCCAGGCGATGGACGATCCCTGCGCGTGGCAAGTGCGCATTAGCGGGACAGTGCGCAAGTACCGCATTGGCCAAGGTGCCCTGAGGGTGACCCGCGCCCGGGTGGGTAAGCATGCCGGCGGGCTTATCGACGACCAGAATCTCCGCATCTTCGTGTACGATGCGCAGTGGTATCGGTTCGGCCAGCCAGTGTTCCGGCTCTCGTGGCGGAACCAGCACCCGTACCGATTCCCCGCCCCGGACGCGCAGGCTGGGGCGGGCATGTTGTCCGTCGATCTCGATCTCACCGGCCTGCAACAATTCCTGGATGCGGCTACGGCTGAGCTGCGGCAACAGCTCGGCCAGGAGGCTGTCGAGACGTTCACCGCCCCTCTCCTCTGGCAAAAGTAGCGCAATTTCCGTAGTATCCCCGCTCATGGCTCGCCACTATAGATCATTGCTCGGCATGCGCAAACGCTCCCTCATCGTAATCACGGTTCTCGCACTGAGCGCAGCGGGTTGCGCCTCGGACAATCACAAGCACAACCTGATGGACTCCCATGAGGCCGCCGCGACCATGTATCAGACCGCCAAGAAGGCGCAGGACCGCGGCGATTACAGTAGCGCAGTACGCGACTACCAGGATCTTGAGGCGATGTATCCCTATGGTCCCTATGCCGAGCAGGCGCAACTGAATACCGCCTATAGCTTTTACAAGCAGGGAGATTCCAAGGCAGCAGCAGCAGCGGCAGAGCGCTTCATCAAGCTTCATCCGGTGAATCCTTACGTAGACTATGCCTGGTACCTGAAAGGCATCGCCCAATATCAGGCCATCGAAGGGGCAAACTGGAATCCGGTGCCATTGCACGAGGCCTTTGATACCTTCGAGACCCTGGTCAAGCGTTGGCCCAAGAGCGCCTATGCGGCGGATGCTCGCCTACGCATGGAAAAGATCATCGACCTCCTGGGGAAGCGCAATCTCGATATTTGTAAATTTTACTATGCGCGGGACGCCTATGTGGCCTCTGCTAACCGCTGTGCGCGGGTAGTGACCAAATACCAGCTCAGTCCGGCACGGGAAGAGGCGCTTTATTATTTATATCTTTCCTACAAACACCTGAATCTGAGCAATCTAGCGCAGAATACGGCAAAAATTCTGCGCTTCAATTATCCGCAGGGGAAATACACCCGAAAACTCGGCTGAGGCAGCATTCAGACTGCCTCGTCGCCTTCTTCTCCCGTACGGATCCGGATGATCCGTGCGACGTCACTGACAAAGACCTTGCCATCCCCAATCTTGCCCGTGCGCGCTGCCGAGACGATGGCATCCACGGCCCGATCCACCAAGGCATCGGGCAGGACGACCTCGATCTTGAGCTTGGGTAGGAAGTCCACCACATACTCTGCGCCGCGATAGAGCTCGGTGTGGCCCTTCTGCCGCCCAAAACCCTTGACCTCGGTCACGGTCATGCCGGCGATCCCCATCTCCTGCAGGGCATCACGGACATCGTCGAGCTTGAAGGGTTTGACGATCGCTTCGATCTTCTTCATGACTGTTGCTCCTTGACTGAACATTGTGGGGCCCAGGCGGGAAACCCATTGCTGATAGGGTAACGGCGGTCCTTGCCAAAAGCCAGGGGGCTGATGCGAACCCCGGGGGCAGCTTGGCGGCGCTTGTACTCCGACCGTTCGATCAGGCGCAAACTGCGCTCCACGGTAGCGGTAGGAAAGCCGCGGGCGACTATCTGGGCCACCCCTTCCCCTTGCTCGACAAAGGCGCTGATGATGGCATCGAGGATCGCGTAAGGAGGTAGACTATCCTGATCAACCTGGTCCGGGGCCAATTCCGCCGAGGGAGGGCGTTCCAGGACCCGCTGCGGGATTACTGGTGCCTGCTGGTTGCGATATTGGGCAAGTTCATAGACCAGGGTTTTGGGACAATCCTTGATCAAGGCGAAGCCACCAGCCATATCGCCATACAGCGTAGCATAACCCACGGCCATCTCACTTTTATTGCCGGTGCTCAGCAAGAGATGGCCGAATTTATTGGAGTAGGCCATGAGCAGGCCGGCGCGAATGCGTGCCTGGAGATTCTCTTCCGTCACATCGGCGGAGCGATCGCCAAAGAGCGGTGCCAGGGTCTGGAGATAGCTCTGGAAAAGCCCATCGATGGCAATGACGTCATAGCCAACACCCAACTGCTTCGCCTCCGCCTCAGCATCCTCGATACTCATGGCGGCGGTATAACGCGAGGGCAGGATCAGAGCATGGACCTGCTCTGGACCGAGGGCATCGGCCGCAATCGCCAGGGTCAAGGCGCTGTCGATACCTCCGGAGAGCCCAAGAACCACACCAGAAAAACCATTCTTGCCGACATAATCGCGCAATCCCAGCACCAGCGCTGCATAGACCTCTTCCACCCCGTTGCAACTGGGGGCGAGCGCAGGGGCCCGGAGCTGCAAATCATTCTCCTCTTGCCGATTCAGGTCGATCAGGAGCATTTCTTCGGCAAAGGCGCCAGCTCGAGCGATGAGTTGACCATGCGCATCTACCGCGCAGGAGCGCCCATCAAAGACCAGTTCATCCTGCCCACCCACCAGATTGAGGTAGAAGATCGGGGTCTCAGCCTCCCGCGCCCGCTGTGCCAGGATGGCCTCACGTTCTGCCTGCTTCCCGCGATGGAAGGGCGAGGCATTCACCACCAGTACCGCATCGGCGCTTCCGGGGCTGGCCAGGAGCGGCAGCTCGCGGCACCACAGATCCTCACAAATGCGCAGCGCCAGATGCAGTCCACCGAGGGATATGCAGAGATCATCCCGCCCTGGCTGAAAATAGCGTTTCTCGTCGAAGACCTGATAGTTGGGCAAACAGCGCTTGGCGTAGCTCTCGGCAGCGGCGCCATCGCGCAACAGGCTCAGCACATTGTAGAGGCCCGCGGCGCGTCGCTGAGGGTGCCCGACCAATATAGGGAGGGGGGCGTGGGCCGCCAATTCGGCCAGGGCCTGGTCGCAGCAATCGAGAAAATCCTGGCGCAGCAAGAGGTCTTCGGGAGGATAGCCGCACAGGGCGAGTTCTGGTGTGACCAGGAGATCCGCACCGGCTGCTGCTGCGGATCGGGCCTCATCCAAGATTCGGGCGGCATTGCCGGCCACATCCCCCACCCGAAAATTGCACTGCGCGAGCGCAACGCGCACCTTCTCAGGCCCCCAACACCCGAGCCGCTACCGCCCCGAGATCCGCGGGAGAGGAGACACAATGTACCCCGGCGGCACGCAAGATCTCGTATTTAGCCGCCGCTGTCCCAGCGCCGCCATCGATGATCGCGCCCGCGTGCCCCATCCGTTTCCCCTTGGGCGCCGTCGAACCGGCAATGAAGGCGACGACGGGCTTGCGCATCTCCAGCCGAATGTATTCCGCCGCCTCCTCTTCCAGACGCCCGCCGATCTCCCCCACCATGATGACCAGTTCGGTTTGCGGGTCCGCTTCAAACAAACGCAAAACCGACACGAAATCCATGCCGATGAGGGGATCGCCGCCGATGCCCACACAGCTGCTCTGGCCGAGTCCCAGTCGGGTGGTTTGTTCCACCGCCTCGTAGGTGAGGGTTCCGGAACGGGAAACGATCCCCACCCGCCCAGACAGATGGATCTTGCCCGGCATGATGCCGATCTTGGCCTGCCCGGGGGTAATGACCCCCGGACAGTTGGGCCCAATCAGCCGCGTATGCGGGCGACTGGCCAGATATTGCTTGACCAGCAACATATCGTAGACCGGAATACCCTCGGTGATACAAACGATTAGCTCGATGCCTGCCGCTGCCGCCTCGATGATGGCATCGGCCGCGAAGGGCGAAGGCACATAGATTACACTCGCCTCGGCGCCAGTGGCGGCGACAGCCTGCGCGACAGTGTCGAAGACCGGCAGACCGAGGTGTTTGCTGCCCCCCTTGCCCGGAGTTACACCACCCACCATGCGCGTGCCGTAGGCCATCGCCTGCTCAGAGTGAAACGTACCCTGCTTACCGGTAAAGCCTTGGCAGATGACGCGGGTTTCCTGCTGGAGAAGAATGCTCATGAACGGATTCCGAAGTACAGAACGAGGGCGATAATGATCAATTCCCCCAGAAAAAGATAGAAAAGCATGGGTCGGCGCCGGGGCAATCCCCCTTGCTCGATGAGGGTACGTAACTGGCCGACTTCCCGTTGCAGGGCACGCAACTGTTCTGCCTGGGCGAGATCCTTGAGGCGCTCTTCCAGGACCTGATCAACAATGACCGCCGTGCCGGCGAGATTCTCTGCCGTTTTTCGGTCCGCGCCACGCTTGACATAGGTTTCGGCGAGACGTGAGATCAGTGGACCGGAATGGCGCAACAGCGGCCAAAGCTTCTGCAACCAGACGACGTTGACGTCCACGTCAAGCCTGGGCAGCCTCTACCGCCTTACAGGCGGCATCCGTGAGCCCCGTAGCGGTAATCATGCGTAGACCACTGTCGCGCAGCATCGCCATCCCTTCCTCCTTGTTGGTGCCTTCCAGACGCACCACCACCGGCAGATGGATGCCAACCTCATTCGCGGCCTGAATGATGCCCTGGGCCAGGAGATCACAGCGGGTAATGCCGCCAAAGATGTTGACCAGAATCGCCTTCACCCGTTGGTCAGAAAGAATGAGCTTGAAGGCCTGGGTGACCTTGTCCGCCGCGGCCCCACCGCCTACATCGAGGAAGTTGGCTGGTTCACCGCCATGGAGCTTGATCAGATCCATGGTTGCCATAGCCAAACCAGCGCCATTCACCATACAGCCGATATTGCCATCCAGCGAGATATAATTCAGGCCAAATTGCCGCGCCGTGATCTCCCGCGGGTCCTGCTGGGTGGAATCGAAAAGCTCGTCTGACTCGGCATGGCGATACAGGGCGTTGTCATCCATCACCAGCTTGGCATCCAGGGCCAGCAGACGGCCTTCTTCGCTGAGAGCCAGGGGATTGATCTCTACCATCTGGGCATCCAGACGCTGCGCCAGGCGGACCATTCCCTGCATCACCTTGACCAGCTCTTGCACTGCTGCCGCCGGCAACTCCCAAGCAAAACCCAGGTCTCGGGCCTGATAGGGAAGAAAGCCGATGCCAGGCTCGAGGACGATGCGTTGTATCGCTTCCGGGTGCTCCGCCGCAAGGGCTTCGATGTCCATCCCTCCCTGCGCCGAGCCGATGAAGGTAAGCCGTGCCGCCGCCCGATCCACCAGCAGTGCCAGGTAAAACTCCCGCGCGATCTGGCTCGGTTCCTCGATCAGCAAGGCAGCGACGTGTTGCCCCTCGGGACCCGTCTGCGCCGTCACCAAGCGTTTTCCCAGCAGAGACTGTGCGGCGGCCTCGACGGCAGCAATGCTGTTTACCCGCTGTACCCCACCGGCCTTACCCCGCCCCCCTGCATGCACCTGCGCCTTGACGACCCAGTCCCGCCCCCCCAAGGCGCGCGCCTGATTGATGGCTTCCTTGACAGAAAAGGCCGGTATCCCTCGGGGCACTGGCACGCCTTCCTCGGCGAGCAAGCGCTTCGCCTGATATTCATGCAAATTCACCGGGTCATGCCTCGATACGCCGCAACAAAGCGGCGGTAAATTCTGGCGTCGATAGGCCAGCACGTCCCTGCAAACTGGCCAGATCGCCGGTGACCTCGCCCGCAGCAATACAGGCTTCCATGGCTTGGACAACCCGTTGTGCCGGCTCGGACCAGCCCAGATGCACCAACAGCATCACCCCAGAGAGAATCAGCGAGCTGGGGTTGGCTTTGCCTTGGCCGGCAATGTCCGGCGCGGTGCCGTGGGTGGCCTCGAAAATCGCATGGGTGTCGGAGAGATTGGCCCCTGGCGCCATGCCAATCCCCCCCACCTCCGCCGCCAGGGCATCGGAAATATAATCTCCATTCAGATTCAGGGTCGCCACCACATCGTAATCCTGCGGGCGCAAGAGGATCTGCTGCAGGAAGTTATCGGCAATCACATCCTTGATGATCAGCTTGCCGGCCTCTTGCGCCGCCTTTTCTGCCGCCGCGCCAGCGGCCTTGCCCTCAGATTTACTGATTTCGGCCTTCTGGCGCCAGGTAAAGACCCGATCGGCAAACTCCCGTTCTGCCAGGGCATAGCCCCAATCCCGAAAGCCACCCTCGGTAAACTTCATGATGTTCCCCTTGTGTACCAAGGTCACCGAGGAACGACCCTGGAGCAAGGCAAATTCGATGGCACGCCGGATGAGGCGCTCGGATCCTTCCTGAGAAACCGGCTTGATGCCAATCGCTGACGTACCGGGGAAGCGAATCTTTTTCACGCCCATCTCGTTCTGCAGGAAAGCGATGACCTTTTCTGCCTCCGCCGTTCCGGCGCTCCATTCGATGCCAGCGTAGATGTCTTCCGAATTCTCGCGGAAGATCACCATGTCCACATCCTCCGGTCGCTTCATGGGACTGGGCGTACCGGCAAAGTAACGCACCGGCCGTTGGCAGACATACAGGTCGAGATCCTGGCGCAGGGCGACGTTGAGACTGCGGATCCCGCCGCCGACGGGAGTTTCCAGGGGCCCCTTGATGGCTACATGGTAGCGCTGGATCGCGGCCATGGTCTCTTCGGGCAGATAGACTCCCGCACCAAATTTGGCAACCGCCTTTTGTCCGGCATAGAGTTCTTCCCAATGAATGCGCCGTGCCCCGGCAAAGGCCTTGGCAACGGCGGCATCGATGACCTGACGCATCGCCGGCGTGACATCGACACCGATGCCGTCGCCCTCGATGAAGGGGACGATCGGCTCGTTCGGGACGATGATCTGGCCCTGCGCATAGGAAATCGCCGCAGCGCTCATGCCGTTTTCTCCAGTTGCTCACTCGCCCAGGACAAGGCCCCACCCTTACGGATCAACTCCAGGTCGCGCTCGCTGGCCAACTGCGGCTGAACGGCGATCTCCACGCCCTGCGTTACATCGCGCAGCTGCAGCGCCTGCCCCAACGCCAGGCCGCGAATATCGAGGATCAACTCGTCGCCTGCCTGCACCTTTTCGTAATCTGCGGCGTCGACGAAGGTCAGCGGCAGAATACCAAAATTGATCAGGTTAGCCAGATGGATGCGGGCAAAGGACTGCACCAACACGGCTTTCACCCCCAAGTAGCGCGGTGCCAGGGCCGCATGCTCCCGACTGGAGCCCTGACCATAGTTGTGACCCGCGACGATGAAACCACCCCCAGAATTCTTCGCCCGACTGGGGAAGCCCTCATCCACCATATGAAAGACATATTCCGAAATGGCGGGGAGATTGGAGCGCAGCGGCAAGACCTTGGCGCCCGCCGGCATGATATGGTCCGTGGTGATGTCGTCGCCGAGACGAATCAGGACACTGCCGCGGATCTCGGCGGGGGCAGCGCTGTTCACCGGCAGCTTGGCAATATTGGGACCGCGCAAGACCTCTACCTTTTCGGGCTCGGCAGCGGGCGCGAGCACCATCCGGTCATCGACCAGGAACTGCTCGGGCAGTTCTACCTGGATGGGAGCAAGTCCCAGATCGCGAGGATCGGTAATTACCCCGGTCAGGGCGCAAGCAGCGCAGGTTTCGGGGCTGGCCAGGTAAACATTGGCGGTCTTGGTGCCGGAGCGGCCATAGAAATTGCGATTGAAGGATCGCACGGACACCCCTTCACTCGGCGGGGCAAAACCCATGCCGATACAGGGGCCGCACGCCGACTCCAGGATACGCGAACCAGCGCCGATGAACTGCAGCAAGCCGCCATCCTTCGTCACCATTTCCATGACCTGGCGCGAGCCCGGCGAGATCCCGAGGCTGACCCCGTCGGCCACAACCTTGCCCTCCAGCATCTTGGCCACGGTCATGAGATCGGTATAGGAAGAATTGGTGCAGGAACCAATGGCCACCTGTGCCACCGGCGTCCCCGCCACCTCGCGCACGGTCTTGACGTTGTCGGGGCTGTGGGGGCAGGCGATGAGGGGCTCCAAGGTGTCCAGATCGATCTCCAGGACCTCATCATAGGTCGCATCGGCGTCCGCCGCCCATTCCGACCAATCGCTTTCCCGCCCTTGCGCCGCGAGGTAGGCGCGGGTCACCGCATCGCTCGGAAAAACACTGGTGGTCGCGCCCAATTCGGCACCCATGTTGGTAATGGTAGAGCGGGCCGGCACCGACAGACTCGCCACCCCTGGGCCAAAGTATTCGAAGACCTTGCCCACTCCACCCTTGACGGTCTTGCGCCGCAGCACCTCGAGGATAATGTCCTTGGCACTGACGTAGGGCTGCAGGCGCCCAGTCAGCTTGACGCCAATCACCTGGGGCATGTTGAGGTTGAAGGCCAGACCTCCCATGGCCAAGGCAATATCGAGACCGCCGGCACCAATAGCCAACATCCCGGCGCCACCGGATGTCGGCGTGTGGGAATCAGAACCCAGCAGGGTCTTACCCGGTTTGGAGAAGCGCTCCAGATGTACCTGATGACAGATCCCATTGCCGGGGCGGGAAAAATGAATCCCGTATTTCGCCGCGAAGCTCTGCAAGAAGCGATGATCGTCGGCATTCTCAAAGCCCGACTGCAGCATGTTGTGATCCACATAGGAGACCGACAGCTCGGTACGCACCTTGGGCAAACCCAGGGCCTCAAACTGTAGGTAGGCCATGGTCCCGGTGGCGTCCTGGGTCAGGGTCTGATCAATGCGAATGGAGATGGGACTTCCCGCCTGCATCTCCCCGCTAACGAGGTGGGCAGCAATGATCTTCTGGGTGACATTCTGGGCCATGGGACTACTCCTTCGCTAAGCGGCGGACCATAAGAAAGAATAATGACAAAAGCCTCTACCCGCATGCAAGTCAGACCCAAGCTTCGGCATGCTGCAAACGACGCAAGGTTTCCTCGCGCCCCAGGACCGCCAGAGTCTGATCCAGCGGCGGCGAAACCGCGCAGCCAGCAACCGCCACCCGTAACGGCTGGGCAATCTTGCCCAGCTTACCCTCGGCATGTTCCGCCGCCAGGGCCTGCAATACGGCATGCAGATCTGCAGCGGACCAGGACGGCAGAGCCGCCAAGGCTGTCTGCGCCGCCTGTAGCAGGGCAGCACGGCCCAGCAGATGCTTTTCTCGATCCTTTTCTTCCGCCTGCTGCGGCGCGCGGTAGAACAGTACAGCCGCCGCGGCCATCTCGACCAAAGTCTTGGCCCGCTCGCGTAGCAGGGGTACCACTGCCGTCAATGCCGGCCCCGCTCCCAGCTCCCTCTCTTCGATGCCCTGCACAAATAGATAGGGACGGAGATGGTCTGCCAAACTGACGTCGTCCAGCATCTGTAGATGCTGGGCATTCAGCCAGAGGAGCTTTTCCGGATTGAAGGCGGAGGCCGCTTTATGCACGTCCGTGATCCGGAAATGCGCCAGCATCTCTGCCCGCGTGAATACCTCTTGATCGCCATGCGCCCAGCCGAGGCGCAAGAGAAAATTGAGCAGGGCATCGGGGAGAAAACCCTGCTCACGGTATTCGAGCACGCTCACCGCCCCATGCCGTTTCGACAATTTCTGCTTGTCTGGCCCAAGAATCATGGGAACATGGGCATACTGCGGCACAGCAGCACCCAGGGCCTGCAGGATCTGCATCTGCCGCGGGGTGTTGTTGAGGTGATCGT
Source organism: Acidithiobacillus acidisediminis (assembly GCF_023277115.1). Taxonomy (NCBI): domain Bacteria; kingdom Pseudomonadati; phylum Pseudomonadota; class Acidithiobacillia; order Acidithiobacillales; family Acidithiobacillaceae; genus Acidithiobacillus; species Acidithiobacillus acidisediminis. The sequence goes on from NZ_JALQCS010000001.1 coordinate 15,424, forward strand.
CGCCGCGGATAACCTGGGTGATTCCCATATCCCAATCATCGACAACCACGCAGAAATTATAGGTAGGTGTACCGTCCGAGCGGGCAATGATGAGATCGTCGAGCTCGCGATTCTGGAACCGTACCGTACCATGGATGAGATCTTCCACCACCGTCTCGCCATCATCGGGGCTGCGAAACCGGATAACCGGCTGCACCCCGGGGACCGGCGCCTGCCGCTTGCGGCAACGACCATCGTAACGAGGCTTCTCGCCACGGGCGCGTTGTTCTTCCCGCATGGCGTCCACTTCTTCTCGACTGCAGTAGCAATGATAGGCGGTACCAGCCGCCAGCATCTGCGCCAGGACTTCGCGATAGCGTTCCATACGCTGCATTTGGTAGAAAGGCCCTTCGTCCCAGTCGAGGCCGAGCCACTGCATACCCTCCAGGATCGCTGCCGTTGCCTCGGGCGTGGAGCGCTCAAGATCGGTATCTTCGATGCGGAGAATGAACCGCCCTTGCTGCTGGCGGGCATGCAGCCAGGAATAAAGCGCCGTGCGAACGCCGCCAATATGAAGATAACCAGTGGGGCTGGGGGCAAAGCGAGTTCGCACGGGCATCGCGTCAGAGTCCTTTTCTGCAGGGTTTGGCAGGCATCACGCCCTCATCATAGCAGGGATCACGCCCTGCTCTCTATGCGCACAGGGGAGCGCAGCCTCAGCACTCAAACCATAGGAATTTTTGATAGTGCATAATCTGCATTGACGAGCATCGGCGTTGCCCCTAGTATCGGCTGGACCAGTCTTGGGCTGCGTGCTCCAGCGTTTTGTTTATATTTGCTAAAAACCTGCAGATTTGGTCAGGGTGCATGGTCGGGGCGCCCTCACCAAAGAAGGAGAAGTATGCGAAAATCGGTGATCGCCCTGTCTACGAGCTGTGCCTTGCTTGCAACGCCACTGGCCTGGGCCAATAACAATACCTCCGCGGTACCATCCGCGAAGAATCATCCAGAAACTCTTTCGCAACTGATTGCCAGGCTGCAGCCTGGGACGGCAGCAACACCTGCTCCAGAATCCTCTGGCCAGACCAGCGACGGCTCTGGATTGCTGCAGGAATTTCACCACCTGCAACTTGCTGATGCGGGCTTACAAGAGCAGCAAGAAAGTATTTGGACGAGCCTGATATCCGGCTTTCGCATCAGTGATGTCTCCCGACCGCGGGTAGCGAAGTGGCGTGGCTGGTTTCTGCAACACCAAGGCAAACTCGAAGAAATCCTGCACAATTCTCGTCCCTTCCTCTACTATGTTGCCAATGCGGTTCACGAACGCGGCATGCCCATGGAACTGGCACTGTTGCCGGCCATTGAAAGTGGCTACAACCCGAAGGCCTTCTCTCCCGCTGCGGCTGCCGGCCTGTGGCAGTTCGTCCCCGGAACGGCGAGAAACTTTGGCTTGCAGAATACCCGCTGGGGCGACCCACGCCTGAGCCTTACGGCCTCTACCAACGCCGCCCTCGACTATCTCTCTTATCTCTACAATTATTTTGGTGGCAATTGGCTCCTCGCCATCGCCGCCTACAATGCCGGGCAAGGGACCGTCTCGGCCGCCATCCAACAGAATGTCGCTGCTGGGCAGCCAACGGATTTCTGGGATCTGAATCTTCCCAGCCAGACGGAGAATTATGTCGCTGAACTCCTCGGCTTGGCACAGGTGATCCAAAATGCGCAAGCCTATCATGTCGATCTGCCCAGCATTCCCAACACCGCTCATATTGCCCTGGTGCACACGCCAAAACGCGTGAATCTGCAAGTTGCGGCACACTTGATGGGCGTCTCCGAAACGGAGTTGCAGCGTCTCAATGCCGGCCTGAGCTATGGGGTGGTACCTGCGGGTTACTCCCTGGTGGTTCCCAAGGACAAGGCCAAGGCATTGCGCACGGCACTCCTGCAGATGCCCACCCAAGCCGTCGCAGCGCCGGTTGCGGTAGCCGCGCCGCCGCCCCAGCCGGTACCCGCCGTGCACTACACCGCGGTGCGATCCGGCGAAACCTTGTCCCAGGTTGCCCTGCGTAGTGGGGTTTCGACTCTCGATCTGGAACGGTGGAATCACATTCGCTCGCCGCGTGACCTGCAGGTGGGCCAGCGTCTGGCCATCTATGGCGGAAGGCCTACCACCATCGCCACTGGGTATCATCAGACCATTACCGTCCGTCCCGGCGAAAGCCTATGGCAGCTGGCGCAACGTGCCGGAACCAGCGTGACCGCCCTGGCCCAGGCCAATGGGATCAACACCCAAAGCATCCTCCATCCGGGACAAAAGCTGCGCTTGCCCGGTGCTCACCTGGAGACCGCCGTGTATTCCGCCCCGCAGGGCGGTGGCAGTATCCGGGTGCGACTCGGCGAAACCCTATGGCAGATCGCGCAGCGGGCCGGGGTTAGTGTGACTGCGCTAAGCTCATACAATGGACTACACGGCAACAGTATTCTGCATCCTGGCCAGGTCCTGCGCTTACCCGCGCGCGGGACGGTAGTGGCAGCCTTGAGCGCCCGTCAGGAGCGTCTCGCCACCGGGCCGCGGGCCACGACCTACGTTGTACGACCCGGCGACACCGTCTGGCAGATTGCCCAGCAATTCCACGTTTCGGCCCACGCCGTCGTACAATGGAATCGCTTAGCCTCGGCAACTGATATTCAACCGGGGAAACACCTCACCATTTTCCTGCGTTGACAGGATTTACGGAGCAGCGAAAAACATGGGATTTTTGCAGAAAAAACAGGCCCTGGTCGTCGGCGTTGCTAATGAGCGGTCGATCTGTTGGGGTATCGCCCAGGCCATGGCGCGTGAGGGTGCCGAGGTCTTGCTGACCTATCAGAGCGAGCGCACCCAGAGTCGGGTGGAAGACTTGGCGGCGCAGATTGGCGCCCCTGCTCCTCTGCCCCTCGATCTTCTGGATGAGGGCCAGGTAAACGCCGTTGTCGCCGATCTGCAGCAGCGCTGGGGCGGCCTGGACATTGCCATCCATGGCGCCGCCTTCGCGCCGAAAAGCGAGCTCTCGGGAAACTATGCTGACGTCACCTCGCGGGAGGGCTTTCGTGTTGCCCACGAAGTGTCCTCCTACAGCTTTACTGCCCTGGCGCAGGCGGTGCGACCCTTGATGCAGAATCGCCACGGCGCCCTGCTTTCGCTGAGTTACCTCGGTGCCGAGCGGGCAATGGCCAACTACAACGTCATGGGGCTCGCCAAGGCGAGCCTGGAAGCTGGCGTGCGCTACCTCGCCCATGCCCTGGGCCCGGAAGGCATTCGCGTCAATGCCATCTCGGCGGGCCCGATCCGTACCCTGGCGGCAAGCGGCATCAGTGAATTTCGCAGTATCCTCGATCACTATGCCGAACATGCCCCGCTGCGCCGTAATGTCAGCCAAGAGGAAGTGGGCAATGCGGCCGCCTTCCTCTGTTCTGATCTTGCCTCTGGCATCACTGGTGAGATTACCTACGTCGACGCCGGGTACAACATCGTCGGCTTTTAAGCGCGGCGCTTCTCGACCTCATCCAGCATCGCCTCGAAGGCCTGGGAGAAGGCATCCAGGCCCTCTTGCTGCAGTTGTGGAGCTACCTCGCCGTTGAGATCGATACCAAGGTCCGTCAACGCGGCGAGGGTGGCCTCGGCCTCCACCAAACCTTCGCTCAATCTCGCTGCCAGGCTTCCATGATCCCGCAACTTGGCCAAAGTAGCATCGGGCAGGGTGTTGATGGTTTCTGGACCGATCAACGGCTCCACATAGAGCAGATCGGAATAGGCCGCATTCTTGGTGCTGGTGCTGGCCCACAGCAAGTACTGCGGCCGTCCTCCTGCCGCCTTCAGACGGGAGAAGCTGGCGCCGTGGAAGGTCTCCTGGTAGATGGCGTAGGCCTTTTTCGCCAGCGCGACGGCAGCTTGACCACGCAGAGCCAGAGCCCTCTCGCTGCCAATTTCCTCCAGACGCGCATCGACCAGGGTATCGACGCGGGAGAGAAACAGGCTGGCCACGGCCTTCACCCGCCCCGGATCGCCCCCCCCGTCCATCCAGGCCATGAGGCCCTCCTGATAGGCAGCGAAGACCTCTCGCACATGCTCTAGACCAAACATCAGGGTGACATTGACCGAAATTCCCCGCCCGATCAGGGTGCGCAAGGCGGCAATCCCCGGCGGGGTCGCAGGCACCTTGATCAGCAGGTTGTCCCGCTGCACAATGCCGCGCAGTCGCTCCGCTTCAGCCACCGTTGCCGATTCGTCCAAGGCCAAACGCGGCGATTCCTCCCAGCTCACCCAACCATCGTCACCATGGCTACTATCATGGATTGGGCGCAACAGATCGCAGGCCATTTGCAGATCCACCTTGACCATCTGCTCGTACAGACGTTCCGCCGACTCCGCTGGACGCGCCAAATCCTCCTGATAATAGGGGCTTTCGTGGATCGCCTTCTGAAAGATGCTGGGGTTGGAGGTGACGCCAGAGACCCCATCTTCGGCAATGTAACGGGCCAGGATTCCGTCATGAATCAGGGTACGGGAAAGGTTGTCGAGCCACAGGCTCTGTCCCAGTCGCGTACGCACTTCTCGTAAATCAGCCATCAGCATTTCTCCTCAAGCAATTCCGCCTATCAGTCTAGTGCAGAAATGTGTGGAGGAGCGGATTCTGGATGGCAGCGTATCGCTTCTTGTGCGCCTTGTGCCACCGCCTCCGCCAGGCCCTCCCAGCGCTCACGGCGCGAGAGCGCACGCAGCAGCATGGGCAGGCTCAATCCATAGACCACCCGCACCCACGGGTAATCCCAGTCTCTGGGCAAGGCATTCGCCGGGCTGGCACCGCGAATATCGCAGAGAATCAAGAGCGGATGGTGCGCATGCGCAGCCTTGATCAGGGTCTCCAGTTCGCTCCGCAGCAGTGCCAAATCATCGCCCATTGGCGCCAGGACCAGCAGATCCTCTGGCGGAGTCCCATAGATTTTCTCGACCACCTCGGCCAAGGCCGCACCCAGTCCTGCATGGGTGAGCAGCAACACACGCACCAAACTCAAGAATGCTTCTCCCGAATATCGAGTTCCCGATGTTCTACCAGAATCTCCTGCCCCTCCTGGCGCAGGGACTCCGCCAGCAATTCGACCATGTAGACACTGCGGTGCTTACCACCGGTACAGCCGATGGAAATGGTGACGTAGTTCCGGTGATCGCGGGCAAAGGGTGGCAGCCACTGCCGTAGAAAGGTCTCGAGACTGGCGCGTGCAGCCTGCACCGGTTCCTGCTGATCGAGAAATTCGCACACGGCAGCATCGCGCCCCGTCAGCGCCCGCAACTCTGCCTCGTAGTGCGGATTCGGCAGCGCGCGCAAATCAAAGACAAAATCGGAATCGGCGGGTACGCCATTGCGAAAGGCAAAGGATTGCAAGAGTAGAATCAGGCCTTGGGCCCGCGGCACGCTGGCCCAGGCTTGTACCCGCAAGCGCAGGGCGTGGCTGCGCAGCTGGGAAGTATCGAGAACCCGATCCGCAAGCACCATTAACGGCTTGAGTAGCGCGCGCTCGCGCAATAGCACCTCGCGCAAGGCCGCCCCGGGCGCAGTGTCTGTATCGCTGAGGGGATGCCGGCGACGCGTCTCGCTATAACGCCGCAGCAAGGTTTCTTCATCCGCATCCAGGTACAGCATGCGCGACTGCAGCCCGCATTCCTCCGAAAGTTTGCGCAAGGCCTCCGGCAGGGCGTCGAGGAAAGTGCGGTTGCGTACGTCAATGCTGACAGCCACCCGCAAGGGATTCAGTTGATGATGGCTCAATTCCTGCAACAGGGATTGCAGGAGTGTCGCCGGGAGATTGTCGACACAAAAATAGCCGAGGTCCTCCAGTGCTTGCAGCACCGTCGATTTTCCTGACCCGGACAACCCGGTAATAATGACCACATCGCCAGCGGTGTTCATATTGTCCGGCTCGCCGCGCGCGTCTGCGCATCGAAGAGCGCCAGCATGTCGACACCGGACTCGCGCACGTAATGTCCACGCGCTGCCGCTTCGACCAGAACCGCAAGGTTACGCGCGGCACTGACCGGCAAGCGCAAGCGTGGGAAGGGAACGCCGAGAATTTCCCAATGGTCGACCTGCCCCTGCAGGCGATCGACATCCGCGAGCTCCATTTCCGCCATGTCCCGGATCTCTACGACCAGACGCAAGCGTTTGGAATCGATGACGGACGCCGCACCAAAGAGCTGCCGAATATTGACGATACCCAATCCGCGCACTTCCAGGAAATCCTGCAGGGCCGGAGGGCAGTGCCCCGTCACCACGCCGGGCGCCTCGCGTATGCAAAGAACGCTGTCGTCGGCAATAAGACGGTGATTACGGCTGACCAATTCCAGGGCTAGCTCCGACTTGCCAATCCCTGCCTCGCCCTGAATGAGGATGCCAACGCCGAGTACATCGACCAGAACGCCATGCAAGAGGCAGCGTGGCGCCAATTCCCGCTGCAAATACTGCTGCACCCGCACCAGGATCCGCCGCGCTGGTAGGGCCGAGGCGAGGATGCTGACCCCCTCCGCCAGCAGGACCGCCAACCATGTCGGCGGGGGCTCTACCCCCTCTGCCAACACGAGAACCCGCAACCTCTTGACGGAATAGACTTGCTGCGGATGGCCCAGCAAGTAATCCAACTCTGCCTGACCAAGGATCTGCACCGGATGCGAACGGATAAAGCTGAGGAACCCGACCAGGGCGGCGCCATCGCTGACATGCTGCGGATCTACCCGAAGCCCATTATTTTCGCTTCCGGCATCGCGCACGATCCAGCCGAGTTCGGGCTGCAGATCTGTGGCCAGTTGTGCAACATTCACGCTACGGTCCATGCACCCTCATCCACGCGGGAATTCCAGGTAAGGGCGTTTCAGTGCCCGTCTTCAGCAGCCCCCATTAACAGGGAACGAAACGCCTCGGCCTCCTGCACTTGCAGGAGCTGTTGTCGTACGTCTTCCCGCGCCAAACGCGCCGCGATGCGAGAAAGAATTTCGAGATGTTCCAGGGTTGCGGATTCTGGCACGAGTACTGCCACGAAAATGCGCACCTCCTCCGCATCAGGTGCGGCAAAATCCACGCCATTGCGACTGCGGAGCGCGGCAATCGCGCTGCCCTGAAGTTCCGCCAGGCGTGCATGCGGTACTGCCACAGCAGAGCCAAGCGCCGTAGAGCCTTGCAGCTCACGCGCCTGCAGCACTTGATAAATGCGTGAAGATTCGACACCCGTGCAGTTACTGAGCATGCGTGCCAGGCTGTCCAGCACCGCCGCAGCAGTACTGACCGGGCTGTCGAGAAGAATGGCCTCTGCAGGGAGCGGCAAAGCAGCCATGATCATTCGCTTTCGGTCGCCAGCACGGCAACACCGGGACTGCTGCGGTGTCGCTGCAACTTATCCTTGTATTGGCGTACCTGGCCGTCAATCTTTTCCGCCAGTTGATCGATAGCCGCATACATATCGGCGTCCCGCGCTTCGGCATGAAAATCATGACCTGGGGCACTAACCGTAATTTCTGCTACGTTGGAAAGTTTTTCGTGGGAGAGAAACTTCAGTACCACGCGTCCGTCGATTACCCGATCAAAGTAATGGTCGAGGCGCCCGAGTTTCTCGCGCACATGATTTTTGATGGCCTCGGTGAGGTCCAGGTGTTGCCCACTGATGTGTAGTTGCATGGCAAGCTCCTAGCTTTCGTTGCAGTTATGGGAGTCCGTCACTGCTCTACCGCTCCACATTCAGTGTAGCGCCTTGCCCGACATTACAAAAGCGGGGCGCGAACCGGTCTTACAAACGACGGCGCTGACTGGCCGGGGGAATATTGGCCGCCTCGCGATACTTGGCGACGGTGCGGCGCGCAATCTGAATACCCTGCGCGGCCAGGACCTTGGCGATTTCTGCGTCACTCAAGGGATGCTGATTGTCCTCTGCCTGCACCATTTTCAGAATCACCGCACGAATGGCCGTTGCCGAGGCGGCACCACCTTGGTCAGTGCCAACATGACTGGAAAAGAAATATTTGAATTCAAAAAGCCCTCGCGGAGTCGTCATGTATTTCTGATTGGTCACCCGAGAGATGGTTGATTCATGCATTTCCACGGCCTCGGCGATATCGCGCAATACCATGGGACGCATCGCCTCTGGCCCATTCACGAAAAAGTCCTTCTGCCGCTCGACAATGGCCGTGGCCACCTTGAGTATCGTTTCCTGGCGACTTTGCAGGCTCTTGATAAACCAGCGCGCCTCGTTGAGTTGATCCTGAATATAGCGATGTGCCGCATCCTTCGCCCCGGACATCTCGGCATAGTGGCGATTGATACGCAAGCGCGGCATCGCTTCGGCGTTGAGTTCCACCCGCAAGCGTTTTCCTACCCAGCGAATAATCACGTCGGGAATGACATATTCCGAGCTGCCCGCACCAATCTCCCCACCCGGTTTCGGATTCAGGGTAGCGATCAGCGCAATGGCCGCGCGCAACTCCTCCTCTCTCGCCTCGAAACACTGGGCCAAACGCGCATAATCATGCTTGGCCAACAGCTCCAGTTGCTCGCTCACGATACGTAGGGCGAGAGCGGCAGACGCATCCTCTTCCTCCACCTGTTGCAACTGCAAAGTTAGGCATTCCGCGAGATTACGCGCACCCACTCCGGGCGGATCGAAATCTTGGATTTGTACCAGGACCGCTTCGAGCTCGGCAACAGACCGTCCCGATGTCTCTGCCAACTCTTCCAGGCTGGCATCCAGATAGCCGTTATCATCAATAGCATCGATGATCAGCTCTGCCAGGCTACGCTCGTCGTTGGCGAAGGAGGTCATGTCCGCCTGCCAGCGCAGATAGTCCTGCAGGCTTTGCTCGCGACTGTTGCGCGCCTCGTAGTCCGGCAAATCTTCATCGGCAGCCGTGGCTGCCGGTCCGGCACTACCCAGGTCGAAAACGTCCTCCCATTGGCTGTCTACCGGTAGCTCCTCGGGCAGGTTGGTCTCTGCCGCCAGATCCAGCTGGCGCTCGTCCGACAGCGTCGTCAGACTCTCTGCCGGCTCGCTCGACAACTCTGGGCCCTCTTCCTCGTCGAGGAGAGGATTGCTGTCCAGCATCATCTGCACCTCTTGCTGCAGATCCAGCGTCGATAACTGCAACAGGCGAATGGCCTGCTGCAGTTGCGGCGTCATCGCTAGATGTTGCCCGAGTTTTAGCTCAAGTCCCTGTTTCATAATTTAGAATTTAAACTGCTCTCCTAGATATACGGCGCGCACGGCGGGATCATCGATAAGCTCCTGTGGGCTGCCGGAACTGAGCACCTGCCCATCATGCAGGATATACGCACGCTGACAAATCCCCAAGGTTTCACGCACGTTGTGGTCGGTGATCAACACGCCGATGCCCCGTTCACTCAAGCCTTGGATCAGTTGCTGAATTTCGATCACCGAAATCGGATCAATGCCGGCAAACGGTTCGTCGAGCAAAATGAAGCGTGGGCTCATGGACAGGGTGCGGGCAATCTCCACCCGCCGTCGCTCCCCCCCCGACAGGCTTTGCCCCCGGGTGTTCCGCAAATTTTGCAGGTGCAGTTCCGCAAGAAGCTGTTCCAGCCGCTCCTGCCGTTCCTCTTCCCGAATCGGCAATTGCTCGAGGACGGCAAGGATGTTATCGGCGGCACTGAGCTGGCGGAACACCGAGGGTTCCTGGGGCAAATAGCCCAGACCCAGGCGCGCGCGCTGATGCATGGGCAGGCTGCCAATATCCTGGTCATTGAGAAAAATGCGACCATTATCGGGCCGCACCAGACCGACCATCATATAGAATGTGGTGGTCTTGCCCGCACCGTTCGGGCCCAGCAGACCCACGACCTCACCAGCCTTGACCTCTACCGATACGCCACGCACCACCGTGCGCCGACGAAAGCGTTTGACCAGAGACTCCGCTCGCAGCCGCGCCGTCATGGTTTGCCGCTGCCATCCTTGGCCGGGTAAAAGACCGAGCGCACCCGCTGGCCAGGGGTCGCGGTGACTTCAGTCTGTTGGCTGTGCAGCAGATAAACCACTTGATTGCCAGCAACTTCATTCTTTCCCTGCCAAAGATGCGCGTCCCCCGTCAGGACAATGCGGCCACTGCCCGGTTCATAGCTCAGGCGCTGGCTGTATCCATGCCGCTCTGCACTGGACATGGTGAAGCTGACCGGACTCCCGGTCGCGACCGCTTTTTCGATCTTGCCTGCCTGAGCATGAATCGTGAGTTGTGCCGCATGGATGATCAAATTGCCCTGCTGCAAGACCACATTGCCACTATAAACGGCCTCTTGCACGGGCTTGTTCTGGCCGCGGAGTTGATCGGCAGCAATATGGATGGGGCCTTTCCCCAGCCCGGCGTCGGATGCCGCCGCTGCCCAGGCCGTGAAAGGAACACAAACGACGAGAAGGAATAGCCAGCGATTACGGTACATAGATTCCTCGCACCTGACTCAGTAAGCGAAACTGCTCCGTTTTCACCGATGCCCACAGGCCCACCCCCTGCAGCGTGCTGGGTCCATGGGTCAAAAATACCGGATCCTGACTCTCGATGACGCCGGTTTTCGGGTCATAGCGCAATTTTTCCGTGCGCAAGGTGCTATTGGGCGCCAGAGTCGCCAACACGTCTCCCCAAGCGAGCAATTCCTGATCTCCATTGCGGAGCAACCCATGCTGTGCCTGCAGGGTGAGGTTTCCCTGCGGACGAAAACGTTCCAAAGATAAGCCGCTGAGAACCGTCCGGTTGCCCTGCGGCAGATGGTAGGCACCCTTAGCTCGGGCGAGCAATTCCAGAGCCCCCTGCGCGTCATATTGGCGCAAGACGACGTCACTGGCGGCTTGGTCACCCCGCTGGATACCACCGCGCCAATCCACCGCAATGAAGGGCAGTGCTTGCTTGGGCCAGGTCCACCACAACAACCCAGCTCCGAGCAATGCCAGCAGCAGGAGCAAAGGGAGACGCAGGCTCATACCCTAGCCAGCGCCCGCGCGACGATGGCGTCCCAGTGACCCTGGGCACGCAGGATCTCCTCACTGAGCTCGCGCACTGCACCCATCCCGCCATTGTGCGCCGACACCCAGTGCGCACGGGCAAGGACCTCCGGGTGCGCGTCCGCCGGTGCCGTGGCCAGCCCCACCCGCGCGAGAATACTCAAATCAATGAGATCATCCCCCATGTAGGCAATGGCTTCTTCCGCAATTTGGGTAGCGAAAAGCAGCTCGGTATAGGCAACCATCTTGTCTACACTGCCCTGGTAGACACGCTGGATACCGAGGTCACGCGCGCGGTGGGCGAGCGCCGCAGAATAGCGCGCCGTGATCAGCGCCACTTCAATTCCAGCGTCCTGTAACAGCCGTATTCCGTGCCCGTCACGTACATGGAAGCCCTTGCTCTCGCGCCCCTCGGCATCAAAGAGCAAGCGCCCATCGGTCAACACGCCGTCCACATCGAGAATCAGCAGCCGTATGCGTGCGCCGCGTTCCTGGATTTCGCTCATGCTACCCCCGCGTGCAGAAGATCATGCATCGTGATTGCGCCTTCCAATCGCCCTGCGGCATCGACGATCAACAGCACCGTCACCCGCTCGGCATCCATGCGTGCCACCGCTTCGGCGGCCAGAGCATCGGCGGCGATTTGCAAAGGCTGAGGCCGGTAAAAATCTGCCATGGGACGACCCCAGAGGTCTTGCTGCGTCGTGAAGGCGCGGCGCAAATCCCCATCGGTAAAGATGCCCAGCAGATGATTCTCGGCATCGACCACGGTGGTCATGCCCATACCCTTGCCGCTGATCTCCAGTATGGCCTCGTGCAGCGGCGTGTCCGGCTGCACCTGAGGCAACTGCGCGCCCTTGCGCATGAGGTCTGCAACCCGAAGCAGCAAGCGGCGCCCCAGGGCACCGCCCGGATGCGACAGGGCGAAATCATCGGCGGAGAAGCCGCGTGCATTGAGCAGGGCCATGGCCAGCGCATCCCCCATCGCCAAGGTGGCGGTGGTCGAGGCCGTGGGCGCGAGATTGAGGGGGCAAGCCTCCCGTGCCACGGCACAGTCCAGATGCACCTCGGCACGCTGCGCCAGAGTGGACTGGGCATTGCCAGTCAGGGCAATGAGGGGCACCGCCATGCGCTTGACGACCGGCAGAATGGCAAGCAATTCCGCCGTTTCGCCAGAGTTCGACAGGGCCAGCAAGAGATCGTCCTGGGTCAGCATCCCCAGATCGCCATGGCTCCCCTCAGCCGGGTGCAGAAATAGGGCCGGGCTACCGGTGCTGGCTAGGGTTGCGGCAATCTTTTTGCCGATGATCCCCGATTTTCCCATGCCGCTGACCACAATCCGGCCATGACAGGCCAGCAGCAGGCGGCAGGCCTCGACAAATGCGCCATCGAGGCGCGCCTCGAGGGCCTCCAAGGCCTCGCGCTCCAGACGCAGGGTATCCCGGCCAGTGCGCAGCAGAGCCTCGTGATCCAGCGCCATCTTAGCCATCGTCTCTACTCGCCTCATAAGCGCGATGACATTCGGGATGCGCCGCCATCACCTTGTCCACATCCGCGAAGGACGCTTGTTGCAGAAGCTTCCAGCACTTGAGATTTTCCGCCGCGAGATGGTCAGGATGTTGGCGATACCACTGCGTTGACCCCGATTCTGGACTGCCCGCCAGAATCTCCGGGCGATCCGCCCAGAATAGCAAGACAAACAATGCAATAGCGCCGAGAAAAATGAGTGCATAAATGATTTTCATCGATTCTCACACCCGCAACTCGTATCTCTCACTCGATTTCTTCCCCATACTGAGCGTTCAGAAGCAGCACCAGCCGCTCCTCCCGTCGCTGGAGGTCGGCAAGCAAATTTTCGGCCAGATTATCCCATAAGCTGCGCAACGGCACGAGTGCTGCGCCCGATTCCAGCTGTCCCAGGATTTCCGCGACCTTTTCCAGGCTTTCCCGCAATTGCAGGCCACTGCTCAGGCAGTTCTTGATCTGCTCGCGCGGATGGGGAATCCAGGAACGATCAGCGGCATAGGAACGCAGCTTCTCGCCACACTCCAGCACCCGGCGCCGTAACTTGCTCAGGGCACCGAGATGAGCGCTCTTCAATTCTCCCCACAGGGCCAGATCCATCACCGCCAACCACTGCTGGCGCCACTGCTCTACCTGCTCTACTGGCGCCTGCACCCAAGCCGCCACCTCCGCTTCGTCAAAGGCCATGACCCCTCCCGCATATCTGCCGTGCCGCAGCCAAACGCTCCGGACTCCCCACATCCCACCACAACCCTTGCTGGGGATAGGCGCGTAAGCGTCCTTGCGTCGCCCATTCTCGTAACCAGGGCGCCAATGGCGCCCAACCAGGCTGCTGCTCCTGCAGCCAAGCCCCATGCAGCAGGCCAAGGCCGGAGTAGGTGTAGCGCGGACGCGCAGGGTCGGGCAGCGTCAACCTTCCCTCCGCCATGCCAAAATCTCCCTGGGGGTGGTGTGCAGGATTGGCTACGAGCACCAGTCCGGGTTCCCCCTCAAGCAGGGGCAGCAAGGGATGTTCGGTACAGATATCGCCGTTGAGCAGCAGAAATGGTGCTGTACCCAGACGTTCCCGCAAGGCAATCAAGGCACCACCGGTCTCCAGGCGCTCCGCACCTTCATCCTGATACTCCAGGGTCATTCCCCGCCACTGATGGCCGAGAAAGCGCGGCAAGAGTGCTCCCAGATGCGACAGGTTGATGAAGACACGCTCCACCCCGGCCGCCGACAAGACATCCAAATGGCGCGCTATCAATGGCTTACCACCGACGCTCAGGAGCGGCTTGGGGAGATGATCGCTACGTGGTCGCAGCCGCTCGCCACGGCCAGCCGCGAGAATTACCGCCTGGCGCACGGTGACCAGGCCTGAAACAGGGGTAGATAGGGCCGCCAGTCTGCTTGTCCGGCGAGGAGATCCTCCACATACCCCCAGAAGCGCGGCAGAAAATCGAGATATTCTCCCTTGCCATCACGATAGGCCAGACGACAAAAGATACCGAGGATCTTCAGATTGCGTTGCAAGGCCATAGCCTCGACCTGATCGCGAAAGCTCTCCGCCTCTGGCACGGCAACACCGAGCGCGCCCAAGCCTTGGCGATAGGCCTCGATCCACCCGTTGCGCCGTTCTCGCCCCCAGTCCCAGTAGCGGTCCCAAAGCAAGGAGGCTAGATCGTAGGTCCACGGACCCAGAACGGCATCCTGAAAATCGATCATGACCACGGCACCCGCGGGCCGCAGCAACAGATTGCGGGCATGAAAATCGCGATGGACCCAGACTTGCGGTTGGCTTTGTGCCGCCGCCACGAGCTGCCGAGACAGTTCGCCCAATGGATGCCAGGGGATCGCTGCGGGTGCAAGAGCGAGGTGGCGGCGCAAGTACCAGTCGGGGAAAAGTGCCAGTTCCTGCCCCAGGCGTTCGGCATCATAGGCCGGGAGGGGCGGCCGAAAATGATGTTTCCGAGCCGCCATGGCGAGCCCCTGCAATATGGGAAACACCGCCGTAAAAACAGCATCCGCAGACTCTCCAGCGTCTAGTGCCGCCTTGAGATCGCACGTACCGATGTCTTCCTGCAGCAGCAAGCCATGCCGCAAGGAAACCGCAACAATCTGTGGTACGGGCAGGGCGGCTGCCGTAAAGCGTCGTTGCACACGCAAGAAAGGCAGGAGCTCAGCGGAGTCCGGCACCTGGGCCAGGACTTGGCCGCACGGGGTTCGCCAGTAGCGGCGCGTGCTCGCATCGCCGGGGATGGCGCGGAGCAAGGCGGGCACGATGCCCTGCGCGCGCAGAAAGCGCTCGGCAGAGGGCGAAATCGCTGGCAGGTCGGAAGACGATTGCGACATGCGCGCATTCTGTGCGATTTTACGCACCTATGCCTAGCCCTGGGACGCGCACGATGGCCGTAGGCCGGTTTTGCCCGCGGCGCCGGTCCCTGACCTGCGCAGCCGCGCTGTTCTTTGCCCCGCCGACCTTTGCCCTGGCGCAAGACAGCCCGATCACCCTCTACGCCGACCAAATTCATGGTTTAGGTAGTGGCCAGTGGACGGCGACGGGAAACGTCGAGGTGCTCTACGGTGATCGCCGCCTCTATGCCAATCAAGCCCATTACGACCAGAAAAAGGACGAAATCATCGCCCAAGGGCAGGTCCACCTAGTCAGCCCGGGGATTGTCACCAATGCCCCGGAGGCGAGCCTAAAAATTCACAGTAATCAGGGCATTGTGCTGCATCCACGCTTCCTGCTTCCGCGTCAGGACGGACACGGGCATGCCCGCACGGCGCAGGAGCTGGGCAAAAACCATTATCTTCTGAACGAAGCCTGTTATACGACCTGTCACGGCCGCGTGCCGGCTTGGCAAATCTACAGTGGACAATTAGACCTCAACCAAAACAGCCAGTACATCAGCACTTACAACAGCACCCTGAACATCTTTGGTTTGCCTCTGCTGTGGTTGCCCTACCTGAGCTTTCCCTTGCAACGGCACTCGGGCTTCTTACCGCCGACCATCGGCAGCTCCACCATCAACGGCTTCACCTTAGGGGTTCCCTACTATTTCGATATCGCCAGCAATCTCGACGACACGCTGACCGTGGAGGGCCTGACCAAGCGCGGGGTCTTGCTACAGAACCAGTTCCGCTACCTGGAGCCGAGCTACAGCGGACGCCTGCTCCTCGACCTTCTCCCCCACGACAAGCTCACCGGCAGCAATGTCTGGGCAGTGTCCTGGCAACATCAGCAAGACCTCGGCGATGGCTTTTCGCTGTCGGTGAATTACAACCGCGTCAGTTACCGCAATTTCCTGGCCGATCTGGCTGGAGTCACCGGCTTCAGCGGTGGCTACATTGGCGGCGTGGGCAACGCCCCCTACCTAACCTCCACCGGCGCCGTCACCTATGGCAACCAGCATGTACAAGCCGGAGCCGTGCTGCAGGGGTATCAAGAATTGGTGCTCGGCGGTGCTGCCCCCTATGCCCAGCTACCCTATCTCTATGCCAATGGATACTGGCGCGTGGGCAACCGCGGTTACTTCGATTGGCGCAGCAATTTCAATTACTTTTATGCCAGCGCCGGCCCCATTGGACAACGACTCAATCTCACGCCGACCCTGGGCTGGAAATGGAGCCGCGCCTGGGGCTATCTGGAGCCGCAAGCCCGTCTCTATTTCAGTCACTACCAGATACAGCGCAATGGCCCCTACGCCCGCGTCAGCAATCGCAGCATGCCCGCCCTGAGTTTGCGTGGCGGCCTGAACTTCGTGCGCGATGGGCGCGATGGCAGCAGCATCGTCCTGCACCCGCTCTTCAAATATCTGTTCATCCCCCTGCAGGCGCAGAACCAGATTCCCAACTTTGACAGCAGCCTGCCTTTTCAGAATTTTAACTCCATTTTCACCGACAACTCGCTCTTTGATGGCAGCGATCGCATCAATGCCGCCAATCAGCTGAGTTATGGCCTCGAGGGTGTGGGCTATAATCGCCGCGGCCGACAGATCTGGAGCGCTGCCGCAGGGCAGATTCGCTATTTCAACCACCGGCAAATCAATCTAGCGGGTGACATCGTCGCGCAAAGCGCACGCTCCAATTATTTCTGGCAGGCACAATATGCCCCTCTGGCAGACCTCAATTTCCTTGCCAGCTCGGAAAGCAATGCCGATTGGAAACGCTTCGAGCGCCTGGATTTTCGTGCCCAATGGCTGGCCCACAATGGCACCGTGCTCAATCTGGATTATCGCTACACCCGCAACTTTGTCGATCAGGCCGGGGTCTCGGCAGCACTCCCCATTGGCAAGCAGTGGCGTATCCTGGGGAGCTATCAATATGATGTGCAGGATGACAAGCCCTTGGAGCAGTTGGTCGGGATCGGCTATGATGGCGGGTGCTGGACGGCCCAGCTGATGATGTTCCACCAGATCTTGCTGGGGGGACAGACGAACAACGCCGTCTATCTGGAAATCGTTTTGCGCGGTCTGACCAGCATCGGTAACAATTCCAACGGTTTTCTCGATCAATATGTGCCCGGCGCCAGCATGGAGTTCTGATGTCTCGATTACGCTTTAGCCTTTTTCTCGCCCTGGCAGCCAGTAGCTGCTCTGTCTGGGCAGCAGTCCCCTTCGTCAATCGGGATACCTTGCTGGCAGCGCCACCAGTGACCAGCTCGCAAGTATTTTCCGCACGCTCTACCGTTGCGCCAGAGGCGGTACCGCTGCCACAAAACCTGGATTACCTGGACAAGGTGGTAGCGGTAGTGAACGACCAGATCATCACCTCGCTACAATTGAACGAGCGGGTCGCAGCGATCAAAGCCCAACTCCAACAACAGGATCCTGGCCAACTGCCGCCGGAAGACATTCTGCGCCGGCAGGTGCTGCAGCAGATGATCCTCCAGGATATCGAAGTACAGATGGCCAAACGGATGGACATCCATGTCGACCAGGCCACTCTCGATCAAGCCATCGCCAATATCGCGCACAGCAACAATCTGACCCCCGACCAGTTACGCGAGGCCCTCGCGCAACAAGGGCAGTCCTGGTCCGCCTTCGAACGCAACCTGCGCGAGCGCATTCTCGTCGATCGCCTGCAGCAGCAGGAGGTCGAAGCGCGAGTACATCTTGGCAAGGATGAAATTCAGACCTTCGCTCGGCAACTCAAGCAGACTGCTGGTCTGAGCTTTGAGTTGCAGCAGATTTTTTTGCCCCTACCGGGCGACCCCAGCCCCGAGGCGGTCAGCAACGTGCGCCATGACGCGGAGCAGGTGCATGCGCAACTCGTCGATGGAGCAAGTTTTACGCGCCTCGCGACGGAGGTCAGCGCCGCCCGCGATGCCCTGCAGGGCGGACGGTTGGGCTGGGTGAAGGCGGCGGAACTACCGAGCGCCGTCAGCCAGACCCTGCTCAAGCTCAAACCCGGGGATATCAGCCCCATCATCCCCAGCGCTACCGGCTATCACATTTTCAAGCTCCTCAATGTCAAGCAGCAGGAGCCTTCGGTCACCGAGGTCAAGGCAGCGATGATCGTTCTTCACGCCGGCAAGGGATTGCAAGAGCAGGAGGCGGAATCGCAAGCAAAGGATATCGAATCGAGCCTGCAGTCCGGGGTGCGCTTCAGCGAACTGGCCAAGCGTTACAGCCAGGACAGCAGCACGGCAAGCAAGGGCGGCGAGTTGGGCTGGGTCGCGCCCGGGAGTCTACCCGACGAACTCGAACGTGCGTTGATGAGCCTACCGGTAGGCAATGTGAGTGCACCGGTGCAGGTAGGAAACTCGATCTACATCCTGCAATCCCAGGGACAACGCCAGGCTGCCCTGAGCGATACCCAACTCCAGTCTGTGGCGCGGATGCAGCTGTTTAACCGTACCGTGCGCGAACGGATGGAAGAATGGCAACGACGCATCCGTGATGGTGCCTATGTCGAAATTCTGGAACCCGACCTGCGTATCCGCAATGCATGAATTGAGTCAAAACGTTCCTCGCAGTGAGCAACCTGACCCCGATTCGCTGCTCGGTCATCGCGCCTTGCCGGCGTTCGCCTGGACGCCGACCTGGACGCTCTTTCGCAAGGAAGTTCTGCGCTTTGCCCGGGTCTGGCTGCAGACCATCGCTGCCCCTCTGGTCACCACCCTGCTCTACCTGCTGGTCTTCGGGCACGCCCTCGGCGGTCATATTCACATCTATCCCGGGGTGTCTTACATTGCCTTCATCGTTCCCGGCCTGATGATGATGTCTGTTCTGCAAAACGCCTTTGCCAATAGCTCCTCCAGTCTGATTCAGGCCAAGGTTACGGGCAATATCATCTTTGTTCTGCTCAGTCCGCTGCGGCCCACCGAGATCTTTCTGGCCATGACGGCAGCCTCCATTGTCCGCGGCATTGCCGTCGGACTCGCCATTTTGCTTCTAGCCCTGCTCTTTTTGCATCTCCCGCTGCAACATCCGTTCTGGGTCCTGATCTTTACCATTCTTGGTGCCGGTGGGATGGGGGCGCTGGGGATTGTTGCCGGTCTCTGGGCAGAGAAATTCGATCAGATCGCGGGTTTCCAGAATTTTTTGATCATGCCCCTGACCTTTCTTGCCGGCGTGTTCTACTCCGTGCAATCCCTGCCCGGCATCTGGCGCCAGCTGTCCATGGTCAATCCGTTTTTCTATATCGTTGATGGCTTTCGGTATGGGTTTTTTGGCGACGCCGACCTTTCGGTCTGGGCGTCTCTGGCCGTTGCCCTGGCTTTTTTCCTTGTCAGCGCCGCAGCGGCTTGGCGTTTACTCGCCAGCGGTTACAAATTACGGCCCTAGACTGGGTCACAGTTCCACTCTTTTCAGGTAAGATAGCGTTATGATGCAAGCAGAAACCATTCGTTCCCTGATCGAGGCCGGGCTTCCCGGTGCTCAGGTGCAAGTGTTTGGCGATGACGGGGCGCACTTCGAGGCCGTTGTCGTGGCCACACAATTTGACGGGCAATCCCTGATCAAACGCCACCAGCAGGTCTATGCCTGCTTGGGCGAGCGCATGCAGGAAGAGATTCACGCCCTGCAGTTACGCACCCTGAGCCCCAGTGAGGTCGCTGGCCGTTCTTGATTCTTCTTCCAGCAATTTACGAGGTGTAGCATGGCCGATATCCAGGAAATCATCCAGGATCAAGTACAAAAACATCCCATCACGCTGTATATGAAGGGCAATCCGCGGGCACCGCAGTGTGGCTTTTCCGCCCGTGCCGTACAGCTTCTGCAGCAGGCGGGCGTCAAGGAACTCTTTACCGTCGATGTATTGGCCGACCCACAGATTCGCGATGGCATCAAGAAGTTTTCCAACTGGCCGACCATTCCACAGCTCTACATCAACGGCGAATTTGTCGGCGGCGCCGACATCATGGCCGACCTCTTCCAACAGGGGGAGCTGAAGAATCTGGTCGCCAAGGCACAGGGCTGACGCAAACGCGTGGATAAACTGCTCCTGCGTGGCAATGGCCCCCTGCGTGGTGAGTTACGGATCTCCGGGGCCAAAAATGCCGCCCTGCCCTGTCTGGCGGCCAGCATTCTCGCGCAGGAGCCCGTCATCCTGCGCAACGTTCCCCATTTGCGCGATGTCACCACCACCCTGGAATTACTGAGCTGTCTGGGCGCGCGCGTCCTAATCGACGAACAGCTGGGGGTGGAGATCGATCCGCGCAGTGTACATTCCCTGGTCGCCCCCTACGAACTGGTGAAGACCATGCGCGCCTCCATCCTCGTGCTGGGCCCTTTGCTCGCCCGTCATGGCGCGGCGGAGGTCAGCCTGCCCGGTGGCTGCGCCATTGGTAGCCGGCCCGTGACGGTGCATCTGAATGGTCTGGAGGCCCTGGGGGCAGAAATCCGCCTCGAGGATGGCTTCGTCAAGGCGCGGGCAACGCGCCTGCGCGGCGCCTCCATTGTCATGGAGATGGTGTCCGTCACCGGCACCGAAAATCTGCTCATGGCCGCCACCCTCGCCGAGGGCCACACGCGCATCGAAAATGCGGCGCGGGAACCCGAAGTGGTGGATCTGGCGCGCCTGCTCAATGCCATGGGGGCGAAGATTCGCGGCGCTGGCACATCCGTGATCGAGATCGAGGGGGTGGAAGCCCTACACGGCTGCGAGCATCAAATTCTGCCCGACCGCATCGAAACCGGCACCTATCTGGTGGCTGCAGCCATGACCGGTGGCGATGTCTTCTTGCGGCGCAGCGATCCACGCCTGCTTGACAGCGTGCTGGGGAAGCTGCGCGAGGCCGGTGCAGAAATCCAGGAGGATGGGGATGGTATCCGCTTGCGCATGCAGCGCCGCCCACAGGCAGTGGACGTGCGCACCGCCCCCTACCCCGCCTTTCCCACCGATATGCAGGCGCAGTTCATGGCCCTCGACAGCATCGCGGAGGGGAGTGCCATGATCAGCGAAACCATATTCGAGAATCGCTTCATGCACGTTTCCGAACTACAGCGACTTGGAGCCCGGATCGACGGCGATGGCAAGACCGCCGTGGTACGTGGTGTGCCGCGGCTGCGGGGAGCACCCGTCATGGCCACCGATCTACGCGCCTCCGCCTGCCTGGTCTTGGCGGGCCTAGTGGCGGAAGGCGAAACCCTGATCGATCGGATCTATCATCTCGATCGCGGCTATGAAGTGATCGAAGAGAAACTGGGTGCCCTGGGGGCAGATATCCGACGGATTCGCAGTCAAAGCGGGAAAGCAGCATGAACGACAGTTTGACCATTGCCCTGTCGAAGGGACGAATCCTGGAGGAGAGCATTCCCCTCTTTGCCGCGGCCGGGATTGAACTTGCCGAGGATCCGGAAAAGTCGCGCAAGCTCATTCTGCCCAGCACCGATCCGCGCGTGCGTTTTCTCGTCATCCGTGCTAGCGACGTGCCCACCTATGTGAGCTGGGGGGCTGCGGACCTCGGCATTGCCGGCAAGGACGTACTCCTGGAACAGGAAAATCTTGCGCTCTACGAGCCTCTGGATCTGCGTATTGGCGTCTGTCGCATGTCGGTGGCGGAACCGGCGGCACTTGCGGCAGGCGACCAACCGGAAAGTTGGGAACGGGTGCGTATCGCCACCAAATACCCACACATTACCAAGCGCTTCTTTCAGGCGCGCGGAGTGCAGACCGAAATCATCAAGCTCTACGGCAGCATGGAACTCGCACCCTTGGTCGGGCTGGCAGATCGCATCGTCGACCTGGTATCCACCGGTCGGACCCTGCGCGAAAACGGATTGGTCGAGGTGGAGGAGATCATGCCCATTTCCAGCCGCCTGGTGGTCAACCCGGCAGCCATGAAACGCAAGGGTAGGGCGATCGAAGATCTGATTCGCAAACTGGAGGCGCAGATCGAGCAATGAAACGGCTCAATACGCTAGATCCCAATTTTACCTCCGCCTTTGCGGCATTGCATGGCTGGGAGGCCAGTGCCGATCCACAAATCGAAGAGCGCGTGCGCGAGATCCTGGCGGCAGTGCGCAGCCGCGGCGATGCCGCACTACTGGAAACCACTGCCCGCTTCGATCAGCTGGACTTGCCCGACAGCAACGCCTTGGAAATCCCGCTGGCAGACTGCCGGGCTGCCCTCGCGCAACTCTCCGCGGCGGAGCGCGGCGCACTGGAAGCGGCGGCGCAGCGCATTCGCAGCTACCACGAACGCCAGCGCACCGAGAGCTGGGAGATGCAGGACGCCGCTGGCAATCGCCTCGGGCAGCGCGTCCTGCCCCTGCATCGGGTGGGGATCTATGTCCCCGGCGGCAAGGCTGCCTACCCCAGTTCCGTGCTGATGAATGCCTTGCCGGCCAAGGTAGCGGGTGTAGCGGAAATCATCATGACCGTGCCCACCCCGCGCGGCGAGGTCAACCCTTGGGTCTTGGCGGCGGCGGCCGTGGCGGGGGTGGACCGCGTTTTCCGTATCGGTGGCGCACAGGCCGTTGCCGCACTCGCCTACGGTACCGCTTCGGTACCCGCCGTGGATAAGATCGTCGGCCCCGGCAATATCTATGTCGCCACCGCCAAACGGATGGTCTTCGGCAAGGTGGGCATCGACATGATCGCCGGGCCGAGTGAGATTCTCGTCCTCAGCGATGGTAGCGCCCCAGCAGAGTGGTTGGCTTGGGATCTCCTGTCCCAGGCAGAGCATGACGAAATCGCCCAGAGTATCTTCATCACCTGGGATGCTGCGCATCTGGCGGCTGTAGCCAGTGCCGTCGAACAGGCCCTTGGCGAACTCGACCGCGCCCCCATTGCCCGCGCCAGCTGGGAGAATCGTGGCGCCCTGATCCTCGCCCGTGATGCGGCCGAGGCCTGTGCCCTGGCCAATCGAGTGGCGCCCGAGCACCTGGAGTTGGCCGTGCAGGAGCCACGCGCCCTGCTCCCGCAGATCGAGAATGCTGGGGCGATTTTTCTCGGCATCCATAGCTGCGAGGCCCTCGGCGACTATGTCGCGGGCCCCAATCACGTGCTTCCCACTGGGGGGAGTGCGCGCTTCTCCTCGCCTCTGGGCGTCTATGATTTCATCAAGCGCAGTAGCTTGATCGAGGCCAGCCCTCGCGGCGCGCAGGAATTGGGGCAGTTGGCCAAGACGCTGGCGGAGGCCGAGGGGCTGACCGCGCATGCTCGTTCCGCAGCGGCGCGCACCCAGGGCAAAGTATGAGCGGCAAGAGCCTGCCGCAAGATCTTCTGCGTCCGGCGGTCCTATCCAGTCACGCCTACGCGGTTGCCGATAGCAGCGGCCTGATCAAGCTCGATGCCATGGAAAATCCCTATGGCCTGCCGGAGAGCCTGCGTGGCGCTTGGTTGGAATGTCTGCACGACGCCGAGCTGAATCGCTATCCCTATGCGCGGCCAGAGGAACTGATGCGCGCCCTGGCGCTGCACGGCGGCATTCCGGCGGACATGGAACTGATGCTGGGCAACGGTTCGGATGAGCTGATCCAGATCCTGATTTCCGCCGTTGCCGGGGCGGGGCGACCCATCCTGGGTGTCGATCCGACCTTCGTGATGTACCGCATCATCGCCGAACAGCAAGGCTTGGCCTATCACGCCGTCCCCCTGGATGGAGATTTTCAGCTGGATCTCCCGGCCTTCCTGACCGCAATGGAGCAGCATCATCCGGCCATTGTCTTCCTCGATTGGCCCAACAATCCCAGTGGCCAGATGCATCCGGTAGCCAGTCTGGAGGCCATTTGTGCGGCAGCGCCGGGGCTGGTGGTGGTCGACGAGGCCTACCATGCGTTCAGTGAGGCGAGTTTTGCCGACCAACTGGGTCGTTGGCCCAATCTGCTCCTCCTGCGCACCCTGTCCAAAGAAGGACTGGCGGGCCTGCGTCTGGGTTTTCTGGCCGGTCCCCCAGCCTGGATCCAGGAGCTGGACAAACTGCGCCTGCCCTACAATATCAATATCCTGACCCAGAAAAGTGCCAGCTTCGCGCTGCAACATGCCGAGGTCTTGGCGCTCCAAGCGAATGAGATTCGCACTCAACGCGAATTCGTCTATGAGCGCCTGCGCGATATGGGCCTTCAGGTACTGCCCAGCCGTGCCAATTTTCTCCTGTTTGCCGTACCCGGTCGCGCTGCCGCCATCCATACTGGCCTGAAAAACGCAGGAATCTTGCTCAAAGCCTTTACAGGGCATCCTCGCCTCGGCGACTATCTGCGGGTCAGTATCGGTACACCAGCCGAAAATCGTGCTTTTCTCTCTGCCCTGGAAGGGTTGCTATGAGTCGCCTTGCGGAAGTCCGCCGTGACACCCTCGAAACGCAAATTGCCGTGCGCCTGGAGCTGGATGGCTCGGGCCAGGCGCAATTGCAGACCGGCCTGCCCTTTCTCGAGCACATGCTGCACCAGATTGCCCGTCACGGCCTCTTCGACTTGGAGATCGAGGCGCATGGCGACCTGGAGATCGATGCCCATCACACCGTGGAAGACATTGGCATTACTCTGGGTCAAGCCTTTGCCCGCGCCGTGGGCGACAAGGCGGGGCTGACCCGCTATGGCCATGCCTATGTGCCTTTGGATGAGGCTCTGTCACGGGTCGTCGTCGATCTATCCGGGCGGCCAGGACTGGTGTACGCGGTCAACTTTCCGCGCGCCCAGATTGGGACCTTCGATGTCGATCTCTTGCACGAGTTCTTCCAAGGCTTTGTCAACCATGCCCAGGTCACCCTGCATCTCGATGCCCTGCGCGGCGACAATGCCCATCATATCGCCGAAACGCTGTTCAAGGCCTGTGGCCGCGCCCTGCGAATGGCCGTCAGTCAGGATCCCCGGGCAGGGAACAGCATTCCCAGTACCAAGGGGACGCTGAACCGATGAGCCGGAGCACCAGCGTTGGGATTGTCGACTACGGCATGGGGAATCTCTACTCGGTGGCCAAGGCCGTGGAACACTTGGGTGGCAAGGCGGTAGTCAGTGCCAAGCCTGCGGAACTGGCAGCCTGCGACCGCCTGATTTTTCCCGGCGTCGGCGCCTTCGGTGACTGCATGGCGGCCCTGGAACAACGTGAGCTGGACGAGTTTCTGCGCATTGCCGCACAAAACCGTCCCTTTCTCGGCATCTGCCTGGGTATGCAGGCCTTGATGGAGTCGAGTCAGGAGCATGGAGAGCATGCCGGTCTCGGTATCCTGCCAGGGCAAGTCCTGTCCTTTCCCGAGGAGACGCTGCAATCGGCATCAGGGCAACGCCTGAAGGTCCCACACATGGGCTGGAACCAGCTGCACCAACTCATTCCCCACCCTCTTTTTGCTGGAGTTCCCCAGGATGCGCATTTTTATTTTGTGCATTCCTTTTACGTCGAACCGGCACACCCTGATCTTCTGGCGGCCTTCAGTGATTATGGCATCCCGTTCTGTGCCGCCATTGCCGCCGACAACCTCTTTGCCCTGCAATGCCATCCAGAAAAGAGTGGCAAGGCCGGTCTGCAGCTCCTGGGTAATTTTTTGCACTGGTCTGGAGATTGCGCGGGCGGGTGTGAGATCGCTTAGGAGTGGAGAGAAAGACATGTTGTTGATTCCGGCCATTGACCTCAAAGGGGGTTCCTGCGTGCGTTTGCGCCAGGGGCGCATGGATGAGGACACGGTATTTTCCGAAGACCCCTTAGCCACCGCCCAGCGCTGGGTGGAGGCGGGGGCACGGCGTCTGCACATTGTCGATTTGGACGGCGCGGTGACTGGCGAGCCGGTCCATGCGCAGATCATCGGTGCCATTTCCCGCGCCTTTCCGCAGCTGGAAATCGAGGTCGGCGGCGGTATCCGCAGTGAAGAACAGATCGAAAGTTATCTTCTTGCCGGCGTACGCTATGCCATTATCGGCACCCAGGCAGTGAAGGCCCCGGGCTTCGTCGCCGAGGCAGCGGTCAGCTTTCCCGGACACATCATCGTCGGGATCGATGCCCGGGATGGCAAGGTGGCAACGGAGGGTTGGTCGAAGCTCTCCCGTCATGACCCCATCGATCTGGCCAAACATTTTGCCGACGATGGCGTCGAGGCCATCATCTACACCGACATCAGCCGTGACGGCATGATGAGTGGCCCCAACATCGAAGCCACCGTCGAACTGGCGCGCAGTATTCCGGTACCGGTTATCGCCTCGGGGGGTATCGCCAACATCGAGCAGCTTTTGGCCTTGCAGACCTATGAGGAGGAGGGAATCCTCGGCGCCATCACGGGCCGCGCCATCTACGAGGGCAGTCTCGACTTTGCCAGCGCACAGCGACAGTTGGATGAGCGCCATGCTCAGTAAACGCATCATTCCCTGTCTCGACATCGATCAAGGTCGGGTCGTCAAAGGGGTACAATTCCTTTCCCTGCGCGATGCGGGGGATCCTGTCGAAACCGCCGCCCGCTACAATGCGGAAGGGGCAGACGAAATCACCTTTCTCGACATCTCCGCCAGCCACGAGGGGCGCCAGACCATGGCCGATGTCGTGGCCGCAGTGGCGGCGGAAGTCTTCATTCCTCTCACCGTGGGCGGCGGGGTACGTAGCGTCGAAGACGTGCGCACCTTGTTATTGGCAGGCGCCGACAAGGTCAGCATCAACAGCGCCGCCGTTGCCCATCCGCAGTTGGTGCAGCAAGCTGCACAGCGCTTCGGCAATTCCTGCATTGTGGTCGCCATCGACGCCCGGCGTAGCGGCGAGCATTGGGAAGTCTTCACCCACGGCGGGCGCCGGTCTACGGGCCTGGATGCCGTCAGCTGGGCACAACGCATGGCAGAACTCGGTGCCGGAGAAATTTTGCTGACCAGTATGGACCGCGATGGTACCGGTGCGGGATTTGATCTCGAGCTTACCCGCGCCGTAGCCGACGCCGTAGCCGTGCCCGTCATCGCTTCCGGCGGGGTAGGCAAGCTCGACGACTTTGCCGCGGGGATCTTGCAGGGTCACGCCGATGCGGTTTTGGCTGCCAGCGTCTTTCACTTTGGGCAATTTCGTATTCCTGAGGTAAAGAGCGTCCTCGCCCGGCAAGGGATTCCCATGCGCATGGATGTCTGACGCATCCATGAACGCAAGAATGGCGTAAAGGAAGATATGGACGAGCAATACGCAGAGCTGGTCAGCGCGGTACGCTGGAACGAACACGGTTTGGCACCGGCCATTGCCCAGGACGTGCGCAGTGGACAGGTATTGATGCTGGCCTGGATGAATGCCGAGGCATTGCGCGCAAGCCTTGCGGAAGGGCGCGGTGTGTACTGGTCTCGCTCGCGTCAGGCGCTGTGGCGCAAAGGGGAAAGCTCCGGCCATGTGCAGTCTCTGCACAGCGTGCATCTCGACTGTGATGGCGACACCATCCTCCTGCGCGTCGTGCAAGAGGGTGCCGCCTGCCACACCGGGGCCGCTACCTGTTTTTTTCGCCAGGCCGAACGAGACGCCTGGCAGGATCGTTTTCCCCCCGGCGGCAGTGTCCTGGATGAGCTGCAGGCCACGATTCGTCAGCGACGTCAGGCCGACCCGGCACAGTCCTATGTTGCCAAACTGCTCCATGGCGGCCGTGACCGGGTGCTAAAAAAGGTCGGTGAAGAGGCAGCAGAGTTCTTGCTCGCCTGCAAGAATCCTGAGCCGCAGCCAGTCATTGCAGAGGCTGCAGACTTACTGTTCCACCTCTTGGTCGCGCTGGAGGAACGAGATTTGCATATTGATCAAGTGCTGGGCGAGTTGCAACGTCGTGAAGGAGTCTCGGGTCTGGTCGAAAAGGCATCCCGGCAGTCAGCTTGACGCTGTTCCCGGTCTTGACTATGGTCAAAAGTACAGTAGCGCATCGTCCCATTTGGGAAGGAGATCGTCATGGGCGCTTTTAGTATCTGGCATCTGATTATCATTTTGTTGATTGTGGTGGCCCTCTTTGGCACAGCGAAGCTGCGCAACGTGGGCTCTGATCTGGGTTCGGCAATCAAGGGCTTTCGCTCCGCAGTGAAGGAAGAAGAAGAAAAAAAAGAAAAGGAGGCCGCTCTGGGACATACTATTGAGGCTGAGGTCAGTCCGAAAAAAGAACAGGAAAGTGTGCACCATAGCTAAGCCATGTTTGACTTCAGCTTTGGGGAGCTTGCCCTGCTCGCGATCATCGCCCTCCTGGTAGTGGGCCCAGAAAAACTGCCGGAACTGGCGCGCACCGCCGGCAAGTGGGTGGGCTATTTTCGTCGCACGGTGAACAACGTCCGCTCGGAAGTGGAGCAGCAGTTATTGCTCGATGAGATGCGCAAGGAAGCGGAAAAGCTCAAGGGCTATGCCGATGAACCGCTGCAAGAGGTGGAAAAGTTCAAGGCCAGCATCGAAGAACCGCTCTTGCCTGCGGAAGAATCTGCTCCTGCAGCGGAGGCTGGACCTGCCTCTGCAGAGGAGGCTACGGTGAGCCTTCCTCCGGGGGTGAGTGGTCCCTCACGCCCCCAGGGTCAGACCTTGCACTGACGCTGTTGCGCCAGTGTTCCGGTGCCTCATAGTCCCTCGTTCCAGATCATGATAGCCCCGGGAAATTAATGGCAAGTGCAGACAAACTGAGCGAGTCCGCTGAGAATACCTTTATCGGTCACCTATTAGAGTTGCGGCGGAGAGTTCTGTTTTCCGTCATCGCGCTGTTTATCGGTTTTCTCATTTCCTATCCCTTCGCGCAACAAATCTATGGCATTCTCGCCCAGCCCCTCATTGCAGTATTACCCAAGGGCAGCCACCTGATCTACACCAGCCTGCCCGAGGTTTTTCTTACCTATGTGCAGCTGTCCCTCATCTCCGGATTTGTGCTCGCCCTACCGGTCATTCTCTACCAGTTTTGGGCCTTCATTGCACCAGGCCTCTACGTCCATGAGCGCAAGATCTTTTTCCCGATTCTCTTTACGTCCCTTGCCCTTTTCGTTGCAGGCATCGTCTTTGCCTATTTCGTCGTCTTTCCCAATGCGTTTCGCTTCTTCGCCAGTTTTTCCGGCGCGGACATCAGCGCCATGCCCAAGGTCAGCAATTATCTCGCGCTGATCGTCAAATTTTCCCTCGCGTTTGGCTTGGCCTTTCAGATCCCCATTCTCGTGGTGGTACTGGTGCAAATTGGCGTCCTGCAACTGGATACCCTGCGGCGGGGTCGACGTTATGCCTTCCTGGTCTGTGCCATTGCCTCTGCCATCCTCAGCCCCCCCGATGTCATGTCGATGGTGCTGCTGATGATCCCCATGTATATGCTGTTCGAAATGGGGCTCTTGTTTTCGGCCTACTTCGAGCGCAGGCGTGCTGCTGCGGCCAGCGCCAACGAAGAGCCTGATGCCGAGCAGCTCATGAAAGACGCAGAGGATAGCTTCCGCGACGAGGACAAATGACGGAAGATTTTGCGCCTGCTGTGCTATGCTGGAAACGCAGGTAAAAAGGAGGTAGCAGGTGGCCAAGACGATAACTGCAGACCCGGACCACGTCGAAGCGATTGTTAGCGCACGGCATCCCGATCCTTTTGCCTGGCTCGGCCAGCATCCCGATGATGAAGGTGGCTGGGTGCAGCGGGTCTTCCTTCCTGACGCCGACAGCGTCGAATTGCTACCCAAGAGAGGCAAGGCGCGGCCGATGCAGCGCTTGCATGAAGCGGGTGTCTTCGCTTCCCAATCGACCACTCAACTCGCCCAGCCCTACCGACTGCGCTGGCAAAACAGCGCCGGACAATGGCAGGAACGCTATGATCCGTATACCTTCCCGCCGCAGTTGGGAGAGCTCGATATCCACCTCTTCGGCGAAGGGCGCTGGCTGGATGCCTACCAGAGCCTCGGTGCCCATCCGCGCCACTGCGACGGCGTCGACGGGACCTTCTTTGCGGTCTGGGCGCCCAACGCCGCGCGCGTCAGTGTCGTGGGCGATTTCAACGCCTGGGATGGCCGCATCCATCCCCTGCGGCCACGCGGACAAAGTGGTCTCTGGGAGATTTTTCTACCCGGCGTCATGGCAGGCGCAGTCTATAAATTTGAAATCCGCCATCGCGATTCCGGCAGCGTCTTCGTCAAGACCGACCCCTATGCGCACAGCTTTGAGCTGCGTCCTGGCACCGCGGCGCGGGTAGTGCAGCAAACTCATGCATGGGGCGATGACGCCTGGATGACAGAGCGTAGTCAATGGGATTGGCAATCTTCCCCCATGAGTGTGTATGAGGTTCATCTCGGCTCGTGGCAACGGCGTGCTGACGGTAGCTTCTGCAGCTATGCCGAGCTTGCCGAGGGTCTGGTCGCCTATTGCCGGGAAATGGGCTTTACCCATCTCGAACTGCTGCCGGTGATGGAGCATCCCCTGGACGAATCCTGGGGCTATCAGGTGAGTGGCTATTTCGCGCCAACGAGTCGTTTTGGCGATCCTGATGGTTTCCGCGCCTTTGTGGATCATTGTCATCGGGAGGGAATTGGCGTTCTTCTGGATTGGGTGCCCGGGCATTTTCCCCGTGACAGTTGGGGGCTCGCTCGCTTTGACGGTACCGCCCTGTACGAGCATGCCGATCCGCGCGAGGGGGAGCATAAGGATTGGGGCACCTATATCTTCAATTTTGGCCGCAACGAGGTGCGCAACTTCCTCCTCAGCAATGCCTGCTACTGGGCCGAGGAATTCCATATCGACGGTTTTCGCGTCGATGCCGTCGCCTCGCTACTGTACCGCGACTATTCCCGCCGGGAAGGCGAGTGGATTCCCAATCGCCATGGTGGGCGGGAAAATCTCGAAGCCATTGATTTTCTGCGCGAGCTGCATGTGGCCCTGCACGAGCGTTATCCCGGCATCCTCAGCATTGCTGAGGAATCCACCGCTTGGCCCATGGTGTCTCGCCCCACCTATCTCGGCGGTCTTGGCTTTTCCATGAAATGGAATATGGGCTGGATGCACGATACCCTGAGCTATCTGCAGCTCGACCCCGTCCATCGGCGCTATCATCACGACGCCCTCACCTTCAGCCAACTCTATGCGTATACGGAGAACTTTGTGCTGCCCCTGTCGCACGACGAGGTGGTACACGGCAAGGGTTCTCTCCTCGACAAGATGTCTGGCGATACTTGGCAACGTTTTGCCAACTTGCGCCTGCTGTTTGGCTATCAATTTGCCCATCCGGGGAAAAAACTCAATTTCATGGGCAATGAATTTGGCCAGGGCCGGGAATGGAACAGTGGCGCCGCCCTCGACTGGCACTTGCTGGAGATCGACTGGCACCGCGGCGTGCAACAGATGTTCCGCGATCTGAACCGACTCCACCTCAAGGTACCGGCACTACATGCGCAGGACTTCCGGGCCGAGGGCTTTCAGTGGATCGACTGCCACGATGCCGGGCAATCCGTGCTGAGCTTCCTGCGCTGGGACCCAGCGGGCAATTTTGTCATCGTGCTATGTAACTTTACCCCCGTCCCGCGTCAGGATTACCGCATTGGCGTACCGCGCGCCGGAACCTATCGGGAAATCTTCAACAGCGACGCAGCGGCCTATGGTGGCAGCAATGTCGGCAATCCACCCAAGTCGAGCGACGACCTTCCCTGGTCTGGTCTACCGGCCAGTCTTGCCCTGACCCTGCCCCCCCTGGCTACCCTGTATTTGACTTGGGAGGGCTGAAGGGATGCTGCTGCTCTACCTGATCATCGCCGTCGTCGCGGGTCTGGCAGAGCTGTTTACCGGCACCTTTTATCTCGCCGCCGTGGCCCTGGCGGCCTTGATCACCCTCCTGGCCGGTTTCTTTCTCCCGCATCTCACCCTGCACTGGGTCTTTCTTGCCAGCGGTGTTCTGCTCATCCTCGGCAGCACTTGGCTACGCCATCGTCTCGCGCGCAAGGCGAGCGGGGTGGATGATCTGGACCTGGGCCAAGCCGTGGAGATCCTCCGGGGTCCTGATGCCCATGGGCGCTATCGCGTTAGCTATCGCGGCAGCGAGTGGCCCGCGGTACTCGAGGAGGAGGAAAGCGCCTGCCCCGGCGCTGCCGCCGTCATTGTCGCCCACGAGGGGAATCTCCTGCACATCGCCCTGCTTCCGCCGTCCGCAAAGGAGTCCTTATGCCCACCACCCTCATCAGCATCGTCGTCGTCCTGATTGTGGTCTTCTTTGTGCTGCGCGCGACCATTCGTGTCGTGCCACAGCAGCGTGCCTGGGTGATCGAACGTCTGGGTCGCTATCACCTCACCCTGCAACCGGGGCTGAATCTGATCGTGCCGTTCATCGACCGCATTGCCTACCGCTTCGATATGCGCGAGTTGCCGATGGAGGTGCCGGCGCAGATCTGTATCTCTCTCGACAATACCACCATGACCGTCGACGGGGTGCTCTATGTGCAGATTACCGATGCGGTGAAGGCCGCCTATGGCTCGAGCAACCCCTTTACCGCCGTAGTGCAGTTGGCGCAAACCAGTATGCGCTCGGAGATTGGCAAGCTGCACTTGGATGCCGCCCTGTCGTCGCGGCAGTTGCTCAATGCGGCGGTGGCCGAGGCTGTGGATGAGGCGGCATTGAACTGGGGAGTGAAGGTACTGCGCTACGAGATCAAGGATATTGCCCCACCGGCAGAGATCATTCGCGCCATGGAGCTACAGATCACCGCCGACCGGGAAAAACGGGCCACCATCGCCAAGTCCGAAGGACAACGGCAGCAACAAATCAATACCTCCGAAGGGCAGCGGCAGCAGGAAATCAATGTGGCGGATGGGCGCAAACAGGCCGAGATCCTCCGCGCCGAGGGCGAGGCCCAGGCGATTGCTCTGGTCGCCGAAGCCACCGCCAAGGCCATTGCCACCATTGGTGCCGCGGCGCGTGAACCCGGCGGACTCGAGGCCTTGCAGATGCAGTTAGCCAAGGATTACATCGAAAAGTGGGGCAACCTCGCCAAGGCCAGCACCAGCCTGGTCATTCCCGCCGATCTCGGCAATGTCGGAGCCCTGGTGTCTACCGCCCTGGCCATCGTGCAGAAGAACACCAGTGCGGTCAGTCCCGCAGGTGGAGTCGGGAAGGCCTGAGCCCTGCACAGCCTCAGGCGGATCACGACGGGCTTGGACTGCCCCAGGCAGGGGCGTCCAGCCAGACATCGGCACCAGCGCCAAGCCGTGCGGCAGGGAGATCCTCTCCGGCACGCCAGAGCTGGACAGCGGGAGCTTTGCCCGCGCCGGTAATCACAAAAAACAGTGCGCGGGTGCGTTGCAAACGGGCGGCGCTAAGGGACACCCGATCGGCGGGTGGCTTGGGGCTATGATGCACCGGCAGGGCATCGGCAACATCCGCGGCAAAGCCGATCTCCTGCCCTGGAAACAGGCTGGCACAATGGCCATCT
The DNA here is from genome assembly GCF_023277115.1 of Acidithiobacillus acidisediminis. Classification (NCBI taxonomy): domain Bacteria; kingdom Pseudomonadati; phylum Pseudomonadota; class Acidithiobacillia; order Acidithiobacillales; family Acidithiobacillaceae; genus Acidithiobacillus; species Acidithiobacillus acidisediminis. Next base: position 48,663 of record NZ_JALQCS010000001.1, read on the forward strand.
TCGCCCATCCCCAGCAGGACCAAATCAAACCGCTGCGCCGGCAAGACTGGAGCATAGGCGGCCGCAGCGGCCTCCGCCCCCAACTCCGCCGGAATCACATGCTGCTGCCGCGATGGAATGGGAACCTGCCCAAGCCCGGAATCCCGCAGCATACGCGAATTACGTTCCGGGTCTTCTACCGGCAAACAGCGCTCATCGCCATAGTAGAGATGCCAGCGCTCCCAGGTCGCGCCGCAGTCTGGTAGCAGATCGTAGACCGCTTTGGGGGTGTGTCCACCCGCCAAGACCAGGTGGAAATCGCCGCGCGCGGCAATGGCCTCGGCAGCAAGTCGGGAAATGGCTGCCGCCAAACGCTGGGCGATGAGGTCGGCGTTGGGGTAAAGATGCCAGATAGCAGGCTTCACGCGACGGCCGTCCCCAATAAATGGCCGATCAATGTCGTCGCCCCGAGAGACAGCGCACCCCAAATCAAAACGCGCGCCGCACCACGCCAGACTGGTGCCCCACCAGCCCAGGCAGCGAGCGCGCCAAGACTGGCCAGCAGCAGCAGGGTTAAAACCACCAGCACGGGCAACAAGATACCCGCCGGTGCCAACAGCACCGCCAATACCGGAAACACCGCCCCCAGCGAAAAAGCAAGCGCAGACGCCGCCGCTGCCTGCACCGGGCGTGCGGTAGCCACTTCTGTCAACCCCAATTCATCGCGCGCATGAGCAGCCAAGGCGTCATGCTCCATGAGCTGCGTCGCAACCTGGCGCGCCAAGGGCTCATCCAAACCCCGATGCATGTAGATGCGCGTCAGCTCCAGCAACTCCAGATCGGGGTTTTTATGAATCTCCCGCGCCTCAATGGCAAGATCGGCAGCCTGCGTATCGGCCTGGGAACTGACGGAGACATACTCGCCCGCGGCCATGGAAAAAGCACCTGCCACCCACGCGGCAATTCCCGCCAAGAGCAAGGTATGCGTCGCGGCCTGCCCCGCTGCAACCCCAGTGAGCAGGGCCGCGGTCGAGAGCAGGCCATCGTTGGCGCCCAGCACACTCGCCCGGAGCCAACCAATCTGGGCGTGATGATGGTGTTCGTGATGGTGCACCGGCTGCACCGCGGCATGCGTGCTCATACGATTCCTTTTCCCCCTCTGGAAGACATCGCGCTGCATCAGCCCTTGGGTCAGGGTGACGGCAGTGATAGCCTAAGCATACCAAAACTCCGAGGTAAACGAATGACCGGTTTGGCTGATTTTGTCGGCAACACCCCTCTCTGTGAGCTACGGCGGCTGAGCCCGAATCCGCGCGTGCGCATCTTCGGCAAGCTAGAGGGCAACAATCCTGCCGGTTCGGTGAAGGATCGCCCGGCCCTGAACATGATCCGCCGCGCCTTGGAGCGGGGGGAGATTCGACCGGGGGATCGCCTGGTCGAGGCCACCAGCGGGAATACGGGCATTGCGCTGGCCATGGCGGCATCCGTCGAGGGCCTAAAAATTACCTTAATCATGCCCGAAAACATGAGCATTGAAAGGTGCCAGGTGATGCGCGCCTTTGGTGCGAACATTGAGCTCACCCCCGCCGCTGCCAGCATGGAAGGCGCAATCGACCGCGCCCGCGCCATGGTCGCGGCGGGTGAAGCCATCATGCTCGATCAGTTTTCCAACCCGGACAACCCCGCGGCACATACCCTGACGACCGGCCCAGAAATCTGGCGCGATAGCCGCGGACAGATTACCCACTTCATTTCCGCGATGGGGACGACAGGAACCATCATGGGGACCGGACGTTACCTGCGTCAGGTTCAGCCGCAGATCCAGATCGTTGGCGTGCAACCCGCCGCTGGCGCGAAGATCCCCGGTATTCGCCGCTGGCCGACGGAATATCTGCCCAAGATCTTCGACGCGCGGATGGTGGATCAGACGGTGGACATCGAACAGGAAGAGGCCGAGGAAATGACGCGCCGTTTGGCGCGGGAGGAAGGAATTCTCGCCGGAATTTCCTCCGGCGGTGCGGTGGCTGCCGCGCTCCGGTTAGCGCAGAGACTGGAGCAAGGGTTTCTGGTGGCCATCATCTGCGACCGGGGTGATCGCTATCTTTCCACCGGGGTCTTCCCCGCCTGAAAATGATGGCCTCAGCGCCTGCCACGGAGCTGGTGATCCAGGCGGCCAGCGTCACCGGGCCGCAACTCCGGGTGCAGCATCTCGAGCTTCGCCTGCGCGGTAAGAGCCCCCAAGATCTGCACTGGCACTTGCATAGTGGGGTGCTGCACGGAACGGCTGCGGCCTTGCATTGGCAAGCGCTGCAGGCGCGGGGAAAGTTGCAGGCAGAGCAGCACCGCGACGCCCTCGCGCTGGATATCGCAGTGCAGGGCAGTGGTCTGGGGAACCTGCAGCTCACCGGGCGAGGCGAGATCGGCGCCAGCGACGGGCAGCTGCGCTGGCACGCGGCAGGCAAAGAGCTGGGCTCCTGGCAAGGGTGGTGGCAGCGCACGGGCAGCAGCGGCTGGTCTGCGCAGGCCCAGGGGCGAGGCAGCGCCACCGCGCTGATGCAGCAACTCCTGCCCGCAACCTGGCATCCACAGGGCACTTTTCGCGTCTTGCTCGACGCCCAGGGCCAAGGCTGGCGAGATCTGGACGCGGCACAGCTGCACGCTCAGTTCGACAAACTGCAGTTCAGCAGTCCCAGCGGCTTGCAGGCCGCGGAGAACGGCGGCCTGCTACTCACCCTGCACTTGGAGCGCTCCGCCCAGATCTGGCACGGGGACAGCGAATTGCGCTGGCAGCATGGCGCCGTACTCTGGAGTCCGTGGTATTGGGCTGCACCAGCAGGCGGGGTAACCCTTAGCGGGCATGGGCAGTATCGCCAGCAAAACTGGCAGATACAGGCGGCGAAGATGCGCTGGCCGGGCATGGGCTGGGCCCGGCTTTCCGCACAGTGGCGCGGCGCCCGCCAGGGTCCCGACATTCACCTGCAGCAAGCCGATCTGACCCTGGGGCCCGTATGGAAGACCTGGCTGCGTCCGCTACTGCCCAGCAGTGGCCTCGCCCATCGACTGGAGGCGCAAGGACAATTGCAGCTTTCCGGGCGTTATGCCGGTGGGCTCACCGCCATCCGCTGGTACTTGCGAGACGGTGGCCTCCATGACCCCAATGGGCAGTTTGCGTTGCGTGACATCACGAGCCAAGGCGCCTGGCAACGGCAAGGCGGCGAATCACGCGCCACGCTGCAATGGCTCTATGGACGATTCTATGACATCCCCTTCGGACCGCTGGAAGCGCAGTTTCTCCTGCGTGCACACGGTGCCGAACTCGAGCGGCCGGCGCTGGTTTCTGTCCTTGGTGGTCGGCTGCGCATCGAGCACCTGCGGGCGAATTGGCAGAGCGGCTCGCCGCGCTTTGTGCTGGGCGGTGGTGTCGATCACATTCAGCTCGGATCTCTCACCCACACCTTTGGCTGGCCGCATTTTGGCGGCACCCTCGACGCGGAAATCCCGCAGCTCCGCTATCATCAAGGCGATCTGGAAACCAACAGCATACTGCATGCGCGGGCCTTTGGCGGCAGCATGGCCATCGACGGCCTGTCGCTACGTGGTCTGTTCACCCCGAGCCCCCTTCTGCACACCAGCATTCGCTTGCACAACCTGCAGCTCAAGCCGCTGACGGACGTGTTTCCCGTGGGTTATATCAGCGGTGTGCTGGATGGCAGTGTGCGCGACCTGACCCTGCTCAACTGGCAACCGGTGGCCTTTACTGCCCGTGTAGAGACCCATCGTGAGCCCACCGTTTCGCAAGAAATCAGTGCCGCCGCCATCGAAAAGCTCACCAAATTGGGGGGCGGCGGCGTCAGCAGTTTTTTTCAAAATTTCTTCTTGCAGTTTTTTCGCAAGTTTTCTTATGCCAAACTGGGTCTCGGTGTGAAATTGCAGGATGGAGTTGCCACCTTGTCTGGCGTAGCAGAGGCAGAGGACGGGGGATTTTATCTCCTCCAGGGGCAGGGGCTGCCCCGGGTGAACATCATCGGCTACAATCGCCAGAGCAATTGGCAGGAGCTACTGAGCCGGCTGCGTGCCGTGATGGAAGGAAAAGCGCAGGTTGCCACAGGAGACTAACGCGTGAAAGCTATCCGCATTCGATATGGGCTTCGTGCCCTGACCGTCCTCGCACTCTCGCTGATGCTTGCGGCTTGTGTGACCGTCAACATTTATTTCCCGGCAGCTGCAGCGCAAAGGTTGGCGGATCAAGTCGTCGATCAGGTCTATCACGCCGCACAACAAGGGAAAGTAGAGATCCACAGTGCGCCGCAGGCGCCGGGGGTAGCACCGGCTGCCTCCGCCGCGCCCAGTGCTTGGCGGCGAGAACAGCAGATCCAGCCCGGCCAGGTGCTCGGTTACCTGAGCACTGTCGTTTTTCGCTCCGTCAGTGGCACGGCGCAGGCGGCGGCAAACCTCGATGCCTCCAGCCCGGCGGTGCAAGCCGCCAAGGCCAATGTCGAGGCGCAGGCGGGGCAGCTCAGTTCCTACTTTGCCGATGGCGCCATCGGCTACACCAACAATGGGCTAGTTGCTCTGCGCGACGCCAGTGCCGTGCCCTTGGCCGAACGTGCTCGGCTCCCCGGTTTGGTCAACAGTTACAACAGCGCCCTGCAAAATCTGTATGCGCAAATTGCCGATGCCAACGGACATCCTCAATGGGCGGCGCAAATCCAGCAGAGTTTTGCCCGTGCCTGGATCGCCAAGGCGCCAGATGGCTACTGGGTGCAAGGGCCAAACGGACAGTGGCAGCGTAAGTAACCGCGCGCATTTCTCTCCCGCATGACTCGTCCCAAGCCCGTTCGCGGCACAGCGCCCATTACTCTCGACATCAACTCTCTGGATGGCGATGGTGTCGGCGTCGGACGGCACGAGGGAAAAGTTACCTTCGTTGCTGGCGCGCTTCCTGGAGAGCGGATAGAGGCGCAGGTCTATGAGGGCACACCGCGTTATGATCGCGCACGTCTCCTGCAAGTGCAGCGTGCCTCCACCCAGCGAGTCACTCCCCACTGCCCGCATGCGGGTGTCTGTGGGGGCTGCAGCCTGCAGCACCAGGAGCCCTCGGCACAGCTAGCGGTCAAGCAGCGCCATCTGGAAGAGCAGCTCTGGCAACTGGGCAAGGTGCGCCCAGAGCGCATCCTGCCACCCATTGCCGGGCCCAGTTATGCCTACCGGCGCAAGGCGCGACTTTCGGTGCGCGTGCCCGCCACGCGCGGGGTACTGGTGGGCTTCCGCGAATACCACTCCAGCTACGTCGCCGAGATGGAAAGTTGCGCCGTCCTCGATCCGCGCGTCGGGGAGCGCATTCTCGATCTGCGCGCCCTCATCGCCCGCCTGCAAAATCCTCGCTGTATCCCTCAGATCGAAGTGGCCTGCAGTGATGACGTCGCAGCGTTGGTCGTGCGCCATCTCGAAGCCCTAGCGCCGCAGGATGAAGAATTGCTGGCCCGGTTCGGACACACCCATGACCTGCAGATCTGGCTCCAAAGTGCTGGCCCCGATTCCCTGCGCTGCATTACCGAAGCCGACCCCGCGCCGCTGCACTATGCTCTACCGGAATATGGACTGCGCCTCGCCTTTAGCCCACTGGTCTTCACCCAGGTCAACGCCAGTATCAATCCCGTCCTAATTCGCCGCGCCCTCGCACTGCTGGACCCGCAGCCCGGCGAGCATGTCGCAGACCTCTTTTGTGGCCTGGGGAATTTTACTCTGCCCATCGCTCGCCTGGGCGCCAAAGTACTGGGTGTGGAGGGAGAGCGTCGTTTGACCACTCTGGCCACCGCGAATGCGGCGGCCAATGGTCTGGCGGCGCGCACGGAATTTCGTTGTGCCGACCTTACCCAGGAAAGCCTCGCTGAGGTATTAGCAGGACATCCGGTGCAGAAACTACTGATCGATCCGCCGCGCAGTGGGGCCATCGAGATCCTCAAGGGGATCGGCCCTGCCATCCGCCGCCTCGTCTATGTCTCCTGTAATCCCGATACCCTTGCCCGCGATGCGGGGTTCCTGGTCCAGCAGCTCGGTTTTCGCCTGCGCAGCGCCGGCATCGTCAATATGTTTCCCCACACCGCTCATGTGGAATCCGTTGCCCTCTTTGAGCGCTAAGGCGCCAGAGCATTGGCTCTGGGTGCAACCGGGCCGACAGCAATTGCTGGAAATGCACGCTGACGTGAGCGTGGCGCAGTACACGGTTTCCACTGGCCGCGCCGGGCTGGGAGAAGAACGAGGCAGTGGCAAGACCCCGCGCGGCTGGCACTATGTGCGCGCATGCGTTGGTGCCGGACTACCGGCAGACGCGGTGTTGCGGGGCCGCCGCTGGAGCGGGGAACATTGGCAACCCAACGCGCAGACAACGGATCCCATCCTGGCGCGCATCCTCTGGCTTTCTGGGCTGGAGCCGGGACGCAATCGCGGCGGTAGCGTCGACACCTTTCGTCGCTACATCTACCTGCATGGCACCGCCGACGTAGAGCGCCTGGGCGAAGCCGTTTCCGCTGGTTGTGTGCGCCTTGCCCCAGACGCCATCATCCAGCTTTTTCCTCGTTCTCCTGCGGGCACGCCCGTACTCATCGCCGATACCTACAAGCCCCTTCCCGAGCTGAAGAGGAGACCCTGAGTGGCACGCTTTCGCTTTCCCCATTTCCGACGCGCGGTCAACGTCTTCAATCCCCATCTCTTCGAGAACCTCTCGCTGGCGGCATTTCTTGCCTGGGTTGGGCTGGGTTCCGATGCCTTGTCCTCTTCGGCTTATGGTCCTCCGGAAATCTACTATGCCCTGAAAGGACATGAATATTTATCGGTCTTTTTAGCCATTGGCATTCCTCTCTCCGTATTCATCATCGCGGCGGGGTACAAGCAGGTCATCGCGCTCTTTCCCGAGGGGGGCGGGGGCTACCATACGGCAACCACGCTCCTTGGCCCCCTGGCAGGTTTAGTCAGCGGCGCGGCATTGATTGTCGATTACGTGCTCACAGCCGCCATCTCTGTAGCTTCTGGTACCGAGGCGGTGCTCAGCATCTTGCCAGCAAGCTGGTATCAAGAGCGCATCCTGCTCGATTTGATCATCCTGCTCTTCCTCATCTTTCTCAATTTGCGTGGCATGAAGGAGTCCATCAAGATTCTGTTGCCGATATTTGTGGGCTTCCTGATCACCAATGGGATCATTCTTGCCTGGGGTCTGCTCAACCATGCCGCAGACTTCCCCCACATTGCCCTGGCAACCATCCACGGCGCGCAACACGACAGCATGGAGTACGGCTGGATCTTCATTATCGCCCTGCTGCTGCGCGCCTTCAGTCTAGGCGGCGGTACTTATACCGGTTTGGAGGCGGTGGCCAACGGCGTACACATCATGCGCGAACCGCGTATCCAGACCGGGCAACGCACCATGACCCTGCTGGCGACGTCGCTGTCATTGGTGGCTGGCAGTCTGATTTTCCTCTACTTGCTCTACCACGCCGAGGCCCACGCTGGCGAGACCTTGAATGCCGCGTTGTTCCATAGCATTACCGCAAACTGGCAGGGCTGGGGGATCGATTGGGGAAATTGGGCAACCCTGCTGGCCCTGATTACCGAGGGTCTTCTGCTCTACATCGCTGCCAACACTGGTATCATCACGGCGCCAATCGTCATGGCCAATATGGCCGTCGACCGCTGGCTGCCGGAGCAGTTTTCTTACCTTTCCGACCAATTCGTGTCGCGGAACGGCATTTTGCTCGTGGGCTTCTCGGCCATTGCCATTCTCTTGGCTACCGATGGCCATGTGCGCATCCTGGTAGTGCTCTACAGTATCAACGTATTCATCACCTTTACCCTGACCATGGCGGGTCTGACCCGACACTGGTTCAGCCAACGGCACAGCGGTAAACCTTGGCGTGGGCGGCTGGTGATCAGCGTGCTCGGCCTCTTGGTGACGGGGTTCATTCTGATCATCACCGTTTTCGAGAAATTTGATGCCGGTGGGTGGTTTACCTTGCTCATTACCAGCATCGTGATCCTGCTCGGCTATTTCATCTATCGCCATTATCGCTCCGTGAGCAAACGCACCCGTGAGTTAGATGAAACCATGCTGGACGTGGTTCCGGAAAATCTCGAACCGGGTCCCGCCTTACCCCTGGACCCACGCGCCAGTACCGCCGTGTTTTTCGTGAACCGTTTCGATGGTGTCGGCCTGCATACCCTGCTGACCGCCCATCGCATGGTCAAAGGTTTTGTCAAGAACTACGTGTTTCTCCTTGCCGGCATTGTGGGGCAAGGCGAGTTCAAGGGCATGGAGGCGGTCGAGCAACTCAAGGTCTATACCGAAGCCGAGGCCAATCAATATGTGGCGTATTGTCGCGCCCAAGGCATGGCAGCGACCTGGTTTGCTACCTATGGCACCGATCGCATTCAAGCCATGGAAGACTTGGCCAGTGCCGCGATTCGCTACTTTCCCAACAGCATCTTCTTCGCCGGACGCGTCATCGATTCTGACCAGAACAGTACCCTGTGGAGCATCCTGCACGACGAGGTATCCTTCATCATTCAGGATCGATTGCAGAAAGATGGCTTCAGCATGATGATCGTGCCGGTGCACGTGCGCGGCATGCCCAACAAATTGCCCTCCATCTCCTTGCCGATCGATATGCCGGCGGATCTGGAGCTGGTACAACCGGAGAAGAAAGGCGACGAAAATGCCAAACCCGCGTAAGGGGCCCCTGGGCCCACTAATGATCGACATTCCTGGCCCCACGCTACAGGCCGAAGACCGGGAACGCCTGCAACACCCTGTCGTAGGAGGAATCATCCTGTTCGCGCGTAACTGCATCGATGCGCAACAGGTGCAGGAGCTCTGTCACGAAATCCATAACCTACGTCAGCCCAGTTTGATCATTGCCATTGATCAAGAGGGCGGTCGAGTGCAGCGCCTACGCGCGGGGGTCACAAACTTCCCCCCCCAGGCCGCCCTGGGGTGGCTGACCGATAGCGCGGGCCTGGATCAGGCACGCAACCTGGCCGAGATCTGGGGGGAGCTGTTGGGCTATGAGCTGCGCCAGTTGGGCATCGACCTCGATTTTACCCCATGTATTGACCTCGATGGCGGCGTCTCTTCGGTCATCGGCGATCGCGCCTTGCACCAAGAGGCCTATGTCGTCGGCGAACTGGCGAGCCACCTCTGGCAGGGGTTGGATCGCCAGGGTCTGACTGGGGTCGCCAAGCATTTTCCGGGGCACGGTAATGTGGCTGCCGATTCGCATCATGAGCTGCCCGTCGATCCCCGTCCGCGCGTCCAGATCGAGGAAGACCTCCGCCCCTTTCATCGACTCGTCGCGGCGGGGATCCCCGCCGTCATGCCCGCACACGTGTGTTATGCCGCGCTCGACCCAGCGCCAGCGGGCTATTCTCCCTACTGGCTACAGCAGGTCTTGCGCGGAGAGCTGGGCTTTAGCGGCGTCATTGTCAGTGACGACCTCAGCATGGTTGGGGCACTGGGCGTTGGCGGAATCAGCCAACGGGTTGATGCCGCCCTTGCCGCTGGCGCTGAGCTGCTCCTGGTTTGCAATGACGAGGCAGCTGCCAATCAGGCCATGGAGCATTGCCTGCACCTGGGCATCCCCGACTTCCATTTGGAACGGTTACAGGGCCAGGCGAGTCAGCTCTCAGCGCGACGTTTGCGCGAATATCGCGAACAGATCGACGGGCTCCGAGAGCAGTTTTCCAACCCCTTGTAATTCCTCTGTCAGCGCGTAGAATACGCGTTCCCCCTTTGTGGTGGTCACCTCCTTGTTCGGGCGATCGGCGTCCGGACTCTCTGATCCGTAAGGAGTCAAGCATTGCGGCATTACGAAATTGTGTTTCTGGTCCACCCTGACCAGAGTGAATTGGTACCCCAGATGATCGAGCGCTATCGCGGCATGATCGAAGGCGATGGCGGGCAGATTCATCGCTTGGAAGATTGGGGTCGCCGGCAACTCGCGTACCCAATCAAAAAGGCCCACAAGGCCCACTACGTCCTCATGAACGTGGAATGTACGGGTGCTGCCCTGGCAGAACTAGAAGATGCGTTCCGTTTCAGCGATGCGGTCCTGCGCCATCTGACCCTGGCGCGCGACGAAGCGGTCACCGACGCCTCACCACTGGCACGGGACGAAAATGATCGTCACGACCGCAGCGAGACGCACGCGGAAGCAGAAACGGAAAGCGTAGAGTAAGGAGAGACAGCATGGCATTTCATAGAGATAGAGACGGAGATGGGGACCGCGATCGTCGGGGCGGTGGTGGTGGAGGATTTTCTCGGCGGCGCAAGAGCTGCCGCTTCAAGGCCGAAGGCGTCAAGGAAATCGACTACAAGGATCTCAAGACCCTGCAGGCCTTCATTGGCGAGACCGGCAAGATCGTGCCCAGTCGGATTACCGGCACCAGCACCCTGTATCAGCGGCAATTGGCAACGGCCATCAAGCGCGCGCGCTTCCTGGCATTGCTTCCCTATGTGATCCGCTGAGCCGTTGGCTGTAAGGACAAACACCATGAAAGTCATTTTATTGGAACGTATCAACAAACTGGGGCGCCTTGGCGATGTCGTCGAAGTACGCCCGGGCTACGGACGCAATTTCCTGGTTCCTCAGGGTAAGGCCGTGGTTGCGACAGCAGAAAACCTAGCCGACTTTGCCGAGCGCAAGGCCAGTCTCGAGGCCATCGAGTCCGAGCGCCTGCAAGCGGCGCGGAAACGGGCCGAGGCCTTGGCAGATCTGATTCTCCGTATCGCCTTGCAGGCCGGTGAGGATGGCCGCCTTTTTGGCTCCGTCGGCCACCACGACGTTGCCCGTCTGCTCGAAGAGCAAGGGCACCAAGTCAGCCATGGCGAGGTACGGATGCAGGAAGGTCCGATCAAGCGCACGGGTGAGTATCCAGTGCGTTTGCACCTGCACCCCGAGGTCGAACTCGATATTCAGGTCATCGTCGAGCGGGCCTGATCGCGCACGTCCAGGGGCATAAGGATGGCCAGCCATCTGGACAGCGAAGTCAAAGCGACCCCCTACTCCCGCGAGGCCGAGCAATCGGTCCTCGGGGGTTTATTGATCGATCCAGAAACCTGGGAAGCGGTCAGCGAGATCCTGAAGGTCAGTGACTTTTACGAACGTCGTCACCAAACCATTTTTGCTGCTGCTGCCGAAATCTGTAACGCCGGCACGGAACTGGATGCCATCACCCTGGGTGAGCATCTGGAGGCCCGCGATCTGATCGAGGAAGTCGGTGGTCTGACTTACCTCATCGAACTCGCCAATCTTACCCCGAGTGCAGGAAATGTCCTTGCCTACGCGCGTATCGTGCGTGAGCGTTCGGTTTTGCGCTCGTTGCTACGCACTGGGCGGGAAATTGCCGAACTGGCGTATCGTCCAGATGGGCGGGACTCCCGAATACTGTTGGATGAGGCAGAGCGAAAGATCTTTGAACTCGCCCAGGGCGAGGATCGGGGCGGCGCCCATTTTCAGCAAATCAAAGAGGTGCTGCCCGGGGTCATCGACCGCATTGAGCAAATCGCCAAGGAACGCAAGCAGATTACCGGCCTGCCGACGGGCTTTGTGGATCTCGACGAGAAGACTTCCGGCCTGCATCCCGGACAACTGGTAATCGTTGCCGGACGCCCCAGTATGGGGAAGACCGCCTTTGCCATGAATATCGCGGAACACGTCGCCTGTGTCGAGAAGCATTCCGTGGCGGTATTCAGCATGGAGATGCCCACGGAAGAGATCGTGCTGCGCGCCCTGTCTTCCCGCGGACGAGTAGATCAACATCGGCTGCGGAACGGCAGCCTCAACCGGGACGATTGGCCCCGCATCGCCCAAGCGGTCGGTGAACTGAATGTCGCCCCGCTCTTTGCCGACGACTCGGCGGCGCTATCGCCAGCAGAGCTGCGCTCCCGGGCGCGACGCCTCAAACGCGAGCACGATATCGCCCTGATTGTCGTGGACTATCTCCAGCTCATGCAGGTCCCGGGGCGCGGCGACAACCGGGTTGCGGAAATCTCGGAAATCAGCCGCTCCCTCAAGGCGCTGGCCAAGGAACTGAGTTTGCCTATCATCGCCCTCTCACAGCTCAATCGCAGTCTGGAAAACCGCACGGAAAAGCGGCCGCAGATGTCGGACCTACGGGAATCCGGGGCCATCGAACAGGACGCCGACCTGATCCTGTTTCTCTATCGTGACGAGGTCTATCACAAGGACAAGGAAGAGGTAAAAGGCATGGCCGAGGTCATCATCGGCAAGCAACGCAACGGACCCATCGGCACCGTGCGGATGAGCTTTTTTGGGGAATACACCCGCTTCGAAAACTACGCCCCGCTGGATGGCGAGCCCTGATTCCGCCCCTTTCCTGCTTCTTTGCTATACTGAACGAATTAAGCAAGAAAAAGTGAGGCGTCGATGAGTACAGTGCTCATGGGGAGCACCGATGTCGATCCGCATTCCGAACATGGTTACCTTTGCTGTCCCGACTGCGGTCTGCTGCAGAAATTACCCAGAATCGGTATCCGCGGGCTGAATACCTACTGCGTGCGTTGCGGTGCAACCTTGGAGCGCACCCGCGGACGTAGCATCAATGCGGCGCTGGCGATGTCTCTCAGTGCCCTAGCTTTGTTGATCCCGATGAATCTGTTCCCGTTTCTGTCGGTGAATATCTTTGGCGTGCACCACACCAGCATCGTGTACTCCGGTATTGCCGGTATTGCCGCCCAAGGCTGGCCCCTGGTAGCGGCGATCCTTGCCCTGGAGCTCATCGTCCTGCCGTTTTTCCGTTTTGGTTTTCTCGCTACCGTCCTGGTCGGCGTCTATCACGGGCACCATCATCCCCATTTTGGCCGACTGTTTCGCTGGTCGGAACGCCTCGATCAATGGTCCATGCCGGATGTCTTTCTGATCGGTTGCATCATCGGTTATGGACGCGTCGCTCCCTTCCTACCCATCAGCATTGGCATCGGCGGCTATTGCGTCCTTGCCGTTTCCTTCCTGACACTACTGACCCGCGCTAGTCTCGATCGCCGCGAAATCTGGCGCCGTGTCGGGCCCTGCTGTCAGCACATCGACGCGGGCGTGGAATATGTTGGTTGTCCGTTCTGTGGCCTACCTCACCCGCAAGAGAAGGCGAACGGCCAACTTTGTCAGCGCTGTGGCGAGCGCATCTGGCGCTATCGACCCAATACCACCATGCGGGTTCTGGCACTGACCCTAGCGGGTTTTTTTTGCTATCCCTTTGCCTACCTCTACCCCATGGAAAGCAACTATCAACTGGGCAGCCTGCAGGGTTACACCATCATGACCGGTGTGCATAAGCTCATCCAGGCGAATTTTTATGTCTTTGCCGCCATTATCTTCTTTGCCAGTGTGCTGACGCCCTTCCTCAAACTCTTTGGTCTGAGTTGGTTCCTGATTTCCATACACGGCCACTCGCGGCGCTGGCTGCGTGGCAAAACGATCCTTTTCCGCGTCATCCGCCAAATTGGTCGCTGGTCCCACATCGATGTCTTCACCGTAGCAGTGTTTCTTCCCTTGATGCACCTATCGGGCCTGCTGGCGGTCTATGTGGGAAAGGCATTACCCTTCTTCCTTGCGGTCGTTATCCTTACCATGATCGCCACGGAAATTTTTGATCCCCGCCTGCTCTGGCAGCAAGTGGACCAACAGGAGCAAGATGAGCTCACCCTCACCCACACCGCAAGCGCAGAATCGTAAGCCGCGCTGGCCAGGATTGATCTGGGCGGTGCCCGTTGCGGCGCTGGCCATCGTCGGTTGGCTGGCGTTACGCAGTTATCTCGACCAGGGGCCAACGGTAACGGTGGAGTTCCCGACTACCGGTGGAATCAAGGCCGACCATACCGTGGTGAAATATCGCGGTGTCACCGTCGGTCAGGTTACCGGTACTCGCCTCGCCAAATCGCTGCAGAAGATGAGCATTACCCTACGCTTCGATCCCTATATGGCCGGCCACTTGGGCAAGGGAACACGCTACTGGATTGCCGGGAAAGAGGTCAATTTCAGTGATCTAAGCTCTCTCAAGTCGATTATTTCCGGTCCCTATATCGGTATTGACCCTCATCCCGGCGTTACCGTACATAAAGTGCTTGGGCTCAGCGAAGAGCCGGTACTGAAGAGCGAACCGAAAGGCTTGACGCTGATTTTGCACAGCAACAGCTTTGACGCCGTGCAACGGGCCGCGCCCATCTTTTACCGCGGCATGCAGATTGGCGAGGTGCGCGGTAAGGCGCAGGCGCCAAACGGCGACAGCTTCCGCATTTATGCCTTCATCTCGCAAAAATATCTGCATTTGATCAATGCCCGCAGCCGCTTCTGGAACGCCGGCAACATTCGCTTTCATCTTTTGGGCAAGGACTCCGGCCTGCATCTCCCCCCGGACAACGCCATTTTCTCGGGAGCGATCTCGGTAACTACACCGGAATCCGGTGCACCGGCAACAGAAGATATGGATTTTCCGCTGTATCCGAGTGCCGAGGCAGCGCGCTGGGCACCGAGCAAAGATGCGGTCCACTACACCGTGACCATGCCCGGTGGCAGTCAAGGCCTGGATGCAGGTGCCGCGGTATTGCTCGAGGGGAGCCGGGTGGGCAGCGTAACCCAGGTGCATATGGGCTACGATCCGCGCCACCATGTACTCGAGACCTTGGTTGATCTGGTTGTCGAGCCACAGAGCATCCCCCTCAGCGAAGGTTCCTGGAACCATCCACGCCAACAGATGGATGCGATGTTCCGTGCCCTGATTGCCCGAGGGCTGCGTGCCGAATTGAATCAGAATCCGCCGCTGGTCGGCAGCCCGGAAATCTCTCTCGTGATGCTGCACCGACCCAGTCCGGCGCAGCTGGGGGCCGGAAACCCTGCTCGCATTCCTTTTGTGGCCGGGGGGAGTCTGGCTGGCACCCTGGATCAGGTGAATGGGATTTTGCGCGAAATCCATGCCCTACCTCTGCCAGAGATCGCCAAAAACCTGCAGGTCACGACCCATCGCATTGCCGCCTTGAGCCAATCCAAAAAGACCCAGGAGACCCTGCAACACCTTGCCGCTGCTACCCGGCACCTGGATGCGATTCTTGCCGCGGGGCAAAAGCAGTTGCCCGGTACCTTGCAGCACCTGCATGCCGCAAGTGAAGAAGCGCAACACGCCCTGCAGTCCATCCATGGACTTTTGGCTGCAAATGGCAGCGCCGGCAACGCACCGGAGTCAACGACGCTGCCCCGCACCCTCTATGAGCTGAGCCGAGCTGCCGCCTCCCTGCGCTCCCTCAGCGATTACCTGGACAGCCACCCCAATGCCTTATTGATCGGGAAATGAACATGGCCTGGATTCGTACTGTCTTTCTTTGTAGCGCCGTCCTTCTGCTCAGTGCCTGCGCCGGTGCGCCCACCGAGTATTTGCGCCTGAGTGCAGAAGGCCCACCCTTGGCAACGCAAGGATTGTCCACGAGTCGCGAAATCCTGCTCGTGGATCACGTGCAAATGCCTGCCAGCATCGACCGCCTCTATCTCACGCGTGGGCAAGGTGAGCAGGGCATGCAGGTTTCGGGACATGTGCGCTGGATTGCACCCCTGGGGGGAATGGCGCAACGGATTCTGGCGGAGGATCTGCGCCGGCAACTGCCGCAGACGACGGTCTTGCTTACGGGGGCGCCATTGCCGCAGCGGGCGCGGTCGTTGCAACTGCGGGTGGAGGTGCAGGAATTTCTGCCCCTGAGTAGTGGCGCAGTGGTATTGGACGCTGATTACTTTCTGCTCGATGCGCAACAGCAACTGCGTTACGCCGGGCATTTTCATTACCGTGCCAAGGCTGACGCCAACCCACACAGCGAAGCCCAGACCATGAGTGCGGGTATTGCTGCTCTGGCGCACGATATCGCGCAACATCTGGCGGCGGCATACCGCGTACCAGTTCACTAGAGCCGATGGCGAGTCCATTACGCGCGGGGTTGGCGCAGGAAGCCCAGTCTCTGGATACGAGGATTGCGATTCCAGATCCTTATTTACGCCCGTTACAGCGAAGTGATGCCGGGGCAGTACGACAGATCTGTTGCGAAACTGGCTTTTTGGGACAGGACATCGAGCCAATCTGCACCGATCGTGAATTGTTTGCAGCCTTGATGGTCGATCCCTATCTCGACTATGCCCTGGACTGGGGCATCGTGGCCGAACACGAAGGCCAAGTTGTGGCCTATCTCCTCGGCGCGCCACCGGATTTTGACGCTTCCGTATTCCGGGTAGCGGCGCAAGCCACCCTGAAAATGCTTGGGCGCGCCGCGGCAGGTAGCTATCGCGACCAACCGCAAACCTTGCACTTTTTGCAATGGCTCTTGTTCCGTAGCTATCGCGAACGGCCCTTGCGACCGGCGAGTGCGGCCCATATGCATTTCAATGTGCGTGACAAGGAGCGTGGCCATTTCCTGGGGCTGCACCTGTGGCAGCAATTCGAGACACTATTGCGGCAACGAGGTGTACCACACTATTACGGCGAGCTCTTTTCCTGGCCTGCACATCGCCCAGAAAGACCCTACCGACGCTATGGCCTGCAGGTCTACGACCGAGTACCGACCAGCCTCTTCGACCATGCCTGCGATTGCGAGGTCGAAAACATCTGCGTCTACAAACGGCTGAACTGAGGTGGAACTGAATCTCCGCTTCTGGCTCGTCTTGTTTCTCGCGCTGGGAATCTCGTTCGTACCGATCCTCTATTTCATGAATGGCCAAGCCATTCATCTGATCAGCCAGATCACCCCGCTTCTGCTTCTGGCCTTGACTGGTCTCATGCTATCGAGCTGGTTTTTTGAAGGCCAACGCCTGCGCCTGGTCTGTGCCGGGGTCGGATTGCGCATTCCTTTGCGTAGCGCCCTGCCTCTGGCCATGGCGGCGGAGTTTGCCGGTGCCGCGACGCCCGCGGCCTCGGGAATGGGTGCCGCCTATCTGGTCTTTTTGTATCGCCGTGGCCTCAATGCCGGCACCGCTGCGGCGGTCCTCTTGGCCATCGCCATCACCGACCTGATCTTCATGATCTCCATTTTCCTGTTCTCTCTGATCTATCTCCTGCTCTTCGAGAATCGCCTGCCCGACGTGCGAATCATCTTATGGTTCGCCCTGATTACCCTGGTCACAGCTGGACTGCTCTTCGCCATTTGGCATTTCGAGCGGCGCCGCATCGTGCGCGTCATTGACCAGCGCTGCTTGCGTTTTTCTCTGTATCAGCGCTACCGACAACGTATTGTCCTATTTTTCTCCCGCTTTCTCAGGAGCCTAGAACTCTTGCGGGAGCTCAGCTGGCGCCAGCGGGGCATCATCTTTCTCAGTGCGGCAGGCTACTGGACCCCGCGTTACCTCGTGCTCTGGGCCTTGATGCGATACGTGGGTGGCCAAGTCAGTGTGCCGTATATCATCGTCAGCCAAACCCTGCTCAATCTCACCTCGCAATTGAGTTTTCTACCCGGTGGTGCGGGTAGTGTCGGAGCGGCTTATGGCCTGCTGTTCGGGAGCACACTGTCGCAGGCAGACATCGCCTTCAGCCTCCTCGGTTGGCGGCTCTTTACGTACTATTGGTATCTCTTTGTCGGCATGCCGTGGTTCTTCTATGAATGGGGCTGGGGCAAGAATCATCCCGGCAAACGGCAATCCTGATCCCCCTGCGTTGGCCAAGACGGCCCCCGTCGCCCTTGCTATCATTGCTGCCATGAGTCGCCCCAATCAAGTCGAAATCTCCCGCTCTGCGCTCGCGCACAATCTGGCTGTGGCGCGGCAGCATGCGCCCCATGCCCGTGTCATGGGTGCGATCAAGGCCAATGCCTATGGTCATGGCGCCCCTTTGGTGGCAAGTATCCTTGCCGAAGCCGGCATCGACGCCTTCGCAGTCGCCAGCATCGACGAGGCGGAGGAACTCTACCCCCTGCAACTCCAGCCCCGCTGTACGGTTTTGGCGGGGCCATTTTCGGCAGCGGAGATCCCCCTTGCCGCCGCCCATGGCCACCGCTTGGTGCTACAGAATTTTGCCCAGTTGCATTGGTTGCGCGAAAGTCGCTGGCAGCAACCCCTGGAGATTTTCCTCAAGTTCGACAGCGGGATGCATCGCCTCGGCTTTGCCCTTACAGACTTGGCTCAGGTCTTCACCCTGATGCAGGACAAGCTGGGCGGACCGGTACGGGTGCTCGGTCTGCTCAGCCACCTGGCGCGCGCCGATACTCCGGATGATCCCTACAATACGCAACAGATCAATGCCTTCCACAGCGCCTGTACAGAATTCGGCGCACACACCCTGGGCGAACACTCCTTGCCCAACTCAGCGGCTATTCTTGCCCTGCCCCAGGCCCATACGCCCTGGATTCGCCCTGGCCTGCTCCTCTATGGTCTTGCCCCCCTACAAGGGCGTCGCGCCCTGGACCTGGGCCTGCAGCCGGTGCTGCGCTGGCAGACACGGATCATTGCCGTGCGCGAGCTGGAGGCCGGAGACTGGCTCGGTTACGGCGCCAGTTGGCAAGCCCAGCGCCGTTGTCGCGTCGGGGTGATTGCCTGCGGCTATGGGGACGGCCTCGATCGCCGCCTGGGCCTGCTAGAGGCGCCGGTCTTGGTGCGGGGACAGCCAAGTCACTTGCTCGCACGGGTGAGCATGGACCTCGCCTTCGTCGCCCTCGACGGGATTCCGGCCGAGCTGGGGGATGCAGTGCAAATCCTGGGTGGACACGACCTGCCGCTGGAGGATTGCGCCCAGGCCCTCGACACGATTTCCTATGAAGTCGGCACTCGCATCGCGCGGCGGGTAGCGCGGATCGTTGTGCCATGAGCCGCGAGCGCAGTCTGTATGTCTGCCAAGCCTGTGGCGCGGCGAGCCCCAAATGGATGGGGCGCTGCGCTGAATGTGGAGCGTGGAACAGCTTGGTGGAGGAGCGTGTAGCGGCGCCAACCCCGGGCAAAGGCGCACGGGGCAGCAGCGCCTACGCCGTCGCGAGTCCACCGCAGCGATTGGCCGCCGTGCCTATTGCCGAGATTCGTCGACAGAGTAGTGGCCTGCAGGAACTCGATCGGGTGCTCGGGGGGGGCGTGGTGCCCGGCGCTGCTATTCTCCTTGGTGGTGAACCCGGCATTGGCAAGTCCACCCTGCTCCTGCAAGCCGCCGCCGGGATGGCGGCCAACGATCCTGTTCTCTACGTAACCGGCGAGGAGTCTGCCGCGCAATTGGCCCTACGCGCCCAGCGTCTGAAGATTGGCGATCCCGCCATCGAGGTGCTGGCGGAGAATCATCTGGAGAGCATCGAGGCACAGGTGGCCAAACAAACCCCTCGGGTATTACTCATCGATTCCATCCAGACCCTGTTCACGGAAAACCTGCAATCGGCGCCGGGCTCCGTCGCTCAAGTACGGGAGTGTGCGGCACGTCTGGTGCGGCTGGCCAAGGCGCAGGCGATCAGTTTGTGGATGGTGGGCCATGTCACTAAGGAGGGCGCCATCGCCGGCCCGCGGGTCCTGGAACATATGGTCGATACGGTGCTCTATTTTGAGGGTGAGGCCGGCAGCCCCTATCGCATCGTGCGCGCCATCAAAAATCGCTTTGGCGCAGCCAACGAGCTGGGCGTTTTCGAGATGCAGGAAAAAGGTCTGGAGGAAATCCGCAATCCCTCCCGCCTCTTCCTCAGTCAGCATCAAAAACCGGTCGCGGGCAGCGTCGTCTTACCCACCCAGGAGGGCAGTCGCAGCCTGCTCGTCGAAGTCCAAGCACTGGTAACGCCCAGTCCCTTGGCCAACCCGCGGCGCGTCGCCCTGGGTCTCGATCCCAATCGTCTCTCCCTGCTCCTCGCGATCCTGCACCGTCACGGCGGCAGCTTCCTCTTTGATCAGGATGTCTTCGTAAATATTGCCGGTGGCGTCCGGGTGTTGGAGCCCGCCGCGGACCTAGCCGTCGCCTTGGCGGTGCTCAGTGCCTTTCGCAACGAGCCGGTGGAAGAGGGACTGGTGGCCTTCGGCGAGTTGGGACTCGCAGGAGAATTGCGCCCTGTAGCCCATGCCGAAAGCCGCCTGCGGGAGAGTGAAAAACTGGGTTTTCGCAGCGCCATCCTACCCGCCGGCAAGGATTTAACCGGCAGAATCCACCTGCGCCCAGCGCATTCCTTGGCCGAGGCGCTGCAATCCGCATTCGGCCATTAGGCCGGCACCATCTGCACGCTACGCCCCGCATCGCGATGAAAGGCATCGAGCAGTGCCACCGAAAAACGTCGATGGCAATCCTCCAGGGCAGCCCAATCGGAACTGTGGATCTTTTCATTTTCCCTGCCGAGGGCGGCAATCAGGGTATGATATTCCCGGTGCAGCAGCATCAAAATATCATCGTGCTGCACGCCCAACTGTTTCAGACGATGATGCTCTGGGCACTTATGCGCTTCCGCCATGCCGGAAAAATTGATGATTTCCGGGTTTTGCGTGAATGCCTTTTCCAGGATCTCGAAATGCGTAATGTGTTGTGCGAAACAACCCAGATAACTCCCTGGAGTATTTTCTTCTCCCTGTAAACATTGGCCAAGAAAATCGTATAAACTTTCGACTGGCATGGGACGAGCAATTGCATAGCCCTGGAAATAACGTACCCCCATAACCGTGAGGGCATCACGAATAGCCGGACTTTCCACGCCCTCGGCTACCAATTCCACATTCAGGCCGCGGGTGAGATCCAGGATCGACTGTACAAAACGCAGATCCTGCGGGCGCTCCTCCAGACAACGCACAAAGCCTTGATCCAGCTTCGCTTTGTCCACCGGAAACTCCTTCAGACGGAGGAGCGAGGAATAGCCACTGCCGATATCATCGAGGGCAATACGTAGCCCCGTTGCCTTCAGATCCAGCAGATGATCCATAGCGATCTGATGATCGACAAAGTCGTGACTTTCGAGTATTTCGAGGGTAATACGTGCTGGATCGACACACGATTCCGCAACAACTCGCTGTATGCCGCGCACGCAAGAGGTTCCCAGGATCTGCGGATCGATGTTGATGGATATCCAATATTGTTGGCCCATACGATCGAAAGCCTGCAGATCGGCAATGCCACGTTGCAACATTCGCTCGGTCAATTGAAACAGATCCCGGTCCGTCAATTGCGGCAAAAACTCAGCCGGGCCCCACACCTTGCCTGCATCATCCACCAAACGCGCCAGGGCCTCCAGACCGACGATGCGTTGCTGCCTTTGATCCCAGATTGGCTGATACCAGCTCTGCAGCGCGCCGCTACGAAAAAGTTGGCGCAAGGGATACGGGGCCTGAGCGCTGTCTTCCCCATTGCAAAAGGCCCAAGGGTGATTGCGGCTATCCTTTCGGCGCTTCGCTTCAAACATCGCCTGATCCGCCTCGCGCAACAACAAATCCAGATTGCTGTTGACAGAAAGAGGATAAATACTCACCCCCATACTCACCTGCAGCGCAATCTGCTCCCCCGACTCCAAAAGCAGTGGCTTTTCGATAGCTAGGTTGATTTTGTGCAGTACGCTCTCTAGCTGAATAACATCGCGCAGCCCTTCCAGCAACAAGATGAATTCATCACCGCCAATACGCGCAATGCTATCGGTATGCCGTAGGGAGTCCTGCAGACGTTGGGCAACCCGTTGCAATATCGCGTCGCCAAGATCATGGCCGACACGATCATTGATGCATTTGAAATCATCCAGATCCAGAACAACTACAGCGAGAAGACGCTCATTCCGGTCCGCCCGCGCCCGCGCCCGGGGGAGTTCTTCTTCCAAGGCCCGCCGGTTCAGCAGATCTGTCAGCGGGTCATGCAGGGCCAGCCTCTCCAGACGCGCCTCGCGCGCTTTCTGATGCGTCAAATCATGGAAATACCCAATATAATTCGTTACCTTGCCCAAGTTGTCGCGCACCGCACGAATATGCAGAAACTCTGGGAACAATTCTCCATCTTTGCGGCGATTCCAGATTTCACCCTGCCACTCGCCATCGCGGCGAAGTTTTTCCCACATCACATCGTAAAAACCCGCATCCTGGATTCCCGAGTGCAGGATTTGCGGGGTCAGTCCCACTATTTCGTTTTCCTCATAGCCCGTCAGCCGGGTGAAGGCACGATTGACACGCACGATGCGCTGTTCTGCATCGGTGATCATGATGCCCTCCTGCGCCTCGAAGACCTGGGCAGACAGGCGCAACATTTCCCGATATGCATGGGCCTCGCTCACATCGCGCTGCACACTGACAAACTGGCTGATACGGCCTTGATGATCGCGCACGGGACTGATGGACAAATGATTCCAGAACGGCGTCCCGTCTTTGCGGTAATTCAGCACTTCGCCGTCAAAGGTCTCGCCGGCCTCCAGATGACGCCGTATACTGGCGATCACCCCCGCCGAGCTCTGCGGCCCCTGCAAGATGCGACAATTCTCCCCAATCAGCTCAGCAAGGCTGTAACCCGTCATCTCTGCAAAGGCGTTATTGAAAAAGAGGATTTTCTGCGCAGCGTCCGTCAGTAGCACCCCCTCATTGATGGAGCGCAGGGCGGCAGCAAAACTACGGTCGCGGCCCTCTACCTGGCTCTGAAAGAGAAACTGCGGGAGCGCAGCCGCAATCCCTTCGAGAAGGGCGACTTGCTCTTCCGTCGGCGCCGCGTCCCGAAAGCTGGTCAGGGCGAAACTCCCCACCACTTGGCCCAAAGGATCGCGAATCGGTGCCGACCAACAGGAGCGAATCTGCAAGGTCTTTGCGAGCTCTCGCAGGTGCCGCCAGCGCTCGTCATCGCTCGCGTTGCACACCAAGATGGTCTGCCCCGTCAGCACGACGCTGGCGCAAGAACCATTGCCCTCGGCTACGGGCAGCCCGTCAAACTGCTCGCGAATCTCAGCCGGGAAGCTGGGGGCGGCATAGAGACGCAATGTCTTTTCCGGGCCAAGGAGCATGACAGAAGCTAGGGCGCCTGGCACCACACGCTCGGCGATCCGGCACAATGATTCTACCAGAGCGCGCGCGGATTCCTCCGCCTCCGGAACTGTAACAGTACACGTGATACCGTGCATTTAGCTTGACCCCACTCCCCGCCACCCGTCCTATTTGCAAGGACTTGCATCATCTTCCAGCATTCTGCCAAGAGTCCCTCTCCACTTCCCTAAGTAGGAAAGCGGACAAGACTGCCTAGGATGCGGAGACTACCTCTAAATTTTTCTCATCGCAAGCTTACAAGATACTTTGCTATTAGCAGCGCTGCCGAATGGATGGCGCGCCCTCTCCTAAAAGAAGGTCAGACCCTCACTCGATCTCAATATTTTATTAGGTTAATATTCCCCCCTAACATTACCCCCTATCCTAGGGTGACTTGCATGCGCAGCAAGAAAAAACTCGCCGTCATTATTCTTATCCTGCTGTTGGCAGGCGCAGTGGCCGCTTGGTTTTTTCTGCGCAGCAAGCCCGCGACGAACACCCTGACGCTCTATGGCAACATCGACATCCGGCAGGTGCAATTGGCCTTCCATGATGCCGGCCGCATCCAGACCTTACTGGTGCAGGAAGGCGACGCGGTACACCCGGGCCAGTTGCTCGCCATCCTCGACCCGGCTCGTTTTCAGGATGCCCTGCTCCGCGCCCAGGCGACCCGGGCGGCCCAGCAAGAGACCCTGAACAAACTGCTGGCCGGTACTCGTCCGGAGGAAATCGCCCAGGCCCGTGCCCGACTCCAGGCAGCCCAAGCCGTAGTTGCCAATGCTCGTATCACCGCCCAACGCCAGACGGCCCTCGCCGCCCAGCGCTATGTTTCCCAGCAGAGCGCCGACAACGCCAGTCGGGCCTTGAAGAGTGCACTAGCGGAACTCCAGGTTGCCCAGGAGGGCTTGGCCCTAGCCCTGCGCGGGCCGCGACAGGAGGACATTGCCGCGGCCCGGCAAAAGCTGCGTGCGGATGGCGCTGCTCTGGCCCTGGCCCAACGCGAACTGGACGACACCAAGCTCTACGCCCCTGCCAGCGGCGTCATTCAGGACCGCATCCTGGAGCCCGGCGACATGACCAGTGCGGCCACGCCCGCCTTTTCCCTGGCCCTGGACAATCCCGTCTGGGTGCGGGCCTACCTTCCCGAACCGGAGCTGGGCAAGGTCCGCTTGGGGATGAGTGCCCGGATTTACAACGATTCCTTTCCGCACCAGAGCTTCGCCGGTTGGGTCGGATTCATTTCGCCCACCGCCGAATTCACCCCCAAGGCAGTGGAAACCACCGAGCTGCGCACCCAACTGGTCTATCGCGTGCGGATCTATGCCTGCAATCCACAGCATCAACTGCGCCTGGGCATGCCCGTGACCGTCCAGATTCCCCTCCAGGACAATGCGCCCAAGGAACGCGGCGCAGCTGTCTGCCAGTAGTCCGAGATGAACACCCCGGCCTTGGCCTTTCGGGAAGTACGCAAGGGCTTCCGCCGCGGCAAGGCGACGGTCTGGGCCTTGGATGGGGTCAGCCTGGAGATTCCTGCCGGCAGCATTATCGCCCTCCTCGGCCCCGATGGCGCCGGCAAGAGCACTCTGATGCGCCTGGCGGCGGGCCTGCTGCTGCCGGACCGCGGGGACATCCAGTTCCCCCAGGCAGCAGCAACCGGTGGGGAGGCGGGGACGGGCGTCAGCTATATGCCCCAGCGCTTTGGTCTCTATGAAGAACTGACGGTACAGGAAAACTTGGATCTCTATGCGGATCTGCAAGGACTGCCCAAGGCCCAACAGGGGCCGCGTCAGGAAGACCTGCTGCGCTTGGCGGCCCTGGGACCCTTTCGTCAACGCCGGGCGGGTGATCTCTCGGGAGGGATGAAACAGAAACTGGGGGTAATCTGCGCGCTCTTGCGCGTCCCCCGCCTGATGTTACTCGATGAGCCGACGGTGGGTGTCGATCCCATTGCCCGCCGGGAACTCTGGGAGATCATCAGCGGCCTGCGTGTCCAAGGCATGACGGTACTCCTCAGCACGGCCTATTTCGCAGAGGCCGAACAGTGTGACGAGATCATTATCCTGGATCGCGGCAAATTGCTGGTGCAGTGCCCTCCCTCGGCCCTGCGCCAGCGGGCCGAGGGGCGCTATTTTTTGGTACGGGAGGAAGGTACCCCGCGGCGTTCCTTGCATGAACGCCTGCAGCAGCGCACTGGCGTCCTGGACGCACGGGTCATCGCCGAGGGCATCCGCGTCCTCTGTGCAAAGCCTGTTCCTCTTCCCGCGGGGCAAGAGCAGTGGCAAGCCGTGCCAGCGCAGGTGGAAGATGCCTTTGTCGAGCTCCTTGGCCAGGAGGATCCGACCCTGATTGCCAAGGTTTCCTCCACCAAGCCCGTTTCCCCGGCATCAACCGACAAAGAGGTGATGGTAGAAGCGCAGGACCTGCATAAATTCTACGGTCACTTCGAGGCGGTGAAAGGGAGTACCTTTTCCGTCCAGCGCGGCGAGATCTTTGGCCTGCTGGGGGCCAATGGCGCTGGCAAGACCACCACTTTTCGCATGCTCTGCGGTCTGTTGCCAGCATCCTCCGGCAGTCTGCGCATTGCCGGCGTCGACATGCGCCGAGCAACGGCGGCGGCGCGCGCCCGAATCGGCTACGTAGCACAGAAATTCGCCTTGTATGATGATCTGAGCACCCTGCAGAACCTGCAGTTTTTTGCCAGCGCCTATGGTCTGCGCGGTGCCCGCCGGCGTACCCGTCTGGACTGGGCCCTGCAGACCTTCGCACTGCACGACTATACCGGCGACAATGTCAGTGCCCTGCCCCTGGGGATCAAGCAGCGCCTGGCCTTGTCCTGCGCCCTGCTGCACGAACCGGCAATACTTTTTCTGGACGAGCCGACCTCGGGGGTCGACCCCCTGACGCGCCGTGCCTTCTGGCAGCAGATCCATCAATTCGCCGAGTCCGGCGTCACCATTCTCATCACCACCCATTTCATGGACGAGGCCGAATACTGCGATCGTCTGGTCCTCATGTCCCAGGGCGAGGTGCTGGCCCAAGGCAGTCCGGCGGAGATCCGCCAACGCTGCATCAGCGCCACGCAGCCCGAGCCGAGTATGGAAGACGCTTTTATCCAGCTGATCGAAGAGCATGAACAGGCCCTGCGGAGGTCCGCATGAATCGGCAGCGTCTTTTTGCTCTGGTGCGCAAGGAATTTCTGCAGATCCTGCGTGATCCTTCGGCCATCGCCATCGCCTTCGTCCTGCCGGTGTTCTTGCTCTTCCTGTTTGGCTATGGCGTGTCGTTGAACGCAAAACACGTACCCATCGCGGTCCTGGTCGGCCAGACTGACCCCCAGACGAGTGCCTTTGTTGCGGGCCTGCAGGAATCCCCTTATTTCGCTCCCATCCCCCTGCCCGATATGCACCTTGCCGTTCAGGCAATGATGCAGCGGCGCGTCGATGGCATCGTCTGGTCACGGGGAGATTTCGGCCGGATGCTGGCGCAGGGGCAGTCGGCGCCCATTGGCGTCTATGTCAATGGCGAGGATGCCAACAACGCTCGGATCCTCGAGGGCTACCTACAAGGCGTCTGGCAGACCTGGTTGCAGCAGCAGGCCATCAGCCAAGGCCATCCACTGCTGATTCCGGTGCTGGCCCAGACCCGCATCTGGTTCAATCCCGCCGCCCGGAGCCGCGATTATCTGGTGCCAGGTCTGATTGCCGTCATCATGACCCTGATTGGTGCCCTACTCACGGCCCTGGTAGTGGCGCGGGAATGGGAACGGGGCACCATGGAGGCGCTGATGGCCAGCCCCGTGCGCATGGGGGAGGTCCTGTTGGGCAAGCTCATCCCCTATTTCGTCCTCGGCATGGGAGGCATGCTGCTCTCCGTTGCCCTGGCGGTCTGGCTCTTTGCGGTGCCCCTGCGTGGCAGTTTCTGGCTCCTGCTGGGCTGCTCCAGCCTCTTTCTTCTCGCGTCCCTGGGGATGGGCCTGCTGATTTCCAGCGCTGCCCGCAATCAATTTGTCGCCGGGCAGATCGCCATTATCGTCACCTTCCTACCGGCGTTCATTCTCTCGGGCTTCATCTTCGATATCGACTCCATGCCCACGCCCATCCAAGTCATTACCCACCTGGTGGCGGCCCGCTACTTTGTCAGTATCCTGCAAACCCTCTTTCTGGCGGGCAACATCTGGCCGGTTATCCTCTGGAACAGTCTCGCCTTGCTGCTCATGGCGCTGGCCTTCCTGGGCCTGACCCTGCGTCGCTCCCACAAGAGGCTCGACTAGAGTGTGGGTGCGTATCTGGGGGCTGATCATCAAGGAGCTGCTGGTCTTGCTGCGGGACAAGCGCAGTCGCTTCGTCCTCATCGTGCCCCCCGTGGCGCAGCTGCTGATCTTTGGCTATGCCGCCAGCTTCGATCTCAATCACATCCCCTATGCGGTCTACAATCAGGATACGGGCATTGCGTCCCGCGAATTGCTGGCGCGCTTTGCCGGCGCTCCCGCCTTCTCCCTGGTGACACAGGTCCAACGTGAGGCACAGATTGCGCCGCTCCTCAACAGCAAGCAGGCCCTCCTGGTCTTGCGGATAGGCCCCAACTTCACGGCCGACCTTCTTTCCCGGCGACCAGCGTCTGTCCAGGTCCTGGTCGATGGTCGCAATTCCAATACCGCCGCCCTTGCCCTCACCGACGCCAACAGCATCCTCCTGGCCTTCAATGAACACTGGGCCAAGGCCCATGGCTGGGGCCAGCCTCCCGCCCATCTGGTATTTCGCGCCTGGTTCAATCCCAACTTGCTGTCGCGTTGGTTCATCGTGCCCGGCATCGTCGCCTTGCTCACCCTGGTCGTCACCCTCCTGGTCACCGGTCTTTCCGTGGCCCGCGAGCGAGAGCAAGGCACTTTTGATCAGCTACTGGTGACCCCGCTCACACCCCTGGAAATCCTACTCGGCAAGTCCTTGCCTGGACTGTTCATCGGCTTCCTCGAAGGGCTGTTCATCGTCTTCGTCGCAGTCTTCTGGTTTCATATCCCCCTGCGCGGCGAGCTCCCCGCCCTGGCCCTGGGGCTGCTGCTCTTTTTGTTGGCGGCCATCGGCATCGGCCTGACCATCTCGTCTCTGGCCAGCACCCAACAGCAGGGCTTGCTCGGCGTATTCCTCTTTCTCGTGCCCGCGGTAATTCTTTCGGGCTTTGCCACCCCCATCGCCAATATGCCACCCCTGATCCAGGACCTGACCCTGCTCAACCCCATGCGCTATTTTCTCGTGATCGTGCGCGGCGTCTTTCTAGAGGGCGATGGTTTCTCCACTCTCTATTCCCAATACTGGCCCCTCGCCCTCATTGCCATCCTCTCTTTGGGCTTGGCCAGCTGGCTGTTTCGGCATCGCCTCGGCTGAGCTGCCACTTTATGGAGTGAAACTGCCCCATTCGCGCGCCTGATCTGCTCTCCACCGGCGCTGCTGATCGTTCAGCCGCTGCGCTAATTTCTAACGAATGGGAACCAGAATGCGCGCAAATTCTTCTGCCGGAATCGGCCGGGAGTACAGGTAGCCCTGCTGCCGGTCGATGCCGATGGACGCCAAGGCCTCTGCCGTTTCCTGTGTCTCCACCCCTTCCGCGACGAGATGCACGCCCAGACCCCGCGCAAGAGACGCCATTCCTTGCACCAGTTTCAGATTCTTCTCTTCTTGCAGAAGTGGCTGAATCAGGGATTTATCTAACTTGATTCCCTCACAACCCAACTCATTCAGATTCTGCAGTGCCGCATAGCCGCTACCGAAGTCATCAAAAGCAAACTGTACCCCGGTCTTGCGGCACGCCTGCAATAACTGGGCTACGCGGGGGAGTTGAACAAAATCTACCCGTTCCACAATCTCCAGTTGGAGATGTTGAGGCATCACTGCGGAATAGCGCGCAAGGAGCGAACGCAGTAGGTGCAAGAGCTCTTCCCCCTCTAATTGCACTGCCGCTAGATTGATATGGACATCAATCTGGAGACCGCGGGCGTGCCAATCCGCAGCCTGGGCAATGGCGGTCTCCAGAATCCAAGCACCCACCTGCCGCATGATCGGCAGACTCTCCAGCAATTCCAGAAACTCCCCCGGGGCGACAATCCCTTTGCAGGGTGCCAACCCTTTCTCGGGATCCTGCCAGCGAAGCAGGGCCTCCGCCCCGATGATGCGATTCTGCGCGAAGGAGACAATCGGTTGCCAGTAGAGAACAAACTCCCGTCGTTGCCAGGCCAGGAAGAGGCGGTCGCGCAAAGAGTCTACTATGGCCGGATTGTTCGTATCGGCTGCCACCAGCGAAAAGCGATCTCCACCTGCCTGTTTGGCCTGATACATGGCCTTGTCAGCCTGGTGCAAGAGTTCCTCCGGCCCTTCCGACAGAAAGGGATAGAGAACGATCCCCGCGCTTGCCGAGAGGGATAATCCCCGGCCCTGTGGGGTGGAAAAGCTCCGCCGCGCCGCATCAAGGAGCCGCTGTGCGACACGGTAGGCTTCGCTGACATGAGCAAGATCCTCGGCAAGCACCACAAACTCATCACCGGCGTAGCGGATCAAGCAGTCCTCCATCCGTAGTGCGGCACGCAGATCTTGTGCGACCGCTTGCAATACCTGATCTCCTGTCGCGTGTCCCAATTGATCATTGACCGGTTTGAATCCATCCAAATCCAGAAAGATCAGGGCAAACAGGTGTTGATATCGCATGGCTCGAGCCATGGCATGGTGAATCCGTTCGATGACTACGCGTCGATTCGGGAGTCCCGTGAGCGAGTCTCGCGTTGCATGCTCTGTCATCTCGGCCTCGAGTTGTTCTCGATAGAGGTTGGCCGCCAAGAGATCGGCGAGCAAACGCAGATGCTCCCAGTCCCACTGGGGGATCCGTTCCGGAGGCTTGGTCTGGAACCAGGACAGGACCAAGACACCGCGTACGTTCTCTGATCCGACGCGCAAGGGCAGCGCAAGACTGGCGCGCAGCCCCGCTTCTACGAATGCGGGCAGGGCCTGTGTACTGGCGGCATAGTCGGACAGATAGACCGGTGCACCCGACTGCAGCGCCGCCCCAGCGCTTCCCTGATCATCCGGAAAGTCTTCCGCAAGCAAGGACTGATAGCGCGACGAAAGTCCGTGAAAGAACCGGTAGCGTAGCCGATCTGATCCAGACGGCACGATCAATCCGGCACCATCCGCTCCGGCAATTTGGCAAGCCAGATCGGCGGCGCGCCGGAAGAAGATTTCCAGATCCGTCTGCTGCAGAAGATCACGCATCGATAATATGGAGGCATGTAACCGTTCTTCTGCAAGGGTCTGGGCAATCACAAAGTGGCAGGCCTCCAGGAGATCCCAAAAGGGTGCTGGTGGCAGAGAGGATGCGTCCGCGAGATCCCAAAAGACCCGGCGCAAGCTCGTGAACAGCCGTAAGAGATCACGATCTGGGAGCAACTGCGCCGATTGCTGCGCGAGCCTTTGTGCTATTGACCGTTGCTGTTGCCAAAAGGCTTCGTCATAGGGGCCACTGAGTAGGGCATGTAACCAGTCTGATGTGAGCTCTTTGCCGATCAGATCGCAGAGGAAGGAGAGACGGGACGTACATTGCGTTTTCCAGCACTGCAAGAGTTCCGGTATTCGCGGGATCCAGTGGATGCTCCAGGAGGCAAGGGCAGCTTCCTCTTCGGCCTCCGGGAGGAAAATCCCTCGCTCAGATAAAGCCCCCACCGCCGCATTCATTACATTTCCCGCGGCGGAATATCTACAACCCCGGTCTTGGTAGTCCTGGAAGGATCTGCTTCTGTCGAGCGACTATCGGGCTGTGCATTTTCCGCAATCATCTGGAGATAGGCCTCCAGCAGCAGGGTATCCAGAATCTGTTCCGGCGGTATTCGCCAACGCTTCGACAGCTCAGCCAGACAATGCTGACGCC
Organism: Acidithiobacillus acidisediminis; assembly: GCF_023277115.1. Classification (NCBI taxonomy): domain Bacteria; kingdom Pseudomonadati; phylum Pseudomonadota; class Acidithiobacillia; order Acidithiobacillales; family Acidithiobacillaceae; genus Acidithiobacillus; species Acidithiobacillus acidisediminis. Next base: position 79,508 of record NZ_JALQCS010000001.1, read on the forward strand.
AACGCCGATCCCTTGCTTCGTCGAGGGGAAAGATCCTGCGCCGGGTCATAGCACCTGCCCAGAAAAACGATCTCGGGCAGAGTTAACTACCGACCGGATCTGCTCGCCCTTCTTACACAAATACAGATGCTCGGCCTTGCGCTTCTGACTCCCCGTGAGCTCGAAATGAATCCCATAGAGGTAGGGATAGAGCGGGTGCGTGATTCGCTCCTGTCGGGCAATGGTTGCTATGGTTTCACAGGTGCCGCACTCCGGGATCTCGAACTCCACGAGGACCATTTCCCCCGACGCCAAAATATCCTTGCCCAGCAACAGAGAGGCGCCCCCAGGACTGAAGTCATGGAGCTTTCCATGAATCGTCCGACCATCCTTCTTGCGCATCAGGATATTGCCTTCGATCTGCACGCGCCGTTGTTGGCGTGCCTGTCGTGCCAGGACTCGCGTCGGGATCTCAAAATACTCTAAGCCTTGAGCGCTATGCTTCCAGTCGGCAAAGAAGCCGAGAATCTGGGGTCGTGCCAAGCAAAAGAACAAGGGCTTGCGCAATGGAGGCGCCTCTCCCAGCATAGGATTTATCGGCTCCAGGAGGAATTCGTGCCCCTCCCAACCGCGGAAGTGACAGAGCGTGCCGCTATCGCCAGACTCCGGAGTATAGAAAATCGCACTTTGCCCTTCGGCCAGTCCCAGGTCTTCCGGACTCGGACGCAGTAGCTCCTCATATCCTGACAAGAAAACCAGGGGCAGGAAGTCGACCAGCGCCAAGCCTCCCCGCTGCGGGAGCAGCAAGGCCAATTCAGTATCGTCTTCACTCAGCGACATCACTTTTTCCGGGCTCATCCCTTCCTGCGTGATCTAGCAAGGGTCGAACCTGTTTAAGCCAACATTGTAAGACATACGATACATTGTATCATAAATAAGTAACAATCGCCCTACCGCACGTTACGTTATATTAGATACACGAGGGCTTGGTCTAAAGCACAACACAAAGACCCATGTAAAAAAACCAGTAAGAACAAGGCTTACTGGAGTTTAGTTTACATCTATGGAGCACCTACATCCTAGAACGGTATGTCATCATCATCGAATTGCTCCACGGGTGCACGCGCGGCACTCTTCGGCGCAGTGGGTGCAGCGCCGTACTGATCGGACTGGCCGTCATCAAAGTTCGCCGTGCCACCACCGCGTCCGCCCACCAATTGCAGGCGATCGCCGACGATCTCGGTGGTGTACCGCTCTTGCCCCTCTTTATCGGTCCATTTGCGCGTCTGCAGCCGACCCTCCACATAGGCCATACTGCCTTTCTTGAGGTATTCGCCAGCGATCTCTGCGGTCCGCCCAAACAATACCACGCGATGCCATTCGGTGCGCTCTTGCCGATTGCCATCCCGGTCCTTGAAGGTTTCGGAAGTCGCCAGATTCAGGTTGGCAATTGCCGCACCGCTGGGCTGGTAGCGCATCTCCGGATCGCGCCCCAAATGCCCGAGTAAGATCACTTTGTTCACTCCCGCCATGTTTTCTCTCCTGACAAGCAAGGACTCCAGCCCCATTACCGCCTATACTACCCCATTCTGATCGACAATGAAGCAAACGGCATGGATCATATCGAGATTCGCGGCGCCCGCACTCACAACCTCAAAAATATCAACCTACGCCTACCCCGCGACCAGTTGATCGTCATCACCGGCCTCTCCGGTTCCGGAAAGTCTTCCCTCGCCTTTGATACCCTCTATGCCGAAGGACAGCGCCGCTATGTCGAGAGTCTCTCGGCATACGCCCGGCAGTTTCTATCGCTGATGGGCAAACCCGATGTCGATGCCATCGAGGGACTGTCTCCGGCAATTGCCATCGAACAGAAATCGACCTCCCACAATCCCCGCTCCACAGTCGGCACGGTTACCGAAATTCACGATTATCTGCGTCTTCTCTACGCGCGCGTGGGCACCCCCTGGTGCTGCGGAGAGCCCATCCAGAGCCAGAGCATTGCGCAAATATTGGAGCAGATTCTCAGTTGGGAAACGGGTACACGCCTGCTCATCCTGGCGCCGGTACTACGTGATCGCAAGGGCAGCCATGAAGAGGTTTTCCAGGGACTGCGGGCGCGTGGGCTGGTACGCGCGCGGGTCGACGGACAAATCTATGACCTGGAAGAGGTACCCACGCTGGACCCGAAACGGAAACATCGCATCGAGGCAGTGGTGGATCGTGTCGTCCTGCGGGAAGATCTGCGTGGGCGACTGGCGGAGTCCCTGGAAAGCGCCATGGCCATGGGGGAAGAGGAAGCGATTGTCGTGCGCCTGGACGAGGCCAACGAAGGAAGAGACCATTTTTTTTCGGCACGTCACGCCTGTCATCAATGCGGTCGCTCCTTTCCCGCCCTGGAACCACGGCTCTTTTCTTTCAATAATCCCGCCGGTGCCTGTCCGCGCTGTGACGGTCTGGGCGAAATCAACATCTTCGATCCCCGCCTGCTGATTCCCAATCCTGCCCTGAGCATTGCCGATGGGGCGATTGCACCCTGGCGCCAACGTCAGAATGACATCATCCTGGATCTTCTTGCTGCCCTCGCGGAGCGCCTGGGTTTTTCTCTCTCCGGCCCTTGGGAAGATCTGCCCGCAGATACCCAGCAGATCCTACTGCATGGCTATCCCGAGCCACTCCCGCTGCGAACACGGAAGGGAAAAAACGAAAGCCAACGCTACCCTGGCATCATCCCCAGTCTGGAGAGGCGGTTACGGGAGACCCAGTCGCAACTGTTACGTGAGGAAATTCTGCGCTATATGGGGCGCCTGCCCTGCCCCGATTGTGGCGGTAGCCGCCTACGTCTGGAGGCGCGCATGGTACGCGTCGGAGAACTCGCCCTCCCGGAGCTTTCTGCTCTGTCTATCGAAGCCGCAGCAGACTACATCGGCAACCTACAGTTGGCGGGAAAGGACGCCGTCATCGCCGAGCGCATTCTGCGCGAGATACGCGACCGGCTGCAGTTTCTCATGGATGTGGGTCTGGATTATCTGACCCTCGACCGTTCGGCGGAAACCCTCTCTGGCGGCGAGGCGCAGCGCATTCGCTTGGCGTCTCAGATTGGGGCGGGACTCGTGGGCGTGATGTATGTCCTCGATGAACCCTCCATTGGCCTGCATCAACGCGACAATGACCGACTTCTACAAACCCTGAAGCGCCTGCGCGACCTGGGTAACACCGTCATTGTGGTCGAGCATGATGAGGATGCGATTCGCGCTGCGGACTATGTCGTGGATATGGGACCAGCTGCCGGGGTGCATGGTGGCGAGGTCGTTGCGCATGGACATCCGGCCTTGATTGCCCGTAGCGCCGAGTCGCTGACCGGACAGTATCTGCGCGGCGACCTCTGTATCGCCACGCCGGAGCGGCGCCGTCCGCACCATCCCGATCGCCTGCTCCGACTAAGCGGCGCATGCGGGAACAATCTGCAAGGAGTGCAGCTCGAGATTCCGTTAGGGCTGTTCACGGTGATTACTGGAGTGAGTGGTTCGGGAAAGTCGACCTTGATCAATGATACCCTCTATCCCGCTTGTTCCCGCCGTCTGATGGGCAGTCACCTGACTCCAGCACCCTTCGAGCAGATCCTGGGTCTGGAGCATCTGGACAAAGTCATCGCCATTGACCAGAGCCCAATCGGGCGTACCCCGCGCAGCAATCCCGCCACATATAGCGGCTTGTTCACGGCGGTGCGAGAACTATTTGCCGGCACCACGGAAGCGCGCAGCCGAGGCTACGGTCCCGGCCGTTTCAGCTTCAACGTCAAGGGAGGACGCTGTGAGTCGTGCGAGGGAGAGGGGGTATTGCGGGTAGAAATGCACTTTCTCCCCGATGTGTATGTCGAGTGTGATGTCTGCCAGGGACGCCGTTACAAGCGCGAAACCCTGGAGATCCTCTACAAGGGCAAATCCATTCACGACGTCCTGCAAATGACTGTGGAAGAAGCCGCGGAGTTCTTCACCGCTGTGCCGAGCATCAGCCGTAAGCTCTCCACGCTACTCGACGTTGGCTTGGGCTATGTACGCCTGGGTCAGTCCGCGACCACGCTTTCCGGCGGCGAAGCACAACGGGTAAAACTCGCCCGTGAATTGTCCCGTCGCGATACCGGCCGCACCCTGTACATCCTGGATGAACCCACCACGGGCCTACACTTCCACGACATCGCCCTACTGCTGTCCGTCCTGCAAAAACTGGTGGACGCCGGCAATACCGTGATCGTCATCGAGCACAATCTTGATGTCATCAAGACGGCCGACTGGCTGGTCGATCTCGGGCCGGAGGGCGGCAGCAAGGGGGGGCAAATCATTGCACAGGGCACCCCAGAAACGGTGATGACGCAGAAATCCTCCCATACCGGCTATTATCTCGCGCGCCATGTTCTGGCAGAGGCTAAAAACAAGAAGGGCTGAGAGCATGCACTCTCAGCCCCGGAACAGTACGAACGGCGAATCAGGAAACGCCTTGATTGGCTCCGCGATCCACGAGTTCCACAATGGCCAGTGGGGCATTGTCGCCCGCCCGAAAGCCATACTTGACGATGCGTAGGTAGCCGCCCGGACGAGCCTTATAGTGCGGCCCCAGGTCATCGAACAATTTTACGACCGCAGCGCGATCACGCAGACGAGAGAAGGCAAGACGCCGCCCCGCGACCGTGGGCTCCTTCGCGAGCGTGATCATGGGCTCGGCAAAACGCCGCAACTCCTTGGCCTTGGGCAGGGTAGTAACAATCCGCTCGTGGGCGAAAAGAGAAACCATCATATTGGCGAACATCGCCCGCCGATGGCTACTATTACGATTTAGCTTTTTTCCACTATTGCCATGACGCATGACGCCATACTCCCCAGAAAGATGTGAACTTAGTCCGCTTCCACAGCACTCTTGCTGCCCAGCGGTGGCAGGTTTTCCGGCGGCCAGTTCTGCAGCCGCATCCCGAGGGAAAGCCCTTTCCCTGCCAGTATTTCTTTGATTTCATTAAGAGACTTGCGTCCCAGATTTGGTGCCTTCAGCAGCTCCTGCTCCGACTTCTGTACCAGATCGCCGATGTAGAAAATGTCTTCCGCCTTGAGGCAATTGGCCGAGCGAACCGTAAGCTCGAGATCGTCGACGGTACGCTCCAGCAGCGGCATCAGATCCTCGACCACCGCAACACTGCGGGTCTCCTCGGCTACCGGGGATTCCGCACCGACGAACACATCCAGTTGCCGCCGCAAGATTCTTGCGGCCTCCTGTACAGCCAACAAAGGCTCGATGGTGCCGTTGGTTTCCACATCCAGCACCAAGCGGTCCAGATCGGTACGCTGCTCAACCCGCGCACTCTCTACCTGAAAACTTACCCGCCGCACCGGGCTGAAGCTCGCGTCCAGGGCCAGTACGCCGATGCGCTTTTCGTGATCCCGCGGCCGCGTTGCCGCTGCTTGGTAGCCACGTCCGAAGTCCAGACGCAGATGCATGACCATCTCCACGTCGCGGGTCAGGGTAGCAATTACCTGCGCCGGATTCGCGACTTCGACGCCATGCTCTGCCACGATATCTGCCCCGGTCACCGGTCCGGGCCCGCGCTTGCGCACGGTAATCGTCTGCGCCTCATGGCGATGACTACGTATGGCGAGCTGCTTGAGGTTGAGAAGAATGTCAACGACATCCTCCTGCACCCCTTCCAGACTAGAGTACTCGTGCAAGACGCCTTCAATTTCAACCTCGGTAACCGCGACCCCTTTCAGAGACGACAAGAGAATCCGCCGCAACGCATTACCCAGGGTGTGCCCAAAACCGCGCTCGAGAGGGCCCAAGCTGATTCGTGCAGAATGCTCAGCGGTCTTCTCGATTTCATAACTCTGCGGACACAACAGCTCGCCAACTTCAGCCATAAATAATCCTCGTTGCTCCGGTTTACTTGGAGTAGAGTTCCACCACCATCTGTTCGTTCAGATCCTGCGGCATCTCATCGCGCACCGGGACGGCCTTCACAGTGGCCGTCAGTGCCTTGCTATCGACGCTCAGCCACTCCGGAAACCCACGCCCCTCGGCTGCCTCGACAGCACCCAAAATCCGCGCATGCGCTTTCGCGCCTTCCGCAACTGCAAGAACATCGCCAGCACGCACCTGATAGGACGGAATATCTACCCGCCGCCCGTTCACGGTAACATGACCATGGCGTACGACCTGCCGTGCTTCGGCACGAGAGGCACCGAAGCCCAATCGATAGGCGACATTGTCCAGCCGCAGCTCGAGCAAGCGCAGCAACAGTTCACCGGTCACGCCCTTTTTCTGCGATGCCGTGGCAAAATAGCGCCGAAACTGCCCCTCAAGAACGCCGTAGACCCGCCGTACTTTTTGCTTTTCCCGCAGCTGCGTACCGTACTCGCTAACCCGCCCACGTCGTTGCCCATGCTGGCCTGGCGCGTAAGCGCGCACGACCACCGGGCACTTATCGGAGAAACATTTTTCGCCCTTGAGAAAGAGCTTCCCACCCTCGCGCCGACACTGACGGCAACTCGGCCCGGTATATTTAGCCACTTTTGTACCTCCGGAGTATTAAACGCGCCGCTTCTTGGGCGGACGGCAGCCATTATGGGGGATAGGCGTCACATCACGGATACTGGTGATGCGAAAGCCAACGGAGTGCAGCGCGCGTACCGTACTCTCACGCCCCGGCCCTGGCCCACTCACCTCGACGTCCAGATTTTTGAGCCCATATTCCTGCGCCCGCCGGCCGGCATTTTCCGCCGCAACCTGTGCTGCAAACGGGGTGCTTTTGCGCGAGCCGCGGAAGCCGGATCCACCCGCACTGGCCCAAGCCAGCGCATTACCCTGACGATCACTAATGGTGATGATGGTATTGTTAAATGAGGCGTAGATGTGCGCGACGCCGTCAACGACATTCTTTTTGACTTTCTTGCGCACGCGAACGTTAGTTTGTGTCTTTGCCATAAGTTTGATCCTTCAACCTCAGCGAGCGATGGGCTTGGCTGGGCCCTTGCGGGTACGGGCGTTGGTCTTTGTACGCTGACCATGAACGGGAAGGCCGCGGCGATGACGAATACCGCGATAACAACCGAGATCCATGAGCCGCTTGATGCTCATGGTCACCTCACGGCGCAGATCGCCTTCAACAATATACTTGCCGACCTCAGTACGGATACGTTCCAGCTCGCCCTCGCTGATGTCTTTTACCCGGATGCCGGACTCCACCTCTGCTGCGGCCAGAATGTCCCGCGCGCGGGTCGATCCAATTCCATAGATATAGGTCAACGCGACACCGATCTGCTTATTATTCGGAATATTGACACCAGCAATGCGGGCCATTCCCTACTCCTTCCCATTCATCATGACAAAACCTGACACCCTTCTCACCCCTGCCGTTGCTTGTGCCGAGGTTCGACACAAATTACCCGCACAACCCCGTTGCGACGAATGATCTTGCAATTACGACACAACTTTTTTACCGATGCCCGGACCTTCATGGACCGCCTCCTTACTTGGCGCGATAGGTGATGCGGCCCTTACTAAGATCGTAAGGCGTCATCTCCACGGTTACCTTGTCTCCGGGCAAGATACGAATGTAGTGCATACGCATTTTGCCCGAGATATGTGCATTGACCACGAATCCATTCTCCAAGCGCACCTTGAAGGTAGCACTCGGCAGGTTCTCTATGACTTCTCCCTGCATTTCGAGAGTGTCTTCCTTGGCCATCCCTTACTCCAAAAAACAGCGAATTCTGTCCGTAACCGCAGCGGTGCTGCCGTTACCATCAACTTCCGCATAGCCCGGCTGCTGCCGATAGAACGCCACCAATGGTGCCGTTTCCTTTTCGTACACTGCCAGGCGATAGCGTATCACCTCAGGCCGATCATCGTCCCGCTGAAACAATTCTCCACCACAACGATCACAACGCCCTTCGTGTTTTGGCGGCTGGAAACGAACGTGGTAGATCGCGCCACAGTCTCGACACACTCGGCGCCCGGATAAGCGCTCAACGATCTCTTCACTATCCAGGATAATGTGGATCACATGCGCGATGCCTAACCCGCCAGACGCTTCCAGCAGCGCTTTCAAACCTTCCGCCTGGACGACCGTCCGAGGAAATCCGTCAAACACAACGCCGCGCGCAGCATCCTCTGCACGCAAGCGCTCCGCCACCACGCCAAGAACCAATTCATCATTCACCAGCGCGCCGGATTCCATTACGGCCTTAGCGCGCTTACCCAGTTCGGTACCGGCAGCAACGGAGGCGCGGAGCATATCACCAGTCGAAACGTGAGGCAAGCCTAACTCAGCGGCAATGACTTTTGCTTGCGTGCCTTTCCCGACACCGGGCGCGCCGAGCAGAATGATATGTCCCGTACCGGCCATCTCTACCGTTTGCCTTGCTGACCGCTCTTACGCAGCAAGCCCTCATAGCGGTGCGTGAGCAAATGGCTCTGAATTTGCGCCATGAGATCCATCATCACCACGACCACGATCAATAGGCTGGTCCCACCAAAGTAGAAGGGAACGTTATATTCGGTGATCAGGAACTCCGGCAGCAAACAGACCAGGGTCAGGTATATCGCCCCCCACAGTGTCAAACGGCTGAGTACCCGATCCATATATTTCGCGGTCTGTTCGCCAGGGCGCAAGCCAGGCACGAAGGCCCCCGATTTCTTCAGGTTATCTGCCGTCTCCCGCGGGTTGAAGACCATGGCCGTATAAAAGAACGCAAAGAACACAATGGCCGTGGTAAACACCACGTCGTACAGCGTGGTTCCGGGGCTCAAGGCCTGCCCAAAGCGAGCGAGCCACTCCATGCCCGGGACATGGGAAAACCAGCCAGCGAGAGTGGCTGGCAACAGCAGAATACTCATCGCAAAGATGGGGGGAATCACACCGGACATATTGACCTTCAGGGGCATATGGGTGCTCTGCCCACCATAGATCTTGCGTCCGACCTGCCGTTTTGCATATTGAATCGGGATGCGCCTCTGGGCGCTCTCCATGAATACGACAAATGCCAAAACGATCAGCGCCAAGGCAAAAATCGCCAAAGCGAAGAGTGGCTGAAACTGCCCAGTGCGCACCAACTCCAGCATCGTGGCCAAGGCCTGCGGTAAGCCTGCGACGATGCCGGCGAAAATAATCATTGAGATCCCGTTGCCGATCCCACGCTCGGTAATCTGCTCACCCAGCCACATCAAAAAAACCGTACCTGCTGACAAGGTGATGGTGGTGGTGAACAAGAATAACGGACCTGGATCGATGACCACCGGAATACTGCCGCCATGCATCTTCTCAATGGCCACAGCAATCCCCAAGCCTTGCAGCAGGGATAGCCCAACCGTGGCATAGCGAGTGTATTCGGTAATCTTCCGCCGACCCGCCTCTCCCTCCTTCTTGAGCTCCTCGAGCTGCGGCACGACCGACCCGGCGAGCTGAAAAATGATGGACGCGCTGATATAAGGCATGATCCCGAGGGCAAAGACCGTCAGACGGGACAGCGCCCCTCCGGAAAACATGTTAAACATGCCGAGAATGGTGCCCTGCTCCTGATGGAAAAAGGAGGCCATGGCGGCAGGATCAATTCCCGGCACCGGAATATGGGCGCCAATCCGAAAAACCAGCAATGCGCCGAGAAGAAAGAGTATCCGCTTGCGCAGCTCGGCGATATTGCCGGCACCTTGTGCCGCATTCCCCAGAGCGCCGAGACTGCTTGCCATGTTATTCCTCTACTTGCCCACCGGCGGCCTCGATGGCACGCCGCGCGCCAGCGCTGACCCGCAGGCCCTTTATCGTAAGTGCGGCTTCGACTTTGCCCGTGCAGATCACCTTGACGGCATCACAATCGCCCCGCACGAAGCGACGCAGCCGCAATGCCTCGAGATCGACGACGCCACTGATCGCGGCATTGTGGAGCATATCGAGGGTGACCTCGACTACCGTCGCGGCCCCAGCATTACGAAACCCACGCTTGGGGATGCGCCGCTGCAGCGGCATCTGTCCGCCTTCGAAACCCACCTTGTGATAGCCGCCAGAGCGAGCGTGCTGCCCCTTGTGGCCACGACCAGCGGTCTTGCCCAACCCACTACCGATACCGCGCCCGACGCGCACACGATCCTTTTTTGCACCAGGCGCTGGAGCGATCGTATTCAATTTCATGACAATTCTTCCCAACGCAAAAGATATGGAATCTTACGAATCATACCACGCACTTCCGGCGAATCGACCAGCTCAACACTGTGACCCGTTCGCCGCAGTCCGAGACCACGGACCGTGGCGCGATGTTTTTCGGTGATCCCAATGAGACTGCGGACCAAGGTCACCCGTAGCGTCTTACTCATCGCCAGTACTCCCTTGCCCACGAATTTCTTTCAGGGTCTTTCCCCGTTTCATGGCAATCGACTGCGGCGTTGCCAGCTTGGAGAAGGCATCAAAGGTCGCGCGCACCACATTGATGGGATTATTCGACCCGAGAGACTTGGCGACGACATTGCGCAACCCAACCGCCTCACAGACCGCGCGCATGGCGCCGCCCGCGATGACTCCACTACCCTCTGGAGCCGGGCGCAGGATGACGCGCGCCGCACCGTGGCGTCCCTCTACTGGGAAAGGAATCGTGCCGCGCATGAGGGGTACCTGGGTCAGATAGCGCCGTGCCTGATCGGTGGCCTTCTGAATACCGGCGGGTACTTCCTTCGCCTTGCCTCGTCCGAAACCAACTTTACCATCGCCGTCGCCGACCACCATCAGAGCGGCGAAGCCGAATTGACGCCCACCCTTGACGACTTTAGACACGCGATTGATGTGAATAAGCTTTTCCAACATCCCATCACTGGGTTGCTGGCTGTCGCGATTCTCTCTTGCCATGCTGATGCTCCGTCAGAAGGACAGGCCGCTTTCGCGGGCTGCCTCGGCGAGGGCCTTGACCCGGCCATGAAAACGATACCCGCTGCGGTCAAAGGCAACCTCAGTGATACCGAGACCCTTCGCCTTCTCGGCTACCCGCTTGCCAATCAGTGCAGCACTTTCGGCATTACCACCATTTTTGACGCTGCTGCGCAGATCCTTCTCCGCCGAGGAGGCCTGGGTGAGTACGCGCCCCTGGCTGTCGTCGATAATCTGGGCGTAGATATGCTTTCCAGAACGAAATACCGCAAGGCGCAGTTTGCCTTGTGCGGCGATCCGCGCGCGGGTTTTGCGAGCCCGCCGGAGACGACTGATGTTCTTGTCCATTCCTGATTCCCTCACTTCTTCTTGGCTTCTTTGCGCCGAACCTGCTCACCGGAGTAGCGAACACCTTTCCCCTTGTAGGGTTCTGGCGGACGATACGCGCGGATATCGGCAGCAACCTGGCCGACAAGTTGTTTATCCGCACCCCGGATGATAATTTCCGTCTGCGTCGGCGTCTCGATGGTGATCGATGCCGGCACCGGATACTCGACCGGATGCGAGAACCCCAGACTCAGCCCCAGGGTCGTACCCTTGGCCTGGGCGCGATATCCAACGCCAATGATTTCCAGCTTGCGTTCAAAGCCCTGGGATACGCCAAGCACCATATTCGAGAGCAGAGCACGGGTTGTTCCAGCGTGGTGAACGACCTCTGGTTGCCAAGTCAGGTTGGCACTATCCCCGTCGACGTGAATTTCGACACCGCTTTGCAGCGGCATGGTAAGCTGACCCTTTGGCCCTTTGACAATGACCTGACCGGCATCGATCCGTACTTCGACGCCCTTCGGTAGGCTCACTGGTTGTTTCGCTACGCGTGACATAGACCCTCCTTACGCAACCACGCAGAGCACTTCACCGCCGATACCCTCGGCCCGTGCTGCGCGATCGGTCATGATGCCCCGAGACGTGGATACTATGGCGATCCCGTACCCGTCGCGTACCCGCGGCAGTTCCTGCGCGCCGCGATAGATGCGAACGCCCGGCCGGCTGATCCGCCGGATCTCGCTGATCACGCCTTCACCGGCATAATACTTCAACGTAATACGCAAGCTCGGATGACCCGCCAGCGTATCGTCGGCGACCTCGGCAATGTACCCTTCTTCCAGCAGCACCCGCGCAATCGCTCGCTTCAGTTTGGAGGCTGGCACCTGGACAAAGTTCTTCCCTACTGCCTGCGCATTACGAATGCGGGTCAGCATATCTGCGATAGGATCTGTAATACTCATCTTGCCCTCACCAACTGCTCTTCACGACGCCGGGGATATTGCCAGCCGACGCATGCTTGCGTAGGCAAAGACGGCAGAGTCCAAACTTGCGATAGTAACCATGCGCACGCCCACAAAGCTGGCAGCGGTGGTATGCGCGAACCCGAAACTTAGGCGTCCGAGCCGCCTTGGCGATCATTGATTTCTTGGCCATAGCGAATCTCCTCAGGCGCGGAACGGCATTTTGAAGGCCTTCAGCAAGCCCAACGCCTCAGCGTCATTCTTGGCGCTGGTGGTAAAGGTAACGTCAAGACCGCGCAGTCGGTCGATCTTGTCGTATTCGATTTCTGGAAAGATGATCTGTTCCTTGACACCCATGGAATAGTTCCCGCGCCCGTCAAAAGACTTCGGTGACAGGCCACGAAAATCGCGAATGCGCGGGATCGCCACGCTCACCAGACGATCCAGAAATTCGTACATCCGCTCACCACGCAGGGTCACCATGCACCCGATCGGATAGCCATCTCGAATCTTGAACGCCGCAACCGATTTGCGCGCCTTGGTCACCACCGGCTTCTGACCCGCGATCCGCGTCATGTCGCCTACCGCCGCCTCGAGCACCTTCTTGTCTCCAACGGCCTCACCCACACCCATGTTGAGGGTGATCTTCTGTAGGCGCGGTACCTCCATGATGCTCTTGTAGCCAAACTCCTGCATCAGGCGCGGAACGATCTGCTCCTGATACGTTTTATGCAATCGTGCTTCATTCATTCCCTGTTACCCTCAGTGCTTGGCCAGATGTTCGCCGTTGCCCTTGAACACGCGAACCTTGCTGCCATCTTCGAGGAAGGTATAACCGACGCGATCCGCCTTGCCCGTCGTGGGGTTGTAGACCGCGAGGTTCGACAGATGAATCGGCGCTTCTTTCTCGACGATTCCGCCGCCATTACCCATACGATCAGGCCGCTGGTGCCGCTTGATCATGTTGACTTTCTCTACGATGGCGCGATTTTCCTCAGGAAGGACGCGCAGAACCTTACCCCGCTTACCCTTATCCTTCCCGGCGAGTACTACCACCTCATCGTCCTTGCGAATCTTGCTCATACGCAACTCCTACAACACTTCTGGGGCGAGCGAGATGATCTTCATAAAATTGGCGCCACGCAGCTCGCGAGTAACCGGGCCAAAGATGCGAGTGCCGATGGGCTGCAACTGATTGTTCAGTAGCACCGCGGCATTATTATCAAAGCGAATGACGGAACCGTCCTCGCGCCGCACACCCTTGCGCGTGCGTACAATCAGCGCATTGTACACGTCGCCTTTCTTCACCTTACCCCGGGGGGCAGCATCCTTGATGCTAACCTTGATGACGTCACCAATGTCGGCATAGCGGCGATGCGAACCACCGAGCACCTTGATACACATTACCTCCCGCGCGCCACTGTTATCCGCAACGGCGAGTCGACTTTGCATCTGAATCATGGGGTGACTCCTTCCGCGATCGCGTGAGTGACGACGGAAACCAAGCGCCAGGTCTTGGTTCTGGATAGGGGGCGACATTCTTCGATGCGCACCGTATCGCCAATTTGGCACTGATTTTCCTGGTCATGGGCGTGGAATTTCTTGGAACGCCGAATGTATTTCTTGTAGAGCGGATGCTGGATGCGCCGCTCCACCAGCACCACGATGGTCTTATCCATCCGGTTGCTAACGACGGTCCCGACCAGACTACGGGGATTCTGTTCCGTGCTCATTGGCTCACCTTCGCCTTCTTCGTAATCTCGGTGCGTACCCGCGCGATGTCGCGCCGAACGCCACGTAGCCGTGCGGTCTTTGCCAACTGCCCAGTGCCATGCTGCATACGCAGTTTGAATTGCTCTTCCAGCAACTCCAGAAGTCGTGCCTGGCAATCGCTCGCCGATAACGTACTCAAATCTTGTCCCTTCATCCCATCACCCGCCGTTCCACTACGATGGTCTGCACCGGCAACTTGGCGGCGCCAAGACGCAGTGCCTCGCGGGCAACTTCTTCGGTCACCCCTTCCATCTCATACAACACCTTACCGGGCTGGATCAGCGCTACCCAGTATTCCGGGTTTCCCTTTCCCTTACCCATACGAACTTCTGCTGGCTTCTTGCTGATCGGCTTGTCGGGGAAGACCCGCACCCAGATGCGGCCGCCACGACGCACGTGACGATTGATGGCACGACGAGCGGCCTCGATCTGGCGCGCCGTAACCCGTCCGCGGGTCGTCGCCTTCAGTCCATAGTCGCCGAAGCTCACCTTGTTACCCCGCGTAGCGAGGCCGCGGTTGCGCCCCTTATGCTGCTTGCGAAACTTGGTCCGTTTAGGTTGCAACATCACCGCTCTCCTTACTTCTGCCCGGCGCCAGCGCTAGCGGCGCTGCTCCACTCCAGAATCTCACCTTTGAAGATCCAGACCTTGACACCGATGATGCCGTAGGTGGTCTTCGCTTCTGCAAAGCCATAATCAATATCCGCGCGCAAGGTGTGAAGCGGCACACGACCCTCACGGTACCACTCGGTCCGAGCGATTTCCGCACCACCCAGGCGACCGGCGCAATTGATCCGCATGCCCTGTGCACCGAAGCGCATGGCATTGGTTACCGCACGCTTCATCGCGCGCCGGAACATGACGCGACGCTCCAACTGTTGCGCCACATTTTCGGCAACAAGCTGCGCATCCAGCTCTGGCTTGCGAATCTCTTCGACATTCACGTGCACCGGAATGCCCATGCGCTTCTGCACTTCAGCGCGCAGATTTTCGATGTCCTCGCCTTTCTTGCCGATCACGACACCCGGACGCGCCGTGTGCAACGTGATCCGCGCACTGCGCGCCGGCCGCTCCACCGTAATTTCGGAAATCGCAGCGCCACTCAGTCGTTTGCGAATGAAGTCACGAATACGAATATCTTCTAGCAGCTTGTCCCGGAAATCTGCCTTGCCGTACCAGCGGGAATTCCAATTCTTAATGATTCCCAGACGCAGTCCGATTGGATTGGTTTTTTGTCCCATGCTTTCCTCGTTTACTGTTCGGCGACGACGATGGTGATATGGCTGGTGCGTTTCAAGATCCGCGTTCCGCGCCCCTTGGCACGCGCTGCGAAGCGCTTCAGCACCGCACCCCCGTCGATCATGATCGACTCCACAACCAACGCGTCTACGTCTGCGCCCTCATTGTTCTCTGCATTCGCGATCGCCGATTCCAAACATTTGCGAATGGGCAGAGCCGCTTTCTTCTGCGTAAAACGAAGAATATCCAACGCCTTGTCCACCGGCTTTCCACGCACCAAATCTGCGACCAGCCGGGCCTTCTGCGGGGACATCTGCAAACCTTTCAATACCGCCGTCGATCTCATCTCACAATCCTCAACGTTTGGCTTTCTTATCAGCGACATGGCCCTTAAAGGTCCGTGTCAGCGCAAACTCGCCGAGCTTGTGGCCAACCATATTTTCGTTGACGACCACCGGAATATGTTGCTTGCCATTGTGGACGGCAAAAGTTAGCCCAATGAAATCGGGAGTAATAGTAGAACGACGCGACCAGGTCTTGATGGGCTTGCGGCTGTTGCTTGCCTGCGCCTCTTGAACCTTCTTGTCGAGATGCTGGTCCACGAAGGGACCTTTCTTGATGGAACGTGGCACGACGAATTCCTCTTCCCTGATCAAGACTTCCGGCGGCGAACAATCATGCCGCTGGTGCGTTTGTTACGGCGGGTACGGTAGCCCTTGGTCGGCTGTCCCCAGGGCGATACCGGATGACGCCCCCCGGAAGTCCGCCCTTCACCACCACCATGGGGATGGTCCACTGGGTTCATGGCGACACCCCGAACAGTAGGCCGTACACCGCGCCAACGCGTCGCACCGGCCTTACCCAACTGCCGCGAGCCGTGCTCATCGTTACCGACAACTCCGAGCGTGGCGCGGCAGGATACATGAATTTTGCGCACCTCGCCAGAGCGCAGTCGCACCTGGGCGTAGTCGCCTTCACGGGCCATCAGTTGTGCCGAAGCACCGGCAGAACGCGCAATCTGGCCGCCTTTTCCGGGGCGAAGCTCGATGTTGTGAATCACGCTACCCACCGGGATCTTACGCAATGGCATACAATTGCCCGGCTTTACCGGTGTATCATCCCCAGACAACAAGGAGTCCCCCGCCTGCACGCCCTTAGGCGCCAGGATGTAGCGCCGCTCTCCATCTGCATAGCAGAGCAGCGCGAGGTGCGCGCTACGATTGGGGTCATACTCGATGCGTTCGACCTTGGCTGGGATATCAATTTTGTTGCGACGGAAATCCACCACCCGATAATGCTGGCGATGACCACCGCCGGCGTGGCGCCGGGTGACCCGTCCGTGATGGTTCCGACCACCAGTATGCGACTGACTTCCGGTCAGCGCCTTGACTGGGGCGCCTTTGTGCAATTCTGGAGTGGTGACCTGGATGACGAAGCGCCGCCCTGCCGAGGTTGGTTTTGTGCGTACGAGAGCCATATATTTCCCCTATTCCTCTCAGCCGATGCCAAGGTCGATGCTGTTGCCTTCGGCGAGGCGCACATACGCCTTTTTCCAGGCCGAACGACGCCCCTGGTGCCGCCCCATGCGCTTTGGCTTACCGTCATAATTCAACGTCTGCACCGAGAGGACATTGACTTGAAACAGCTTTTCGACGGCGGATTTGATCTCGGCCTTGGTGGCATCACGAGCAACGCGGAAAGCATACTGATTAGCAGCCTGGGTTTGCATGGTGCTTTTCTCGCTCACCACTGGGGCCAACAGGACGAGGTACTGGCGTTCACTATTCATCCGTACACCTCAGCAAATTTATTCGCCGCAGCGGCATCCATCAGGACTCGGCCGTAGCGCAACAAGTCCGCTGGGCCAACGTCTTGCCACTCCGCCACTCCGACGTGGGGAAAGTTGCGCAAGGACAGGAAGAAATTCACCGGTGCCTCTGCCAGCACGACGAGCACGTCATCTCCACCTGCTGCCTGGAGCCACGTCCGCCCGTGCTCAGCCTTGGGTTCGGCAAAATCTTCTGCGACGATGATCTGCAAGCGATCGTGGCGCAACAACTCGGCGAGAGCGCTGCGCATTGCGCCTGCCCACATCTTTTTGTTCACTTTCTGCTTGTAGCTCTGCGTGCTACCCGGAAATGCCCGACCGCCGCCGCGCCAGATCGGACTGCGAATGCTGCCCGCGCGAGCGCGACCGCCGCCCTTTTGCTTCCACGGCTTACGGCCACCACCACGAACCGCGGCGCGATTCTTTTGCACTGCCGTTCCACTGCGCAGACCAGCCAATTGGGCAACGACGACCTGGTGCAACAACGCCTCGTTGTAGGGAGCAGCGAAGACAGCGTCTGCCAGCTCGACCTTCTCGCCCTTTCCGCTGCTCACATGAATACTGTTGACTTCCATTTAACTACTCCCTTTTAGCCGCGCACCGCGGGACGCAGCAAGACATCGCCGTCATTAGCGCCGGGAACACTGCCCTTTACCATGACCAGACGACGCTCCGCATCCACTCGCACCACTTCAAGGTTGAGGGTGGTCACCTGCTCATTTCCGAGCTGACCCGCCATCTTCTTACCCTTGAAAACCCGTCCCGGAGTTTGGCGACAACCTATGGAGCCCGGCGCCCGGTGGGACAAAGAGTTACCATGGCTGGCGCGGTTACTGCGAAAATTGTGGCGCTTGATGGCACCAGAAAAACCCTTGCCCTTGCTGATTCCGGTTACGTCGATGAGCTGACCGATAGTGAACATATCCAAGGGCAACTGCTCGCCTACTTGATAAGAACCGGACTCATTCAGACGAAATTCCCGCAGAAAGCGGCGCGGTTCCACGGCAGCCTTTCGAAAATGCCCGGCCATTGCCGAACTCAGCCGCTGCGGGCGTACCGAACCCACCCCAACCTGAACCGCCTCGTAGCCATCTGTATCCGCGCTCTTCACTTGGGTAATGGTATTTTCCGCGAGGTGAATGACGGTGACGGGAACTACCTTACCGCCCGCCTCCGCGATCCGCGTCATGCCCACTTTGCGACCTATCATACCGATCGTCATTTTTCTCTCCTTACAGCTTGATCTCTACATCAACACCCGCCGCAAGGTCGAGCTTGATGAGCGCGTCAACGGTTTTATCGTTGGGGTCCAGGATATCCAGCAAACGCTTGTGGGTGCGCTGCTCGAACTGGTCGCGGGCATTCTTATCCACATGCGGTGAGCGTAAGACCGTGAAACGCTCGATTTTGGTCGGGAGCGGAATCGGTCCGCAGACGCGAGCACCCGTGCGCCGCGCCGTCTCGACAATCTCTGCTGCAGAGATGTCCAGCATGCGATAGTCGTAGGACTTCAAGCGAATACGTATCTTGGAACCTTCCATCACTCCACCACCTTCGACACGACGCCGGCGCCGACGGTACGTCCGCCTTCGCGCACCGCAAAACGTAGGCCATCTTCCATGGCAATCGGTGCAATCAGGGTGACCTTGAACTGCACATTATCACCCGGCATCACCATCTCTACCCCTTCCGGCAACTCCACCGCTCCCGTCACGTCCGTGGTACGGAAGTAAAACTGCGGCCGGTAGCCATTGAAAAACGGTGTATGACGGCCGCCCTCTTCCTTCGAGAGGACGTACACCTCCGCCTCAAACTTGGTGTGCGGCTTGATCGTGCCCGGCTTCGCCAGCACCTGCCCGCGCTCCACATCGTCCTTCTTCGTGCCACGCAGCAAGACGCCGACGTTGTCTCCCGCTTCTCCCTGATCCAGGATCTTGCGGAACATCTCTACACCCGTCACCGTGGTCTTGCTCGTCGGGCGAATGCCAACAATCTCGACCTCCTCGCCGACCTTGACCATGCCGCGCTCAATACGTCCCGTCACCACCGTGCCACGACCGGAAATACTGAATACGTCTTCAATCGGCATCAGGAAGGTCTTGTCTACCGGGCGCTCCGGCATGGGGATGTAGCTGTCCATCGCTTCGGCCAGCTTGAAAATCGCCGGCTCGCCGATGTCGCTCTGATCCCCTTCCAGGGCCTTCAGCGCAGAGCCAATCACGACCGGAATGTCGTCACCGGGGAACTCGTACTTGGACAGCAGCTCGCGCACTTCCATCTCGACCAGCTCGAGCAACTCGGCGTCGTCGACCATGTCGGCCTTGTTCAAAAACACGACAATGAAGGGTACGCCTACCTGCCGCGCCAGCAGAATGTGCTCCCGCGTCTGCGGCATCGGACCGTCCGCCGCCGAACACACGAGAATCGCGCCATCCATCTGTGCCGCTCCGGTGATCATGTTCTTCACATAGTCGGCATGCCCCGGGCAATCCACGTGCGCATAATGCCGGTTCGCCGTCTCATACTCTACGTGCGAGGTCGCAATCGTAATGCCGCGCGCACGCTCTTCCGGCGCGTTGTCAATCTGATCGTAGGCCCGTATCTCGCCGCCAAACTTCGCCGACAATACCTTCGTCAGCGCCGCCGTCAACGTGGTCTTCCCATGATCCACGTGACCAATCGTTCCCACGTTTACGTGCGGCTTCGTCCGCTCAAACTTTCCCTTGGACATGAAACACTTCTCCCGTTACGACCTAGCGCTGACTTTTCTTGACGATAGCCTCGGCGACGTGCCCAGGCACTTCCATATACTTCTCAAACTGCATACTGTAGGTGGCTCTGCCCTGCGAGAGAGAACGCACCGTCGTGGCATAGCCAAACATCTCGGCCAATGGAACCTCCGCCTTGATGACCTTGGCCCCTGCCTCGTCGTCCATACCCTGCATGACGCCGCGGCGACTGTTGATATCACCAATGATGTCGCCCATATATTCTTCCGGGGTAACGACCTCGACGGCGAAAATCGGCTCCAGCAGCACCGGATTCGCTTTCGCGGCGCCCGCCTTGAAACCCATCGAACCGGCAATCTTGAACGCCGCCTCAGAGGAGTCGACGTCGTGATAGGAACCATCGAAGATGGTGACTTTGACATCAACCACCGGGAAGCCGGCGACTATACCACCTTCCAAAGCCTCTTGCACGCCCTTTTCCGTCGGCCCGATGTACTCTTTGGGTACAACACCACCAACGACGGCATTCTCAAACTGGAAACCGGAGCCCGGCTCCAGCGGCTCCAAGCGCAGCCAGACGTGTCCATACTGACCGCGCCCACCGGACTGCCGCACAAACTTACCCTCAGATTCGACAGACTTCCGGATCGTTTCGCGATAGGCCACCTGCGGTGCACCCACCGTCGCTTCGACGTTGAACTCCCGCTTCATCCGATCGACGATAATCTCCAGATGCAACTCACCCATACCGGAAATGATGGTCTGCCCTGACTCCTGGTCGGTGCGCACCCGAAAAGAGGGATCTTCCTGGGCCAACTTGCCCAAAGCGATACCCATTTTTTCCTGGTCGCTCTTGGTCTTGGGTTCTACGGCAACGTGAATGACCGGTTCCGGAAACTCCATCTGTTCCAGAATGATGGTCTTGTCCATATCGCAAAGGGTGTCGCCGGTATAAGCCGTCTTCAAACCTACCGCCGCGGCGATGTCCCCTGCCAGAACCTCTTTGATTTCTTGCCGCTCATTGGCGTGCATCTGCAAGATACGTCCAATACGCTCGCGCTGACCACGACCGGGGTTGTAGACCGTTGAACCAGCATTCAATACGCCAGAGTAGACGCGGAAAAAGGTGAGCTGACCGACAAAAGGATCCGTCATGATCTTGAATGCCAGGGCAGAAAACGGCTCACTGTCACTAGCAGCACGGCTCATTTCGGCACCGGTATCGGGATCCGAGCCCTTCACCGGCGGAATGTCCACCGGTGAGGGCATATAATCCAAAACAGCGTCCAGCATTGCCTGCACGCCCTTATTCTTGAACGCGCTGCCACACAATACCGGGACCAATTCACTGCCAATCGTGGCCTTGCGGAGAGCGACCTTCAGTTCCTCGACGGAGATCTCCTCTCCTTCCAGGTACTTCATCATCAGCTCTTCATCGGTGTCACAGATCGCCTCGACCATCGTATGGTGGGCAGCCTGCGCCGCTTCCTGGAGCTCTGCCGGAATTTCTTCCTCGACAAAGGTCGTACCTTGCGTCGCGTCATCCCAGTTGATCGCCTTCATCTTCATCAGGTCGATCACCCCACGGAAACGCTCCTCCTCGCCGATTGGCAACTGAATCGCTATGGCATTGCCCTTGAGCTTGCTGCGAATCTGCTCTACCACGCGCTGAAAGTTGGCGCCTTGACGATCCATCTTGTTGACGAAGGCCATGCGCGGCACGCCGTACTTATTTGCTTGGCGCCACACGGTTTCGGACTGCGGTTGCACGCCACCTACGGCACAAAAAACCGCTACCGCACCATCCAACACCCGCAGCGAACGTTCCACCTCGATCGTGAAATCGACGTGCCCGGGGGTATCGATGATGTTGATGCGGTGCTCGGCACGCTTGGCATCCATACCCTTCCAGAAGCAAGTCGTAGCCGCAGAGGTGATGGTGATCCCGCGCTCCTGTTCCTGCGCCATCCAGTCCATGACCGCAGTACCCTCGTGTACCTCACCAATCTTGTGGGAGACACCCGTGTAAAACAGGATACGCTCGGTGGTAGTGGTTTTGCCGGCATCGATGTGGGCCATGATGCCAATGTTGCGATATCGCTCAATAGGGGTTGTGCGCGCCACGAATTCGTCCTTGCAGTTGCCGTGCGAAAAGAGTTACCAGCGAAAATGCGAGAAGGCCTTATTGGCCTCGGCCATACGATGCGTTTCCTCACGCTTGCGCACTGCATTGCCACGGTTTTCCGCCGCCTCAAGAATCTCGGCCGCCAGACGGTTGCCCATGGATTTCTCATTACGCTTGCGCGCCGAATCACGCAGCCAGCGCATGGCCAACGCCATCCGTCGGTCGGAGCGAATTTCGACCGGCACCTGATAGGTGGCACCGCCGACGCGGCGACTTTTTACCTCGACCACCGGGCGGACATTGTCCAGCGCCTTGCGGAAGATCTCCATGGCATCAGCCTTGCTCTTTTCTGCCACGATATCCAGGGCACCATAGACAATTTTTTCTGCGACGCTCTTTTTCCCGTCCCGCATCAGCACATTGGCAAATTTGGCTAGCACCTCTTCCTTGTACTTGGGATCTGGCAGAACTATCCGTTTGGGCACTTCTCTACGTCTTGGCATCGATGCAACTCCTTAGAATCGGTAACCCTTACTTGGGCCGCTTGGCGCCGTACTTCGAACGCCGCTGCTTGCGATTCTTGACGCCAGCGGTATCGAGCGTGCCGCGAATGATGTGATAACGCACACCGGGAAGATCTTTCACACGACCGCCGCGAATCAGGACGACCGAGTGTTCCTGCAGGTTATGCCCTTCGCCAGGAATGTAACTGCTGACTTCGTAGCCATTCGTCAACCGCACACGAGCGACCTTACGCAACGCAGAGTTTGGCTTCTTTGGCGTCGTGGTATACACGCGGGTACAGACCCCCCGCTTCTGCGGATTCGCCTCAAGGGCCGGTACCTTGCTTTTGGCAACCGGTGCCTTGCGCGGCTTACGGACCAACTGGTTCAGTGTGGGCATAACTTCTCCAAAAACGAAGGGCGGCACGCCAGCTGCCGCCAATGAGAGCGCGCATTTTATGGATGCGCGCCAGAACTGTCAAGAAAGATCAGAGGGCTGCGTTGGCCTCACTCTGCACTAACGCTCTCCGCTTCCGCCGTTACCTCGACGTCGGTCAGGCTTTCACCACGATTACGCCGCCGCCGATGCTCGTGATAGGCAAGCCCGGTTCCCGCTGGCACCAAACGTCCAACAATGACGTTTTCCTTGAGCCCGCGCAGATCATCGACCCGGCCGGAGACGGCTGCCTCCGTCAAGACCCGCGTCGTCTCCTGGAAACTGGCGGCAGAAATGAAGGACTCGGTAGACAGACTCGCCTTCGTGATCCCGAGCAGCATGGGAGTGAAACGTGCAGGCTCTTTACCAGCGGCTTCGAGCACGGCATTTTCCTCTTCCACCCGGGCCCGGTCGACCTGGTCCCCCGTGATGAAGCTACTGTCACCAGCATGGTTGATTTCGACCTTGCGCAACATCTGCCGCAGGATGACTTCGATATGCTTGTCGTTGATGCGCACGCCTTGCAAACGATAGACGTCCTGCACTTCGTCAACGATGTAGTTGGCCAAGGCCTGCACCCCAAGGACGCGCAGAATGTCATGAGGCACTGGCTGCCCTTCCACCAGAGGTTCACCGGGGCTAACCCGCTCCCCTTCGTACACGGTCACGTGCCGGCCCTTGGGAATCAGATACTCGTGCGTCTCCCCATTTTCGTCGGTGACCAATAGACGCTGCTTACCCTTGGTGTCTTTGCCAAAGCCGACAATGCCGTGATGTTCCGCTATGATGGCATAGTCCTTCGGACGCCGCGCCTCGAACAGTTCGGCAACACGGGGTAGACCACCAGTAATGTCGCGGGTCTTACTGGTACCCACGGGCAGACGCGCGAGGGTATCGCCAGGCTGCACCTGCGCCCCGTCCTGTACCGCGATAATTGCCCGCGGGGGAAGGTAATAGCGCGCCGGGAGGTCGGTACCCGGCAACTTGAGGTCCTTACCCTTGGCGTCCTGCAACAGAACGACGGGACGCAGGTCGCGGCCGCTGGCGGGACGCTGCTTCGGATCAATGACCGCCTGAGTGCTGAGACCCGTGATTTCATCACTCTGGGAGATAACGCTCTGCCCTTCAATCGCGTCCTGCAGGGAGACCGAACCGGCGATTTCACTGACGATGGGTCGGGTGTGCGGATCCCACTCGGCAATCCGCTTGCCTGGATTCACCGCCTCGCCATCCTGCACCAATATCGTCGCGCCGTAGGGCACCTTGTAACGCTCCTTCTCGCGCCCCTGCTCGTCGGTAACCGCGATTTCGCCGTTACGCCCAACCACCACGTGACGTCCACTCGGATGTTCGACCGAGCGAAGATTGCTATGGAAACGGATCAGGCCCCCTTGCTTGATGTCAATGCTGCTCTGCGCCGCTGCTCGGCTAGCCGCACCACCAATATGGAAGGTACGCATGGTGAGCTGGGTTCCCGGCTCGCCAATAGACTGGGCGGCAATTACACCGACTGCCTCGCCCGCGTTGACCAGGTGGCCCCGGGCCAGATCACGACCATAGCAAAGGGCACAGACCCCATGGCGCGACTTACAGGTCAGAGGGGAGCGGACTTTGAGCGCATCGACACCGAGGTCATCCAACTGACCGAGCAACTGCTCGGTGAGCAGGGTGTTCCGTGCAATGGCCACCTCACCCGTATTCGGATGCAAAATATCTTCCGCGGTTACCCGGCCCAGCACACGCTCGCGCAGCGGTTCGACGACCTCGCCACCCTCGACCAGCGCCATCATGGGCAGTCCGTCTTCCGTGCCGCAGTCGTGTTCGACGACCACCAGATCCTGGGTGACGTCGACCAGACGTCGGGTCAGATACCCGGAATTCGCCGTTTTCAACGCCGTATCGGCAAGGCCCTTACGCGCACCGTGGGTGGAGATAAAGTACTGGAGAACATTCAGCCCCTCGCGGAAATTCGCGGTAATGGGCGTTTCGATGATGGAGCCATCGGGCTTGGCCATCAGTCCGCGCATACCGGCAAGCTGACGCAACTGGGCGGCGGAGCCACGGGCCCCGGAGTCGGCCATCATATAAATCGAGTTGAAGGAGACTTGCTCGGTTTCCTTGCCGTCCGCGAGGGTGACCTTCTCCTTGCTCACGCGGTCCATCATCGCCTTGGCAACCTCATCCGTTGCCCGCGACCAGATATCGACGACCTTGTTGTAGCGTTCGCCCTCGGTGACCAAGCCGGAGGTGTACTGATCCTGAATGGTCTTCACCTCATCTTCCGACCGCGCCAGGATGGTATCCTTTTCTGGTGGCGTCACCATGTCGCCGGCGCCAAAGGAAATGCCAGCCCGGGTCGCCATGCGATAGCCGGTATACATCAACTGGTCGGCAAACACGACCGTGTCCTTCACTCCCAAGGTGCGGTAACAGGTGTTAATCAGCTCGGCAATGGCCTTCTTCTTGAGCACGCGATCGATCACCGAGAAGGGGAGCCCCTCGGGCAGAATATCGCTCAAAAGCGCGCGCCCCACGGTAGTCTCCACGCGTTCACCGCGGAAGCGCATGGTGACGCGGGCGTGCAGGCCGACCTCTCCGTTGTCATAGGCGCGGCGCGCCTCGGCGCTATCCGCGAAACGCATACCCTGGCCCTTCGCATCCAGCCGCTCCTGCGTCATGTAGTACAGGCCCAGCACGATGTCCTGGGAGGGGACGATAATCGGCTCACCGTTCGCTGGACTGAGGATGTTGTTGGTAGACATCATCAGGGTGCGCGCCTCGAGCTGTGCCTCCAGGGAAAGAGGCACATGCACCGCCATCTGATCACCGTCGAAGTCGGCGTTGTACGCTGCGCAAACCAGCGGGTGCAGCTGGATGGCCTTGCCCTCGATCAGCACCGGCTCAAAGGCCTGAATACCCAAACGGTGCAAGGTCGGGGCACGGTTGAGCATCACGGGGTGCTCGCGAATGACCTCTTCGAGGATATCCCAGACCTCGGGCTTTTCCGATTCCACCAGACGCTTGGCTGCCTTGATCGTGGTCGCCAGCCCGCGCTCCTCTAACTTGTTGAAGATGTAGGGTTTGAACAGCTCCAGGGCCATTTTTTTCGGCAGCCCGCACTGATGCAGACGCAATTCTGGTCCGACGACAATCACCGAGCGACCGGAATAATCGACGCGCTTGCCGAGAAGATTTTGCCGGAAACGACCCTGTTTCCCCTTGATCATATCCGCAAGAGACTTGAGCGGACGTTTGTTCGGCCCGGCGATGGCGCGTCCACGGCGACCATTGTCGAGCAGGGCATCCACCGCTTCCTGCAACATGCGCTTTTCGTTGCGCACGATGATGTCCGGCGCCTTGAGCTCCAACAAACGCTTGAGGCGATTGTTGCGATTGATGACGCGGCGATAGAGATCGTTCAAATCGGAGGTCGCAAAGCGTCCCCCATCCAGCGGCACCAGAGGACGCAGATCGGGTGGCAGAACGGGCAGGACTTCCAGAATCATCCACTCCGGACGATTCCCGGAGCTCACGAATGACTCGAGAATTTTCAGGCGCTTCGCCAGCTTTTTTGTCTTGGTATCAGAGTTGCTGGCCAGAAGCTCCTCGCGAATCTGCTCGATTTCGCTTTCCAGGGGAATACCCTTGAGCAACTCACGGATACCCTCGGCGCCCATCATGGCCTGGAACTGATCGCCATAGGCCTCCAGGGCATCGAGATACTGGTCTTCGCTGAGAATCTGGCCGCGCTGCAGGTCCGCGACCCCGAGGTCGACATCGGTGACGACATAGGCCTCGAAGTACAGAACCCGCTCAATGTCGCGCAGCGGCATATCCAGAATCATACCCATCCGGCTGGGCAGAGATTTGAGGAACCAGATATGCGCCACCGGGCTGGCCAGTTCGATATGTCCCATCCGCTCGCGTCGCACCCGCGCCTGGGTCACCTCGACGCCACACTTCTCACAGACTACGCCGCGGTGCTTGAGCCGCTTGTACTTACCGCAAAGGCACTCGTAGTCCTTGATTGGACCAAAGATCTTGGCGCAGAACAGCCCTTCGCGCTCGGGTTTGAAGGTGCGATAGTTGATGGTTTCGGGTTTTTTGACTTCGCCGAAGGACCATGAGCGGATCTTGTCCGGTGAGGCAATGCCGATGCGAATGGCATCGAACTCTTCCTGCCGATCATTCTGCTTGAAAAGCTTGAGGAGATTATTCAAGTGACTCTTCCTTATCCGAAGCCTGCGGATATCTTAGACGGACTGTTCCAGCTCGATGTCGATGGACAGGGAGCGCAGCTCCTTCAACAGCACGTTGAAGGATTCCGGCATCCCCGCATCCATGCGGAAATCGCCTTTGACGATGGACTCATACATTTTACTGCGGCCGGAGACGTCGTCGGACTTGACCGTCAGCATCTCCTGCAAGGTGTAAGCGGCGCCATATGCTTCCAACGCCCAGACCTCCATCTCGCCAAAACGCTGACCGCCAAACTGGGCCTTACCACCGAGGGGCTGCTGCGTGACCAGACTGTACGGTCCGGTGGAGCGCGCGTGCATCTTGTCGTCCACCAAATGGTGCAGCTTCAACATATAGAGGTAACCCACGGTCACCGGACGATCGAAGGCCTCACCACTGCGCCCGTCGTAGAGGGTGACCTGCCCGCTCCGCGGCAGACCCGCGAGTTCCAGCATGTCGCGAATATCCTCCTCAGCGGCACCATCGAAGACTGGGGTTGCCATCGGCACGCCATTGCGCAGGTTGTGCGCCAAGGCGAGGACTTCCTCGTCATTGAGACTATCAATATCTTCCTTCTTGCCAGAGCGATTGTAGATCTCTGTCAGGAAGGCGCGCAGTTCCGCCATCGCTCTTTGCTGATCGAGCATTTCGCCGATACGCTTGCCAAGACCCTTGGCCGCCCAGCCCAAATGCGTCTCCAGGATCTGTCCGACGTTCATACGCGAGGGCACGCCGAGGGGATTGAGAACGATGTCGACGGGCGTTCCATCGGCGAGGTAGGGCATGTCCTCGACCGGGACGATCTTGGACACCACACCCTTATTTCCATGCCGACCGGCCATCTTGTCACCTGGCTGCAACTGACGCTTGACCGCCACGTGCACCTTGACCATCTTCAGCACACCAGGGCTAAGGTCGTCCCCTTGCGTCAATTTACGGCGCTTTTCTTCTAGCACCGCATCAAGGCGTTCCCGCTGTTGCTCGAGCTGGGCGCGGATCTGTTCCAGGGCCTCATTGCTCTCTTCACTGCGCAGACGGATATCGAACCAACGATCCCGCGCCAAGTCCTTTAGGTAGGTCTTGGTAATTTTCGCACCCGCCGCGAGTCCGGCCGGACCGCCTTCTGCGACCTTGCCCAACAGCAGGCGCTCGATCCGTTGGTAGGTGTCCGACTCGAAGATGCGGTACTCGTCCTGGACGTCCTTGCGGATCTTTTTGAGCTGCTCCTCCTCGATGGCCTTGGCGCGGGCATCCTTGTCAATGCCATCGCGGGTAAAGACCTGTACATCGATCACGGTGCCGTACATGCCCGCCGGCATGCGCAGCGAGTTATCTTTTACGTCCGACGCTTTCTCACCAAAGATGGCGCGCAGCAGTTTTTCTTCCGGCGTCAGCTGCGTCTCCCCCTTGGGGGTCACCTTGCCGACCAGAATGTCGCCGGGCGCGAGCTCGGCACCAATCACCACAATCCCCGATTCATCGAGGTGGCGCAGGGCCCCTTCCGACACGTTGGGAATATCGCGCGTGATTTCTTCCGGCCCCAGCTTGGTGTCCCGGGCATAGACCGGGAATTCCTCGATGTGAATCGTGGTATAGCGATCTTCTGCTGCCACGCGCTCGGAAATCAGGATGGAGTCCTCAAAGTTGTACCCATTCCACGGGGTAAATGCCACCAGAATGTTCTGCCCCAAGGCCAACTCGCCCAACTCCGTGCTCGGGCCATCGGCGAGAACATCACCACGGGCCACCTCATCACCCACCGTAACGATCGGCTTCTGGTTGAGCGTGGTATTCTGGTTGGAACGCGAATACTTGACCAGGTTGTAGATATCCACGCCGGGTTCACCTGGCTGGGTCTCCTCGTCATTGACCCGTACGACGATACGCGCGCCGTCGACACTATCCACTACGCCACCGCGGCGTGCGGTGATGGCCGCACCGGAGTCGATGGCCACCACACGCTCCATCCCGGTACCGACCAGGGGCGCGTCGGAACGCACCGTGGGCACCGCCTGGCGCTGCATGTTCGAGCCCATGAGGGCGCGGTTGGCATCGTCATGCTCAAGAAAAGGAATCATGCTGGCCGCCACGGACACGATCTGGCGCGGCGAGATATCCATCAATTGCACTTGATCCGGAGCCACCAGGAGCGTCTCACCCTTGTGGCGACAGGAAACCAGATCGTCCAACAGATGATTGTCAGGACTCAGAGGCGAGTTGGCCTGAGCGATCACATAGTGACCTTCATCGATGGCCGAGAGATAAATGACCTCATCCGTTGCCTGGCCGTTGATAACCTTGCGGTACGGCGTTTCGAGGAACCCATAGCTGTTGGTACGGGCAAAACAGGCGAGACTGTTGATGAGACCGATATTGGGACCTTCGGGTGTCTCAATCGGGCAGATACGGCCGTAATGGGTGGGGTGCACGTCACGCACCTCGAAACCAGCTCGCTCACGGGTCAGGCCGCCCGGCCCAAGCGCCGAGACACGCCGCTTGTGGGTCACCTCGGAGAGCGGGTTGGTCTGATCCATGAACTGGGAGAGCTGGCTGGAACCGAAGAATTCGTTGACGACCGCAGCAATCGGCTTGGCGTTGATGAGATCCTGCGGCGTCAGGCCCTCGCTCTCCGCCAAGGCAAGACGGTCCTTTACCGCCCGTTCGACGCGCACCAAGCCCAAGCGGAACTGATTTTCCATCAGCTCGCCCACAGAACGCACGCGCCGGTTACCCAAGTGATCGATATCGTCGATTTCGCCAATGCCATTGCGCAGGTCTACCAGAACCTTCATCACGGCAATGATATCTTCGTTGCTCAGGACACCGGGACCGGTAATCTCTTCGCGACCGACACGACGATTGAACTTCATCCGCCCGACCTGGGAGAGATCATAGCGATCGGCACTGAAAAACAGCCCCTGGAACAAGGTCTGTGCAGAATCCTTGGAGGGTGGCTCGCCCGGGCGCATCAAGCGATAGATCTCGATTTGCGCCTCGTGGGCATCGCGTGCCGTATCGATCCGCAGGGTCTCGGAGATGTAGGGTCCCCGATCCACTTCGTTGATGAACAACGTCTCAATTTGCAACGGCGCCATCTGCCGCAGTTTTTTCAGTGCCTCGTCGTCAATGAGGTCATTGGCCTGGAGCACCAACTCGCCGGTTGCCGTATCGAGCATATCCCGGGCAAGAACCTTCCCGAGCAGGAAGGCCTCCGGCACCTCCACTTCGATACTCTCGCCAAGTTCCTGCAGCTGGCGCACATGCCGCGCGGTAACGCGCTTGCCCTTGGCCACCAGGATCTCACCGCTCTGTGGGTGGGTAATATCGAAAACGGCGATATCTCCCTGCACCCGCGCCGGACGAAGCTGATAGAAGATCTGCGCCCCTTCGATACGGAACACTTCCGTATCAAAGAACATGCCGAGCACGTCCTCAGTACTATATCCCAACGCGCGCAACAAGGTCGTCGCTGGGAGCTTACGCCGACGGTCGATCCGCGCGTAGAGGTGATCCTTCGGATCAAACTCGAAATCCAGCCACGAACCCCGATACGGAATGATGCGCGCATTGAACAGGAGCTTGCCTGAGGAATGCGTCTTGCCTGCGTCATGCGCAAAAAATACCCCCGGAGAGCGGTGCAGCTGCGAGACGATCACCCGCTCGGTGCCATTGATGATGAACGAGCCGTGCTCCGTCATCAGGGGCAATTCCCCCATGTAGACGTCCTGCTCCTTCACATCCTTGATCCGCTTGGCCCCCGTGCTGTCATCCTTCTCGGAGAGGGCAAGGCGGAGACGAACACGAAGCCCAGCGCAATACGTCGCACCGCGCTGATGGCATTCCATCACGTCGAAGACCGGGCGCTCCAGACGATAGCTCACGTAGTCCAGACGCGCATTACCGGAATAGCTCTCCATCGGGAAGAGCGAGCGGAATACCGCCTCGAGGCCCGTATCGCTGCGCGCCGGCGCTGGTGTATCGGCTTGGAGAAACTCGCGATAGGAATCCATCTGGGTTGCCAAGAGATAAGGCACCGGAAGGATACTTTGGCTGTTACCAAAGTCTTTACGAATCCGCTTCTTTTCCGTAAAAGAGTAGGCCATGAGTGCTCCGCGCGACGATCGCTAGAATACGAACCAGAAAGACGGCATGCCGCCAATAATGAGGGGCTGACGGCCAAAGGCCGCCAGCCTATTTGTGCTCAGGAAAGAAATCTTATTTGATTTCTGCCTCGGCACCAGCTTCCACCAACTGCTTCTTGATATCCTCGGCCTCGGCCTTGGCAACACCCTCTTTGACGGGCTTCGGAGCGCCATCCACCAAATCCTTGGCTTCTTTCAGACCAAGCCCGGTAATGGCACGCACTACCTTGATGGTATTGACCTTGTTGGCACCAGCACTGGTGAGGATAACATCGAACTCTGTCTGCTCCTCTGCCGCAACAGCACCATCCGCGGCGCCACCGGCAGCGCCAGCAGGAGCGGCAACGGCAACGGCTGCCGCAGATACACCAAACTTCTCTTCCATGTCCTTGATCAGCTCGGAGAGCTCGAGGACGGTCATGCCAGCGATGGCATCCAGGATTTCTGCTTTCGATAAAGCCATGATCTTGTTACTCCTAAAGAATATTACGAATTAAGCTGCCTGATCGCGCACCGCCGCGAGGGTACGGACAAAACGTCCGGGAACCTCATTGAGGGTACGCACAAAGGTGGAAATGGGTGCCTGCATGGTGCCCATGAGCTTGGCCAGCAATTCCTCCCGCGAGGGCATCTTGCTGAGCTGCTGGATGGCTGTTGCATCCATCAACTTGGCTCCCAAGGCACCACCAGTGATGACGAGCTTGTCATTGCCTTTGGCGAAATCCGTTAGGACTTTGGCCACTGCCACCGGGTCCTCGCTTGCAGCGAAAACCAATGGGCCGGTCAACAACGATTCCATCACCGCAAAGTCAGTACCCGCCAGCGCACGCTTGAGCAGGGTATTTTTCACCACCTGCACATGCACCGACTGCTTGCGTGCCGCGACCCGCAGCGCCGTCATCTGAGCCACGCTCAGACCCCGGTACTCTGCTACGGCCATGGCCTGGGCACCAACCAACTTGGCTTGCAGGGCAGCAACCACCTGTTCTTTATCAGCGAGTTTCAGACTCACGTATTGCTACCTCCAGTTGGACAGAGGCGGCCAGAAAATCCTGGCGCGCCGTCGCCTACGCAGGGTGTAGGTTTTAAGGCCGAGGCCCCCTACGGTCTTTGAACGCCGGCTTGCGCCGACACACCCCACCGTGATGGTGGAATTCCTTATAGTCCGGCCGGATCCACGGCAACGCCGGGACCCATGGTCGGATTGACACTGATTTTACGAATGTACACGCCCTTGCTGGTCGCGGGCTTCGCCTTTTTCACGCTATCGAGGAGGGCGAGAAAATTCGCCTGCAAATCTTCGACAGAGAACGACGCCTTGCCAATGCTGCTGTGCACAATGCCGCCCTTGTCGGCGCGGTACCGCACCTGACCACCCTTGGCATTCTGTACTGCCGTGCGCACATCAGCGGTCACGGTGCCCACTTTTGGGTTGGGCATCAAGCCACGCGGCCCAAGGACCGGCCCCAAGGCACCAACGACCCGCATGGCGTCCGGTGTGGCAATGACGACATCAAAATCCATCTGCCCCGCCTTGACCTGCTCGGCTAGGTCTTCCATCCCCACCAATTCGGCGCCAGCATCCTTCGCCTCGTTCGCCTTCTCGCCCGTAGCGAAAACGGCTACGCGCATGGTTTTTCCCGTGCCCTTGGGCAACACGACGGCTCCGCGTACCACCTGATCCGACTTGCGAGGATCGATGCCCAGGCCGATGGCAACGTCTACGGACTCCGGAAACTTCGCTGTTGCGGTTTGCTTCACCAGAGCCAGAGCCTCTTCCAGCACGTAGCGCTGATTACGATCGATCAAGGCACGGGCAGCAACAACACGCTTCGATTTCTGTGCCATGTTTTAGCCCTCCACCGTCAGGCCCATACTGCGGGCCGTACCACGAATACTACGCTTGGCTGACTCGAGATCTTCGGTATTCAAGTCTGGTAGCTTGGTCTTGGCGATCTCTTCCACCTGCGCTTCGGTTACCTTACCCACCTTGTTGGTGTTCGGGCGCCCACTGCCCGACTGCAAGCCGGCTGCCTTCAGCAGCAGCACCGGCGCCGGCGGCGTTTTGACGATGAAACTGAAGCTTTTATCCGCATATACCGTAATCACCACCGGCAGCGGCAGGCCTGGCTCGATACCCTGGGTTTGCGCGTTGAATGCCTTGCAGAACTCCATGATATTCAAGCCCCGCTGACCCAGTGCCGGGCCGATAGGGGGACTGGGATTGGCCTGGGTGGCCTTAACCTGGAGCTTGATGTAGCCCGTAATTTTCTTTGCCATTACGACTCCTCGAGGTGCAAACGCCCGCAGGCTCCCTCACGCAGTGAATCAGATCTTTTCGACCTGACCGAAATCCAGTTCCACCGGGGTGGAACGTCCAAAAATGGTGACGGAGACGCGCAATTTGCTTTTTTCGAAGTTTACTTCTTCGACAACGCCGTTGAAGTCCTTGAAAGGGCCTTCGATCACCCGCACCTGCTCTCCCGCCTCGAAGGTAAACTTGGGGCGTGGCTTCTCCACGCCTTCCTTGATGCGCTCCAGGATTGCATCGGCCTCGGCCTCGGTGAGAGGGTGCGGTTTGCCCACGCTCCCCCCCACAAAACCCGTTACCCGCGGAGTATTTTTGACCAAGTGCCAGGTCTGGTCGTTCATTTCCATCTGCACCAGCACATAGCCGGGGTAGAACATACGCTGCGATGTGGCTCGCTGGCCATTGCGCATCTCCACGACTTCCTCTACCGGAACCAAGATCTCACCAAACTGATCGGCAAGCCCTTCGCGCCGGGCGCGCTCTCGGATCTCCCCCTGCACCCGCTTTTCAAAACTGGAAAATGCATGCACCACATACCAACGCATTGCCATGACTAGGCGCCTCCCAACGCAAAACGGACGACCGCCAGCAAGGCCAGATCCACCAACCACAAAAACAAGGCAATAACGATGATCAACCCAAGGATCACCGCAGTGCTGCGCAACAACTCTGGGCGACTCGGCCAGACCACCTTGCGCAGTTCGACGTAGGACTCACGAAAAAACTGTACCAGCGCTGGCGCGCCCTCGCTCCAGGCAAAGAACAGAAGTGCCAGCAGGAGACCAAGGATCAACGCAATGCTGGGTACGTACGCGCCGAAACGAAGCGGTACCAGAAAATAGGCGAGCACCCCCAAGGCGGCGAATGAGGCCGCTACATAGAGTTTCACTTTCTCTGACATGAATGCCGCTTCCTAAAAATGGCAGGGCAGGAGGGGCTCGAACCCCCAACCTGCGGTTTTGGAGACCGCTGCTCTACCAGTTGAGCTACTGCCCTGCAGAAACATAGGGCGGCCGATCCTGGCCGCCGTCACCAGTGGCCACCCGCAGGCAGCCAAAGCTTCCCAACTTACTCGACGATCTTCGACACGACGCCGGCGCCGACGGTACGTCCGCCTTCGCGCACCGCAAAACGTAGGCCATCTTCCATGGCAATCGGCGCAATCAGAGTGACCTTGAACTGCACATTGTCACCCGGCATCACCATCTCTACCCCTTCCGGCAACTCTACCGCTCCCGTCACGTCCGTGGTACGGAAGTAAAACTGTGGCCGGTAGCCGTTGAAAAACGGTGTGTGACGACCGCCCTCTTCCTTCGAGAGGACGTACACCTCTGCCTCGAACTTGGTGTGCGGCTTGATCGTGCCCGGCTTCGCCAGCACCTGACCGCGCTCCACATCGTCCTTCTTCGTGCCACGCAGCAATACGCCGACGTTGTCTCCCGCTTCCCCCTGATCCAGGATCTTGCGGAACATCTCTACACCCGTCACCGTGGTCTTGCTCGTCGGGCGAATGCCAACAATCTCGACCTCCTCGCCGACCTTGACCATGCCGCGCTCAATACGTCCCGTCACCACCGTGCCACGACCGGAAATACTGAATACGTCTTCAATCGGCATCAGGAAGGTCTTGTCTACCGGGCGCTCCGGCATGGGGATGTAGCTGTCCATCGCTTCGGCCAGCTTGAAAATCGCCGGCTCGCCGATGTCGCTCTGATCCCCTTCCAGGGCCTTCAGCGCAGAGCCAATCACGACCGGAATGTCGTCACCGGGGAACTCGTACTTGGACAGCAGCTCGCGCACTTCCATCTCGACCAGCTCGAGCAACTCGGCGTCGTCGACCATGTCGGCCTTGTTCAAAAACACGACAATGAAGGGTACGCCTACCTGCCGCGCCAGCAGAATGTGCTCCCGCGTCTGCGGCATCGGACCGTCCGCCGCCGAACACACGAGAATCGCGCCATCCATCTGTGCCGCTCCGGTGATCATGTTCTTCACATAGTCGGCATGCCCCGGGCAATCCACGTGCGCATAATGCCGGTTCGCCGTCTCATACTCTACGTGCGAGGTCGCAATCGTAATGCCGCGCGCACGCTCTTCCGGCGCGTTGTCAATCTGATCGTAGGCCCGTATCTCGCCGCCAAACTTCGCCGACAATACCTTCGTCAGCGCCGCCGTCAACGTGGTCTTCCCATGATCCACGTGACCAATCGTTCCCACGTTTACGTGCGGCTTCGTCCGCTCAAACTTTCCCTTGGACATTCAGAAGACCCTCTTCAATCAAAAGCGACCCTAAACAAAATGGAGCCCACAACCGGATTCGAACCGGTGACCTCTTCCTTACCAAGGAAGTGCTCTACCGACTGAGCTATGTGGGCCGAACTTGGAGCGGGTGATGGGAATCGAACCCACACCATCAGCTTGGAAGGCTGAGGTTCTACCATTGAACTACACCCGCACGACCGAAGTCGGCAATCTGGTGGAGGGGGGAGGATTCGAACCTCCGAAGGCAGAGCCGTCAGATTTACAGTCTGATCCCTTTGACCGCTCGGGAACCCCTCCAGCGGTAGCGGCGAATTATCCCTGCGTCGCCCGGGGCTGTCAAGGCTTCTGCTCGGCTAAAAGATCAACGATAAAGGTAATTTTCTCAACCCTCCGTGCCTCCACCGGGAGGAACCGAGATAGGGGGCAAAAACCTTGACAGCGTTGTCGAATTACAACATTCTTGCCGTTGTTGTAAAAATACCGCTGCCCTGATTACGCTGCGGCTCTAAATTTGGTATTGAGGAGGGTATTGCAATGTCGAACAATCTGCGTCTAACGCTGGCCGTGTCTTTGGCAGCGTTTGTCAGTTCCGGGGTGGCACTGGCCAGCACCAACCCCTATGAAGGCTACGCCGTCACTGCCCAGGGTGCTCCCATAGTCACCGCCAAGGGCCAATGCGTGCGTGGCGGACGTCCAGAGTCGGATGGCCCTGCCCCAGCGTACTGCGTACCGCCGAAGCCGGTAGCAGTCGCGCCAGCCCCTGCACCAGCGCCAGCTCCGGCACCCATCGCCCCAGTGGAGCAGACCGTATTGGTGAGTAAGCCCATCACCATCACCGGCATCAACTTCAAGTTCAATTCCTACAAGCTTCTGGACCATGATATCCGCGTTCTGGACGAGGTCGCAGATTTTGCCAACAAACATCCGGATGCCGTTCTCGATGTCAATGGCTACTGCAGTAAGGTTGGCACCTATGCCTATAACCTGAAGTTGTCGCAGCAGCGTGCCAATAGTGTGGCGCAATATCTTGAGCAGCACGGCGTCAGCCGCAGCCGGATGGTACTCAAGGGCCATTCCTACAATGATCCAGTGGCCAGCAACGCCACCGCGCAGGGGCGTTTCTTGAACCAGCGTGTGGAGATCAACAGTAGTATCAAGGTGGAAAAAACGATTACCAAATAACGTTCGCTTTTTCCGTCTCCGGGCCCCAATGGGGCCCTTTTTTGGTCCTATTCCGCACTAGCCATGCTAGAATCCGGCCATGCGCCAATCCTACCTCCGTTCCCTGCGTATTTTCGAGATCACTCGTGTTCTGGTCCGCTATCGGCTGGACGAACTACTCTACTATCTTCCTCTTCTCAAACCCTATCAGGCGCTGCTCAAGCTGAACCCCGCGCGCTGGGTCATGCCAAAACCGGAGGGAAGCTTTGGTGCTCGTCTGCGTCTAGCCCTGGAAAGCCTCGGTCCGACCTTTATCAAGCTCGGTCAAATGCTCTCGACCCGACGCGATCTGTTGCCGGAAGAAATCACTCGGGAATTGGCCAAGCTGCAGGATGCCGTGCCGCCATTTCCATCGGAACAAGCCTGGCAGATCATTGCAGCGTCATTAAAGAAGCCGGCGACGGAGCTCTTCGCGGAGCTGGAGGCGGAACCCGCAGCGGCTGCCTCGATCGCCCAAGTACATTTCGGTCGGCTACTGGATGGCCGCGAAGTTGCCATCAAGATCCGGCGGCCGGGCCTGCGCCGTATCATTGATCAGGATCTCGGCATCCTTGCGTGGCTGGCCGATCTGGCAGAGCGTTACTCTCAGGAAGGGCGGCGCCTGCGCGTGCGTGCAGTGGTGTCCGAGTATGCGAAGACCCTGCGTGGTGAACTGGATTTTTTACAGGAGGCGGCCAACGCCAGCCAGTTGCGGCGAAATTTTGCGGCGGAACCGGAGCTGCTCTATATCCCGGAAATCTTCTGGGACTATTGCAGCGAGGAGGTGCTGGTGATGGAGCGCATCCGCGGCATTCAGATTGGTCAACTTGATGCCCTGCGCGCTGCCGGGATCAATTTCGATCAGCTGTCGCGCCGTGCTGCAGAAATCTTTTTTCGCCAGGTTTTTCGCGATTCGTTCTTTCATGCCGACATGCACCCGGGCAATATCTTCATCGACCCGAGCAATGGTCGCTTCATTGCCGTTGATTTTGGCATCATGGGTAGCCTGGACGAAGCCAGTCAACACTATCTGGCGGAAAACATGGTTGCCTTCTTCAACCGCGACTATCGGCGAGTGGCCGAGGCGCACATTGAAGCCGGTTGGGTGCCCCCAGAAACCAATGTGCAGGATTTCGAGACCGCCATTCGCGCCATCGCCGAGCCCGTTTTCCAAAAGCCGTTACACGAAATCTCGGTAGCCCAACTGTTATTGCGGCTTTTCCAGACCACGCGACGCTTTCAAATGCAAACCCAGCCACAGCTGCTACTCTTGCAAAAGACCCTGGTCAATGTCGAGGGGATTGCGCGGGAGTTCAATCCCACATTGAATATCTGGGAGGTGGCAACCCCACTGCTCCGTACTTGGCTGAATCGACAACGCGGGCCGCAGGCGTGGTGGAGCCAAATTCAACGCCATGCGCCGCAGTGGGGCCTGGTACTACCCGAACTGCCGGAACTGGTGCACAGTCTGCTCCAGCAAGCGCAACGGGGGGAACTCGAAGTACCGGTACGGAATGAGGAATTGGAAGGTATACGGCGCGAACTGCGGCACGGTCTGCGACGTTTGGCCTGGCTAACCAGCTCCGTCATCGTACTCATGGGACTGGCGCTGATCGCGGCCGTGGAGGGAGATCTGAGCGCGATGATTCTGGATATTCCCGTGTGGCTGTGGTTGTTGTTTCTGCCGCCGTTGGGCTGGGCAGTCAGTCGCTGGTTTCAGGCAGTATTCATTCGCTCCCACCCGTAATCAGGAGAAGCTGAGACATGTGGATGATTTTTTCTTTGCTGATCGCCGCCCTGGCCGTAGTCTTTGCGGTGCAAAATAATACCCCCAGCACCGTGCGTTTCTTCGCTTGGGAATTTCAGCAGTCGGCAGGAGTGATTGTGCTGATCGCTTTTGTTGCTGGGGTCATTGCCAGTGCGATTTTCTACTTCCCCACCCACTTGCGTAACCGTTGGCGCATTCGTAAGCACGGCAGGCATATCAGTGATCTAGAGGCGAAGCTTGCCAATGAACAAGGCCGCCGACAGACGCTGGAACAGGAACTGGCCAAGGGTACAGAGATCAGGAAAGAGGAAGCGCCGGACAGCCCTTCCTCGGGACAGGAACCCTGATTCAGGGCGTGACGGCGGTTTTGTCCGCTACGGCGTGGAGGTTTTTCTGCTGCCACTTCTCGAGCACGCCGAGATTGGTCTTTGCCTGCGCAACACCCCGTTCCGCCGCCATTTTCCACCAGTAGGCCGCTTTCTGGAAATCCTGCTTTACCCCGATGCCTTGGTAATAGAGATTGCCCAAATTATATTGGGCCGAGGCAACATTCTGATCCGCCGCCCGCTGCCACCAGTAGGCCGCTTGGGCGTAGTCCTGCTTCAATCCTTGGCCAAAATAATACTGCATGCCCAGATTGTATTCCGCCTTACCATAGCCATGCGCCGCAGCCTTCTCAAACCATTGCGCTGCCAAGGCATAATCTTGCGGCACGCCATCTCCCAGGGCACAACGCGTACCAATACTATTTTCCAGCTTGGCAGTAGTCAGCAC
Source organism: Acidithiobacillus acidisediminis (assembly GCF_023277115.1). Taxonomy (NCBI): domain Bacteria; kingdom Pseudomonadati; phylum Pseudomonadota; class Acidithiobacillia; order Acidithiobacillales; family Acidithiobacillaceae; genus Acidithiobacillus; species Acidithiobacillus acidisediminis. The sequence goes on from NZ_JALQCS010000001.1 coordinate 118,999, forward strand.
GGCTGGTGACGTAGTGGCCGAGTCCTCGAGGGACGACTGACTGAGGGTGCCTGCCCACGCGGATACTGACACTGCTGCACTGAAGCCCAAAAATACCGGAGCCGCAACGATAAATTTCGTCCAATTTCCCATAATTGCCTCGACAGAAAACCCTGATAGTCAGAAGGTTACAATAAAAACCTCATGCATGGCTATAGGTGAAATCGACAAGCCCTACGTATCGGCGGGATTTTGCTCCGCCATCCGCCAACGCCGCGCGAGTTGATCCAATACCCCATTGATAAAGCGGTGCCCCTGCTCCGCGCCGAAGGCTTTGTCGAGTTCGATCGCCTCATTGATGATCACGCGATAGGGCGTCTCCGGCAGCGAATGTAATTCGAAGGCGGCCAGGCGCAGGATCGCACGCTCCACTTCGTTGACCTCGCTCTCCCAGAGCCGTTCCTGCAGGGCCGCGGCGATGGCGGGATCCAGCGCCTCAATTTGCCCACAGAGCGCCGTCCAGACTCGGTCGAAAAACGCGGTATCGGCGTTCGCCAGCCGCTCCGGCTCAGCGTGGAATTGCGCCGCCAGTTCGGCACAGGGGGTCGGGTTCATTTGCCATTGATACAATGCTTGTACCAAAGCAATACGAGCCAAACGCCGCCGGCTGGGAGTACGTGCTGGCTCCATCACAGACGTTTGAGGAGTTGGACCATCTCCATTGCCGTCAGGGCTGCATCAAAGCCCTTGTTGCCGGCTTTGGTGCCCGCCCGTTCGATGGCTTGCTCGATACTGTCCGTGGTGAGGATGCCGAAAATGACGGGCACGCCGGTATCCAGACCGACTTGCGCGATACCTTTCGCCGCCTCACCAGCAACGTAGTCGAAGTGTGGCGTACCTCCACGGATCACTGCGCCGAGACAGAGCACAGCCGAGAACTTGCCCGAACGTGCGATCTTTTGTGCGAGAAGGGGAATTTCGTAGGCGCCAGGGCTGTAGATCACCTGGATTTGCTCTTCCGTCGCGCCGTGGCGTTTCAGACCGTCGATGGCCCCTTGCTCCAGCTGCTGGGTAATAAAACTATTGAACCGCGATACCAGTAGGGCATAACGCTCGCCAGCACCAACCTGGAGGGTACCTTCAATATGCTCGATCATGGGTGTTTTCCTGTTTCGAGAAAGGGAAGTTGACCGACGATTTCGAGCCCGAAACCGCCAATACCACGATACTGAAACTGACTGTCACTGAGCACCACCGCTTGATGCACGCCGAGATCCGTAAGGATCTGCGCACCGATACCGAAGGTCCGCAAGATGCGGTGGGAGTCGCCGCTTTGACCCGGCCCCTTGGGACGCGCTGGTAACTCGGCAATTTGCGCGCGCAAGGTTTCCGCGTCCTCTGCGTGCTGCAGGTACACCAAGACGCCTGCCTCTTCCTGTGCCAAACGCGCCAGCGCCTGGGAAACGGGGCCTTGCGCACCGAGAAAGAGATCCGTGAGGGCTTTTCCCACCTGCACCCGCACCAGGACCGGCTCTTCGCGGGCCGCAGGATTTCCCTTGACGAGGGCAAAGTGGGTCTCTCCCGAGATCCAGTCCCGATACAGATGCAAGGTAAATTCGCCCCACGGGGTCTGCCAAGGACCACTCCCTTCGTGCCGCACAATACGCTCGCGCTCGAGCCGATAGCGAATGAGATCGGCAATCGTCCCCAACTTCAGCGCATGGCGCGCCGCATAGGGCAAGAGGTCTGGGAGACGCGCCATCTCGCCGTTTTCGTTGAGGATCTCACAGATGACGCCGGCCGGCTTGCAGCCCGCCAGGCGCGCCAAATCCACTGCCGCCTCCGTATGGCCGGCACGTACCAATACCCCACCCGGCTGCGCTGCCAACGGAAAGATGTGGCCGGGCATGACGATGTCCTGGGGGCCGGCATCGTCGGCAATGGCCGCTTGGATCGTCGTGGCTCGGTCGGCAGCGGAGATGCCGGTGCTCACTCCCCGTGCCGCCTCGATCGAGACGGTGAAGGCGGTACCCAGTTGCGCGGTATTGTGGCGGACCATCTGCGGCAGTTGCAGCTGCTCACAGCGTTCTTGCGTCAAGGGTAAGCAGACGAGGCCACGCGCCTCGCGCACCATGAAATTGATGGCATCGGGTGTGGCGTGCTCTGCTGCCAAAATCAAATCGCCCTCGTTTTCGCGATCCTCGTCATCCATCAAGATGACCATCCGGCCGGCGCGAATCTCTGCCAAGATTTCTTCTGTGGAGCTGATCCTGCGTTCTTCCGTCATCAACGGTATCCTTTCGCTGCCAAGCTTGCAGCATCGAGACGCGATTCTACCTTGCTTCGCCCCCCGTCGACCATGAGGCGCTCGAGGTAGCGCGCCAGAAGGTCCACTTCCAGGTTCAGGCGTTGCCCGGGCTTCCAGTAGCGTGCGGTGGTCTGGGCCAGACTGTGGGGGATCAGATTGAGATCGAAGCCATCTTCCTGCAACGCATTGACGGTGAGGCTGATGCCATCCACACAGATACTGCCCTTGCCGGCGATATAACGCCGCAACTCCGCTGGCACCTGCACTCGATAGACTTGGGAGCGGCCCGCCGGACGCGCCTGCAGCAGCGTTCCCACACCATCGACATGGCCAGCAACCAGATGCCCTCCCAAGCGATCCGCCAGGCGCAGGGCCTTTTCCAGATTGACTGGAGCGCCAGGACTCAGGTCACCGAGAATGCTGCGCTGGAGGGTTTCCAAAGAGACATCGACAGCGAAACGTTCTTTTTCCAGCGCCACTGCCGTCAGGCACACCCCGGAAACGGCAATGCTGTCGCCCAACTGCAGATCCGCCAAATCGAGGGCGCCAGCGGCAATCCAAAAGCGCTGATCGCCGCCTACATGCTCCCGCTTCTGCAGCGTGCCCACCGCCTGGATGATCCCAGTAAACATCAGATTGCCTCCCGACAGAGATAGCGCAACTTTACGTCCGCGCCCAGTGCGAGATTTTCCAGCAAGCGCCAGCGCGGAACCTCGCTGAGTCGCGCAACCGGGCCAAGCTCGGCAAAGGGACGGGCATCCCGCCCCAGAAGTAATGGGGCATAATACAGCAGATATTCGTCCACCAGATCAGCGGCCAAGAGACTACTGGCCAAACGCCCTCCCGCCTCCACCAGAACCTCATTGATTTCTTCTTGCACCAGAAGCTGCAGCAAAGCCGGGAAATCGACGCCGATTCCAGAATCTGCCGCAGGAAGAGCGAACAAGCGCGCGCCAGCAGCCAAAAGTTGATTTGCGTTGGCGCTATCATCCAGATCCTGGCGATGCACGACCCAAGTAACGCCTGGGCTGCGCAAGACCGCTGCCGTGGGAGGGGTGCGCAATCGACCATCAAGAATGATTTTGACTGGATAGCGCAGGAGCTTCTCCTCCATGCGTGGCGCAAGGCGGGGGTCATCGGCCAGCACCGTCCCCACCCCAACCAGGATCGCACTGGCCTGCGCCCGTTCCCGCTGCACATCGGCCCGCGCCGTTTCGCCGGTCAACCATTGACTCTCGCCGTTGGCCAATGCCACCTTGCCATCCAGACTGCTGGCCTGTTTGATTCGTATCCATGGGCGCTGGGCGCGCATCCGTTGGAAGAAACCGCGGTTCAGCCAAATGGCCTGCTCCTCCAGGCAGGACTGCACCACGCTGATACCAGCGGCACGCAGACGCGCGATCCCTGCACCACGCACCAGGGGATTGGGATCGACGGTGGCGACCACCACGCGCGAGATACCAGCGGCAATCACCGCGTCATTGCAGGGCGGCGTGCGACCCTGATGACTGCAGGGCTCAAGGGTTACATACAAAGTCGCCCCCCGTGCTCGCGCCCCTGCCTCCTGCAAGGCAAAGACTTCAGCATGGGCGCCGCCCGCCTGATGGTGTGCCCCTCGCCCGATCACCTCGCCGTCACGCACGACCAATGCGCCGACCCGGGGATTCGGATGCGTGCTGAATAGCCCCTGCTGCGCCAGCGCAAGGGCCGCGCGCATAAAATCGCGATCGCTTTGATCCGTGTCACTCATCATCAACGCGTTCGTCTTTTCGTTCTGGATCCAGCAGGGCCTGGATTTCGCTATTGAAGGCATGCAGATCATCGAAACGGCGATACACCGAGGCAAAGCGCACATAGGCAACCGGATCTAGATCGCGCAGGGCCGCCATCACCAAATCACCAATATGGCGTGCTGGAATTTCTCGCTCTGCCTGACTACGAATCTGTTTCTCGATCTCGCGCAGGGCGAGATCGATCTTCGCCATCGGTACTGGGCGCTTGCTCAGTGCCCGTTGCAAACCCGCCAGGAGCTTCTCTTGCCGATAGGGTTCCCGCCGACCATCCGCCTTGACCACCATGGGAAAGGCCAAGTCCGCCCGCTCGAAGGTGGTAAAGCGCTGGCCGCAGGCAGGGCACTCCCGTCGTCGACGCACGGATTCGCCATCATCGGCGATACGCGAGTCGACGACGCGGGTATCCTCATGCGCGCAAAAAGGGCAGTGCACCTTTAGCCATAGACCGGAAAACGCCGGCAGAGATCCACGATACGGCTCTGAACATTGTTCACCGCCGCCGCATCCGCATGGGCGTCCAGAACATCGGCGATGGCTGTGCCGAGGATCTCCATCTCTGGCTCGGCAAAGCCGCGAGTGGTAGCCGCAGGGGTACCAATACGAATGCCACTGGTGACCGCCGGCGGGCGGACATCGAAGGGCACCGCATTTTTGTTTACCGTGATGTTGGCATTGCCCAGGGCTTCCTCCGCCTCCTTTCCCGTCACCTTCTCGCCCAGATCAAGGAGAAAGAGATGATTATCGGTGCCACCAGAAACGGCCTGATACCCTCGCCCCCCCAGAACCGACGCCAGTCTTTGCGCATTGCGAATCACCTGCGCCTGGTAGCTCTTGAACTCCGGCTGCAGGGCTTCCTGAAATGCCACCGCCTTGCCCGCAATGACGTGCATCAATGGCCCGCCCTGAATACCGGGGAAAATGAGGGAATTGACCTTCTTCGCGTATTCTTCCCGGCAGAGAATCAAGCCACCGCGTGGGCCACGCAGGGTTTTGTGGGTGGTGGTGGTGACAAAATCGGCGTGCGGTACCGGACTGGGATGCAGCCCTGCCGCCACGAGCCCGGCAATATGCGCCATGTCCACCAGCAAATAAGCGTCGATGCTGCGTGCGATCTCGCCGATCCGCGCAAAATCAATGATCCGCGAATAGGCGCTGGCCCCCGCCACAATCATTTTGGGACGCTCCTGCTCCGCCTGCGCCGCCATGGCGTCGTAATCGATGCGCCCATCTTCGCGCCGCACACCGTAGGCCACGACATCGAAGACCTTACCCGACAGATTCACCTTGGCGCCATGCGTCAGATGTCCACCATGGGCCAGACTCATACCCATGATCTTGTCGCCCGGCTTGAGCACGGAGAAATAGACTGCCTGATTGGCCTGGGAGCCGGAATGCGGCTGTACATTCGCATGTTCGGCACCAAACAATTCCTTGGCACGATCAATGGCGAGCTGTTCGACGATGTCGACATACTCACAGCCACCATAGTAGCGCTTACCGGGGTAACCCTCCGCATATTTATTGGTAAGCACAGAACCTTGTGCCGCCATCACCATGGGGCTGGTGTAGTTTTCCGAAGCAATCAATTCAACATGGTCTTCTTGCCGAACCCGCTCCTTTTCCATGGCTTGCGCCAGGGCAGGGTCGAAATCGGCAAGGCGCTGGGAGGAAGAGAACATGGGGACTCCTGAGTCTAGAATTTTTCCTGGCCGAACAGTAGCAAGTCGCTGCCGTCAGGCTCAAGCGCAAAATCTGCAGTCTTCGCATGAAGGAGATTCAACTGGTTCGCACCTTCTGCGGCTGCACCTGCAACACCGGTAACTGCAGCGCCTTGCTTTCCCGCTTGCGCCGTGGCCGCTGTTTGTTGGCAAAAATGTCTTCGTAGGCCACATAAACGATCGGCGGCCCCAAGACCCAGACGAAGAGTGCAAGCCAGACCTGCGCAGGCAAAGGCAGAATCACACTGGCGATGAGGAGAATTGCCCAGAGGGCAATCAACGGATCGCGCAACTCCTGGCGAAACAGCAATGCCAAGGTGGTCTCCACTTCGGCTTCGATCCAGCCATGCCCTTTATGTAACGCCAAGGCCACGCCAAAAAATGCCGGGGAGAACCAAAAGTACGGCGTCATAGCGAGATCTGTGAGGCGCTCACTGAAACCCATCCACCAGCCCCAGAAGCCCGGTTCCTGCCCAATCTGCCAATTCCCCTGCACCCCACTGAGAAGGGCACCGAGCAGCACCGTTTCGCGCCCAAACTCAAAAAGCAATCCAAAGAGGGTAAGGATCATACCCCACAAAATTGCCACCCCCAAGGCATGACGCAGCTGCTCCCAGGAGTAGTCCTGACCATCACAGCGACCGGCGAGATAGAGCCCACCCAAGAGCCCCAGCGGGGCCAGACCATACATCAGCCAGAATGGCAACGGTAGAGCGGTGAGGGCCAAGGGCAGAAGCAGAAAGCGCGCCCAACGCCCCGGATGATCGCGCACGATCTCGGCGCCACCTCGCACCCAGCTTTCCATACGCTGCAGCCATTGCTTGGCCAAACCATAGCCCTCCATCGCCGTTCTCTTTTGACATTCTAGTGAAGGCAAGCTACAAACTCAAAGAAATATGGGATCTTGAGAATGACGCCGTGCAAGAAATGCCAGCCTTTCGTGAGCAGGTGCGACGCGCCCACGCCCAACTCATTCACCAAGTCGTATCTGCCTGTCACAATGCAGATCTCCGCCCGGCGCTGCAAGAAAGCCTGCGCGTCGCTCGGGCCAATGGTTGGGGTAGCCTGGCCGAACGGCTGGAACGGCTATTGGCGGGCGAGCGCGACGAAGCGATCTTGCTCGGCCTGGATGATGAGGATCGTATCGTCGTGGAAACCGTGCTGCAGGGCTTGCAGGACCCTGGCTCGTTGCCCAACCCTCAAAGCCGCCCGGACCCGAGCCTTGCTGCGCCCGGCATCGCGGGTGTTGTCGTTGCTGCCCAGAGAGGCGATACCCAGGCACTGCAATGGCTCGGGCAAATGGCCAGCCAGATGCAGCGCGCCGGAGGCGAAATGGCGCGACTGGGTGCTTGCCTTGCCCCGCTGTCGCAAGGCAAGACCGACGTCGAGCGCCTGAGCAAAGGACTGGGGGCAAGCACCCGCAGTCTGCTGCTGCAAATCGTCGAGGAAATACACAAGCTGCAGGCACAGTGACAGGCTTGAGCATCACCATCATCCTCCCTACCATGAGCGGAAATTTTGCAGCAGGAGAGTAGTATATGGCGACTGGCCCGCAGGTTGTGGAAGTAAACCTCGGCAATTTTGCTGAGGCAGTCGAAAAGGAATCGTTTCAGCGCCCGGTCCTGGTGGATTTCTGGGCACCCTGGTGTGGGCCCTGTCGCGCCCTCGGCCCGGTGTTGGAGCGCCTTGCCGAGGAAATGCAAGGAGCCTTCTTGCTGGCCAAAATCAACTCCGATGAAAATCCAGAGCTATCGCGCCAGTATTCCGTGCGTGGCATTCCCGCAGTCAAGGCCTTCCGCGATGGGCGGGTGGTGGATGAATTCACCGGCGCTCTGCCGGAATCTGCCCTGCGCCAGTTTCTCGACAAGATTTTGCCCAAGGCCGGCGATGAGCAGCGCAGGGCCGGCATGGAGGCATTGGCGCGGGGTGATACCGCCGCAGCAGAACAGGCCTTTCGCGCGGCGCTTGCGCAGGATGCACGGAATGACGAAGCACGCCTCGAACTTGCGCGCCTGTTGATGGGTCGCGGCGACCATAGCGCGGCGGAGACAGAGATCGCGGCCTTGAGTCCAGCCTTCCAGGCCAGCGAGGGTGTCGAAGCCCTGCGGGCTCTGGTGGAGTTTTCGACGGCGCTACGCGATGCGCCTCCGAGCGAGGAAATTGCCCGGCGGATGCGCGAGAGCAGCGGCGACGAGCAGGCGGAAGCCATGTACCAGCATGCCTTGCGTGAGCTGCTGCAGGGTCGGGAACAAGCCGCTTTGGAGCAACTCATCGAAATGGTGCAGCAGCATCGAAAATATGGTGACGATCTGGCACGCAAGACCCTGCTGAAAATATTCCTGCTCCTTGGCAAGGAGCATCCGTTGGTCAACGAATATCGCAGCAAACTAGCGCGGGCGCTATATTGAGCCTGTTTCCCTGACGGATCCGCTTTCGTCGCCCAGCCTCGCAAAGGCACATAAGGAGTATGACTTGATGGCAAGCCCCCTTCCTACCCTCCGTTTTTCCCAGCGTCGCGCGGTCATGACGGCGGCTGCCGTAGCCTACCTCCTTTCTGGCTGCGCACAAGGACAAGTGGCTGCGCCAGCGCCGATTGCCAGCGCCGCGCCAGTGGCCGCTGTCCCCCAAAGCACGCCATTGAAACCTTTGGTTGCCCTGCCGGATTTCACCCCGCTGATCGAGCGCTATGGGCCAACAGTGGTCAATATCAGCACCACCTCGGAGCAGGATATCCCCGGCGCCAGTAATCCCTTCCCGCCCGACTCGCCCTTCTATCGCTTCTTCCAACATTTTGGCGCTCCCAATGCACAAGGGAAAAGGCCACCGCAGGAAAAAGTCGAGTCTCTCGGTTCGGGCTTTATCATCAGCGGTGATGGCTACATCGTCACTGCGGCCCATGTCGTTCGCCATGCCAAACACATTATCGTGACTCTGGCGGATCATCACGCCTATCCGGCCAAGCTCATTGGCCTATCGGTACGCTACGACACCGCTCTCCTCAAGATCCAGGCTACTGGTCTGCCGACGGCGCCTATCGGCGATTCCAGTAATCTGAAGGTGGGACAATGGGTTCTGGCAGTAGGCACCCCCTTCGGTTTTTCCAATTCCGTCACCCAAGGGGTAGTCAGCGCTCTCGACCGTCCCCTGCCCGATGACGAATATATTCCCTTCATCCAAAGTGATGTGCCCATCAACCCCGGCAATTCGGGTGGCCCACTCTTCAACATGTTTGGGCAGGTGGTCGGCATCAACGACCAGATCTACACCAATAGCGGCGGCTATATGGGCTTGTCGTTCTCGATTCCCATCAACACGGTGATGTCGGTGGTGGACGATCTCAAGGCGCATCGCGCCATCCAGTTTGGCTATCTCGGGGTCGAAGTACAAAGTGTGACGCCAGATATGGCCGAGGCCCTGCACCTGAATGAGCCGGTGGGCGCCTTGGTGGCCTCTATCGAACCAGATAGCCCCGCTGCTCGCGCCGGGCTGCACGCTGGCGATGTCATCGTCACCTTCGCCGGCAAACCTGTCTATAGTGTTGGGCAACTTCCTTTACTGGTCGGCACGAAAAAACCGGGAACCCAAGTAGAAATCGGGATCCTGCGCAACGGCAAGGCGGTCAACCTGCCCATTACCGTTGGCGCCTTGCCAAGCCCAGAGAAAGCTGCGGAGATGGAGAGCAATCAAAGCGCAAAGACTTCCGTTCTCCAGATTCATCGCCTGGGGGTTTCGGCACGGCCCGCCCCTGCCAAGCTGATGCAAGAACTGGGGATCACGCGCGGAGTGGAGGTAGTCGACGTGCATCAGGGTGCAGCGGCAGAGGCCGGCATTCAACCGGGCATGATCATCGAACAGTTTGATCAAAAGCCCGTGCAGAACCCACAGCAGTTGCAAGCCTTGGTCAACGCCCTACCGGCCGACAGACCCATACCGGTCCTCATTCGCCAGGGCAAATCGAGCATCTTTATTGTCCTACGCTTACCGAAAAAAGGTGATTGACCGTTCAGCCGCGCGGGTGGTGCGCGGCATGTAACGCCTGCAAGCGCGCCTGGGCGATGTGGGTGTAGATCTCGGTGGTACTGAGCCGAGCATGCCCGAGCATCAGTTGCACACTGCGCAGATCGGCACCATGGTCAAGCAAGTGGGTGGCGAAGGCATGGCGCAAACTATGGGGAGAAAGCGAGCAGTGGATACTGGCGAGCTCAGCGTAGCGGCGAATGATCTGCCAAAAGCGCTGCCGAGTCATGGGTTCGGCCCGCTGGCTCAAGAATACCGCCGTCTGCGCCTGATTACGCAGGAGTAGAGGGCGCGCTTGACTCAGGTAGGCGCGGAGTAAGTCCTGCGCCCGTGCGCCCATCGGCACCAAGCGCTCTTTTCGGCCTTTGCCAAAGGTCTTCACCACGCCAGCCGAGACATCGACCTGGAACAATTCCAAACTCACCAACTCGGATACCCGTAACCCGGTGGCGTAGAGTAGCTCCAGCATGGTTGCGTCGCGCAGGCCCATAGGCTGCGATTGGTCGGGTATGGCAAGCAAGGCCTCAACTTCAGCTTCGGAGGGCACCTCCGGTAGGTGGCGCCCCAGACGGGGAGATTGCAGATCTCGGCTGGGATCCTGAGCAATCCATCCTTCGCGCAAGGCATGAGCATAAAAGCTACGCAGGCTGGAGAGTTGTCGCCGTAGACTGCGCAGTGCCGCACCAGCAGCAAGGCGCGCTGCAAGGAAGTTTGCCAGATCCGCATTACTCGCCTCGCACAGGCTTCGACTGCGCTCCTGCAGATATCCTCGCAGAGCCTCCAGATCTTGACCGTAGGCGCGCAAGGTCAGCGCCGTCAGGTTGCGCTCCAACCATAACGCATCAAGAAACTGCGCTATATCTGCGTCTGGGCTGGACGACCGCGCTTCAGTCAAGCGCATGGAAAACGCCTTCATGGCGGAGGAGGAATGCCTTATAGGCGAGCTCGGGACCCCTTCGTTTGCCCGCGTAGCCGCCGAGACCCTGTTTTGCGACGATGCGATGGCACGGGATGAGAATGGCAATAGGATTTTTGCGGCAGGCCTGGCCAACGGCTCGTGGCGCACTGTGCAAAGTATCGGCAAGCTCACCATAGCTGCGCACAATCCCTACAGGAATCTCTTGCAGGGCACGCCAGACACGCTGCTGAAAAGGAGTTCCCACTGCCTGCAGGGGGAGTTGCAAAAGCAAGCGCTCATACACGGCAAAATCCCCTGCGGCATAGGCTCCAAGGGCTTGCGCGACAGCGTGTTGCGCCGGGAGGAAGGGCAGATCCATTGCCACGTCTGGCGCAGGGCTTAGTCCAGTGAGCACGACACCGTGAAATTCAAGCACCAGCGTGCCCAAGCCAGCGACGGCGTAGAGCCAGCGACGGCTCACTCCGGATACAAGCGGAGGAAAACCAGGGGGTGAATCCATAACAGAGGTCCAGAGAGTTCTTGAGTCGCAACCTGCGTTTCTTGCCAATGCGCCCAAAACGAGACTGCGGGATCGGGATGCATATCAAGCTGCTGTTCCGCGCGCCGCTGATACCAGGCACGCAAAGCCTCCTCTCCCAAGGCTTGAACCTGCAGCACCCGTTGCCAATCTTCCCGGTACGTCTGCGCCACATGCGCTTCGGACAAGGCATGCCGGAAGGCGGCGAGCTCGGTGTATCCCGGCCAATTTTGCTGCGCTTCCCAGCCGGCGAAGCGAAATAGATCGGCAGCGGCGCTGAACAAGATGCGGCGACAGCGACGCAAACTCCGGTGCGGCATTTGTAGCACCGCAGCCAGCCACAGATAGAGTTGCCCCAAAGCCTCCAGCTGAGCACCTGCCGGATATTCCAGAATCATCAAACCCAAGGCCAGAAACAGCTGCCGCAGGGCGGCTATGGGTTGATCTCCCATCCCTCGCAGATGCTCCATATAAGCGCTGAGGTCCCGTTCCCGCAAGCTCTGCAGCAATGCCTTCCCACTATCCGTGCGGCGCTCCGCACGCGCCTCGGGGACAACGACTGCACAGGCCTCGGGGAGATGCCAGTGCTGTTCCAATGCAGCAAGGGTGAAGGGCACGAAATCCGTGCTGGACACGGTGGCGCCCAATTGCCCCCAGACGTGCAAGAGGGTACTGCGCAAGCCATGGGCATAGCCATCCTCCGCCACGCGCAGGCGCAAACGATCAATGATCAGGTGCCGGGCCTTGACATCGTCCGCCATGCTGCGTAGTCGCGGCAGAAGGCGCTGTATGTCCTTTTTTTCCACGGCCTCGGCAAGAATGTCGAGTTCCATGTCGATGGGTAATGGGTTGTCCGGGACGACGTGCAACCAGTTTTCGGGGATGCTCTGCTCTGCCTGCTCGGCCGCCGTCGGCAACTGCTTTGCTGCCACCCTTCCCGGCAGGGCATTGGCCGCCAACACGAAACTGAGTTGGGCGAGCCAGCGACGACAAGATTGATCGCTCACCTGCCCCTGGGATAAGGGCAGGCCTTCCTGCAGCAAAAGGGATTGAAGGGCCCGACGCGAAGATGCGTCAGCCCAGATGCGGTCCTGTTCCGCCGCCGCAGCCATCCGCCACTGCGTAAGCAAGGCGGTAGACTGCACTGCGCTCATCAACCGAGCTTTTCGCGAATACGGGCTGCCTTGCCAGAGAGTTCGCGCAGGTAGTAGAGCTTGGCGCGCCGTACGTCACCGCGACGCTTCACTTCCACCTTGGAGACCAGCGGAGAATGCACGGGAAATACCCGTTCCACGCCCTCACCACTGGAGATTTTGCGCACCGTGAAGGAAGAATGAACCCCCCGGTTGCGGCGCGCGATGCATAGGCCCTCAAAGACCTGAATACGCTCCCGCTCGCCTTCCTTCACACGCACGTGTACGGCGACGGTATCGCCCGCGATAAAATCGGGGATTTCGCTTTGGGCCTGTTCCTGATTGATTTCGTCGATGATGTTCACAGCACTTCTCCTTCACACCCTGCCACTTTCGTCCAAGCCCTCTGCTTCTTGCAGACAGCGTATATCCTCTGCCGACAGCTGGCGCTGCCCCCACAGATCCGGGCGCCGCGCCCGCGTGCGCAACAAAGACTGCCCATGCCGCCAGCGCGCGATGCGTGCGTGATCGCCAGACAACAACACCGACGGTACAGCAACCCCCGCCCAGGACTCTGGCCGGGTGTAATGGGGGCAATCCAACAACTCCGCGGCGGCGAAACTGTCTTCCTGTGCTGATGCCTCGTGCCCCAAAAAACCGGGCAACAAACGCGCCGTTGCCTCGATCAGGACCAGCGCTGGCAACTCCCCCCCGGCAAGCACGTAGTCCCCCAGCGACCACTCCTCGTCGACCTGCGCCATGACCCGCTCATCGATACCCTCGTAGCGGCCAGCCAAGAGAATCATCCCCCGGCGCGCACTGAAGCGCTGGCAATCTTCCTGGCGCAGAGGACGCCCCTGCGGCGACAGGTAGGCAACTGGCGCCGCGACGTTCTCTTTCCGCGCCGCCGCAATGGCGGCCAAGAGTGGCGGTGCCATCATCAGCATTCCCGGACCACCCCCAAAGGGTCGATCATCCACCCGCTGATGCGGCAACGTGCTGAAATCGCGCGGATTCCACACCCGCAGATCCAACAGACCACGCTGCCGTCCCCGTGCCAGGACCCCAGCCTGGAAATAACTCTCGATCAGCTCCGGAAAAATACTGATGACATCGAAACGCATCACCAGTCCTTTTCCCAGTCCAGTTCGATCCGGCGCCTTTCACTATCGACCTGAACCTCGGCAGTCCAGGGAATCAGGCGTTCTGCGCCTTCCACATCCTGTACCACGAGGACATCGTTGGCACCGGTTTCCAGCAAATCCTTCACTTCCCCGAGCAACACTGCAGCGCGGTTGAACACCTGCATGCCGATCAGATCGCGCCAGTAATACTCACCCTGCGGCAGAGGCGGCAGAGCCGACGCTGGAACGGCAATCTCTTGCCCGATCAGTGCCCGGGCGCCCTCACGATCATCCACCCCCTGCAACTGCGCGATGACAGCACCAGCCTGCAGGCCACCGGACAGGACGGAATAGGGTCGGTGCGCAGATCCCACATACCAAAGCGGATGCGCAAGGATCCCATCACGTTCTTCCGTGTAAGAAAAGACTTTGACCGCACCACGGATACCATACAGGCCAGAAATGCGGCCCAATGGTACCCACGCCTCCGTCTCAGCCGGCGCTGACACCCGCTTTGCTCACGCCTTCTGCCTTGAGGAAGCGCGCCACGGTATCGGACGGCTGGGCCCCCTGCGCCAGCCAGTATGCTGCGCGTTCCTTGTCGATGCGCAGCTCCGAAGGATTGCTGACAGGATTGTAGAAACCAAGACGCTCAATAAAACGTCCGTCACGCCGCGCCCGACTATCGGCCACCACAATGTGGTAGAAGGGCCGCTTCTTGGCGCCACCCCGAGCCATCCGAATCACCACCATATCCGATCCTCACGAAAGTACTCTGCCGCAACCGGCGCGGCGGGAAAGGCGCGAATCATAACCAAAAATTCTGCTCATTGAAAGGGCAGACCACCTTTCATCAGATTGCGCGGATTCATCCCCAGCAAGCGTCCAAGTCCCTTGCCGCCCTTGCCCATCTTTTTGAACATTTTCTGCATCATCTCAAATTGCTTGAGCAACTTGTTGACCTCAGCCACAGTGGTGCCGGAGCCTGCGGCGATGCGCCGACGACGCGACGCCTTGATAATTTCCGGGTGATGCCGTTCGTCCATGGTCATGGAGTTGATGATCGCCTCCAGGCGGCGCATGGGTTTCTTGTCCTGCAGCGCGCCCTGGGCCTCGCTGGATAATTCGCCCATTCCCGGCAGCTTGTCGAGGATGCTGCCCAAGCCCCCCATGCGCTCGACCTGCCGCAGCTGCTCACGAAAATCCTCGAGATCAAAGCCCTTACCCTTGCGGAGTTTGTCGGTCATGCGCTGCGCTTGTTCCAGGTCGACATCCTGCTGCACCTGCTCGACCAAACTGACGATATCGCCCATGCCGAGAATCCGCGACGCCATCCGTTCGGGGTGAAAGGCCTCGAGGCCCTTGCGCACTTTTTCCCCGACCCCCAGGAACTTGATGGGCTTGCCGGTGATGGCGCGAATCGATAGGGCAGCACCACCGCGCGCGTCACCATCAGCCTTGGTCAAAATCACCCCCGTCAGCGGCAGGGCGCTATCAAACGCCTTGGCAGTATTGACGGCGTCCTGGCCCGTCATGGCATCGACCACAAACAGCAGCTCCGTTGGCTGTACCGTCGCTGTCAGGGCCTTGGCTTCCGCCATCATCTCTTCGTCGACGTGTAAGCGGCCGGCGGTGTCGACGATCAACACGTCGACCACCTGCTTGCGCGCAGCGTCCAGGGCATCCCGCGCGATTTGTACCGGCGCCTGACTTGGATGACTGGGGAATACTTCGACTTCAATGTCGCGTCCGAGGCTGGCCAGCTGTTCCATGGCGGCAGGCCGGTAGACGTCAGTACTGACGAGGAGGACACGCTTCTTCTCCCGCTCCTTGAGCCAGAGCGCGAGCTTGGCGCTAGTCGTGGTTTTTCCCGACCCCTGCAATCCCGCCATCAGAATGACCACCGGGGGTCGAGCCTGGAGATCCAGCCGATCATTGTGGGTGCCCATCAGATGGGTGAGCTCGTCGTTCACAATCTTGATGAAGACCTGACCGGGACTGAGGCTGCGCAGCACTTCTTCGCCCAACGCTTTCTGGCGGACTTGCGCAATGAAGTCCTTGACCACGGGCAGGGCAACGTCCGCCTCCAGCAATGCCATGCGTACATCGCGCAGGGCGTCGCGAATATTGTCCTCGCTGAGCCGCGCCTGACCACGCAAGGCCTTGAAACTCTGATTGAGACGTTGACTAAGGGATTCGAACATGGGCACCTCGGTAAAGCGGTGCTTCATTTTGCGCGCTCAGTCCAGAGGGTGCAACGGAAGGGGAAAAGAGATGCATCTTGCACAGACCAACGCCTCCCCGTAGCATCATGAAGATAACGCATAAGGGGAATCAACATGGCGAGTCGCCTGGGGTCCTGGTTTTATTCGCTAACGCAATTCATCATTACCATTCTGACCCTGGCACTGTTGTTCGTTGGCGCCATTGAGGTCTTTCATCTGTTGGAATACGGGGATTTCGTCGACCCCATCACATGGCTCTGGCATGGTTTTCGCGTCTATGTCCTCAAACACCCCTTCCTGAATTGGCTCTAGCACTGAGTCTGGCCTTCCTTCTCTTGGAGAGCGGGGGCAGGCATGGCAGAATGCGAGGCAAGAATCACTCACGGGCAAGGCTTTCATGGCGGTCGTTCAGCGTCACCACGATGTCCTCATTCAGCGTTTGAGTCGTCACAGTGCCAACTATCGGGATCCTTTGGAAGAAATCCCCTGGGATACCCTGGATCCAGAGCAGGCTTGGTTGCCGGATGCATTGCTCTCTTTGTATGGTCTCCCAGAATTTGAGGCGCTGACGGCAGAAGAACGAATCCGTTTGTCGCAGGTCGAATTCGTCTCCTTCTGTGAGCTCGGGCTCTGGCTGGAGGCGCTCTTCATCCAACGTCTGGGAAGCCACTCCCTGCAGCATCTGTACGGCGACGTTCACAGCTACCATTATCAGCTGCATGAGTTGCGCGAAGAGGTAGGACACAGTCTCATGTTCCTGGAGTTGCAGCAGCGCGCCCAGCTGCCGCTCATGACCCCCCCGGCGCAACGACCCCGGCTAGCCAGCTGGTTTGCGCGTCTCGCACCAGAAGGGTCGGCGGCTTTCTGGGCAACGATTCTGATTGGTGAGAATGTTCCCGACCAGATGAACCGTTCCATTTTGAGCGAGAAAAGTCTGCCCGCGGCGGTCCTGGGTATTACCCAGCTACACCGCCGCGAGGAGGCGCGGCACATGGCCTTTGCACGGATCACCGTACAGCGTCGCAGCCGCGGCTTGAGCCGCCTGCAACGACGCCTGCTCAGCCCTTTGCTGCGGGAAGTGATGCGGCAATTTCTGCACACTACCTTTTTCCCCGTCCCAGCAGTCTATGCCGCGGCAGGCCTGGATTCCGCGCAGCGCCTGGCCCGTAGGGCCCGCCAGAATCCGCATCGCATGCAATTGATGCACGCCTGTGCAGAACCCAGCCGCGAGTTTCTGAGAAGCCAAGGATTTATCGTATGAGTGAACGCTCCAGCAAAATGCTCTTTCCCCTCGGCACCATCCTGCTCTCTCCGGATGCGCAGAGCATTTTTGCAGCCGGAGAGATCGATCCCCAGGAATTGCTCCGCCGCCACGTCACCGGCGACTGGGAGGACAGTATGGACGACGATCTGCGCCGCGCGAGTCTGCTCGCCATCGACAACGGGGGCATCATCGTCAGCACCTGGCAGATCGGTGGCTATACTTTATGGGTACGCACGGATGCATCGCGCAGTTCTACCGTGATGGATATTCCCTTGGATCACTGAGGTCTTGAGCATGGACATCATCACCGTCGCTACCCAGGCTTTCCCCGACCAACGGCCGGGCACCTCCGGTTTGCGCAAAAAGGTTACGGTGTTCCAGCAAGCGCATTACCTGGAAAATTTTGTGCAGGCCATATTCGACGCGATTCCTGACCGTAGTGGCAAAACACTGGTCCTTGGCGGCGACGGGCGCTATTACAATCGCGAGGCGATCCAGACGATCATCAAAATGGCTGTCGCCAATGATTGGGGAGAGCTGATCATTGGCTGCCAAGGGCTTTTCTCCACCCCCGCCGTGTCCCACGCGATCCGCCACTATCATGCTCGCGGCGGCATCATTCTGAGCGCCTCCCACAATCCTGCCGGGCCGGACCACGATTTTGGCATCAAATTCAATGGCGAAAACGGCGGGCCAGCAAGCGAAACCCTGACCGAGCAGATCTGGGCCGGCAGCAAGACCATCAGTGCCTACCGAATCGCGCAGATAGAAGATATCGACATCGACCGCAAACAGGAACTGCAGCTCGGCACCACTCGCGTGCGGATCATCGATCCGGTTTCCGACTACGCGGATCTCATGGAGCGGATCTTTGACTTCCCGGCCTTGACACAGCTGCTGCAAGGTTCCTTCCGCATGCGCTTCGATGCCTTGCATGCCATCACCGGACCCTACGCGCGGGAAATCTTTGAGCGCCGGCTTGGCGCGCCGGAGGGAACCGTGCAAAATGCCATTCCCCTCCCGGATTTCGGCGGTGGCCATCCCGACCCCAATCTGGTCTACGCCAAGCCTCTCGCTGATCTGATGTTTTCGGATCAGGCACCGGACTTTGGCGCCGCTTCCGATGGCGATGGCGATCGCAACATGATCCTGGGCCGCAATACCTTCGTGACGCCCAGCGATTCCCTCGCTGTTCTTACCGCCCAAGCAGCTTGTATCCCCGCCTACAGCACTGGCTTGCATGGGGTGGCACGTTCCATGCCGACCAGTCAGGCTGCTGACGTGGTGGCGGAAGCCTTGGGAATCGAACACTTCGAAACCCCCACCGGGTGGAAATTCTTTGGCAACCTCCTCGATGCGGGGCGCATCACCTTCTGCGGCGAAGAGAGTTTTGGTACGGGATCCGACCATGTGCGCGAAAAGGATGGGCTCTGGGCAGTTCTCGCCTGGCTCTCGGTACTCGCCCACAGCGGAAAGTCCGTGCAAGAAATTCTCACCGCACATTGGCAGCGTTTTGGTCGCCATTACTACACGCGGCATGATTATGAGGAATTGCCCAGCGCGGTCGCCGAGGAGATGCTGGGTGGTCTGCGAGCGCAGCTGCCTGTCCTGCCAGGCCAACTGCTGGCGGGCCGCGAGGTGCAAACGGCCGATGACTTTTCCTATACCGACCCCATTGATGGCAGCATCAGTACGCAGCAGGGATTACGCATTCTGTTCAGCGATGGAGCCCGCCTGATCTTTCGCCTGTCCGGTACCGGTACCGCTGGTGCAACGCTGCGGATCTATCACGAGGCCTTTGAACGCGACCCGGCGCTGTTGCAACGCGATCCACAGCGTTACCTCGCTGCGCTCATCCAACTAGGCAAAGACTTGACGCGATTGGAACCCCTTTCTGGCCGCAAGGCCCCCACCGTGATCACCTAACGGAGGTAACGCATGGATTACGATACAGACAATGGTTTGAGTTATGGTGCCCTGGGCGCGGCCCTCGCGGCTGGCGCCCTGGCAGGGGCAGTTGCCGCTCTGTTATTCGCACCACAAAGTGGCGAGCGCACCCGCGAGCAACTGCGCCATCAGGCGAATCGCGCCTGGGATCGCGTCGCCGCGTCGCGCGAGCGCATCAATGAACGGGTCGAGGAGTTACTCGACACGATTGCCATCTACAGCGAAGAGTTGGTAGAAAAAGGCAAGGATATCAGCGAGAAGGAACGTCAACGCCTGAACGATGGCATCGCGCTCGCGCGCCACGAGCTGGATCGTTTGCGTCGCAAGCTCTCGCGCCTCGATTGACCATTGCCACTCCGCGCAGCTATTCTACCGGCTTCGGGGAGTGGCGCAGCCTGGTAGCGCGCCTGCTTTGGGAGCAGGATGTCGCAGGTTCGAATCCTGTCTCCCCGACCAAATCCCCTGAGAACGAAAGGAGCTGATCCATGCGCCGCCTTCTCATGCCGTTTCTGTGGCTTGGCAAGGTATTGCATTGGCTCCGGGTGAGCGTCCTCAACCTGCTCACCTTGGCGATTCTCGTCATCATCATTGTTGGGCTGATTGCGCATTTTTCGCCGCGGCACGTTGCTGTGCCCAAGGGTGCAGTCCTTTGGGTCGAGCCCCAAGGCAGCCTGGTATACAGCCAGAGCAAGTCCTGGGAAAGCCAGCTCCTACAAAAAATCCAACCATCACAAGAACATATTCTGTTACGCCACCTGGTTGCCAGCATCGACCATGCGGCAACCGATCCGCGGATTCACGTCATGGCGTTGGACCTGCGTGGCTTCGGCGGCGGCAGCCTCACCCAGTTGCTCACGGTTGCCCACGCACTGCAGCGCTTTCGCGCCCAGGGCAAAACCATCTATGCCTATGCGCCAGACTACTCCACCGGCAACTATCTGCTTGCCGCCCAGGCCAATGAGGTCTTTCTGCCCGAACTAGGGATGGCATTGGTCACCCCCTTTTCCGATCATCAGCTCTATTTCAAAGGGCTCCTGGACAAACTTGGGGTTACCGTCTCGGCCTTTCGCCAAGGCAAATACAAGTCTGCAGTAGAGCCCCTGACGCGCAACGACATGTCCCCAGCGGCAGAGGAGGAGAACCGCGCATGGCTGGCAACCTGGTGGCAGGCCTATGTCCAGGCCGTGGATCAGGGGCGAGGGCTATCGGCGCCGGTCCTGCAAAATTATGCCGTTCAGCTTCCCCAGCTCTTGCAGAAAGCCCAGGGCAATGCCGCACAACTCGCCCTGCAGACCAAGCTGATCAACCAGATTGGCGATGCCGAGGACTTTCGCGATACCGTTGCCAAGGCCGTTGGGGAAAAGCCCGAAAAATTGCGGCGGATTGGCTGGCAGCGTTATTTTGCGAGTTTTGCAGCGCAACGCCCAGAAGCTGGGCCGGAAATAGCCGTAGTCCCCATCGACGGCATGCTGGTGCCGGGGGATATGGAGGAGCAAGGGGTGGTGGCGGCAGAACCGACCGTGCGCCAGCTGGACCACTTGCGCCATGAGAAGGACGTCAAAGCGGTCATCCTGCAGGTCAACAGCCCCGGCGGGGATGTGAATGCCGCCAATGTCATTCGCCGCGCCATTCTGCGACTCCGCGCGGCGGGCAAGCCGGTGGTAGTCAGTATGGGGACCCTTGGCGCCTCGGGGGCGTACTGGCTCTCTACCGCGGCTGAACGCATCTATGCCGAACCGACGACGATTGCTGCCGACATCGGTGTCTTCGTGCTGTTTCCGGATTACTCGGGTTTGTTGCACAAGTTGGGGGTAGGCTACTCCGGTGTCGGCAGTGTAGCGCACAGCCCCAGCTTGTCACCCTATGCGCCACTGGGAAAACCCGAGCAGCAGGCCATGCAGGCCGTGGTCAATCACATTTACGCCCATTTCGTGGGACTGGTGGCCAAAGCTCGTCACCTGCCCTTTGCCCAAGCAGAAAAGGACGCCCAGGGACGTGCCTGGAGCGGGGTAGACGCGTACCACCTGGGCTTGGTGGACGGCCTGGGGGGGATGGCAGAAGCGGAAAAGGCCGCGGCGCAGCTCGCCCACCTCAAAAGCGGGCACTACCATCTCGATTATCTGCCGCGCCCGGAAGGCAGATCCTCCTTGGCAGAACTGCGCTCCTGGGCCTTGGCGAGCCTGGGCCCCTCTTTGCCCGGGGGGATGGGCAAGGAAGCCCTGAACGATGCAGATTTGCTCCTGTATTTTTCTCGTCCTTATGGGATCTTTGCCTACCTTCCCATCGACCCGCAGCTATCCTAGAAAACCTTCAGCCCGCGAAGCGGTAACCATCGGCATCCTTACCCCGGATCCGTCGCCAGAGTACCTGTCCGCTCAGACGATTGGCGACCACGATAAAGACCTTGCGATACTGACCTGGGGGACAGTTCAACGCCTGCACGGCGTGCCAGGAGCGATCCGTCTGGGCAAAAAGAAAACTTTGATTCCCCAGGACTTGTGAGGCGCCCACCGCGCGCAGGTCAGCGTAATCCGGCGCCGAGTGGCGCGGCCAACGACCTGCATCATCCGCCAGGACCAGGGTCTGCCCACCCCAGGACTCCTCCCAATCCGCCGGCGTATTGCAGTAAAAGATGTGAGAGCCGATCTTGCGCCGGGCATCGGTATGGGGCGATACCGAGGCGCCGGCAGGGGCATAGTGCCAATGCATGGTGAGAATCACGGGGCTGCGCGGGCGCAACCCCAGCATCTTGCGCCAGAAATCCAGGTAGGCGGGTGAATGCAGCTCGGCAATGAACTGCCGCCAGAGGGGCGAAAGTTGGGGATCAAGGCCAGGGCGATACTGCAAGGCCAAACGATCGTGATTTTTTTGCCCGTGGGCGCGGGTCTTGCCGATGTGGTTTTCAAAGAGCTCCAAAGCCGGCAGTTGTGCACAGAGCTGGGGGAAAAGTTCCGGTCGGATGAAATTGCTGATCCGCAACCATGGGTAGGGCTCCGTCCGCTGAAAATCCCTCGCCCCCGCCAGGCACTGCTGAACCACCATATCCTCTATGACTTCCATCATCCCCTGTCTCACCATGCTTGCTGTTTACAGTACAATATACATTATCCCCGTTGTGATGATGGGCCGTAAACCGGTACCCTGCGTCGATGCATATTGCTCCTTTACGCTTTGGCGCACTGGAGGTCCCCTTGTGGATTCCGGTGACCCTCTTTGCTGCCGTTATGCAGACCTGGCGGACAGGTCTACAGGCACGCCTCAAGGGCACCTTGAGTGTCGATGCCGCAAGTTTTGTTCGCTATCTCTATGCCCTGCCCCTGGAATTTTTCGCGCTGCTGGTCTTGCTACTCCATTTTGGCAGCGAAGCTTTTTGTCGTACCCAACTCGAATTCCTGCTCTACTGCCTAGCGGGTGGCATTGCGCAGATCCTCGGCACGCTCTTTCTAGTCCGGTCCTTCCACAGCCGTGGCCTGGTAGCCGGTACCGCCTATGCCAAGACGGAAGCGGCGCAGCTGCTGGTCCTGACTACGCTCTTTCTCGGCGCCGAATTACATGCCGTGGCAATCCTCGGCATCATCTTCGCGTTTGTAGGGGTTCTGCTTCTTTCGGGGCAGGGTTTCGCGTTGCTCGGTCGCGATTTCTGGCGCGGCCTGGGGCAGCCGGCAGCGCGCAACGGCTTGGCAGCCGCCCTGTCTTTCGCCCTGGCCGCCATCGCACTGCGAGCGGCCAGCGAGCATGGCAATCCGCAATTACCCATATTGGCCTTGGGGCTGTGGATCCTGGTGGTCACCAACACCTTGCAGACATTTTTACAAGGCTCCTGGTTGCTGCTGCGCAAGCCAGTGGAGCTGCGGGCAAGTCTTCACCATTGGCGCATTGCCTGGCCGATCGGTGTAATTTCGGCCCTCGGTTCCTGGGCCTGGTTCAGCGGCTTTGCCTTGACCCAAGTGGCGTTGGTGCGCGGCCTGGGGCAAATCGATACGCTGCTGGTTTTCTTCTTCGGCCACAAGATCCTGAAAGAACGCTTGGGACGTAGGGAAATCCTGGCCACCTTGCTCATCGTGCTGGGCGCACTGTGTATTGTGGCGCCGGATATTCATTGGCACGGCTGAGTCTCAGCTCTCCCGCGCCTTGCGCCCACGCAACAAGGCCCAAATCAGCAGAAGCAGACTGATAGC
Source organism: Acidithiobacillus acidisediminis (assembly GCF_023277115.1). Lineage (NCBI taxonomy): Bacteria > Pseudomonadati > Pseudomonadota > Acidithiobacillia > Acidithiobacillales > Acidithiobacillaceae > Acidithiobacillus > Acidithiobacillus acidisediminis. The sequence continues at coordinate 142,121 of NZ_JALQCS010000001.1, forward strand.
GAGGTAGGGCTCGTTGCCATAGCGGGCGAACGGGGTCTCCCCAGCCATGGGCTGAATGCGGGCATTGAGGGCGGCGTAGCTGAACTGCGGGAGTTGCGCCAGCACCTGCCCTGTCGGCAGGATGACCGAGGTAATCCCGGTATTGGTGGCGCGAATATCGGGCTTTTGTTCCTGCAGGGATTGCATCTGCGCCATCTGCAAGGTCTGGGCCGAGGCTGTACTGTGGCCATACCAAGCATAATCGCTACTATTCACCAGAAATGTGGCCCCCTGTACTACGCCCTTGCGCACATCGCGGGAGAAAGACTCCTCATAGCAAATGGTCATTCCCGCCTCTTGCCCATCTACAGGCAGCACCGATGCTCCCTGCCCCGGCGTGAAACTGCCGAGGCCGGGCAAGAAGTGATGGACCAAGGGACCCAGGATATGAGGAAAGGGGATATATTCGCCAAAGGGGACGAGGTGCTCTTTGCGATACCAGCGAATCGGCTTCTGGCCATCGATTTCCATGGTGGCATTGTAATAGCGACCCTGAGCATCTTCCGGAATGCCAATCATCAGGGTGCTGTGATGCTTGGCCGACCACTCCTGTAATTGCTGAATGAGCAACGGAATTTCCGTCTGAAAAATGGGGAACGCCGTCTCCGGCAACACCACAAGCTCAGTGCCTGCAGGGCTAGCGACAATCAGGCGCACATAGCGATCGAGAATGTCATTGATGCGAGAGGCGTTCCATTTTTGGGAGATCGGGATATTCCCCTGCAGCAAGCGCACCTGCAGCGGTGCGCCTGCAGGGTGGGTAAACCGGACCGTGGCGGCAAACAGGCTCACGGCAAAGATCAGCAGGATCGCTGAAGCACCCATGGACCAGACTGCCGCCTCGCGCCGACGGCTGAGGATCCACGCGCCAATACCCGCCACGCCTGCGGTGGCCAAACCAACGCCGTACTGACCGAGCCAGGGGGCGATGCCAGACAGGAAGTCTCCGGTCTGGGTGTAGCCGACCGCCAACCACGGAAACCCCGTCGCGATCCGGGCGCGGAGAAACTCGGCAAAGACCCAGAACAGGGGCATCAACCACCACCGGCTCCGCGATCTGAAGCGCCGGGCGATGCCCATCGCCAGGGCAGGATACAGCGCGCAATACGCCGCCAGGAGCGCCACCGCAGCGCCGGCCAGGGGCCAGCCCATGTGCGCAAAATTGTGTAGGGTGATGGACAGCCAGTACACCCCGGAACTGAAGGCGCCAAAACCAAAGAGAAAGCCCAACCCCGCGGCGCGACGCGGGGAGGCGCTGTACTGCACCAGAAAAAACAGGAGCCCCAATAACACAAAGGCGAGCCAGGCCTGATCAAACGGAGCAAAAGCCAAGGGCCAAAGCCCCCCCAAAAATAGGGCAAGGAGAAGTTGCCAAAGTCGGCGTGAGGAAGAAGAAGGCATGCCGGTTAGAGGCTCGAATCGGCTTCGCGTTCCACCGGCATGACCCCGGACGCCGGAGTGGGTGCGGCCAGACGGAAGGTCTGCACACGCCGTCGGTCGGCACGCAACACCTCCAGATGCAGGCCCTGAACGGTCAGTTTTTCCCCCATCCGCGGAACATGGCCCAGTTCACGACTGACCCAACCCCCCAAGGTGTCCGCATCCCCATCATCTAGCTGCACCTGAAATGCCGCATTAAAATCTTCCAGCGGAATCAGCGCATTGACCAGATAGTCCCCATCTTCCCGGGGAACGATCATCACGTCTTCATCGATGTCATATTCATCCTCGATCTCGCCGACAATGATCTCCAACACGTCTTCAATGGTAACCAATCCCGCAACCCCACCATACTCGTCCACCACCAAGGCCATATGATGCCGGCCCGTACGGAATTCATAGAGCAACTGATTGAGATGCTTACTGTCCGGGATATAGGTGGCGGGACGCAGCAGGTCGGTCAGATTCGGTGCGGCACTACCCTGTTGACAGGCACGCAGCAGATCCTTGGCGAGCAGAATGCCACGGACATCATCGCGATCGTCATCCACCACAGGGAAGCGGGAATGTCCCAGCTCCACGACCCGCGCGATGATCTCCGGCATCGGACTGTCCATCTCGATGACTTCCATCTGCGCCCGGGGGATCATCACGTCGCGCACGGTCAGTTCGCCGATACGGAAGATGCCGTCGATCATCTGTGCCGCTTCAGCGTCGATGATCTCCCGCTCACTCGCCTCGCGAATCAGTTCCAGCAGACCTTCCTGATCCTCGACATTACCCCGCAGAGACTGGGTAAAACGCTCCCACCAACTGCGGGAGCGCTCGGTACTTCGGTCTTCACTCATTGCTCTGGATTCGATACGGGTCGGCCACACCCAATTGGGCCAAGAAACGGATTTCCAAGGATTCCATCTGCTCCGCGTCCTGCTTTTCTTCATGGTCGTAACCAAGCAGGTGCAGGGTGCTATGAATGACCAGATGTCGATAATGATCGCGCAGGGGCTTACCCTGCTCCTTTGCCTCGCGCGCAATGACTGCTGGACAGAGCAATATTTCCCCCAGCGGACGGCGGCGACCGGGCCAGACTTGCTCCGGCGCCGGAAAGGAGAGGCAGTTGGTGGGCTGCGCCCGCTGGCGAAACTGGCCGTTGATCGCGGCAATTTCTGCGTCACTCAGGCAGTGCAGGGAGATCTCCAGGGTCTGGCCGTCGTCCACCGTATCCGTCAAAGCGAGGGCGATGGCGGCACGCAGGAGACGCCGTGCCGGGATCCCCGCTAGCTCGGCAACGCTCAATTCCGGGCTACACTGCATCTGCAAAACGAAACTCGGGCGGCTCATGGCTCGGCGTTGCGACGATCATAAGCCTGGACGATGCGCGCCACCAGCGGGTGGCGGACTACATCGGCACTCTGAAAAAAACTCATGGACACCCCTTCGACATCATTGAGGATATCAATGGCCTGGACCAGCCCGGAGGGCTGGCCACGCGGCAGATCCACCTGCGTAACATCGCCGGTAATCACCACCTTGGCACCAAAACCCATCCGCGTCAGGAACATCTTCATTTGCTCCGGCGTTGTATTCTGCGCCTCGTCCAGGATGATGAACGATTCGTTGAGGGTACGGCCACGCATATAGGCCAAAGGTGCCACCTCGATGATCTGTCGCTCCATCAATTTCGCCACCTTCTCGAAACCGAGCATTTCATACAACGCATCATAGAGAGGGCGTAAATAGGGATCGACCTTGTCCGCGAGACTCCCCGGGAGAAAGCCCAGACGTTCGCCCGCCTCCACGGCCGGACGCACCAGGACCAGGCGCTGCACCTGCTGCTTATCGAGCTGCTCGACGGCAGCAGCGACAGCGAGATAGGTCTTGCCGGTGCCTGCCGGACCGACACCAAAACTCAGATCATGCTCGCGAATGGCTTGTAGATATCGTCGCTGCCTGGGGCCGCGCCCATGAATCCAGCCCTTGCGGGTCAGGATCCCGGCGATCTGCGCCGAATCAGCGTCATTCTCCGCCTCGACGGACACCGATTGTATGCACTGATGAACCCACTGCCGGGTCAGCGCCCGGCCTTGCCGGACCTGCCTATAGAGCTGCTGCAAGACATCCGCGGCGGCCTGCACGGCCGCCGTTTCACCACTGAGGTGATAACGTTCGCCGCGCTGAGAAATCACCACACCTAGGCGGCGCTCGATCTGCTTCAGATGCGCATCGAGCTCGCCGCCCAGTTCCGCCAGCTGCGGCGCACTGGCATTTTCTGCGATGAACTCGGCATGTTCTGTCTGCGCGAGGGCGGAGGGGGGCTCCATCCGGTCTACTCAGGAAACGGCGCGCATGGGGATCAGGCGCCCGCGCAGACTGTTGGGCAGGGCCTCTGTGATCTCCACCGCCAGCATCTGTCCGGCCAGACCCGCCGGCCCGGGGAAATTCACCGAGCGATTGCAGCCCGTCTTGCCCGTCCATTCGGCCGCATTGCGCCGGGAAGGCCCCGTGACCAAGATCTCTTGCACCGACCCCACCAGGGCCCGACTGTAGTCTTGCGCCAGCTGGTTGACCCGCCCTTGCAGGATGGCCAGACGCTCCTCCTTGACGGGCTCGGGTACGCTGTCCTTCAACTTCAGGGCCGGCGTATTGGGACGCGGGCTGTATTTGAAGGAGAAGGACTGATCAAAGCGCACCTGCTCGATAAGGTCCATGGTGGCCTGGAAATCGGCATCGGTCTCGCCGGGAAAGCCGACGATGAAATCCGAGGAAAAATGGATCTCTGGCCGTGCCTCCCGCAGGGCCGCTACCTTGTCCAGGTACTCGGCGATGCTGTGCTTGCGATGCATGCGCCGCAGGATACGATCCGATCCACTTTGGACCGGCAGATGCAGGTGCGGCGCTAACACCGGCAGATCGCGATGGGTGGCAATCAGGCGCTCATCCAGGTTGTTGGGGTGGGAGGTGGTATAGCGCAGACGCCGCAGCCCTGGTAAGGCAGCCAAACGTCGCAGGAGTTCCGCGAAATCCGCATCACCGATGAGCCCCGAAGGCGCCCGATAGGCGTTGACGTTCTGGCCCAACAGGGTGATTTCCGCCACCCCCTGCTCGAGCAACTGCCGCACCTCGCGCACGATCTCCGGCAGTGGCCGGCTGTATTCCCGCCCACGGGTGTGGGGCACCACACAGAAGGTGCAGAACTTGTCACAACCTTCCTGTACCGTCACGAAAGCCGTTGCCCCCTCCCGCCCCGGGCGTTCGGGCAGGCGATCAAACTTTTCCAATTCTGGAAAACTCAGGTCGACCTGGGGCTGCTGCTCCGCCAGTCGGGCGTCGAGCAGGTCGGGCAAGCGGTGCAAGGTCTGGGGTCCAAACACGATGTCCACGAAAGGTGCGCGGCGGCGCAGCTTTTCCCTCTCTTGGCTCGCCACACAGCCGCCCACGGCAATGAGGGGCTGGGGCTCACGCTCTTTCAGGGGGCGCCAGAAACCCAACTGGGTGTAGACCTTGTCTTCCGCCTTTTCGCGGATGGAGCAGGTGTTGAGGATGAGGAGATCCGCCGCTTCCGGGGTATCCACCAGTTCGAGGCCGTGGCTGCGCGCCAGCAGATCTGCCATGCGCTCCGAGTCGTACTCGTTCATTTGGCAGCCAAAGGTTTTGATGTAGAGGTGCTGCAAGTTCGCTTCCAAGACTCCCTTTCAAAACGCCATGATACGAGGGGGACGGGGGGCTGGCAAGGCAAATGCACCTTTTGGCGCAGCGAATATTTCAAGGACAGGCCAAGAATGCCCGCCACTCACTCTCAGGTACCGCAAAAGGTGCGAAACGGCCCCAAATTTGCCGGCATGGGCGCGCTGTAGGAACGCCACTCTGGACGCGCCACGTAGGGTGCGGCCAAGACCGCGAGCAATGCTTCCAGGGGTTGGCGATCTTGCTCCTCCACCGCCGCCACAAGGGCAATTTCGACCTGATGATTGCGGGGGATGTAGATGGGATTGATGGCGTCCATGGCGGCACCCACGGCTGCCAGCGGCCGCACAGTTCCCACCCGCGCCAACCAGCGTTCGCGCCAAGGCGCCCAGCTTTCCGGAACGGGTGGAATCCCCAGGCGGTCCTGCTCCGCCGCAGGCAAACCCTGTAACTCGGCACTCAGACTGCGGAAGGCCAAGGTAAAATCCGCCTGCTCGGCATCCAACAGTTGCAAGAGGTCCTCGAACAGGGGATCATCGCCCTCGCCCACCTCTGTAATCCCCAGTTTTTGCGCAAAAATCTCGCGCCAGGCCTCTTGGTAGAGGGCCGGGAAGCGCTGCAAGACCGTCGTGAGCTGGGCAATGGCCTGATCCACATCATCGTTCACCAAGGGCACCAGGCACTCGCCCAGCCGCACCAGATTCCACTGGCCGATGCGCGGCTGTTCACCGTAGGCATAGCGACCATTCTGATCAATGGAACTGAACACGGTCCCCGCATCGTAGGCGTCCATGAAGGCACAGGGGCCAAAGTCGATACTCTCCCCGGCAATGCTCATGTTGTCCGTATTCATGACGCCGTGAATGAAGCCCACCCCCATCCATCGGGCAATGAGCCGGGCCTGACGCTGCATCACCGCCTCGAGAAAGGCGAGATAGCGCTCCCCGCCAGAAAGTGCCAAGAGATCCGGGTAGTGCCGCGCGATAGCGTAGTCGGCCAAGCGCCGGAGTAGCTCATCCTGCTCGCGCACGGCGACGAACTGAAAGGTACCCACCCGCAAGTGACTCGCCGCCACCCGCGCCAAGATCGCGCCGGGCAAGGGCCGCTCTCGCTGTACCGCCTCGCCGGTCGCCAGCACGGCCAGGGCACGGGTGCTGGGGATCCCCAGCGCGTAAAAGGCCTCTCCGATCAGGTACTCACGCAGCATGGGGCCGAGGGCGGCCTTACCATCACCACCACGAGAGAAGGGGGTACGGCCCGAACCTTTGAGATGCAGATCCCAGAGCTGACCTCGGGGATCACGAATTTCACCCAGCAGCAATGCTCGTCCATCGCCGAGCTGGGGGTTGAAGACGCCAAACTGATGTCCAGCATAGCCTTGCGCTACCGGTCGACTGCCAGAGGCCAGACGCTGCCCGGAAAGCAGGGCCGCCCCCTCCTTGCGCAACGCCTCTGGCGACAGACCCAGACGCGTAGCCAGCCCTTCGTTGAGGAGCAGAAGTCGCGGATTGGGAATGACAGCGGCCTGCCACTCGACGTAAAGACCTTCGAGTTCCTTGGCAAAATTGCTTTCCAGATGCAGTTCCGTGTCCATAGCAGGTTCTCCTATCGCACGCCCACAATGACAGAATGCGCAGTGCGCAAGCAAGGCGTGCCGGTGCTATGCTTGCGCCATGCAGAATGGAATGCCCGCCTCTCGCTTACGCCGCAATCGGCGCTGGGCGATCGCCCTCCTCCTGTTGGCCTTTGCGCTCTTTGTTGGCTCGGCGCTGCAGCAGGGTCAAGGCGTTTATGCCTGGACCCTGGCTGCCAGCGAGGCGGCGATGGTAGGTGCCCTGGCCGACTGGTTTGCGGTGGTCGCGCTATTCCGCCACCCGCTTGGCCTACCCTTTCCTCACACTGCCATTCTCCCCCGGCGCCGCGATCAACTGGCGCAACGCCTGGCCGAATTCATCCGCACACACTTTCTCCAGGAAGACGCCATTCTGCGCCTGCTCGGACGCTACTCTATGGCGACAGGCTTGAGCAACTGGCTCCAGCGTCCCAAAAATCGCGACCTGCTCGCGGAACAAGGGCAGCAGCTCCTCTATCGAACGCTGCAACTGGCGCAACTCGAACCCTTCCGGCAGAGCTTGGCGACGAGCCTGGCGGCGCAACTGCGACGTCTGGACCTTTCGCATTGGACAGCACAAGTACTACAGCTCTTGACCGAAGACGGGCGGCACCAAGCCTTACTTAGCGACGCCATCGCGCAGCTCGATGGGTGGCTCAGCCAAGATTCGGTCCAGGAGGAACTCGCGCAGCAAATCGAAAGACTGTTGCAACGCGCCTACCCCAAGCTCTTCTCTTGGCTGGGAGCGGTCATCGATCCCGCTAGCCTCAGCCAAAATCTGGCGCGTAATTTCGTGCGGGCAGCGCAGGAAACCCTGCATGACATTCACCAAGATCCGGAACACCCCAAGCGCCTGGCTTTCGATCAATGGCTGCGCCGCAATCTGCAGCGCCTGCAGCAGGATCCAGCGCTGCAGCAACGTATTCGGGGCTGGCAGGAAGGGCTGCTGGAGCACCCCGCAGCGCGAGACTACGTCTACCGCGTAGTAGCGGATCTACATCGCTGGTTGCTGCGCGACCTGCAGGCGCCGCACTCCCGCAGTCGGCGCCTCTTGCGCCAAGGCGCGGGGTGGTTCGGCGGCCTGCTCGCGACCCAGCCAGAACTGCGTCAGGCCATCGATGGCTACGTAGAGGACAGCGTGCGTCGCCTCTTTCCGACCCTGCAAGACAGCTTCACCCAGCATATCGAGGATACCATCCGTGCCTGGCCCATGGCGGATATGATCCGCGTCCTGGAAGAAGGCATTGGCAGTGATTTACAGTACATTCGCATTAACGGCACCGCCGTTGGCTTTTTCCTTGGATTAGTCATCCATGGCTTGTTTTTGCTGCTGGGATGGCTCTGACTGGCTTGTTCTGGCCCTGGCACCAAAGTGCATCGTGCCAAATGGAGCAGGAAAATGTCGCCGATGTACGTAACCACTGGTTCATGGAGGACTAAGGCACGGAACACTTTTTGCAAGGCGATTCACTCCAAAGGTCATTACCCAAATGAGGAGTTCATCATGAAGCCGTTGCTCATCAGCACCCTCGCTTGCGCCGCCCTCCTGTGCAGCAGCGTCGCCTTTGCCGCCAACGCCAACGAGGCGCAGCAGGCCATCAGCGCCGCGAAAACGGCAATGGCGAAAGCCGAGAGCATTCATTACCAGTGGTTAGCCACCCCCAAATTGCTCAAGGAAGCGGAAGCCGCAGAGAAGAGTGGGAAATATGATGAGGCAGTCAGCAAAGCCCAGCATGCGGAGGAGTTGGCCAAGCTATCCTACGCCCAAGGCGAAGCACAGGCGAAGAAATACGGGGTAAGCCTGGGCCAGAACGGGATTACGCTGAACTAAGGGGAAGCAGACGAAGCTCCACCCCTGCATTGCGCAGTAACTCCGCGGCGGCAGCCTGCTTGCGCGCCGCCGCAGCTGTAGCCGTGAAATGCAAGCTCAGCGGTGCCCGCGCTGTGCTGATGGAATCGGGCTCCCGCTGCAGCAACAAGCGGTAGAGCTGGCGAGCAACACCGTCATTGCCGTCGTATACCGCCATTCCGCCAGACCACGCAGATATTTCCTCGCGCAACCAGCAATAGTGCGTACAACCCAAGACCAACGCTTGGGCTGCTCCCAGCGCCGGCTCGATGTGTTCGCACCAGTATGCTTGCGCACGCACGCGCCAGTCCGGCGCCTGCTCCTCAATGATTTCCATCCAGCCGGGGCAGGCCAGGGCTCGCACGCGCCCCCCACCATCCCGGTCCCGCAATAGTTGTGCGAGCTTGCTACCGCGCACGGTAAGCTCCGTCGCCAACAACAGAATTTCCCCTTCGCTCTCCTGCAGCGCCACCTTGATTGCTGGCTCGATGCCGATCACCGGCATTCGCGCCTGTTGGCGCAAGGGCAAAACAGCAGCACTGGTGGCGGTATTACAGGCAATCACCAGGGCATCGACGCCCAGTTCGAGAAAATGCGCGTAGGCGGCCCGGGTATACTGACAGACCTCCTCCGCCGTGCGATCGCCGTAGGGCGCATGCGCGGTGTCGGCAAAGAAAAAATACTCTGCTGTGGGCAGATAGCGCGTACAGGCGAGCCAGGTGGTCAACCCCCCCAGGCCGGAATCAAAGACACCAACGCGCATCAATCGAACAAGACTTCTCGTGCCAGGAGGGCCGCGCCGCGCATACCCGCTTCGTCACCCGCATTTCCGGGAGCGATTTCGACCGTATCGCGTAACGCTGGAATCATGCTGTCGCGCAGAGACGTCTCCAGTGCCGCTCCAAAGCAGTTCCAGGCACCACTCAAGCCACCACCGATTCGGATTTGCCGACAGTCGAGCACTTTGACCACGTGTGCCAAGGCCTGCCCCAGATGCTCGGCCAAGGTTTGAAACGCACGCTGCGCCCCAGGGACCCCATCCTGCGCGAGCTGGGCAATGATTTTGGGATCAGCATTCATCCCCGTGTATTCCAGGTAGCTGGAGATCAGTCCCTGGGCGGAGGCATATTGCTCCAGGCAGCCTTGATTGCCGCAACCGCAACGACGTCCGCCGGGCACCACCGTCAGATGGCCGATCTCCATGGCGGCCCCGCCTTCCCCACGCCAAGGCCGCCCAGATTGGATCCAGCCGCCGCCAACCCCAGTTCCCAAGCCCACATAGATCAAGGATTGGGCTGCATGATTCTGCTGCCGCAATGCCCAAAATTCCCCAAAGGCCGCAGCATTCGCATCATTCTCCAATAACACGGGCAGCTGCAGGGTATCGGCCAGTGCGGATTCGAGAGCAAATTTCTCTAAGTGCGGGATGTTGGGAGATTGTCGCAACACACCCTCTGCAGTAACGAAACCGGGAAAAGCGACACCCACAGACGCAATTTCTGGGCACTGCTCCCGCAAACGATGGTAACCACCCGCGAGAGCCTCCAATACCAATTTTTGCGCCGCTTCTGCGGTACCTGCCTGGGCACAGCGCTCGCGCAGATTCATTTCGGTGCGATAACTGGCTACACACTCCACGTCAGCAAAGACCCCAAAGCGCAGGTTGGTACCACCGACATCCACACCAAGGTGTAAAGTAGTCATGAGCGTATCACCTGGACCGTTACCGATTCTGCAAAGCTCTTGCCGGCCCACTCCCAGATCCATTCCAAGACCCATGCTTGCATGATCTTTTCAAAGCCCGCCTCCGATTGGGACACGGTGCGCTGTGGCCAAGCCTGCCATTGCACCGGGGTGGAGAAATGAATTTCTACCCGGCCGCCAAGCACGGCATCGTCCAGGCAAAATCGTTGTGCCAGCCCCGACAACTCTGCCGCAAAACCGCCCACGACGCGATCATCAACGGATAAGCAGCCAGCAGGCCCGTCACAGCTCGGCATCGCCAGATACAGACGGGTGCGCAATTCAGGAGCCACCTCATCCCCGGCCCGGGTGCCAGCATACCGAACGGAAAGCTGGCCGCGCTGCAGGGCAAAAGCTTTGTCGATTTGCCCGCTGCCAAGCTGTCCGCGGAACTGGGGGTTTTTCGCTGTTCCGGTTACGGCCTGATAGCCGATCGCCTTGCCATCTACCGTATCGATGAAACTCTGACAAGGCAGCTCATCGAAAACCAGATCCTCACTGTGGATGGCTGTCTTGAAACTGATTCGATCATGTGCGGAGGCAATGCCCCCCTCGTGCTCCGCCGCCTCCGCGCTTTCCCCCTGGCGAATCTTGTCGTAGTAGGCCTCATCACGGCGCGCCAGGGTGTCGCCAAAGTCATGGGCGCTGGGATAGTGATTCCACTCCTGGATACTGGCGTAGGGGAGATGTAGGATGATCTGCGTCTCCGCATCGTGATAGAAGCACTCCTCTCGGCCGTCGAGATCGACGTCCTCCCAACACAGCGGCGGCCGCTTGCGCAACTGATCCAGCCCTGCTTCCAAACGGGTAAGGTGATGGTGGATCGCACGCCGCAGGTGGGGCAAATAAATCCCACCAAAAAGTCCGTGCCAGTAGGCATCATTGGCCTGCGCCGCATGCAGGTCAGCGCGCAAAGTGTCGGACTGCAGCCGTTTGGGTAGGGCATGAAAGCGCGCCGACAACTGCAGCATCCGCTTGTGCATCCAGTTAGATTCCGGATAGCGATGCAAGAACCCCTTCCAGATCCCCCCGCGGATCAACGCTTTGCGCGTATCCAGGCGGCCAGCGTCGCGTTCCTGCTGAAGAAACTGATCATAAACCCGCGCCACGTTGGGACTCAGGGTCCATTCATTCATTTCGCTGTAGGACACGGTCGGTAGGTAGATCATGCCGCGCGGACGCTGTGCCTGCCGATAGGCCTGGAAATGAAGCGGCTGGATTTGCTCGGCAGCAAGGACCGCCTCGATGAACTGGGCTAACCAGCCGCGCTCGTAGACCCAGTCGTAGGTTTCTGGCCAGAGGCCAAATTTTTCGATGTCGTCGAAGTAAATGGCCGCACTGCCTGGTTGCCGCGCAGCTTGCTCCTGGAGAAAAGCGATGGCATCCGTCACCTGGGAAAAGGGCAGGCGATAGCGCAGCGCTTCGGAAATGGGGAAGACATCAATCGCCTGACCATTCTCCTCGGTGCGGTAGAACCCGCCCAGTTCCTGGCTTTCCAGTCCCGCACAAAGGAAATGGTAATCATCGACCACCACATAGCGAATTTCTGCATCGACCAGAGCGGGTACGACCGCAGGATCCCAGACTCGTTCCGTTAGCCAGGCGCCAACGGGGCGTTGGCCAAAATATGCCTGCAGACGCGCACTCATCGACTGCAACTGCTCGAGGCGATCGATTTGCGGAATGGCTGCCAAGACCGGCTCCTTGTCTCCCGCACCAACCAATTCCACCTGGCCCCGCGCCACCATATTGCGCAGAAGTTCGAAGGTTGCCGGATGAAATTCGGCAATGTGGGCCAGCAACCAGCCGCTGCTGTGGAAGGCAAAAACGAATTCAGGGTAACGCTCCAGCACCTCCAGAAATGGGTGATAGCAGCGCAGTACGGCGTCATCGACTACCGCAGGAAAGTTTCCAATCGGCTGGTGGGCGTGAACCCCAAAGAGGAAAGGCAGGGCATCGGACATCTGTCAGCTTCCTTCTGCTTGACCACGGCGCATGGTACCACCAGACTCGGCACTGCCACCGCCAGCGCTGATGGGATGATCGAGTTCGGCCGGCGCGGGTCGCTGCAACAGCGCATAAAGCTGGCGCAAATGATCGCGATACAAGTGATCGAAATCCCGCACGGCCTCGCCTGGATTGTAGTCACCGAACCACCAGAACCAGTCCGACCCTTCACAGCGGGCAAGCTGCTGACGGATTTGCTCCTGATGCTGCGCGTCGAAGCTGGCGATTTCCTGATCGACTGCCGTCTTGGCATGACAGAGCAGATCCCAGGCACGGTTCTTGGCCGGATCACCGATCCAGGTGCTGAAATTGCCATAGACCCAACTGCCGGAGGCAAGGACCGGCAGGGCTTGTGCCGCGTCCCCATGCTCCCGCACATAGTCTGCAAAGGTACAGAGCTGAAGGTGGGGGTGATTGCTCAGGGCACGATAGAGCTCCCCCAGAAAGTAAAAGCCATTGTAGGGATAATATTCCCAGGCATTTTCACCATCGAGAATAACGCTCACGATCGGTGCCTGCTGCCCCTCCGTCGCTCGCCAGATCCCCTCCAGGCGCTGGACGAAATCCGTCGCTGCATCATGTCCAGACCAGGTCTTGTAATCAAAGCCAATGCGATCGGAAAGGGCATCATCACGAAAAAACAAATGCGGCCCTTGCCCCTGCAAGCGATAAGCACGATAGAGATAGTCAGCTCGCCCTTGCGCCGCGCTGGAGTCGGGATAGGAATGGGCCAGGCTGCGACCCAACACTCCCTCTCCTGAGGCCGTCCACTGCAACCCTTCCGCGCCAAGCAAAGCGACAAAATCGGCAGAAATACCCCCTTCTGCAGGCCAAATCCCCTGCGGGGCGCCGCCAAAATGCTCGGCATGACTGGTCAACGCATCCTGCAACTGTGCTTTAACCCGCTCCGCCCCGCCTGGATACTGCGCGCAATCGGGTAACGGCGCAGCGGGCAGACCATCTCGCGCCGCATGGAAGTCCAACAACAGGGGGGCGATGGGATGTTGATAGGGGGTACTGGAGATTTCGATCTGCCCCGTCTGGGCTAGCGCGCGATAGCGTGGCAAAAGACCGGTAATCGTCTCTCCCAAACACTGCAGGAGGGCACTACGGTCGGCAAAGTCGAAGCCACTGCCCTTGGCCATGAGCCGCTGTATGAGCGAGCTGCGCCGACGCAAGGTCTCCCCCGTCCAGGCCAAGTGGTACCAGACCACAAGATCGGCAAGATATTGTACGGACAGATAATCGCCCATCTCCGCAGCATCCTGGCGAATGAATTGCCAGAGATCATACAGTCGCCGATACGCGGGAAAGGGATTGAGCATGTGCTCGGGATCCAAGCGAAAACACTGTTCGAGCAGTGCATGGCGCAGCGTGACGTCGAGGGTTTTCAGGTTCGGCGTGGCCAAGGCCAGCAGCAACGGATCGCGGAACTCCTGGCGCTGAAATTGGGCACTGTAATCGTCCAGTTGCTCCACAAGAACTGGAACAAAATTGAACACCGCCCGCGCCAGAGGGTTGTCCTCCAGATGCGCAAGCATATCCACGTAATCCTTACAGGCATGCAAATAGGTCCAGGGGAAGCGATACACGCCCTGGGCATCACGATAGTCAGGTTGATGCATGTGCCAGCAGAACACCACGTGCAACGATCGCGCCGGTGTCATGAGGCTATCTCACGAAGTGGAGTTGCTGACCGAGAGACTCCGGGGTAATCAGGGTCACCCCATTGGGCGTCCGATGGAAGCGCCGCGCATCCTCTTCCGGATCTTCTCCCACGACGAGGCCAGCGGGAATGATCGCACCCTTGTCGACGACCACCTTGCGCAGTCGCGTGCCTTCTCCCAAACGCACATTCGGCAGGATGACGGAATCCTCAACCAAGGTATGGCCATCATTGACCCGCACGTTGGAGAACAGCAGGGAGCGACGCACGGTAGCACCACTGATAATGCAACCGCCGGAGACGATGCTGTCGAGGGCCATGCCGCGCCGACCATCGTCATCAAAGACGAATTTGGCCGGCGGCAGTTGCTCCTGATAGGTCCAGATCGGCCAGCGGCTATCGTAGAGATCGAGATCCGGGGTCACATGGACGAGATCGATGTTCGCCGCCCAATAGGCATCTATGGTGCCCACATCGCGCCAGTAACAGCGATGGCTGTCGGAACCCCCCAGCCCGCTGGTCACACAACTGTGGCGGAAGCGATGCGCCATGACGCGATAGCGGGAGACCATATAAGGAATCAGGTCCTTGCCAAAATCATGCTCGGAGTGGCGATCATCGGCGTCACGGATGAGCTGTTCATAGAGAAAATCCGTATTAAAGACGTAAATGCCCATGCTCGCCAGCGCCTTCTCCGGGTGCCCCGGCAAGGGGCTGGGATCGGCGGGCTTTTCCGCAAAGCCGACGATCCGATCCTCATGGTTTACGGTCATCACACCAAAGGCGCGGGCCTCATGCAGCGGTACCTCAATGCAGGCGACACTCATATCCGCCTGGCTCTGCACATGTTCGGCAAGCATCTGGCCGTAATCCATGCGGTAAATATGGTCGCCCGCCAAGACAATGACATAGCGCGGCCGATGGGCGCGCAAGATATCGATGTTCTGAAAGATGGCGTCGGCGGTACCTTTGTACCAACCGGTGTTCATCCGCTGCTGCGCGGGGAGGATTTCGATAAATTCACTGAATTCACCGCGCAAGAAACCCCACCCCAACTGTAAGTGGCGAATCAAGCTGTGCGCCTTGTACTGGGTAAGGACACCGACGCGGCGGATACCCGAATTGATGCAGTTGGAGAGACAGAAATCGATGATGCGGAACTTGCCACCAAAAGGGACCGCTGGCTTGGCCCGCCAATCCGTCAAGGGCCCGAGGCGACTGCCACGTCCGCCCGCCAAGACCAGAGCCAAGGTATTTTTGGTGAGGTTGCTGACAAAACGCGGCGAATTGGCAACGCTAGCACTGACGGCTTCGGGCATAGAGGCAACTCCGGAGGCTGATGGCTCAAATGACTTCTCGAGTACAAGTACAGTATAGCGGTTCTGCCGAGGCTTCCTTCTTCCTGCTACTCTATAGAGGAAAGTACTCCATACGGGGTGAACGGGGCAAGCGGTCTGGAGCAGAAGGAAAAGGAAAGGCGCAACATGACAAACCATCGCAGTCCAGTGGGATTCTGGCAATTTACCCGCGAGTTTTTCCGCGATCCGCGCGGTATCGGTGCGCTATTTCCCAGCTCGCCCTTTCTTGCCCAGCGCATGGCTGGGTTGGTTCCAGCAGGCCCAGGGGCGGTGATTGAACTCGGTCCCGGCCTCGGGCCCGTCACCCGTGCCCTTCTGGAAGGCGGCATCAGCGCGGCAGACCTCGTTCTCGTTGAACGTTCGGCCAACATGGTCAGCCATTTGCAGCAGCAATTCCCCAAGGTAGAAGTCATCCACGGTGACGCTGCAGAACTGTCGACCCTGGTTGCGGGCCGCCTGCCTGCCCGCGCGATTGTCTCCAGCCTGCCACTGCGCACTATCCCGCCCCAGATCGTACAGCGTATATTGGCGGAATTTCCCAAATGTGCCCGCCCGGGGACCGCGTTCATCCAATTCACCTATCATCCCCTCAGCTCCTGTTCGGGCTTGAGCGCCCGCTTCGCACACAATCGGGCCAGCTACGTCTGGCGCAACCTGCCGCCGGCGCGGGTCGATCGCTTCCTCTTTGGCGATTGACCACCCAAACAAAAGCCCGGATCATGGCGGTTCATGAGAATTTCCCGTCGCCGCCGTTTCCATGCGAGCCGAACCCTTTGGCCGTGGCTCCGTCTTCCCGCCT
This sequence comes from Acidithiobacillus acidisediminis, assembly GCF_023277115.1. Classification (NCBI taxonomy): domain Bacteria; kingdom Pseudomonadati; phylum Pseudomonadota; class Acidithiobacillia; order Acidithiobacillales; family Acidithiobacillaceae; genus Acidithiobacillus; species Acidithiobacillus acidisediminis. The sequence goes on from NZ_JALQCS010000001.1 coordinate 158,318, forward strand.
CCCTCACTGCCGCATTGCGGCGCGCGTATGGCGCACCCCAGTGGCCGCGGGCCCACGTATTGGCTTGTGGACGTGGGCGCCCACGACGGGAAGAACGACAGGCCTTGGGGCTGGCGCGGGGCGCGTGGGTATTTTGGCGGGAGGTGGAGTTACATGGGACTGACCCGCAAAAGCCTGCAGTATGGGCACGTTCCAGCTTTCCCTTGCGCGCCATCAGTCAGGGTTTGCAGCCGCTGACACGACATGGCAGTCGACCCATCGGGAATACGCTGTTTCGCCACCGGCGCTTGCGACGCAGCCCAATTCAGATAAAGGTCAGCCCCGTCTTTGGTGGCAATCGCCGCTACCGCCGGAGCTCGGTCCTGCAACGGGGGGCACGGCGCATCTGGGTAGAAGAACATCTTTTACCCGACCTTCCGCGCTGGCGCGGACGCGGACGATGAGCTATCCTTGGCAGGAGGGCCTCTCTGCCTACGCTGCGTTGATGCGTATCGATCGCCCCATCGGCACCCTGCTCTTATTGTGGCCAACCTATTGGGGACTCTGGCTCGCCGCACAGGGAACACCGTCTCTCCAGCTGTTTCTGATTTTCACTCTAGGCACCTGGCTGATGCGCTCGGCGGGCTGCGTGATCAACGATTATTTCGATCGCGACTTCGACCGCCAGGTGGCCCGCACCCGCAATCGCCCCCTGGCCAGTGGGCGCATCCGTGCCCGCGAAGCGCTGCTGTTCTTCGTCATTCTCTGCCTGCTGGCGGCGGCATTGCTCCCCTTCCTCAATCGCCTGGTGTTCTATCTGGCCCTAGTGGCGGTCGTCATCAGCGCCAGCTATCCACTCTTCAAACGCTTTACCCATTTGCCGCAGGCCTTTCTCGGCCTCGCTTTTTCCTTCGGTATTCCCATGGCTTTTGCCGCCGTACAGGACCGCATCCCCGCTATGGCGTGGTGGCTGATGTTGGCCAATGCCTGTTGGGTGATTGCCTACGATACCGCCTATGCCATGGCCGACCGACCCGACGATCTGCGTGCCGGTATCCGCTCCACCGCCATTCTTTTCGGGCGCTTCGACTGGCTCGCCATTGCCGTGTTGGAAATCGTCATGCTGGCCATTTTGCTCGGCATTGGTCTGAGCTTGCGCTTGGGGTGGCCCTACTGGTTCAGCCTCCTTGGCGCAGGGGCGCTGTTCCTCTATCAACAGACGCTATTGGACGGTGACCGAGACAAGGCCTTTCGCGCCTTTCTGCACAATAATTGGGTGGGTCTCTGGATTTTCTGGGGCCTGGTGGCATCCCTGGGACATGCTTGAACGAAGAATCGTCAGATACTTATACACAGTCCAAACATTCCCCAGCGACTGCAGGCACAAATCAAGAGCTTAGAGATGATTTTGAAAAATATCATTATAAACAATGAATTAACGATGCCTATTTTGTAGGCATGAGGAAAAAGCGTAGATGACTCAGGGTCTTTGCCCCATTGAACCCATTTCACTCACAGACTTATCCACAGAAATTGTGGGCAACTGATGACGGATGATACAAACTGTATCGAAGTCGTGACGCTAACGCCCCTCGCGCAGCGTTTCAGCTATCGCTGCAGGACCCCGCTCCCCGAGCCGGGATGCCGTGTCCACGTACCTTTCGGGCGGGGCGAGCGCATCGCCATCGTCACCGGCAGCAGTCCCTGCCCTGAAGGTGTCCAGATCAAGGATGTCCGCACCGTCCTGGACCAGCAGCCACTGCTTCCCAAGGCCCTGCAAGCACTGCTCGAGTTCGGCAGCAACTACTACCATTATCCCCTGGGCGGCGCCTGGGCCACCGCCTTGCCGGCACGCCTCTGCCAAGGAGAACCCCTACCCACCCCGAAGCCAGAGCTGTGGAAACTGCGCAGCGATGCCACCCTCCCGCAGAGCGGTTGGGGACTGCGGCAAAGCGAACTGCTGCAACGCCTGCGGCGTGGCAATCTGCGCATGACAGAGCTTGGCAGTGGCGACCGACAGCGTATCCGCCAATTTCTCGCCGCGGGGTGGATAGAGGCAGCACGGGAATCGCCGCGCCTCCATGAAACTCCCCTGACTCTGCGTCCGGAACAACAGCAGGCGGTGGCGGCCATTCGCGCGGCGTGCGGTTTTCAACCCTTCTTGCTCGATGGCGTCACCAGTAGCGGGAAAACGGAAGTCTACCTCCAGTCCATGGAACCCCTGCTATTGGCCGGGAAACAGGTGCTGCTCCTGGTGCCGGAGATTGCCTTGATCGGCCAGACCTATGAACGGTGCGTCCAGCGCTTCGGCGCGACGGCGGTGGCTGTCTACCATTCCGGACAGGGTGATGCCGAGCGCCTGCGGGTCTGGGAGCGAGCGCGCAGCGGCAGCCTCTCCATCCTCCTCGGTACCCGCTCCGCCCTGTTTGTGCCGCTTGCTCGCCCTGGCCTGCTGATCGTCGATGAGGAACATGACCCCTCCTACAAACAGCAAAGTGGCTGGCTCTACTCTGCCCGCGATCTGGGCCTACGGCGCGCCCAACTAGAGGAGCTGCCCATCGTTCTAGCCTCCGCCACGCCGGCGCTGGAAAGCCTCTACAATCGCCAGTGCGGACGCTATGCGGATCTGCGCCTGCGTGAACGCGCGAGCGCCCAGAACATTCCGCAGATCGAGATCCTGCCCCTGCGCAAAAAACGTCTTCTGGGAGGGCTGGATCCATCCCTATTGAGCGCCTGCGCCGAAACCCTCGCCAGCGGCCAACAAGCCTTGTTTTTTCTCAATCGACGCGGCTATGCGCCTGCCCTGCTCTGCCACGATTGTGGCCATGTACCGCACTGCCGCCGGTGTAGCGCCCCCCTAACCTGGCACCGTCGCCAGGCGCGCCTGCGCTGCCATCATTGCGGGTGGGAAGCTCCAGTACCCCAGCGCTGTCCGAGCTGTGGCGGTGACGGGATGAATGGTATCGGGATGGGTACCGAAGGGCTGGAACAATTTCTCCAGGAGCGCTTTCCCAATATCCCGATCCTGCGCGTTGACCGCGATGAGGTCCACACCCCACGTCAGCTCGCCGAACGCCTGCAGGCAATCCGCTCCACCCGTCCCGCCATCCTGCTCGGCACGCAGATGCTGAGCAAGGGGCATCATTTCCCCGACGTTACCCTAGTGGGGATTGTCGATGTCGACCAGGGCCTTTACAGCGCCGATTTTCGCGCTGGCGAGCGCCTGGCGCAGACGGTGATTCAGGTTGCCGGTCGATCCGGGCGTGGAGACGCTCCCGGACGGGTGCTGCTACAGAGCCACCTGCCCGAGCATCCCCTCTTGCTTGCCCTGCAGAGTGGCGATTACGGCACGGCCGCGGCCCAGTTACTGCGCGAGCGGCAGCAGGCCGGTCTGCCCCCGCTACGGGCGCTGGCCCTGCTCCAGGCCGAAGCCCAACGGGTGGAACCAGTCTATGCCTTCCTGCACGCAGCCCAGGAGTACTTCCAAGGGTCGTTGGACTGTAGTGGTCCGGTTCCAGCACTTCTCGAGCGCCGCGCGGGTTTTCATCGCGCCTATCTCTGGCTGGAATCGACTAGTCGCCCCCTGCTGCAACAGGTTCTCGGCGCCAGCATGCCGCAAATCCCATCCCTGCCCGGCGCGCGGCGCGTGCGCTGGAGCCTGGATGTCGACCCACAGAACTTCTAGTTGTCAGGTTCAGCCATTCTACTGTTTGTATCCAGTGCAAGCTCAGGCTACTCTAAAGAAAACATCAGGGAATGGGAAAGGCATGACGGCAGAATCATCGGAACTAGTACATTCCAGCCACCTTGATCGTGTAGCTCTGTATCTTGGTCCCGATCAGATCATCGCCCCGGCCCGACAGTTGCTTAGCGCCAGTGAATGGCAAGTGCTGCAATTTCGCCATATCGATGAAATTTCTGCGGCGCTGCGCAAACAGCAGCCCGCCGTAGGAATCCTGGTGTTTCAGGAGCCGGACACCAGCAAGTGGCAGAAGCAGGTATTACGGATCATTGCCCAAAATGACAGTGTCCGATGGCTGGCCCTGGTGGACAAGGAACTGCTTAGCCAACTCACCGTTCGCCAACTCATTGGTAGTGCGTTCTACGATTATCATACCACCCCCGTTGACCCTGAGCGCCTGCTGGTGATGTTGGGACATGCGGCAGGAATGGCCGAGATCTCTCGTGAGGCCCTGTTTACCAAAGATCCCGAGGCCGAATCCCCGCTTGCGGAAGAACAGATGGTGGGCGCCAGCAAGCAGATGCAAAAGGTCTATCAAGACATCCGCAAGGTCGCCGCAACCGATGCCCCGGTATTGATCACCGGCGAGAGCGGCACCGGCAAGGAGCTCTGTGCCCGCGCCATTCATGAGCGCTCCTTTCGCAAGGACGGCCCCTTCATCGCCGTCAATTGCGGTGCGTTACCCAGCAATTTGATTCAGTCCGAACTATTTGGCCACGAAAAAGGTGCCTTCACCGGTGCCACAGAAAGAAAAATCGGTCGCGTCGAGGCGGCCAACGGCGGAACCCTGTTCCTGGACGAAATTGGCGACTTACCCCTGGAATTGCAGGTCAATCTGCTCCGCTTCCTCCAGGAACAGACCATCCACCGCGTCGGCGGCAAGGAAGAAATTCGCGTGGACGTGCGCGTCCTGGCGGCTACCCACGTCAATCTGGAAGAGGCCATCAAAAGTGGGCAATTCCGGCAAGATCTCTTCTATCGTCTGAATGTCTTGCAAATCCACATGCCCCCCCTGCGGGCACGACAAGGAGATATCCCGTTGCTGGCCAATTACGTTTTTCATCGTTTCGCCGATGAGCGCGGGCAGCGCGTCAAGGGTTTCAGTGAAGATGCTCTGCAAATCATGAACGGCTATACCTGGCCAGGAAACATTCGCGAACTGATCAACCGCGTTCGCCGCGCCATGGTGATGTGCGACAAGATCCTCATTACTGCCGACGATCTCGGTCTGGAACGACGGCAGAATCAGCGTGCCCAGATCAGCCTACTGGAGGCCCGCGATGCGGCGGAGCGCGACGCTATCAAGGCCGCCATCGCCCAGAGTCTCGGCAGCATCACCCGTGCCGCAGAGCTGCTGCAGATTTCACGGGTTTCCTTATACCGATTGATGGACAAGCACGGCATCATTCCCCCAGGGCAGAAGGATCATTGACGAATCAATCCCGTGTTACATCCATAAACGATCGATCGATCAAGCAGTTACGCGTAGCATCTCCGCGCTGTTACAAACCCGGTACAAATACCCGATTCTTCTTTTTATTTCCATAATAACAATGAGTTGCATACCTTTCCGGAGAACCGGCGGCCTTCACCTGCCCCCCAATATGTAACAAGCACAATACAATCAAACGCAGCGTACAACTGCGAGATTTATCATTACTTACCTGTTTTTTATTGATAATTATATCCTGGCACGACGATTGCTTACTGGTAGGCAACACAACAGTTCGAGGATGTTGACCATGATCAGGAAAGCAGATTGCGCCAGAACCAGCAAAGCACGGTCCACGCTCCTCGCGGGTGCACTGCTCGCCCTGCTCAGCGGACCAGCATTTGCCAATGGCGCACCCAATCTTGGTCAGCCCGTGCAGGCGAAGGCGCTCGCCCAGGTCTGTGGCAAAGGAGAGCCCATCAATCTCCCGAAAATGCATTCTAGTTCCCCGGGCGTAGTGCTCTGGGATGAACTCCCTGGCAAGGGTGGGAAAGGGAACGATATTCAGATCGGTTCCCTCAACCTGCAAAACAACACCATGACGAGCGCGCGCTGAGGGGCAATGACCATGTCACGCATCCTGCTTACCGGAATATTTGGGATTGGCGCCCTGTTGGTACTGGAAACGGCTGTCGCCCTGCCCCTTCCCAACAGCGCACAAAGCATCATTTCCGATAATGCGATGGGCAATGTTCGCGGCACGATTCAGAACAATCTGGCCGCCGGCAACAACAATCTTCAGGCCAATATCGCCAACATCATCATGAACCCGAATGGTCAGGGCGTTGCAACCCCGTCGGCCCCCGTCGAGCAGCAGGCCAATGGCAAGCAGGCCAAGAATTTCGCCACGCAACAGGCAAAGATCCTCGGCAACGCCTTCCAGGGCGCGACGGGCCTGATCTCCATCAACCAGGCGGCCGGCGCCAGTAACGTCGAGGCCAATCGTATCGAGATTGTCATAGGCGCGGCCAAGCCGGTATCCAATCAGATACTTGCCCAGAGTTTACCCAGTGTCCAGAGAGGCACGAACAGCAGTACCCAAGGAGGAAGCAACAGTCAGGTCGCGGTCGCAGCCACTGCCTTCCACAACGCCGGCGGCATTGCCCAGGTCAATCAGACTTCCGGCTCCGGCAATGCCTCGGCAAACAGTTTCGCTCTCGGGGTGGCTCCCGGAGTGATGCAGTAACGTGTAGGTTCCGTAACACTTTTTTCCGTGTCACTAAAGGAGAATACCATGAATACCATCCGTAAAGTAAGCCCCATCGCCCTTGCCATCGCTGCGCTCTGTGCAGCTCCTCTGGCCTTCGCTAGCGCTGGCGTCAGCAACAGTCAGACCAGCGGGATGAACCATCAGGTCTCCTCATTGAACGCCACCGGGAATGCAGTTCTGAGTGGCAATGCCGGCGCAAATGCCGGTGGCAACATTGGCTTCAATATCGCCACCGGCTCCCAGAACCAACAGGCCAATGCCGGCAGCTTGGCTTCGAACACCAATATTGATGATAACGCGTCCTCCAATGCCAGCGTGAATGCCGGCCAAGCCGAGGTGCTGGACTACGCCTGGCAGGTCATGAATGGCGCCAATGCTGTAGATTTCATTGGTAATGCCCTGCAGGGCGCCTACGGTAATATCGGCGTGAACATGACCTCGGGCATCTTCAATCAGCAAGGCAACAACATGGCGGCTTCCCATGCCCAATATTCGGACTACGCCAACGCGTATATCGGTGCCAACCAGACTAGCTTCATGAACATGAGCTATAGCAGCGAGAACTATGGTGACGATGTTCGTGCCAGCAATGAGACAGGCCTGTACGGCAACGTCCTGCAGAGTGCCTCCGGTAACATTGGCGTCAACGAAGCAGCGGGTATCAGCAACCAGCAGAGCAACAGCTTGGCCATCGCCATGGCGGCTAACAAGGATAGCGAAGGCTATCCCATTGGCGCCACAGCCAATATCAACGCGACCCAGACGATGGCTTGGGATAGCGGCAACGTTCCTAGCGAAGACATGATGTATTTCGAGTCCTATGTGAACAATACTACCGGCCTGGGTACCAATGCTCTGGAAGGTGCAAATGGTAACATTGGCGCTAATATGGCCTCTGGCAACAGCAACCAGCAGAGCAACAATACTGCGCTGAGCGCCGGCAAGAACACCTATGCCCACCAGACGAGCACGGACTACGCGGATGCTACCGCGGGCGCGACGCAGTTTTCGGCGGGCAATGACACGATCGACACCAACGTTCAGGATAGCGCCACCGTCGATGGCAACGCTGGCGCAAACGCCTCTGGCAACATCGGCATCAATGTCGTGGCAGGTGCCCAGAACCAGCAGGAAAATGGCTTGGCCATTGCGAGCATGGCTTCACCCCAGGCCATGGCCAATGCCTCTGCCCCGGTAGAGCAGGTTGCCTACTACAATGGTGGCTCGGCCTCTTGCTCCATGTATAACAGCAACGTCAGTGGCAGCGCCCTTGCGGGAGCTTCGGGCAACATCGGTCTGAATGTGGCTAGTGGCAACGGGAACCAACAGGTCAATACCCTGGCCATCGCCAGCGCCAAGTAATCCACTTGGCTTTTGCCACCCCCCTTCTGGGGTGGCAACCTTCTGAATTCTTGACCCGGAGGCCTTATGCGTACGCCATCGATCTTGCGCAACTGGATGATCATCGGCAGCTTGGCGTCCGGGCTTTTTTGCAGTCCAGCTTCCTTTGCCGCACCCTTTGGGAACATCATTCCCGGAGCAGGTGTAGTGCACGTCCCCGTACGCAGCATGGTGGGCATGCATTTCATCCATGTCGTGCGTCAACATACGGACTTTTCCTGCGGCGCAGCCTCCCTGGCAACCATCCTGAAATATGGCTTCAATCGGGACGTGACAGAAGAATCTGTCATGAAAGGGCTGTTTACCGTCAGCAATCCGGCAGAGGTGGAAAAGGTCGGTTTTTCCATGCTCAACCTGAAAAACTATGTAGACAAAATTGGCCTGCAGGCACAAGGGTACGTTGTCACACCAGCCGAGCTGGAAAAGATCCATATCCCGGTAATCGTCCTGCTTGATCTAAAAGGATACAAACACTTCGTTGTGCTGGAGAAAACCACCGCCAACAAAGTCTATTTGGCCGATCCAGCGTTGGGAAATCGCATCATGGCGAAGGATATTTTTTTGAAAGATTGGAACAAGATTGTCTTTGCCGTATTTGGTAAAGGCTTCGATCCACATTCTGTGTTGTTGACTCCTCCGGAAGCCCCAAGCGCTTTACGCCTGCTCCATGGCGTTCTGCCCAAGGCCCCGCTGGATTCTGCACATTTTGGTTATGATAACGTAAACTATTTTTGACGGAGAATGGCCATGAAGATCAAGCATACCCTTCATTCGATCATCATCGGAACACTATTAGGATACACCGGCATTGCTGGGCAAGCGATCGCCGCTCCCTTGGGTCTCACTGCTCCGGTTGTACCAGATTCGGTCCTGGCAAAATTGGTCGGCAAGGGAGTGATTGGTGGTCGCATTGTCTATTTTGGCGTACAGATGCAGACCAATTGGACGGCACCAGGAGACAATGGCACGTTACAGGGAAATCTGAATATTGCCCTCAACAGTAGCAATAATGTCTTCGTGCCGACCATCACCTATTCGGTACAACATGATCGACTTCCGTCGACCAACGGCAATACTGGAGCAACTTTTGATGGCGCGGGTCTGGCAAACATCAAGGGGGTTTCCCAGGGAATTCAGATTGCCGGGCAAGGCAATGGGGTACAAAACGGGATGTCCTTGAATGTGGTGAAAGGTACGCCCAGCAGTTCCGGCGCCGGCAGTACCCCTACCCTGACGCCAGGAACAACCCAGCAGGGCGACATCACCATGACCGTACAGCCTGGACAATTATCCATGCTCATCAGCAATGGTGCGAATACCGTCCAACAGGGCATTGGCGCCAATGGTGCCTATCAGCTTGCCCAGATTGCCAGTAACGGGAATGTGATCAGCAATGAAATGCACATGACCCTTGGTATGGAACCCGGTAGCGTTCATAACATTTCCCAGCAACAGCTCCAGTCCGTACTGCAGAATGTTATGCCCCCGAACATGCCGTAACGCTTTTTCAGTGTACAGAATAAAAACATCAAAGGAATGGCCATGAAACCTACTACTAAAACTCATATCAGCCTCGGCCATGGCCAAGAAATGAGAGCCATACCATTAGCTTCTGGTGTGGCGACGTCTTTGCATCCCGGGGCTGCTGAGAAAGGCACAAGGGGCCCGCGTCATGGGCTATACTGGTTCCGGTATATCCCAGTATTTGCCAAATTTCTCCTGGCACAGACCGGCGCCATCCTGTGGGTGCTGTTCAGTTTTTGGATTGCCCTGCCGTGGATCCACAATTTGGACACTGTCATTGGCCCTATTCTTACTGTTTTGATTATCTTGGGTGTAGCGATACTTCCCGGCTATATTTCCGGCTTCGTTCTGTTCAGTACCCTGCTGGATCGCCGGCCAAAAATCGTCGAGATTACCGATTATCCTGCGGTGTCGGTCCTGATTGCCGCATACAATGAAGAATCCGCCATCACCGATACGTTGAAGTCCGTTTTTGGGCAACACTACCCCGGGGACTTGGAAGTCATCGTCATTGACGATGGTTCGAAGGACACAACAGTAGCGAAGGTAGAGGGCTTTGCAGATCCGGCGTTGCGACTCATTCGCCAACCCGTGAATGGTGGCAAGGCAAGCGCTTTGAATGCTGGGCTGCAGCAGGCCACCCATGACCTGATCATCACCATCGATGCCGACACCTATCTCTACCACAATGCCATTAAATTCATTGTCGGCCGTTATCTGAGCGACCCCAGCAATACGGCTGCGGTGGCCGGAGCCCTTGCTGTGCGCAATTCGCGGAAAAACTGGATCACGCGCTTGCAGGAATGGGATTATTTTCACGGAATTGCCATTGTCAAGCGGGTACAAAGCCTGTATCAGGGAACCCTGGTTGCCCACGGTGCCTTTTCTCTGTACGAGAAATCCGTTTTACTGGAACTCGGTGGCTGGGCGCCGGTCGTGGGAGAGGATATCGTACTTTCCTGGGGCATGCTGACAAAAGGCTATCGCATTGGCTACGCCGAAAACGCCGTGGTATTCACCAATGTGCCCGAGAGCTATCGCCAGTTGTTTCGCCAGAGAAGACGTTGGGCGCGGGGCATGTTCGAGGCGCTTCGTGTCCACCCTCGTATCCTGTTTCAGGCGCGCTTGACCCTGCAATTTGTGTTCATCAATCTTCTTTTTCCGTTTATCGACCTGAGCTACATGCTGTTTTTTGTACCCGGCATCATCGCTGCGTTCTTTGGTTTCCTATTGATCGCGGGGCCGATCACCCTCTTGCTCATCCCTCTGGCCGCCTTGAATAATATGGTGATTTATTCGGTGCAACGACGCATGTTCAAGGCAAGAGGGTTACGTATCCGCCGGAATTTGCGCGGCATGTTCCTTTACGTCTTTTTTTCCCAACTTCTCATGAGTCCTGCATCCATTGCCGGTTACGCATCTGAGGTCTTGCGCCTGAGCAAAAGCTGGGGCACCAAATGAAGAGCGGATCGCTGGCCCTGGCAGGGGGGCTCTGCGCGCTCGCCGTCAGTCAGCTCGCCCTCGCCGAGCACGACACTACGCCGGCGCGCGACATCCGCGCGGGACGTCTCGCGTTGCAGCAGAATCACCCGCAGGCTGCCCTAAATGCATTCAACTCTGCCCTGGAGGGGATCCAGATGGCGCCCGAACGATATTCCTCCGATCTTCTCGCTGCCCTCTCCGGAAAAGGCTATGCAGCGCTTTGGCTCGGAAACGATCATCAGGCCTATAGCGCTTACGCGCGCGCCCTTCCCTTGGCGCGAAAACCCAAAGATCGCAAGGTGGTCAGCACGGGCCTAGCCCGCGCCTTGATTGCCAATGGCAGGCCCATCGCGGCCTACAACCAGGTAAAGCCGTACCTGCAGGATGCACCCGCGGCGCTACAGAGCGCCATTGCCGCCAATCTCCTGAACTGGAACAATACCGCGGCACAAGATCTGGCGTCGGCGGCACCCACAGGGGTGTATGAAGGGCCCGACTGGCAGGCGCGTCTGTTTCGAATTACGCGCAATTATGTCGATTTTGCATTGCGTCCCAAGCTGCGCCTGGGATTTCACTACAGCAGCGACAGTGACAGCAACATCAATCAGGTCTACTCAGCGGACGCCCTATGGCCTGGACAATGGCTCAGCGCCGCCAAGCTCAATCCCACCTTCTGGCAGGCTGGCTTGCAGCAGACGCAGGTTTCCGACCCCACCGGCCAGGTAGGCCTCAGCGCCATTCGCGCGGGCTGGACGGCCGTACCAAACCGCAATTGGCAATACACGGTGCTGGGCGGACTGGGGACCAGTCGCAACTGGACCTACGCCACTGTTCACGCGCTTGCCCTCTATCAACCCAGTGACAGCTGGGGTCTGGACGCCAGCGCCGATCGCGAACCGATTCGCACCTATGCTGCGGTGCAAAATCACATCCTCGTCAACACCTTGAGTTTTGGTGGATTTGGGCGCTTGCGGGACATCGGCACCCTCAGCGCCACGTATTTTCACCAATCCTTTTCCGATAACAACCAACGGAACGGGTTGGTGATTCGCGCAACCCCGGAGTTTCTGAGTCTCGGTCGCTGGCCAATCAGCCTGGGGGTTCAGGGATACTATCGGCAGTATCACAGCAGTACCGTACCGTACAGCGGCTATTTCAATCCGCGGAACTATCGTGAGGCATTAGGCTACCTCATCTATGTGCAAAAGTTCTCGCCCTATTGGACGCTGCGCTTTTACTCCGGCTTCGGCTCCCAAACCATCGATGGCGCTACCTCTGGTGTCCAGGATTATTTTGGTACGTTAACCGGCCTGATCGCACCCTACTGCGCGATTTCCCTGACTGGCGGCTACAGCACGATTGCCAATGCTTACGGTGGTGGACCTGGGTACCATCGCAGTTATTTTGGTGGGGAGATTTCCATTCCCTTCTGATACTCGTGATGCGGACTGCGCTCCCGCGCAGCCGCAACCTGCCAATTCGCGTTAGAGGTTATAAGGAATGGTCGCCGTCAGTTGGAAATTCGGCGCGCTGGAAGTCAACCCAATCCCAAGATTCATGATGAGCGAACTCGTCGGAGTAAAGGCATAGGTCAGCCCCAGATTCGCCACCCCTACGTTTGCCCCGCTGCCAACGATAGGCGTCCACGCCCCGCCTTCCGTACGGATACTGGTTTGCTGCTGCAGTCGGTCGGCAAAGGAGGTGCTTACGCTCAGACGATCGTTGAGGGCATACGCGACGCCCATACTGAACTGAAAGGCGTTGCCCAAGCGAACCTGTCCCGGCTGGACAACCCCCTCCGTAGTACTGATGTCCGGGAAATTGTGCTGCAAGTTATAGTAGTAGTTGGCGCTACCGAAAAATATCGCCGGATCGGACGTGGACACAAAGGAAATCCCAGGGGTAATGGTCCAGACTCCATTACCCGTCGGTAGTTTGGTGGGCACCTGGAGATTGGTATTGTTGGGGTCCGGCTGATAGACCTTGATCCCATACGGGTTGATGCCTGAGGGCGTGGTCAGCAGGAGACTTGCCGTCAGGGTTGGCCAGTTTTTATCTTCCTGCAGCAGGTTGTAATAGGCACCAAAACTGATGTCTCCCAGGCGTGGGCCGCCGGAGGTCACGGTGGCCTCGCCATACTGGTTGCTAGCATAGTTTACCCCGCCAATCTCGTAGGTACTTTGCCGATAGACCATGGGGACATTCAGCACGAGCTGCAAGCGCCGCCCTAAGGGCACATAGGCGGATTCCGTAAAGGTGAAGATGCTCGACTTGACCTTGCTGACGTTGATATTACCGAGAAAGATAGCGCCCAGGGCGAGAAAGCCATTCAAGTTGATGGTGTTCTGGTCCGAGTAGGCGTAAGACATACTCGATTGCAGCGTAATATGGTCATAAAAAAAATCGGTATTCTGTTGCAGGATCGCCTTCTTGCTGGCCGATTCCGGAGGCGCCTTGAGGTTCTGTTGCGCCGTATCCTGCGCCATGGCGAAACTTGAACTGCCCAGGAGGGAGAACAACAAGGTTGTTGCCAGGACCGACTGTATGCGCCGTTTCATTTTTTCACTCCGTCATGTATCTTTCCGCGTGCGAGCGTAGCACAAGACAAGCCTAAGCTCCTACACCCTCGCCTTTGCATTTCTTCCGGAAAGCCCTATACTTAGGTCAGCCAGTTCGGCTGTTTTTTTTGATTTGGGGTGTAACATGGCGGTTGGTACGGTAAAGTGGTTCAACGACAGCAAGGGGTTTGGTTTCATTACGCCGGAAGATGGCAAGGAAGATGTGTTCGTGCATCACTCCGCCATTGAGGGCAGCGGCTTCAAGACCCTGGCAGAAGGCGAGCGCGTCAATTTTGAAGTGACTCGTGGTCCCAAGGGTCTGCAGGCCGAAAAGGTCCGTCGGGCGTAATTCGTCCGCGCAGGGTGGCGCAAGCCACCCTCCCCCTTGCGGGGAAGACACTAACCGGCCCGAAGTTTTGAGCCGGTATTTTTATGTCCGTCGTTCGCGCTTGCGCGTACTCTGCCGCATCGGGCGCTGCTCTTCACCGGTTGCCGCTTTCCGTTTCACTGTGGGCCGAGCGGGTCTTGCCTGCTGACCCGATTCCCCCGACGATAGCGGGCGAAGTTGCAGAGGACGGCCACAGACCCAGGTCTTTTTCAGATGCTCCAAAACGGAGCTGTGCAAATCGGCGGGCAACTCTACCATACTGTAATCACTTGCGATCTGCACCTTACGAATCAAACGGCTAGGCAGACCAGACTCATTGGCGATCGCGCCCACGATGTTTTTCACCTGCGCGCCATGCTCCTCACCAACGTCCAGGCGGTACATTCGCATCGCTGCAGGGGTATCTGCCGCCGGGGAATAGCCCGCCGGCGCTCGATCCCGTTTTTTCCCCTCACTGTCGCTACGCCGCTCACGCCGTTGTCGCGCCATGGGGCTCGCAGCGGCGCTATCCAGTGCTGACGAGGGTCGCGTTTCCGGCGCCGGCAATAAGGGTTTGTCCTTCTGAACCAGAAAAGCCAGGGCAGCGGCGATCTCGCCCAGCCCGATGTCATGCTCTTCCTGATACTCCGCAATCAAAGACTCAAAGGGTGCCAGATCTTCGCCTTCGATGACTGCCAGCAGCTGTTCCTTGAACTGAGCAACGCGGCGATCCGCCACATCGGCCAGACTCGGCAAATGCATGGGCTCGATGCTCTGCCCGGTGGCACGCTCGATGGCCTTGAGCAGGTAGCGTTCGCGCGGCGCCACAAAGAGGATCGCCTCCCCCTTGCGCCCCGCTCGTCCGGTGCGCCCAATGCGATGCACATAGGCCTCAGTGTCGTTGGGAATATCATAATTGATGACATGGGTTATCCGCTCAACGTCGAGACCACGGGCGGCAACATCGGTGGCAATGACAATATCGAGAGTACCCGATTTCAGGCGCTCAACGGTCTGTTCGCGCAACGCCTGACTCATGTCACCGTTGAGGGCACCGCAGGCATATCCGCGCGCCTCCAAACGCTCTGCCAGCTCAACCGTAGCCGTCTTGGTGCGCACAAAAATGATCCAGGCGTTGCTGTCCTCAACCTCCAGAATACGGGTCAGGGCATCGAGCTTGTGCGTGCCGCTTACCTGCCAATAGCGCTGGCGAATCGCGGAAACCGTCTTGGTAGCACTCTTGATTTTGATTTCCACCGGCTCGCGCAAATAGGTGCGCGCAATGCGGTGGATGGCTTCGGGCATGGTCGCGGAAAACAGGGCCACCTGCCGTTTCTCGGGCGTATGCTGCAGGATGTCTTCCACGGCATCGATGAAACCCATGCGCAACATCTCGTCGGCCTCGTCGAGGACCACCGCCTGGAGGCGATCGAGCTGCAGGGTACGGCGCCGCAAATGGTCCTGGATCCGTCCTGGGGTCCCCACCACCACCTGCACGCCACGCGCCAACTGCTTCAGTTGCAGACCCATCGACTGCCCGCCGTAGATAGGCAAGACATGAAAGCCCGGCAGGAATTTGGCATAACTCTGCATGGCCTCGGCCACCTGAATCGCGAGTTCGCGCGTCGGTGCCAGGACCAAAATCTGCGGAAAGCGCTGACTGCAATCCACCCGGCTCAGCAATGGCAGCGCAAAGGCGGCGGTCTTGCCCGTACCCGTTTGGGCGAGACCAATCACGTCCTGGCCCGCCAGCAAGGGGGGGATACTCTGGGCCTGGATGGGCGATGGCTGCTCGTAGCCAATCTCCGCTACCGCCCGCTGTAGCGGCTCAGCGAGCGCAAAATCGCCAAAACGCAGTACCTGTTCCTGTCCCATTCCTATCCCCTCCGCGAGCGAGTGCGCACTATACGCTAATTCTCGCGCCCATGCATGACTCAATCGTCCTGCAACAGCAACTGCAAAGCCGCAGCAATACCAGCATCCGCCCCCGGTCCGTAGGGCGTGACGCCGGGCGTGAAACGGTCACAAAAGGCATAGGCAAAGGCCACATCCTGCAGACCCAGGCTGCCAAACAGGCGGTTCTCCCAGGACTGATCGTCAGCGTGGGGGACCAGGCTCGGCCAGGATGCTGCGCTGACGGGTTCAAGAATGGGTCCAAAAAATATGACGCCAGGCTTGTTGCGCAGGCGCAGGGCGCAAGAGCCTGCCGTGCGGCCAGACATGGGCAGAAAGTCGATGGTGCGGGTCAGCCGCAATTTGCTGTCCAGGGCCACATCGAGATCCATGCCAAGGGCTTTGCCTTCGATGGGTTGTGCCACCAGGCGCAGCCCTTTCTCCCGCCACTGCGCCAGGTCCTGGGCGCCGAAGCGACTCGGCAGAAAGAGGATGATTGGTGGTGCCAGCTCCGCCAGTTGCTGCCAAGTGTCCTCATCATAACGGGGGGCATTGATCAGAATGCCGCCCGCATCCTTGTCAGCAATGTAGAAGACGGCTGGCGTCGCATCACCGCCTTCTACATAGTGAATGCTGCGGTCAAAGAAATGACAAAGCTCCTGCATATTACCCCCGTGCGTTAGCGTTTCACCTTGGCGTAAAAATCGGATGCGCGCAAGGACTAGGCGCTTGCCCATCGGGCCATTATCCTAGCACTTTCTCTTCCCCGAGATCCCGACCATGGATATCGTCCAGCTTCTTCTCGCCCTCGTACTGATCCTTGTCGCGGCCGAGCTATTCACCAATTCTCTGGAGCATCTGGGCGATCGGCTGGGGCTATCGGAAGGTGTCACCGGTTCGATATTTGCCGCGGTGGGAACCGCCCTGCCCGAAACCATGGTTCCTTTGGTCGCCGTCTTTGCATCAAGCAGCCTGGCGAGCCCGAAGGTCGGAGAGGAGGTTGGCGTTGGCGCAATACTGGGGGCGCCGATGATGCTCTCCACCCTCACCCTGTTTCTGATGTCGATATTTGCCGCGGCGCAGCGCGGCTGGCGGGGCACATTGCTGCCTGAACGAACGGGACTGCGTCGCGACCTGTCCTGGTTCCTTGCCGCCTTTTCGCTGGCCACGCTCGCCTTGTTCATTCCCCATCAGGAAGCCGTCATTCGCAGCTCCATCGCTGTTCTCCTGGTGCTGTTCTATTTTTTCTACCTTCTGCTCACCATTCGCGCCTCTGCGGCACTCGTCGCCGACGGCCACGCCACGGAGGCGGAGGCAGCGCTCTACCTTTCTCGCCTAGGCCTGCCGACCATGCTGCTCACCATTTTCCTACAACTCGGCCTGGGTCTGGCGGGCATCATTTTTGGCGCCGAGCTGTTTGTGCATGGTGTAGAACATCTTTCCGCCTGGTTAGGGGTTTCTGCCCTGATTCTGTCGCTGCTGATCGTGCCCGTGGCAACGGAGCTGCCAGAGAAAATCAATAGCATCCTCTGGATCCGGCGCAAGAAAGACACCCTGGCCTTTGGCAACATCACCGGCGCCCTGGTCTTTCAGGGCTCCCTCCTGCCCGCCATCGGCGTTTCCCTGACCCCTTGGACCCCCAGCCCACCGGTCCTGCTCGGTGCCGTTTTGACCCTGATCGCGGGCAGCTACACGTTACTGCTGGTCTGGCGCGGCGTGCAGTTGCGTCCAATTTATTTTTTGCTCAATGGCCTCCTCTACGCCACCTACTTTGCCGTTCTCAGCTAGGCCCAAGGGGCACGAGCTGCTACCATTCCCTTGCTGCCTCAGTAGCTCAGTGGATAGAGCAACCGCCTCCTAAGCGGTAGGTCGACCGTTCGATTCGGTTCTGGGGCACCATCTCCACCTCAGAGTGCCGCGCCTGAGCGTCCCCACATAGCTTGTACTATCCTATAGTCGTATCCAAATATAGCTTTGCGGGTCTCAGCGTCAGCTCATATCGCGGGGAGGTGAATGGTGTTGCAAGAACACAACGCAAAAGATTGGGAGCAGATGGATCCTGCTGCCATTTTTCAGGCCCTGGAGAGTAGCGAGCAGGGGCTGAGCGCTGCGGAAGTGCAGCGGCGCCTGCAACACTATGGCAGCAATGCCCTACAGGAAAAGGAAACCCCCCTGTGGCGTCGCCTCCTCTCCTATTTCTGGGGACCGATCCCGTGGATGATCGAGGCGGCCGCCGTGCTCTCCGCCATCAATGGCGATTGGAAGAGCTTTTTCGTCATCTTCGCCATGCTGCTAGTCAATGGCGGCATTGGCTTTTGGGAGGAAAAAGGCGCCGCCGATGCCCTAAAGGCACTGAAAAATCAATTGGCCTTGAAGGCCCGTGCCCTACGCGACGGGCAGTGGCAGGAGATCGACGCTACGACCTTAGTGCCTGGCGACGTGATCCGCATACGCCTGGGCGACGTGCTCCCTGCGGACGTGAAGCTCTTCTCTGGGGACTATCTCTCTGTCGACCAGTCGGCGCTCACGGGCGAGTCTCTGCCGGTCAATAAGAAGGTCGGGGCCGTGGCCTACTCCGGTACCATCGCCAAGCAAGGGGAGATGCTGGCGCTGGTCTACGCCACCGGCAGTCAGACCTTTTTTGGTCACACGGCAAGCCTGGTGCAGAAGGCAGCGCCCGTCTCCCATTTCCAGAAGGCGGTCCTCGGTATTGGCAATTTTCTGATCGTCCTCGCCCTGGTGCTGTCGACCATACTGATCATCGTCGAACTCGTACGCGGCCTGTCTTTCCTTCAGTTGCTTGCCTTTGTCCTGGTGGTGGTGGTGGCCTCTATTCCCGTCGCCATGCCTGCGGTACTCTCGGTCACCATGGCCTTGGGTGCCCTGGCCCTGTCGCGGATGAAGGCGATCGTCTCGCGCCTGACCTCCATCGAGGAAATGGCGGGGGTGGATATTCTCTGCTCCGACAAAACCGGCACCCTCACCCAGAACAAGATCACCCTGGGCGATAGCGTGCGTTTTCACGCCCAGGACGACCAGGAATTGATCGTCGCAGCGGCCCTCGCCTCGCGCGAGGAGGACGCCGACGCCATTGATCTCGCCGTACTGGCGGGGCTACAGGATCGCGCGCAGCAGTTGCAAGGCTTACAGCAGAGCAAATTCATCCCCTTCGATCCTGTCTCCAAACGCACCGAGGGACAAATCCAGGCCAGCGATGGCAAACATTTTCGGACCTCCAAGGGTGCTCCCCAGGTCCTCATGGACATGGCCAAGCTCAGCGGGGATGAGCGCGCCAAGGCAGAAAAGACGGTGGAGGATTTTGCCGCCAAGGGCTTCCGTACCTTGGGGGTGGCGCGTTCCGATGACGACGGGGCGAGCTGGCAGTTTCTCGGCATCCTCTCCCTCTTCGATCCACCGCGGGTGGACTCCAAGGACACCATCATCGAGGCCCAGAATCACGGCATCGAAGTGAAGATGGTTACCGGCGATCATCAGGCCATCGCCAGTGAAATCGCCGGACAACTGAATCTGGGCACCCACATCCTGACCGTCGACGAGCGCTTGTCCAAATATGCCGAAACAGGCCAGCTCGCTGACGGGTTGGGCGCGGAAATCGAACGGTCCGATGGCTTCGCCCAGGTCTTTCCCGAACATAAGTACGCCATCGTCAAAATCCTGCAAGAGCGGGGCCATATCGTTGCCATGACCGGCGATGGGGTCAATGACGCCCCGGCCCTCAAGCAGGCAGATGTGGGTATCGCCGTTTCCGGTGCCACCGACGCGGCCCGAGCGGCGGCGGCGCTGATCCTGACGGCACCGGGCCTGAATGTGATCGTCCAGGCGGTAGAGGAAGCGCGACGGATCTTCGAGCGGATGATGAGTTACACCGTCTACCGCATTGCCATGACCCTCGACATCCTGTTCTTTGTCGTGCTCACCATGCTGAGCTTCAATTCCTATCCGTTGACGGCGATCATGGTGGTGCTGCTGTCCCTGCTCGATGACATTCCCATCATGAGCATCGCCTGGGATCGCACGGCGGTGCAGAAAAGCCCAGTACACTGGGAGATGGGACGGGTCCTGAGCCTGGCCTCGATGATGGGCCTGCTGGCCTTGGGCGGAACATTGGCGCTGTATCTGATTAGCCGCTTTGCCTTCGATTTGCCCTTGGCACAATTGCAGACGGTAATGTTTTTGCAACTCATCGCCGGCGGGCACCTCATGCTCTTTCTGACCCGTACTCGAGGGCCATTTTGGAAGCCTCCCTATCCCGCACCCATTCTGCTGATGGCGATTTTGGGAACGCAAATCGTCGGCATCGCCATTGTCGCCTTCGGCTGGCTGATGCCGGCGATTTCCTGGACCATCATCGGCTTGGTCTGGGCCTACAATATCCTGTGGATGCTGGGCGCTGATCTGGCCAAACTGGCCATCCATCGCTTGATGGACCGGCAGGCCCAACACCAACTGCGTTTCCTCAACACCCTCAACCAGTCCTTGCATCCCGCCATGAACGTCCTGGAGGCCGACGGAGCCGCCATGCGGCGCGAACTCCAAAGCCTGCTGCACCGCAAACAGGAGAACCCTCATGAGTGAATTGACTACGGATGTGCTGATCGTTGGCGGTGGCCCCGCTGGCATGATGTGTGGCATCACGGCGGCGCAATTTTCGCCCCACAAGCAGGTGCTGGTAGTACGACCCGAGAGTGATGCCGTAATCCCTTGTGGCATCCCTTATATCTTTGGGACCCTGGGCGGTACGGACGAGGACATGGCCGGGCGGGCCCCCCTCCTGGCGGCTGGGGGAAAGTTACAGATCGGTCGGGTCCAGGACGTCGATCGACAAGCACGCGTCGCTACCCTGGAAACTGGCGATCGCATTCATTGGGAACGCTTGGTCCTTGCCACCGGCGCCGACAACTTCATTCCCCCCATTCCCGGACTGGATCTGGAAGGCGTCTTCAGCATCCACAAGGACTACAGCTATCTGGACGAGCTCTTCACCACCCTGATCCCCAAGGTGCAAACCCTGGCCATCATCGGCGGAGGGTTTATTGGGGTCGAATTTGCCGATGAGATCCGCAAACGGGGTATTACGGTGCATATCATCGAGATGCTGCCGCATTTGATGCAAGCGGCCTTTGATCTCTATGCCTGCGAGGCCGTGGAGAAGCAACTGAAAAAGCACGGAGTACAGATCCACACCGGCTGCAAGGTGGAGGACGTCGTCGCCGACAGCAGCGGCAAACGGGCGGCTGCGGTGCAGATTGCCGGACAGACAGCTCTACCCGTCGACGCGGTCCTTGTCGCCATCGGCACCCGCCCGCGCACCCAACTGGCGCAAGCCATGGGCCTGACTCTGAGTCGTTCGGATGGGGTGTGGGTAGACGCCTTTCAGCGTAGCCGCGAAGACCCGGCCATCTTCGCCGTCGGCGACTGTGCCCACAAGCAGGATTTTTTCACCCGCAAGGCCAACCATGCCCTGATTGCCTCCCAGGCGGCGGCCGAGGGCCGGATTGCCGGAATGAACCTCTATGGTTTGCGTGAGTTGCGTTTCAATGCCGGCTCGGTGAGTGTCTATGCCAGCGAGATCGATGGGCTGGCCTTTGGCGTTGCCGGCATGACCGAACACCAAGCAGAGCAGGAAGGTTTCCCGATCCTGGTCGGCGAGGCGCGCCTGCCGGACCATCATCCTGCCGCTATGCCCAATACCACCGAAATCTACTGCCGCGTCATCTTTGCCCGGGATTCCCTGCAACTGCTGGGCGGGCAAATTCTGGGTGGGCCCACAACGGGAGAGTTGATCAACACCATTGGCCTGGCAGTGCAGATGCGTGCCACTGCGCCAGACCTGGCGAGCATGCAATTTGGCAGTCAGCCCCGTCTGACGCCCTCGCTACATCCCCTCGTCGCCGCTACGGGGGACGCCCTGCACCAGCATTATCAGAGCCTGCATCCCTGCGTGGAGGCTCCGGCCTTGGCGTGAAGGGGAGCGGCCTGGCGCAACAAGTCCAGGCCGTGCAGCAATTGCCGCCTGGGGGTCCCATAATTCAGACGGACAAAACCGGAACCACCGCTGCCGAAGGAAGGACCCCAATTCAACCCTAGGCCAGCGTCCAAAATTCGAGCTTCCAGTTCTGCATCGGTCAGGCCCCAAGTGTGCAAATCCAGCCAGGCCAGGTAGCCAAAATCCGGAATGCGAAATCCCAGATCCGGCAGATGATCTTTCAGGTACGACTGTAGAAACTGGGCATTGCTGGCCAGGTAGTTCTGCAGCGCCTGCAGCCACACGGCTCCCTCCTGCCAAGCAGCGGTCATGGCCGCCTTGGCAAAGGTGTGGGTCCCCAAATTGCCGCTACGCCGCAGCTCTGTAACCAAGGTCTGCTTGCGGGCAGCGCCACGCAGCCACACGACGCCCCCCCCCAGACCGGCGATATTGAAACTCTTGCTGGCCGCAGCCAATACCACGGCCTCGCTATCCAGTTGCCCCAGGGGGGTATGGGGATGATTGGGCTGCGCGAGGTCCGCATGAATTTCATCACTGACAATTTGTACGCCATGCTGGGCGCAGAGAGAGATCAACTGTTGCAACTCGTCCCGCGTCCACACGCGTCCGACGGGATTGTGAGGTGAACAAAGGAACAACATGCGCGCATGCGGCAACTGGGTCTCCAGCGCCGCAAAATCCATCGAGTAGCGTCCAGTCGCATCTAGTCGCAATGGCACCGAGATCAGATTCCGTCCTTGTGCCTCGACCGCCGCAAAAAATGGTGGATAGATGGGCGGCATGATGATGACCCCATCGTCCGGCCGAGAAAACGCCCGTACTGCGGCGTAGAGTACAGGAACGACCCCCTGCACGAGAATGACCTCCTCCGGATGGACCTCCCAGGAATAGCGCCCACGCCACCAGCCGCACGCCGCCTCCTGTACCATTTCATCATGATCCGGGTAACCCAGGACGGGCTCACCCAAGCGCCGCTCCAGTGCCCGCATAACGCAAGGCGCGGCGGGGAAGTCCATGTCGGCCACCCACATAGGGAACACTGCCTTACCAAATTTGTGTTCTGCCCCCGCCCATTTCACGCTATCCGTATGCCGACGATCGACAAGGGCATCGAAATCGAACACCGCATCCAGCATGGTTTTTCCCCGGCAATGGATTCAAGACGTCGCGTTTGCGGACCAACTGGGATGAACATTCCCGTGGACCCCAAAGCGATAGGCGTGAGCGTACCATCCCAAGGCAAAGAGGGCGAGATTTTGGTTGTAATAATGTATGGGCGGATGGCCATACAGGCCAGTATCCGGATCTTTCTCTAGTTCCAGACGATGCAGCTGTATGGAAAGAGATTTTTGCATTTGAAAGCGTGCCAAAAAAGGAATGAGAGCAGCCGAAAAACCGCTCGGTCCGATACCCTCCGACTCCCCGGTCATGACATTTACTTTTAACGGCGGGAGATCATTGGACTGCATATACAGCGCCATGCCCCACAACGCATCGAGCACCGTTTTTGCTCCGGGCGTCTGCGGATTTGTCATCCCCGCCCAGAGATAGACGCGGATGGCATTATAACTTCCATACACCCCCTGCGGCGCAGAAAAAAATCCTCGACTGGGATCGTAGGCAACCCAACCGGGTGAGAAGCCATGCGGAGCGGTTTTTTGTAGGATGCTCGGCAGATTCTTGAGCATCGTCGCCCACGGACCATCGGGCAGGCTTTGCGCCAAGGCGGCCAGCAAGAATGGCGGTAGGTAACTCGGATTAATGATCAATGTCGAGCCAAAATGAAAATATTTTTCCCCTGGAATCAACATTGGTCCGACACCTTCCATGGGCAGGATCTCTTTCTGCGCAATGCGCTGTGCCAAGGCCTGCCCTAACTGCGTGTAAGTCGGTTTATTCCATAAACGACCTGCCTCGACGAGGTCATAGGCAATCCAGAGATCTGAATCGGCCGCATGATTGTGGCTCAATATTCCCCATTTCCCGTCTTTATCCTTGCCCCAGCGCCAAGCTGGTAAATTCTTTGCCAAATCACCATCGGCAAGATTACTCTGCGTCCACGCCAGTATCTTTGCAAAAACCTTTGGTTCATTCGCAACCAAAGCAAAGAACAACGCATAGGATTGACCCTCCGATGTGGTGATACCACCTTCGTACCAATCAATAACTCGTCCCTGCTGGTCCACGAAACCTCGCTGGTAGTCCGCCCAGAACTGGCGCCAATCATTCACGGTATTGGCCTGGGCGCAAGGTACGAACCATAGCAGGGCAAGTCCGAAACAGATCAGCGATCGCCACACGGAATACCCTCTGCGGGCCCGGTACATCGATAGCATTATGGATTCAAGCGCCACATATTCCCCAGAAGAGCAGCCGGCGACAGCGTTCTCTGCATCTGACCAGAAAACACGTAACGAATTCCCACTCCGATGTTTGTTTGTGCAAACGCCGGGTTAGCCTGATAGGCGGCACTGCCATCAAAATACCAGTGCTGCCCGAGTTTCTGCGTAAGTTCCAAATCGACGCTGCCGGAAATATTGCTATTCTCTGCTGCGGCAAATTCGGCGATGGGCTGATTTATCTCGCCCGTCGAGAGGATATTGGGCAGCTGAGACACGGGGATCACTGATGCCGCCGCAGTACGCGCCCACTGGTAGCCGACCGATGCCGCGAGAGACAACGATCCCCCTTGCCACCAGTGGCTAACTACCGCAGCAAGTTGTGGCTGCAACAACCATTGCGGGCTGTAGTAATCGCCATATCCCGGACTGCCAAAATTTTCATTGCGTGCATACCCTTCAGCGTACAACGCCGGGCCCAGCGCCGACCACCAACCGTCATTCACAAAGATCGGCTTCATCGCCGACAGATAACTGGTCCAGCCATAGTTGTTGCGAATGTTACGCCCCGTAATCGCGTTGAGATGAAGCGTGGCAAGATAATTCCACGACATCGTCTTGGGACCGGCAAGGTAGCCTGCGAACCCCAACTGATTGCGCATGGCCGCGCCCCACTGATAAGGCAAGACCAGTGCATTTTTTCCTGGCTGGTCTAGCGTCAACAATCCCTTGGTACCGTTATAGGAAATCCAACTCTGCCGTACCGCATCGCGTAGCGCCTCCACCGTCCAATAGGAACCCTTGGTACTGGTGTTACGGCGATACTGCAAGAGGGCCTGTGGTGAACCGCCACCGAGGCTGCTCGGCGACGTCCAGCCCAACGCCGCACGCCATTCCTGCCCCGGCAATCGGTCATCTACACCAAGCAAAATACTGGGAGCCCGCCAGGTGGAAAGACCATTGGATGGCGCAAACTGGAGAGTTTGCGTTGACCCCAGAAAGGTCGTCGACTGCACGGAACCAATATTGGAATTCAGCAAATCACTATGCAATTGCGCAAAGGCAGACCAATGCCAGTTCAACCCCCACTGCGCCCAGATACCGGGCGCAAGCGCTTGCAGACGACTGCTACCTGCACCCAGCCCCCCACGTTGTAGCCAGCTCGTTCCCAGCAAGAGAAAACTGGCTCGCGTCGGTGGCAAGATTACCCGTCCTTTTGCACTCAAACCCCACGGAATTTCGTCGATGTGGTCCACATTGGCGGCCATGGTCTGCATGGGCAAGAATGTCGATAGGGCCCCAGGGACCTGTTGCGCCAACTGATATGCCGTAGCGAGGGAATGGCTATTATAGTCCGTGAGGGCCACCCCAGACGCATTGCTGGAACTCGGATCGTGGCGATACAAGACGTGAAAAATTTTCCCCGCATGGGAATATTCGTGCAAGTGGATCAGAGACCATGCCGCAATGCTTTGCATGCCCGCCGACAGAGGCTGCTTTTCCTGAATAGCGTGGAGATAATGCAGCGTCTGCCGATACTTTCCTTGCCGATAGGCGGCCAGTGCGCGCTGCTGAAAATACCAGACAAACACCGATCGTCCAGCAGCTGAATCCGGCGAAAGATGGGCCAGGGCCTGTCCTGCCTGCTCCGTGGAGCCCGTAGCAACGGCCAAGGTCGCGGCCGTCTGCCAATCCTTCTGTTTTCCCGACCACTGGGCGGCGAGAAACCACCAGTGCAACGCCGCATGGCTACGGTCCAGCGCGCCGAGGATGCTGGCGATCAGCCGCGCGTTGCTGGCATGCTCGCCCCGCTCAATGGTCGCAAGATGCGGCTGGAGCAGCAGCCAAGCGCGCTGATTCTGTCCCTTCCCATGCAAGCGCGCAGCAACACCCAGTAGGTAATCAAGATGCCATTGCTCCAATTGCGGCGCTGCATCCGGATATTTTTCCCTAGCGGTCTGATAGAGGAGGTTCACCACATTTTCCGGGAGTACATCGCTCGCGTTACCGAGTAGGGCTTGCGCATGGGCGACATTACTTGCTCGCCTGTATCTGCTGCAGATAATAGCGACTCGCTTCCAAATCATTTCCCGTCAGTGCCTGGGCATGGGCGAGCAATAGGGCATTTTCCGGAAATGTCGCCGACGAAAAGGCGCCTGGATAGCGGCGCTGCAACGAAATGATCGCGCGCCAATCGTTCTGCTTGGCCAAAATCGGGGCTTGGGCAGCAGCCTGATCCAAGTGCAAAATTTTCAGCATTGCCAAAGGTGGATGATAAGCAGGATTATGGAGTTCTGCCTCTTTGATTTTGGCCTGCATTTCTTGCGCGGTTGCGCCATTTTCCAGGGCTTCCCACAGTCTGCGATCCATCACCACCGACTGCATACTGGCCTCAACTGCATGCTCTTGCGCTGCCTCCGGTCCGTTGGCATAGCGGGCAATGAAATCCTGCAGAGCTCGTCTTGCCTGCCCTACGCTACCATGATTTATTTGCTTCCAGGTCTTTACTTCAGCAAGTACAAAGGTCATCTCCTCGTCTGGATGCCAGCCATGAAACTTCTTTTGCGTGGATTGTATTTCAGCCATTGCCGCCGCAATATTTTTTTGATTGATTTCCTCCCAGATATGTTTTACCGCAGCATCCAACTCCGGTGAGTTCGCCCCTTTCTCGCCGCTCACTTGTTCCACGATATTGCTCGATTCCTGGCGATTCACTACCGTTGCGACGGCCGGCCGGCTTGTCATGCCAATCAGGAGCACGAGAAGCAGTGCGATGGCATTGCCGTTACCAAGATCCGTGGGGAGATAGCGTCGGTCATGTTGATTGTTCATGCGTTTCCTCCATGCGCCAGCGGCGACGTTTTTTTTGTATAATCACCCAGCCAGAGGCGGTTCCGCCAGCAACCAGCAAGAGGGCAATCAATATCCACCAGTATGGCCGGATAGAAAACAGATAAATCCAGTACCAGGGGCTGTTTCGCCTACCATAGATTTGCTGCCTACCAAACAGGGTCGATTGATATCGGCCTTGCTGATCGATCCAAGCAAAATCTCCACGGAGACCATCCCAGTTTTTCTCCTTTACGAGCTGGTAGCTTGCAGTCTCGAAATCCGCTGCATCGCCCGCGGTGAAGATCAATTTCCACCAATGATCACTCGCTCCATTGCGGCTTTCCATCAGAAAGGCCGCGGGCTGCAGCCCCTGTTCGCCACTCCACGGCGATTTGTCCGAACCGGCGAGTTGCCAGCGCAAGCCATTGGCAAGAAGCTGAACCGGGGCGCCCGCCAATGCAGACTGGGAGAGATGGGATTGGGTAGCGAAGATGATCTCGTTGGTGCCCGCATGAACGCCATCAATTTGTGCGATGGCATCGGGCAGATTGCTTCTGGCAGCCTGGGCGAGCCGCGCAAAAAGAGTCAGGCCGGCGCTCTCCTCCTGTGGCGATGGGTCTAAATAAATCAGACTCAACTTCTCCCCACCTGTCCGCACCAGTGGAAAACCGGTACGGGCGAAGAGGCGGAGATCTGGAAGCATGGCATAGTCGTGGGTAGGCGGAATACGCAGTGTCGATCCCGCCAACAAACTGGCCGTGGCTCCAGTAATCTCCAGGTTGATGTGGTTCATTCCTGCCGCCAAGGTGGAAAAGGGCACCCGGGTTTCGTAGTGGGCCGCACCAAGACCCAGGTGCCACTGGGAGATCCATTGCCCATTGGCCAAAATCGTGATCAGGGGGCGGCGCGTTGTTTTTTTGTCTGGTGTCACATCCAGATTCAATTTCATGACCATTTGTGCCTGGCGATCCGCAAATTGCCCACCTGGCATCCAAAAAGAAAAGTGAATCATCTTGCCAGCCAATATCTCGCCATCCACATCCTGCGAATGGGCGCTGCGAATCGGCACTTCCATGCCGGGCTGTAAGGCGGGAGGATTTTGAACCCGATCAAAATGTGCTTGTGTCGGAGCCAAACTCTTGGGTACCTGCCATACATTGCCAACGGGCACAGCCTCTCGGTTACTCGCGAAGGTGCGCGCCGCCTGCAAGACGTCTGCAGGCGTAGGCCCGGTAATCACGAGATCCACCCCTCCGTCGCCAGCAGCGGAGCGTTGCAGCAGCATTACTGGGCCATTGAACTGCCCTAGTTTGCCATAGCTACCGGACAGTTCTTCTTCGGTTCCGATCACCACCGTCATGGGGGCATGGGAATTTTGCAGCGCGGTCTTTCCTGCGCCAGAAGCAGTCGTCTGTTGCACATGCACAAGGACTGGCGCCTGCGCTCGCAAGGCAATTCCGGCAACCACCTGTTGCGCTGCAGTCAAGATTTGCGGCGTCGGAGCGCCATCCAGCTCTAGAGGTAACGTCCATGCACCACTCTGGCTGGCATCACGAAGCATATCGTCGAAATCTGCAAAATCGACCTTCTGCCAAGGGAGATGATGCGCTTGGTAGCCGAGCGACGAGCGGTAGAGATCAAGCTGAGTCCAAGCGTTGGACTTCGCGGCATCAGGATGGGCAAGCTTCAGTTGGATTTCCACCTCATGCCCACCGGCCGCGATGGCGTGATTGGCGAGACGAATAACCGCCTGTCCTTCCGGATACTTTGGGCTTTCCTGTACCGCACCCACATCGCGGCCATCCAAAGATACCACCAGTTCCGTGCCCGGCGCCGTTCCAGGACTCACGAAGTAGAATAAATGGAGTAAAGCCTGATCGGCTTCTTGCTGTTTGGGGACTGTCCACGGAATTTCCAGGCGCGGGCTTTGCGCAGAAATCTGCGCATACTGCGATCCCTGAATCAGTTCCGCGAGCGAATGCCGCACCGGCGTATCCGCATGTACAACGCCGGGCAACAGCAAAGAAAAACAAAAGATCAGGCCTAGCCAACGCCAGAGAAAACCAGCATTGCGTCCAGCGCTTTCGCAATCTGTCATCGGGATCTTCCAACCGAACGTGGCATGCGGCGCATCATTGCCGTTGATCTGCCGAGAAGATGCATCCCGCTCGCGACCTTGGCCCGCCCCTGCGTGGCCCACAGAAATTTACCCCAATAACCCAGACCTGCCGCCGTTTTGCTGCAGAAATAACTGTAGGAATAGATGAAGCCAACGCGCTTTTTGCGGTGCGCGGAATACCTCGCGACCTGTTCACTATCCGCGTACAAAAGAGCAACGACCTCCTGCTTTTGTGCCACATCGGCATACTGAAACGCTAGTCCTACATTTCCATCCCAGCTGGGCACCAGGACGACGGGCAACGAACTGGTGGAACAAGCGCGAGGGCCTTCCATAATCAGTCGCACCGACAAGATGCTCGCCGATATTTGTTCTACGCTGGCGGGCCAATGCGCATGCCGAAAGCCCACCCCACCCACAGACAAATCACTCACCGGCAGACGAATCACGGTCCCCGATTTGAGCGTGATTTCACCAAGCACGCGCGCATCAGCATCCCCGGTCACAGCGCGATAACTTCCACGCACTTGGCGCCGCTCCAACATGACTACTATGGTGGCGGTAATGATCAGAAAATTCAGCAGCTCCCAAATCATCGTAAACACTAGCTGTGGACGCTCTCCGGGCGAACTGATCCAACGCCATGCACCAACGACCAGCGAGGTAAATATGATCATAAAAAACAGTGCCTGTACGCGAATGGCAGACGATACGAAATCTTGATCCAACTGCTCACCCTTGGGGGTGACCTTAAAGGCAATACTGTTTAGATAGATTCATATGATTATCTGCGGTGTGCAAGGGATCCCCAGAGGGTCTCCTCGATCTCGGATGGGGTACCGGCTCATTTTTCTTCGTACGCCTCTGGGGTTGCGCTTTCCCCGACTGGTGACGGCTTTGCCGGTGGCAATTTCCTGCAAGAGGCTCTGGAGCCATCTGGACCTAGCCTGAGGGGGGAATGGCGCCGACAGCAGGGAGACGTCGGTGCAACACGCGAACGGCGTGAAGGAAGGATAAATCCTGGGCAGCCTGCTGTGTTTGCGCCGCCGCTTCGGTCATCAGATGGCGGATGGCGGCATGGACCAACAGCAAGGCATAGAACTCCTGTTCGACGAGTTCGGGGCGTTTACTGCGCAGGACGACACGGCGATCAGCCAAATGGGTCTTGAGTTCATCGAAGCTGGTTTCGATGGTCCAGCGCTGCTGATACAGGGCGGCCAATTCTGCGGCCGGAGCCTCTTGCGGATCCAGGATGGTGGTCAGGAGTCGATAAGTCGCTTCGGCGTTGGGGATGCCTTCCAGCTGGTATTCAATGACCCGTACACGTACCCCCTGCCGCTGCTTTTTTCGATCCGCGTCATTGGGATAGAGGGTGCTGAGATAGGACCCGTCGGACAGGGGCTGCTCAATGGGGAGTTTCAGGATGCTACTGAGACGAAAGAGCAACTGCGCTCCCGTTGCGCTAGCCTGCTGCCAGAAGTCGTAGCCGTAGAAGCCTCGATCTGCCATGACCAGCATGCTGGCATCGGCATGGGCGATCACGGGCAAAGCCAGTTCCCGCTCACTCTGACCATAGGATCCCGGCTGAGCGTAACACAGGGTATGGGTGCCACATTCGGCCAGCGCTACGAAACGTAATCGGGGAAAGGCGGTGGCGCCGCGGGATGAGGGCGGATATCCATAATGCGCAGCGTTGGGCGCTTCATCGGGCATCTCCAGAGACGAGCCATCCAGCGCCATGAGTCGTTTCCCTCGATACCATACCCCTGCCATCCCCGCCGGACCATGGGGATGAACCTGCTCCTGATACAAAGACCGCAACGGCCCGGCACCGACCCGGCTGCGTGCCTGGGAAATGGCGCCCTTGCTGACCGTGCCCGCCGCCAATCCCTCATCTCCGAGCACCGGGCGCAGCCCTTCCAACACGAGTTGCAACACCTCCTCGTAGGCCACCTGGGCATACAAAACCATGGCCAGGACGAAGTAGACCAACACCTCATGAGGCAAGCCTCTGCGACGCTGACTCTCCACATCATGGTGCGCCAAACTCTCCCGGACCTTGGGCAAAGGACAACGCAAGGCCAGATATCCCACCGTCAGGTAATCCGCCAGCCGCGCCCCGCTGGATAAACGTGCTTTGGTACGGGCCATCGCCATGTCTCCGCAGAAAAACATGGGTGGCATTTTGACAGAAAACTAGCTATCTAAACAGTATTGACCTTAAAGGGACGTTTTCCCGGACGCAGCAGTGTACTAAACAACATTATCGATGCCATTGGTGTCTGCACCATCTCATAGACGTCTGACGTTAAAGGCCAGCGGATTTTCCCATAAATGAAATCGGAATAAATCCACGTCGCCAAGAAGTAGGGCGCACCATAGATCAGATATTGCCCAATGGTTGCGTTATATACCATGATCCCAAACAACAGAAACATGGACGGCGCGAGCATATTGATCATGCGCGCATAGGGGAACAACCAATAGGAAAAACTGGTAATGTAGGTGATCTTTTGCGCGAAACTCAGTCCACGCACGAAAAGAGGATTTTTCATCTGCAGAATCTGGATAGCCCCTTGTGCCCAGCGCACACGTTGGCCGATAAAGCTGGTTACCGTCTCCGGCTGCAGCCCGAGAACCTGGGAGCGGTTCAAGAAGACGCTATGGTAACCCCGTGCGTGCAACATCATCGCGGTCTCGACATCTTCCGTGAGGGTATCGGTTTGAATGCCACCAATCTTCATCAACATGGAGCGGCGGATGATGGCGGCTGAGCCTACAAAAAAACTGGCATCCCATCCATCCAGACCCAACTGTATATATTGTTGAAACAAATCCGTTTCTGGGGGGGAATCTTGGTGAATATCGAGATTCTTCTCAATCGGATCGGGGTTAATGAAACTGTGGGGGGTCTGCACCACGGCGCACAGCGGGTCAACAACAAAAAAGCCTACAGTATTCTCGAGAAAGTCGCGCGTGGGAACATGGTCTGCGTCAAGCACCACCATCAAATCCCCTGGCAAGGATGGTAGGGCGGCGTTGATATTCCCGGCCTTGGCATGGTTATTGTGGACGCGAGTGTGATAGGTCACCTCAAGGCGCTCACAAAGTGCCTGCAGCTCGGTTCGTCGAGCCTGAGCGGCCAGACTGGTCTTTGGATTCTGGCAGCGATCATCCGTGCCGCCATCATCAAGCAGATGGACCCGCAATTTCTCCGCCGGATATGCTACATTCAAGGCACCCAGCAAAGTGATTTCCAAGACATCCACAGACTCATTGTAAGTCGGTACGACGATGTCCACTGCCGGTCAAGCAGAAATGTCCTGGGGCAGCGGAATTGGCTGCCGAGTGCGCGGAGAAAAATTGACAAAAAATCCTAATACTGCATAGATCGCCGCATAAACCTCAGCCGCGAACAATAACGACCCAAATATCGTACTGATTACGCCATAGCCACCAATGGTAAACTCGGCCCGCCACACCAGATAGCGAAAAATCAAATACAAGGCAATAAATATGTTCAGAACCCGCAGCGCATCAACGATCTCCGAGGAGAGACTTAGACGCTTAACGGTGAAGAGCCCCAGCATCATGATGGCGAGCAATGACAGACTCATATAGATCTGCGCCTGATTCTGTATGGGCAACACCGCCAGCATCAGTAGGAGAAGGATAACGATAGCAAAAAAAATTCCGGTGAAGAGGTTGGACCATGACCGGGATGCTTTCCTCATTCGATGATGCATC
Organism: Acidithiobacillus acidisediminis; assembly: GCF_023277115.1. Classification (NCBI taxonomy): domain Bacteria; kingdom Pseudomonadati; phylum Pseudomonadota; class Acidithiobacillia; order Acidithiobacillales; family Acidithiobacillaceae; genus Acidithiobacillus; species Acidithiobacillus acidisediminis. The sequence goes on from NZ_JALQCS010000001.1 coordinate 191,010, forward strand.
TTGTCTAGCGACATGAGCTACCCCGCCTTGCGCAATTGCTGCCAATGTTTCTGGTACCACTCCAACGTCCTCTCCAAGCCCTGATCCAAAGCAGTCCCGGGTGTCCAGCCGAGCCGTTCTCGCGCCTTATCGACGTTGAGATACTTGATCGCTGGCCGCTCTCTGTGCGCCCCTGAAAAACTGGGAGTCCGCTCTTCTTTGTCATACAGAATGGAGATTTTTTTGACCACCTCGGCGATGGATGCAGGCGCACCGCTGCCAAAATTAAACGGCTCAGCGCGACACGCGGGCAAGGCCTCTGCAGCACGCATATAGGCCTCGGCCATATCGCCAACATAAAGGAAATCCAGCCGCGAACTGCCATCGTCGCGCGCACCAAAATCATAGGGCATAGCGTTCAGCAGGTTGCGTATCGCGCGCGGTACCAGTCGACTGAAGTTGATATCTCCTGGACCATAGGTGTTCATGAAACGACAGACCACAACCGATAGACCGTAGGCTTCGCCATAACTCCGCGTCACGGCATCTGCCGCAACCTTGGATGATGCATAGATATTGCTAGCGGTACGCGGCGGATCGTCTTCCAGCAACGCACGATCCGTTGTGGTGGCACCATAATAGGCGCCGCTGGACGCCACCACCATACGTTGGACGAATGCACTCTGGCGCATGGCTTCCAGGAGTACAAAGGTACCCATGGCATTCACCTGCAGCGTATCCATGGGCAAGACATTACTGATAGGGACAATGGGTTGTGCTGCCAGATGAAAGATGGTGTCGATCTCGAAGCGCTCGAGTAACAAGCGCACCAAGCCACTATCAGTAATGTCACCAAAGATCATCTGCACCCGGGATTCGAGTCCCTGTAGGCGAAAGTAAGAGAGATCGTGAACCAGCCTATCGAGGACGTATACCTGCGCACCCGACGCGAGCAGTTTTTCACAGAGATGGGCGCCACCAAAGCCCGCACCACCGGTCACCAGGCACTTCTTATCCTGCCAGACGTTGCTCATTTTTTGTCTCCACACTGCTGGCCAGAAAATAATCCCGGTAGAAATTGATGGTTTCCTTCAGTGTTTCCACAAAATTGTCAGCGGGATGAAAGCCGGTGTCATTCATCAGCTTTTCACCATTCAGGTGTTGTTTGGTGATGGCATGCACGGTAGAGGCATTCGCACTGACGCGGACGGCGATGCCGTTGGCAAGGATGCGAGCAGCGCGCTCCTGGTCATAGCCACCTTCCACCTCTGCGCAAGCCTCTACAATCGTGCGCAACATGGTGGGGGTACTCAAATACGTACCGCCAGCCAAGTTGTACACTTCACCACGACACACATTGCAGTGCGCCAGCAAGAGGATGGCCTGCACCAGATCCTCCACATACAGATAATCGCGATGGTGCTCAATTGCATCGAAGTACAGTTCAGGGGCTACCGGCTCCGGCCCGCCATAGATGCTCTGCATCGCCTTGGGTAGCAAACGATACGCACTATTGAAGTCATAGGGGCCATAGATGTTGCACATACGCAGCGTTACCGTGGGTAGACCGAATGCCTCGTGATAAGTGCGCGAAAACACGTCCGCGGCAAGTTTCGCCGAATCATATACGCCAATTCCCCGTAACGGTGTGGTATGTTCAAAATACGAGTCACCATCCATCTCGCCATAAACCTTGTCGGTCGACGATAGGAAGATCATGTTGGGCTTATGCTGGGTCATTCGGCAGGCTTCCAGGATATTGATCCAGCCCATCGTGTTCGCCATGATCGTATCGTACGGTGCAGTCAACGCCTTCTCGATCACCGAGGCGTAGGCAGCAAAATGAAAGATATAATGAAAACGCCCCGCCTCGATGACCTCCTGCATGGCCTGCTTGTCCGTAACGTCGGCTTCCACAACCTGTACTTGGTCACGCATACCCTGCTGTCCGCAATTGATCATCGACGGGCGGCTGGGAGAAGTATCGATGTCCAGCACTGTTACCTCTGCACCGCAGTCCAGCAAGCGGCGGGCCATATGCCCGCCCACGAAGCCAAACCCCCCGGTGATCAACACCCGTTTGGCATGGAAATACTCCAAAATCTGACGCGCCTTCGCGGCATTGTATTGATTGATGTCTTGCAGCATGTTGCCCCCCAAGGGTTAATGTTCTGTTACCCAATTTCTAATGCACTTTCAAATTGCGAAAAAGCAAAAGAGACCCTCGCTGCGAACAGCAGGATGCGTGCCAGAGGACAATTCTTTGAAATATATTGTATATTAGATTATAACTATATTTTGTATTGTATCACGCGCGTTACACAACCGCCGCTCATTTCCATCGATTGCTTATGGAACAAGCACCTACTTATTGCTACGGAGATGTTACGATGCGCTAATTTGGGGGGAAGAATGCACTACCGCTGCGCCCCTTCCGACGGTCAAACCCATTGTCCCCAAAAACTGCCGGAGACCGTCGGAGAAGCTGACTTGCGCCGCCCCCAAGCGAGAGTTCATGACGCGCACATCGGCCTGGGAATGCCGGATATCACCGGGCAGCGCTGGGACCCAGGAAAAATCACCAGAGCCATGCAACGCACACATTGTCGTCGCCAGCTGGCGAATGCTCGTAGCGATTCCCGAACCAATGTTTATCACTCCGTTATCGCCAGCGAACAAGGCGGCAACATTGACCCGGGCCACATCAAACACATGGATAAAATCCCGTTCCTGCAGCCCGTCCCCGCGGATAGTCAGGGGTTCGCGCAAACGCAACTGCTCAACGAAGCGAGAGATGACGCCGCTATAGGGCGATCTGGGGTCCTGGCGTGGCCCATAAACATTGAAATAGCGCAGGCCCATATGCGACAGGTCATACATCTGCTCATACAAGCGCGCGTAGAGTTCATTACTGTATTTTTCCAGGCCGTAGGGAGAAATCGGCGCCACTGGGTCGCTTTCCCGTAGAGGAAGGATTTGCGGATCCCCATACACGGCTGCCGAGGAGGCATACACCACACGCACCCCCCGCTTCCGCGCCAACTCCAGAACAACCACAAAATTCTGAATGTTTTCTGCGCAGGAACGCACCGGGTTTTCAATACTTTTCTGCACGGACACCTGCGCCGCGAAATGGAGGATGCCATCGACATCATCCATCACCGGCTCCCAGAGGAGAGGATTCGCGATATCGCCGGTTACAACCTCCAGACCGGGATGGGATGCTGGCAGATTTTCTCGGCAACCCGTCGAAAAATTGTCCAGCACTCGCACCCGATATCCTTCTTGTAATAGCAGATCAACTGTGTGAGATCCGATAAACCCCGCACCGCCTATCACTAAAATACGCTCTTTTATCATTCTTCCCTCTAATGAATACGAATAAATGTCAAATAATCGATTCGCCGGAAATCCCGGGACAGAAGAAATATGCCAAGGGTATCAACCAGAAACAGGGCCAAAGAAAATCCCATCCCATAGAAGAAAGGACCCGCCCAGAGCGTGAGATAGGTAAAAGCAAAATTCCCCAAAACGAAAAGCATGCTTAACAGCACGGCGCGTGCACGCAAGTCCAGATAAAAATAAACATTCAACAGACTCATAAGCAGGAGTTGCAAGCTCACTCCGATCACGTCGAACTGAAAGATGCGTGCATAACTCTCGGAATAGCCCAACACATGTAATAATTTTGAAGTAAAGGCGAAGGCGAGCAGCACCGTTACGCCTTGTACTTTGGCAATATCCCAGAGACCTGCCCGCGTAGCCAAGATCATCCCGCTCTTGGCGGCGTGCAATTCCTGCAGTGTTCCACCATCCACGATCGCCCGATTATAGGCATCGTAAGCTTCGACAAAATCTGTCTCCAGGCGGAAAAGAAAAACCGCCAGCCCTGGAACGATCAGGAGATAGCTGAGAAAGATGGGTACATCATAAATTGGCGAGGCATGCAGTGGTCCAATGACCTGGGCGCCGGTAGCCGGATTGAACCAAAACAGAAATTTGTCCATCCAGACCCCAGCGTTGAAGGTCAAGCCCACCAGGGATAGTGACCAGAACAGCCGACTTGCGCGACTATTTGGCCATTGTAAGTAGCCAGGGAACTCACGAATTACGGTAACGCCCAAACCGAGAAGAAGAACCCATTGCCCCAGGGCAAACGCAGCGAGATACCCGGTCAATCCCCAGTGGCGACCACAAAACATCCCCAGCAAAACGATTGTTGCATACGCCAGGAAATACCAACTCACCAGCGTCTTATAGTCTTTCAGGCTGGTGCCCATGATCGTCAGCACCCAGACGCCACAGAGCTCGACAAAGCTGACGCCCATCAATATCTGGTAGTGAATCGGGGTATCTTGGAACAATAAAAATAAGACCAAACCGGCAAATACGGCACCTGGTACAATGGTCGTCACCAGCATCGTCACCAATACCGTCACCACGGACCGGGCCTGACGGGCGAAGAGCATATCGGCGATATAGCGGGTAAACAGTAATTGCGGGGGTCCCGTGAAAATAAGCGATACCGCGATGAGATAGGTTACCGAGACCTGAAATTGAATGATCGGCAGAGCGGCAGAGCGATCGCTCAGGGCCAGAAACCCAAGCAACAGAATCCCAAAAATCGACAGCAACCAGGGGCCGGAGGAGACAATGCCGGCGTAGCCGTAGGCCTCGATCAGCGCCAGATACGTGCGCCGGCGCAGGATACGGCGTAGTTCAAACCCAATACCAGCCATGCTCAGCTCTCCCGCAGCGCCGCGCGCTCAAATAGTTGCCGGTAGGCGGAAAACATCTGTTCCTCGCGGTATTCGCCCTCGACTCGTAGTACCGCCTGCGTGCTACAGGCCTGCCACATCTCCGGATTGTCGAGCAATTCGCCGATGGCCAGGGCCAATGCCTCCGGTTCCGCAATGGGCACCACTCTTCCCGCCGCACGGGGTTGGTCAGGATCTGCGCCAAGGATCAGTTCTCGGCAGGAGCCCACGTCCGTGCTGACTACGGGTACCCCTGCGGCAAAGCTCTCCAACACCGAGAGGGGTAGCCCTTCACTGATCGAGCTCAACACCGTCAGGCGAATCTCTGACAATATTTCTGCCACACTACGAAATCCCAGGAACTCTACCTGTTTTTCTAACTGCAGATGGCGCAGCAATATCGAGCACTCGGCGAAATATTCCTCATCCTCCTCCGTCGGGCCAACAATCCAAAAACGGGTGTTTCGGCCCTGATTCCGCGCCACTGCGGCACTGCGGATAAAGGTCTTGATATCTTTGATTGGCACCACCCGGCCAATCAATGCCACGACATCCTGACGCTGCTCATAGGTTCTGCGGCAGGCGACAAAATTTTCCACGGCGATGCCATTGGGAATGGTTTGTAGCTTTGCCGGGCTGGCACCATCGGCTACCTGCAGTGGAATAACGCCAGCATACAGGTTCACAATGGCATATGCTTGGTCGTAACTGATCTTTCCCAATAGGGCAAAAAAATTGATCCAGAGTTGTCGCAGATAATGGATATGTCCCGCACGTTGCAGAAACTCTTCATCTTCCTGAATCCAACGGGCCAACATCAAATCAATGCGCCGCTCCTTGGTATAGATACCATGTTCGGAGATGATCAGTGGACACTCCTGCAGTTGGCTGAGCAAGGCACCAAGGTAGCCGGCATAGCCCGTAGATGGGCATTGTATGATTTTCGCCTGCGGGGCTTTTTCCAGTGCCTGCTGTATCGCCCAGAGGGGGGCGTGCATGCCACGAATGGTCCAGAAATAATCCACAAAAGGCGGCTGATCGGCAATTTCGGCATAGCGTGACAGAAAGCATTGCCAAATCCTCTCTGCATAGAGAAAGTCTAACTGACTAACGGAGAAATTGTTCGCATAGGCATTCAGATCCAATTTTTCTGGCCCGCCAGCGATGCATTTTTTCATTTGTTCATGCGCAGCGGAAACCGTTTCCAGGTTGGAGACGCGATGTCTTGACAACAGCCGATCACGTGGAAAATCCTGGCTATCATGGAGAAAATATTCAGCAAAATAATCGACATTTTCAGGTAGTTCATAAGGTTTTGCCGTATAGTCATCACGCGCACTGCCCAGAAAAATTACGCCAAAACGCTTATCGGAGAAACCTTGAATCATCCGCCTGACCCACGAGGAGACTCCACCGCGGACGTAAGGGAAGGTACCCTCCAGGACCAGCAGAATATCTACGGGTTGGGCGGTCTTTTGCGTCATGCAGCAGACCCCGACCAATAACGATAGGATGGACCATAGCGCGAGGAGAGCGCCAGCTCGGGATGCTGCGCGTACAGTTTCCGCAGACCATCGAGATCGCGCTGCAGATACAGTGCAGCAGCATAATGGGGAGCGAGTACGGCGGGGGCAACGCGATCGCGCTCCGCTTGCTGCAGAAACGTCATGGCCAGATCGGCCTGTCCGGCTTCCAGTGCCGCCAATCCCGCCAACATGGCGGGCAACGCTGCCGCTTTGTCTTCTGCAAGTTCCGCTCCTGGCGGCGTTACCTCGCGCCGCGTTTCCGGTTCGGCAAGCTCACGGGAAACCGCATGTTCGATGTTCCAGCGCAACCACGCCAAATAATCTCGTAAGCGCCGCTGCATACGGGGATTAGAACAATCCTTGATGTCTTCTTGTAGCTGCAAGAGCAGCTCCGTGTTTTCTTGTTCACGCTGATCCAGCGCTGCGTAGGCGAGCAAACGAACTTCCTCCGCCTTATCGCGTAGTGCACTGCGCAGTAGACGGGTCGGCTCCGCAAAACGCGCACTGACGATTTGTGACAGGGCTTCCACCCGCTGGCTGGAGTTTCTAGCGCCGCGCAAGCGCCCAGCTATGGCACCAGGAGTTACACTAGAGGCACGCAGACGAAAGTCTCGCGCCGGCAGGGGCACGATAATCGGCTCTGCAGATGCTGCATGAATGCGCCCGCTCACCGAACGCAGGGCCGTCGCGTAAGCCAATGCCAGAATGGCGCCGAAAAAAGGTAAAAACACAGAGAGCAAAAAAAACAGGATCCATGCCGCAGACCCGTTGCGGCCGGGCTGTTCCCGCGGGACGATCAGGCTGGCCGCTAACGACGCTACCAGGGACACCACCACCCAGAGAAGGATCAGGAAGGTCATGCCTCCTGACCCTCTGCCAAAAGATCTTGCACCTGGACCACCGCATCCCGTTGGTCCACTCTGACGGAATCCCGCCGCTGCAGAATCTGCTCCCAGTCCTCTGGGCAACATTGCCGAATCTGCGCGTCAATACGCTGTAAATAACCATCAACTGCACTGGGCCCCGCAAATGGCAGAAGGACCAACAAAATCGTATGCTGTTCCGAGCGATGCACCCAAAGGACATCGAGTCCACGGCGCAGAGCCTCGATCTTGTTCACAACCAGTTCCGTTACTGCGGTCTCGGCCAATACATAGCGAATACAGAAACCTACTTGCGAGACGACCCTCGCAAGCCGCTGCAGCTGCAAAAGATCCGTGGCGAACTCCGGTGGACAATCTGGCCAGCGCCGCAGAAGGTTTTGCGAAAATTGAGTAGCGCCGGCGTAATTACACAAATATTGAAATAACACTTCAATGATCTGCAGATTTTCCTGACTGATGGCATAAAATGACATATCCTCAACGCCAAGATAATGGCGAATTTCGGTATTATTTTTGTGCACATGGACGCTCAGGTACTGATGAATTTCTCCCAGATCCAAACCGGCAATGTTTTGACTCTGAGCATCCGTTTGGGCGCGGCGCCACACCGGATCCGTTACATCCAGGGGAGACACATTACCAAAAGACGCGATCAACTTGAGACCGGCAGCAGGATCCTGCGTCGAGTACCAGGCCGCAATCTGCACTCCCGCAAGCTGATTGAGAAAGTACAAGGTACGAGAAACAATTTCCGGATTCAGCTCGCCCCGGCTCGCTACCAAGCCTTGGCGCAATTCCTCCACAGCACTGCGAATCGAGATGGGTTGATACAGCAGACTTTGTTCCAAACGGTCCAGGGAGACGCGTGTTACGTAGAGGTCATCCGCGAGTTGGCGCAAACGCGTTGCGGTAATTTCTTCCTCAAGAGCACGCCCCAGCTCCCGCCGCGACCAATAAGAGCTGAACTCCGCGGCGATCAGGATAACCAGTACGGTACCGGCCGCGATCGCCAATCCCTGTGCAACGGGGTAGGGATGCCAGAGAAATGTGGTCGCCAAGATCAATGCCGAACCCAAGGCGGGAAGAAACGCGTAGCGTAGGGCAATCAACAAGGGAATCAGCAATAACCAAGGGAAATCCTCCGTCAGCAGGAGGGGATCCCTGGGATCGAGGAGGCTGCTCAGCAGCAGGGCAAGTGCCGGAAACAGAATTGCCTCCAGCCAGCCCTCGCCTCGCCGTTGAGGCACCGTAAAGAATCCCATCTGGATCAGGAGAATGCGCGACCGAGAAGCCGTTGAATCAGACGTTGTGCGACACCGCCGGTGCCACCCCGCCCCAGACTCCCGCCGTGCGCACTCCCCACCCCGCTCCAGATCACCTTACCGCTCGCCACGTCCACGACCCAGAGCGTCATCGCAACTTCCGGCTCGGCATTGATGCCGGCACGGTAGTCCCATTCATCGACGCTGCCGGCAACGGCATAGCGCGCTCCCTCGTCCCGTGCAGTGCGCAGGGCGCTGGCATATTCCTGCTTCCAATCGCCCCCAAGCAAGGCCTCTGTGCGGGTGCTGATCGGCAGTTCACCCCGCACTTGCCGGCCTTCACTTTGCAAGACTCCTGCCGCCATCGCCGCGGCACGCGCGTTGGCCATCGGGGTCTCGGTATTGTTCACAAAGGGCAGGACGGCCCAGGCAGCGTCGCGATTGGCAGCGACCGGCTTGGCACTTTGGATGTTCATGCCGGCACAACCAGACAGTAAGAGGGCAAGCCCCGCAAAAAACAGGATGTTGCGCCAGTTCATATCATTTCCTCCTGAAGCACTCAAAAATAATAGCGATAACCAATCCGAACAATCCGTTGGTTGAGGGCGAGGCCGTTTCCTCCCTGCCCCTGGGCAAAACCAATCCGCAGCCGATCGGGTCCGAATACTGCCGTGCTCAACCCCGCATCCAGTTGATATTGCGGTCCAAAACGGGTGTTTTCATAGACGCTTAGGGAGAGATACGGGCTCCAGTTGCTCGCCAGGGCATCTTGCCAGGCTCCCCATTGTAGGCGCAGCCCGAGATCCCCATAGCTCCCTGGCAACACCGTATTGATGCTGCGGGCATCGGGTTGCAGCGCATCTGCAATCACCCCCTGTAACTGATCAACGCGAGTCAGATGATGATAATCGGCGAAAGGCCCTAGCTGTAGCTCCCACGGACCGAGAGGGTGGCGCCAGAGCAAGGAGATCTCTCCATAGCCGTCGCTTCCCAGCGCTTTGCCGTCCTGCCCCTGATATTGCCGCCAACCCGCGCCGATATTGCCTAGCCAGGACCCCAATCGTTGCGCCCACTGGAAATCTGCGCGATCGACCATCCCCGCCACAGCCAGGGCCGGGCTTTGCAGGCTCCGATCATGATAGGCGAAAGTGGCGGCAAGCTCGCCACTATCTGACGCCTGCCAAACGAGAGTGGCATTGGCACTGAGATTATCCCGCGTTCTGCGATAGCTCCCCACCAAGGCCTCTATCTGCCAGCGCGGATCCTGCCAACGCACACCCACAAGACTGCGGCTGCTCCAGGCGGGCGTGTGCAACAACTGTGAACTCGCATTCGCGGACTGCCGCAACGCATCGCCATCAAAAACCAGACTCCAGCGATCATCCCACGCAATCCGTCCGCGCAAACGAGGGCCATACAAGCTCAAGCCATTAAAGCTTTGCCAATGCCCAGCCAAATCGACATAGCTGGCCGACTCCCGAACCGCCTGCAGATACTGCCGTCGCAGTTGGCGATCATAGGGATTGTGCTGCATCGCCGCCAAAGCATCCTGGCGCGCTTGCCGGTACCGCCCGAGGTCCATTTCTGCCTGCATCCGATCACGCACGGGCAGACCCTGCGGGTGGCGGAGGATACGAGCCAGCGTAGCAGAATCATGCGCGTGCAGGGCAAGGCTCAAACGCGCCCAGCGCGGCGTCGGCTTTGGATTGTCGGCAATCAGCACTTGCGCTAAGCCCCAATACCCTCGGGACAAGGCCCAGGAAATTGCGGGCAGATAATCTCCGCGGCGTGCCGCCGCAAGTAAGACGGAGCGCGTGGTATTGCCATCAAGCGGCGCTGAAGCGAGGGAATCGGCCAAGGTATGCAGAGGATCGTCACGCAGAACACCTTGCGTACCTTCCCCCCACGCAATGACAGTGTAAAAAGAGAGGCCTGCAACTATGAACAGCGAAAGGTTTTTTGCTTTCATGGCCGGGCATCACCCTGCTGCAGGGCCAGAAAACTTTGTTGTGCCGCCTGCCGACGAAGCGTCCAGGCCAAGCCCGGCTGACCAACGCTATCCCAAAGAGATGCCGCGTTGAGCAACCGTCTCTCCGGCTGTCCATCCGCATGGGGGGGCATGGTTGCTGCCAAGTGCAGGGCTTCACGATGGCGCCCCAGACGCTCCAGGGCGTTCAGCACCACATCGCGCATACCTGGAGATGGTCGGGCGATGTTATCCACCAAGAGGGCCCGCAGGGTTCGCACCTGACCACTATCGATGAGCATCCACAAGAGATTATTTGCCGCTACACTATCCTCTGGATTGCGGTGCAGCGCCTGCGCATAGGCAAAGCCAGCGAGGGCATAATGGCTCCGCGCATTGGCCCACTGCCCCATGGCCAGCCAGTAGGCGGGATAGTTTTTTACCCCATCGGGATCCTTTTTCTCGACAGCATGCAAGAGATCGCCCAGGGTATCCCAATGTTTGGCCTCTGCCGCGTAGTACAGACCCTCAAAATAGAATAGCGGCAGACGATAGCGTTGCCAGCCACGAAGCGCGACCGCGAGAGCGGCTTCGGGATTTTCCTTCCCACTCAGGACGACCAGGCGCTGTAAATCATATTGGCTGGCGGCACCAAGCAGATACAGGGTCTTTTCGGCCTGGAAGGCAACGGCATTGTCGTGCAGCTCCCAGGCCAGTACGGCGTAAAGCCGCCAAAACGGAACATCCTCCAGGGTTGCTTGCTGCCGAACCCGCTCCAACGCAGCAAAGGCCAAGCGATAGTTCCCCTGCATGGACAGGAGATGCGCCTCATCGATAGCCACGGACGGATTCGAGCCATACAGGGCAGCACTGCGCTGTAGGGCATGCAGACTGGTCTCGATATCCCCCATCTGGTAACTGAGATAGGCCTTTTGGGTGAGCAAATAGTGACGCCGCCCAAAATGCTGGAGCGCAAAGTCCAGAGCCTGGAGCGCGCGCCCCGGTTCGCCAAGCTCGCCGTAGGCGAAGATCAGCGCCTTCCACTGTTCATCGCTAAGTGGCTGTGCATGCGCCAAGGGTGCGAGCATGGCAATGACCACATCCGGCCTGGACAGGGTGAGCGCCAAAGATACTGCTTTCTTTTGTGCGCTCGCATCTCCATGTTCTGCCAGCCAGTGCAGTTGCCGCAGCACTTCCTCGCGCTGCCCCAGCCATCCTGCAACTTCGATCAGTCGTTGCCGCCATACCAGATCATCAGGTCGCTGTTGCACCGCGGTGTACGCCAGTCGGTAGGCCTCTGCCAAATCATGGCTCTGCAGAAAAACACGGTAAGCGAGTTCATACACCTTGGTCGAGTATCTGCCAGGGTAAGGTTCTACCTGCAAGGGCGGACTGTACCAGGACGGTGATACCCCTCCTTGATCCAGATAACTCATCCCCTTGCCACTTTTTTGGCTAGCCATGAGATCGGCAGCAAAGGTGTTTGCATCCTCTTTTTCCGCCAGATATTTTTGGCGCCACTGCGCATCATCAGACGCCAGACTGCCCGGCGCCTTCCACCACTCGTTGGGCAACCCGCTAGCGCGGGCAGATAGTGTCGACGAGATGAGCAGGAGCCCAAGGAATATCCAGCCGGCCCGTGCCCTCATGGTGTCTGCTCCGCCGGCGCAGCGCGCAGTAGCTCCCGATGCAACCACCGCGCGGCAAGCTGCGGATGATCATTCGCCAAGGCCAGCTTGGACATCACCAGCACGACCTGCGAGTCCTGCCACAGGGCGGGTAACTTCTGTAAGGTTGCCTGTCCAGAGCGTAGTGCGACACGCGCGCCTGCGCCCCCCTCTAGCCAAACAATGCCACGCAGAAAAAAAGTCTTCTGTTGCGCTTCCTCTGCGCTTTCCTCGGCCAGTTGCAGGAGGATCTGCCCACCCTGTGCCGCCTTGTCGCCCGCCGCATACGCGCGCGCGGCAGCCAGGAGATCTGATGCTCGCTGCGACGGTTGCCTTTTTGCCGCTTCTGACCAGGCCTCGGCGCTCAGTTCATAGGCACCCAAGGCAAAGGCATCTTGTGCGAAACCACGCCACTGCTGCGCCGACCAAGAGCCCAAAGCGAACAATGCTGCTAGCTGCGGGCGCAAGGCCAACATTGCCGTCCGGCGCGCCGATGAATGGGGGGGAAAGGCTAGTGTTCGGGTTTTGGCGATCTGCCACTGCAGCAGGCACGCCCGACGATACAAGGGCCCTTGCGGATCCCCCAAGATTGGCGCAATTTGCCGTTCTGCCGCCGCATACTGACCACTACGTAACATCAGCTCGGCACTCTCCAGTTGTGCCCGGGCATCCGCAGAAGACTCCTGAAAGGCAATGCGCCCGTGCCAGCCATACTGCCAAGCGACACCCGCCAACACCGCCAACACAATCAGCACAAAAAGCAGCAGGCTAGCCGGACGCAAGAGCCGCGTCTGGCCACCAGCAGCGTCACGCTCCGGGACAGCGGACATCGACGCGAAGATGCTCTGCACTACTCTGCACCTGCGAGGAGGCAGACACTGGCCTTCCGTTTAGCTGCAGTTGGCAACCTTGGATGTTGGCCAAGTGCATCTGGACCGGCACAAAACCATCCAACTGCGCGGTGAAACCGTCGGCATTCTCCTGAAAAGCGCTAATTGGTGCATTTGCGCTGACGATATAGGGTTTTTGCGGAATTTTGGGCTGCAAAGCCAAATATACGGAGTTTTTTCCGTCCATGTGTACATAATAGGCACCGTTCGGCGTATCGTTGTATCCAGCAATGCCAGAACTGGCTGCCAGGTCTGGATAACCCAATTTTTTTGGCATCCGCAATTCCCGCAAACTCGTCGCACCGCCAATCCAGAAACCGTCGCCTTGCCGTGCCACATGAACGGTAAAGAAGTTATTGGCAATGTGGCCATAGTCTGCCACGTAAATTGGCGTAATCGATTGTTTCAACACCCAATCATAGACCTTTTCCAAGGCGGAGAGGGAGGCCTGCTTGGTCGCCGAATACCAGTGCGTATAGATGTCGATGGGCTTCAAACGATGTGGCTTGTCGGTCATCTCGAAGGTCTGAATGACATTGACGAAGCCCCAGAATGGCCCATGCCACTGATTGGTAAAATAATCTTCGTTCGCGTCCGGGGCGAAGACCTGCAGCCACTTGCCGCGGAAAATACCAATCGGGGGTACCGCGGTGATACTGGAATCTTTCTTGCTGATATAGCTGTCACCACCGTTGATATTCATCAGGCCTGCACTGTAGGCCAGCCCGACCACCTCTGCATCGGGATCGCAATCCCCCGACCATTGGTCGATCACGACTTTTTTGTCTGCGGGAGCCAAGTGCTTGTCGATCCATTCGGCGGCACCTACGGCCTCCATATAGGGGCTGAATTTGTATCCGGGAACTGGGAGATTGATCCCTGGAAAATCCTTCCCCGCCTCTATCGCGGGCCAATTGAAGGGATGCGACCACATGTGCGAGCCAATCTCGACATAGGGCAAGCGAAAAATTTCCCGCGCCACCTTGGTGCCCAAGGGGGCGAGTGCCGGATACAGGCCCCGATCCCCCTGTAACAAATCTCCAACGATGACGGAGCCGGTAAACGGTAAGCGATATTTTTCCAGGATCCGGTGCATGTAGACTTCACCGGCAATATGGTAGGGCGGGAATTGCGCCCGGCTGACGAAACCATCGCCGTCGGTATGGGCCATGAACAGGCGACGTCCGCTCTCGGTCGTGGTATCGGGCACCGGCATCGACGGCAGGCGCAGGGCCTCCCGGTACAACGCAAAAGGGTCCACCAGCCAGCGCGTGTCTTTGTTCGGCAAGGTCGTGAGCACATAGGGAGACAAAACATAGCCGCCCCAAGGGGTAATGGCCGCTGCCGCTTCCTGCGCACCTGCAGCTCCTCGCACCTGTAACCAGACTTTGCTTCCCGACGGGGCATCAGTCGTCAGGAAATCGCGCGTACTCGCCTGAATAGGCATCTCATAATTCATTTCCTTGCTGGCATTCTCGATTTGGGCAGAAGCCTCCGTTGCCGAGCGTGGCCGAGACATGTCTAACGCCTGATACAGGCCGGCATCGAGATCATCCTGAAAATCGCCCAGCAATAGGATGGGGATTCCCGCCTTTTTGGCCTCGCGCAACCAGTGCGAGAGGCCGGCGACATCATCGATGGGGTCCCCGTCACTCCAGAAGACAACGCCGGCATATTCCCCTGCATGCACCGCTTTGGGAAGGCCCTCCGAGAGGCGACGAAACTCCGGAATATAGCCCAGGTACTCGAGGGGCATCGCGCCATTGGCAAACGCCGTGCTGTATTCCTCTGGTCCCGCACTGTTGTACAGGATCAACACATGCCGCGGCATGGGCTCGCGCGCGCCGGCGCCCACCGCAGTGAGTTCGGCATTGGTCACATAAGGGATGAAGCCCAGCGCGCGAATCTTCTGCGCGTCTTCCCACCAGCCCTGACGATTGAGTTGTGTTGGCATATAGTCAATGACCATGGCGGGCAGACCATAGGACTGGGCTTGGTGCAACTGGGCGATCAGCGCCTGACGATTTGCCTCCGACACCTGTCGATAGCTGTGGGTAGCCTGATCCCACTCGCGAAACAACGATTCCGCCAGCACTGCCACCAGGTCCTGGTGAATCTTGGGCAGCACAGAAAATCCGCGATTGGCGATAAGTTCGGCCTGCGGGTGTGCTGCCTTGATGGCGGCAATGAGGTCCACCAGACCACACTCCTGCGCTTGGCGCGCGGCCCCTTGGGTCACCGCCTCGTAGGAGTCCAGGGTATCCAGAAAGAAGCCGTGGTAGCCTTCCGCCCAGATGGGATCGATGACCTTGTGGAGCAGATAATCACGACACTGCGGCTGCGCCAGATCGATGATCTTTCCGCCCCAGGCCGAATTGCGTCCGAGCACACAGGAAGCCGGGAGATCCGCGTACGCACTATTGCCGGGCGTGCTTTCCCCGATACTGACATAGGAAAAGACCTTCTGTTGCGGAGCAAAATCCCTCGGCAAACGCTGCGCACCGGGGTTAACGACGACCCAATCAAAATCTTGGAAACCAGAAGGCGCGGCACCATCGCCATAGTAAAAACCGACACTGGGCGACAAGGCAGCCTGTGCTGATGCTCCACAAGCAAAAATAAGCAGCAGAGCTGCGGCTACAAGCGCATGCACGGCCTGCCAAAAATAGTTCAAGCGCATTCCTTTCCCTTTGTATTAGCGAAAACTAGCACAAGCGACAATTCTCTCGCAACCATTTTGATCCGCCTATAAAAAAGCCGAGGACTAGGCCTCGGCTCGAATGCGCAAAGCAGGCACGCAGCGGTTTCAGCGCTCCGACAACATGCGCTCGATGCGGGGTCCGAGGATCAATTCCATGGCGTATCCCATCTTGACGCCAGGCACGACGATACTGTTTTTCCGCGACATGAAACTTCCAGGAATCATTTGCAGCAGATAGGGAAAGTTCTCCTCCCGATGATCGCTGAAGCGGATCACCACCATACTTTCGTCTGGAGTCGGAATATCCCGCGCAATAAAGGGATTGGAGGTATCCACCATCGGTACGCGCTGGAAGTTGATGTGGGTGCGACTGAACTGTGGCGTGATGTGGTGGATGTAATCGGGCATCCGTCGCAGGATGGTATCGACGATTGCCTCTGCCGAATAGCCGCGCTGGGCATTGTCACGATGGATCTTCTGGATCCACTCCAAATTGACCACCGGTACCACACCCACCAGCAAATCTACGTAATTGGCAACGTCATGCTCTTCCGTCTTTACGCCACCATGCAGACCCTCGTAAAAGAGCAGGTCGGTGCCCGACGGAATCTCCTGCCACGGGGTGAACGTGCCGGGCGCACTGCCACGCAGTTCGGCCTCGGCCTCATCATGCACGTAATAGCGCATCTTGCCGGTACCGGTCTCACCGTATTGACGAAATAAGGCCTCCAAGGCGCCAAAATCATTCCCTTCCGGGCCAAAGTGGCTGATGGTCTTCCCTTCTGCTGCAGCCTTGGCAATAGCTTCCCGCATCTCCACCCGGTTGTAGCGATGAAAGCTATCCCCCTCAATCACTACCGGGTTGACGTCCAGGCGGTGAAAGACATCGTGAAAGGCGTGCTTAACAGTAGTGGTGCCGGCACCGGATGACCCGGTCACCGCAATGACGGGATGCTTCTTGGACATGGAAGTAACTCCTTAAAGGACAAAAAAAGATCAGGCGCCGCCGCAGCCCACCGAATTTAGTGGGGAGTGTATATCAGCGCGCCGGAATCGCTCAAATACCCAAGCCCTGCGCAATGGCAAGGGTGGCATCCGCCTGATTCAGGGTATAGAAATGCAAACCGGGCGCCCCTTCCCGGAGTAAGAGCTTGCATTGCCGCGTAAGAAACTCGGCAGCCAATGCCTGTTGTGAGCGCGGATCATCCGCATAGGCCTCGAACTGCATGCGCAGATAGCGTGGAATCTCCGCTCCACACTGCGCAGAAAAACGCGCAATTTGCTCATAATTATGGATGGGCATGACACCGACCACGATCGGCACCGTGATCCCCCGCCGCGCCAAGGCATCACGCAGCTGCAGGTATGCATCAGGATTATAGAAATATTGAGTGATGAGGGTATCGACGCCAGCCTCGACCTTGGCCACCAGATAGTCGAGGTCACGACGCGCATCCTGCGCCTGCGGATGGACTTCGGGGTAGGCCGAGGCCACGATCTCAAAGCCGCCGAAGTCGCGAATAAAGGCGACCAGGTCGCTGGCATGGCGAAAAAAGCCGGGGTTTTCCATGCCAGCGGGGAGATCACCGCGCAGCGCCACGATACGGCGCACGCCCCAGTCGCGATAGCGCTGCAGCAGCTCGCGAATCCCCGCCTCGGTGGAACCAATGCAGGTGAGGTGAGGAACCGCCTCATATCCCACTTGCTGCTGTATCAGGCGCACCGTGGCCAGGGTACGCTCCTGCGTCGAGCCCCCGGCTCCATAGGTAACCGAGGCGTAGGCAGGGCGGAGGGCAGCCAGAGCAGCCATCGCTTCCTGCAGACGCTCCTCCCCGGCGGGATTCTTCGGTGGAAAAAATTCCACCGAGATCTCAGGCGTGTTCATCAGTAGCGATAGGCGTCGTTCTTGAACGGACCATCAACCGCCACGCCCAAGTACTCCGCTTGCTCCGTGGTCAGCTGGGTGATTACCCCGGCGAACCCTTCCACCATATAACGCGCTACCTCTTCATCCAATTGCTTGGGCAGTACGTCAACACGAATGGCCTGAGCCTTATCCGCCGCCGGCAGCTTAGCGAACTGCTCTCGGTACAGGTGGATCTGCGCCAGGACCTGATTGGCAAAGGAGCCATCCATGATACGGCTGGGGTGACCCGTCGCATTGCCCAGATTCACCAGACGCCCCTCGGAGAGCAGGATCAGATAGTCATTACTGGCCGGATCGATCTTGCCACCGGCACGCGTGTCTCGGTACACCTTGTGCACCTGCGCTTTCACCTCTTCCCAGGCCCAGTTCGCACGCAGGTAAGCGGTATCGATTTCGTTATCGAAATGGCCGATATTGCATACCACTGCCCCCGGCTTCAGAGCTGCGAGCATGCGGCTGTTACAGACATTGTAATTGCCCGTGGCCGTTACCAGCAGATCCGTCTGCGCCAGCAGATCGCGGTGGATACAGGCCTCTGTGCCATCGTCGATGCCGTTGATGTAGGGCGAGACCACTTCATAACCGTCCATGCACGCCTGCATCGCGCAGATCGGGTCGATCTCGGTAACCCGCACGATCATGCCTTCCTGGCGTAGGGAGGCAGCCGAACCCTTGCCCACATCCCCGTAACCCAGGACCAAGGCCCGTTTGCCCGACAGCAAATGATCCGTAGCCCGTTTGATGGCATCATTGAGGGAGTGGCGGCAACCGTACTTGTTGTCGTTCTTGCTCTTGGTCACCGAGTCGTTGACGTTGATGGCCGGGATCTTGAGGCTGCCGTCCTTGAGCATTTCCCAGAGACGATGCACGCCGGTGGTGGTCTCCTCCGACACGCCATGGATATCGCTCAGCAACTGCGGATACTTTTCGTGCAAGAGGCCGGTGAGATCTCCGCCATCATCCAGGATCATGTTGGGTTTCCAGCCTCCCGGCCCGGAGATGGTCTGTTCCACACACCACCAATACTCCTCTTCCGTCTCGCCCTTCCAAGCAAAGACCGGAATGCCCGCCGCCGCAATCGCCGCGGCTGCCTGGTCCTGGGTCGAGAAGATATTGCAAGACGACCAACGCACCTGCGCCCCCAGGGCAATCAGGGTCTCGATGAGCACGGCGGTCTGGATGGTCATGTGGATACAGCCGGCGATACGCGCACCCTGGAGTGGTTGCTCGGCGCGATATTTTTCCCGGATGCGCATCAAGGCCGGCATCTCGGTTTCGGCAATCCGAATTTCCTGTCGGCCCCAATTGGCTAGGGACAGGTCGGCAACTTTGTAATCAGCTTGATCTTGCAACACGGCATTCATCGGGGTTCGACTCCTGTGAAAGTCGAGCGCGGTTGAAGCGACAACCCAGGCCCGAGCCTGACCGCCAGACCGCGACGGCTGCAGCGCCCCTCGGGCTGGGTCAAAGACTCAATTCAAGCCAGCGGCGGCACGCAGGGCAGCAGCGCGATCGGTACGTTCCCAGGTAAACTCGGGCTCTTCCCGACCAAAATGGCCATAGGCTGCGGTCTTGCCATAGATGGGCCGCAACAGATCGAGCATCTGGATGATGCCCTTGGGGCGCAGATCAAACTGCTCGCGCACGATCGCGGCAATTCGATCATCGGCGATGGTGCCTGTGCCGAAGGTATCGACCATCAGACTCACCGGCTGCGAGACCCCAATGGCGTAGGCCACCTGCACCTCGCAGCGTTTAGCCAGACCTGCGGCCACAATGTTTTTGGCGACATAGCGTCCCGCGTAGGAAGAAGAGCGATCAACCTTGGAAGGATCCTTGCCCGAGAAAGCGCCGCCACCATGACTGCCTTGACCGCCGTAGGTATCGACGATGATCTTGCGCCCGGTCAGACCGCAATCGCCCACCGGCCCCCCAATCACGAAACGGCCCGTCGGATTGATGAAATAATTCGTCCCCTTGTGCAACATTTCCGGCGGCAGGACTGGCTTGATGATTTCTTCCCGCACGGCCTCCACGAGATCGGCATGACGCACGTCCGGGCTATGCTGCGTCGACAGCACCACGGCATCGATTGCCACCGGGCGGCCATCCTCGTAGCGCACCGTAACCTGACTCTTGGCGTCGGGGCGCAACCAGGGCAAACGTCCATCTTTCCGCACCAGGGCCTGCCGTTCGGTCAGGCGATGGGCAAAGTAGATCGGTGTGGGCATCAACACGTCGGTTTCATCGCAGGCGAAGCCAAACATCAGCCCCTGATCCCCCGCGCCCTGATCGAGATCCAACCCCTTCCCTTCATCCACCCCCTGGGCAATATCCGGCGACTGCTTGTCGAGGGTCTGGACCACGGCACAGGATGCCCAGTCAAAACCCATTTCCGAGGAGTCATAGCCGATCCGACGTACCGTCTGCCGCGCCACGTCGGCATAGTCGACCTGCGCCGTGGTGGTGATTTCGCCGGCGAGCACGATCAGGCCCGTGGTGATCAAGGTCTCCGCCGCTACGCGGCCATGTGGGTCCTGCGCCAGAATCGCGTCGAGTATGGCATCAGAGATCTGGTCTGCGACCTTGTCCGGATGGCCTTCGGAAACAGATTCAGAGGTGAACAAATGGGTATGGGACATGCGGAGGGCTCCTCGGCTGCATGAGCGATAGGATCGCGAAAATCCCAATCAATATAGCAGAGGGAAAAGCACTACGAAAATGAAAGGCGCTCATTGCGAGCGCAAAAAGCCTTCAAGAACCAGATCGCGTCGGCGCAATGATGGGAAAGACATGCTGCTTTTCACTGCCGCCCCAATAATAGGAAATGCCGCCGGTGACCTGCACATTGTTCAGGGCACCCCCCTGCGGCCGCGGGGTATCGAGGAGGAGCTGATCCTGCACGCCCAAACGCAGACCAAAATGCGCGCCGATCTGCTGCTCGTAGCCCAGCCCGAAAATCGCCATGGGTGAGGTACCCCGCCCCAACTGTGCATTCAGGACATCACTGGAGGCGCCAAGCCCCAACGAAAGGTACGGCGAGGAGGAGCCAGAAAAGGCGTAGTAATTACCGATGAGCGAGCCACTGTATTGATTCGCACTGGTCTTGCCCTGATCCTGCAAATGCGCGAAGGCGGAAGCGATCTGTGCCTCGATGCCCAGGTGCTGACCCAGCCGCTGCCCGAGCCGCAAACCCACGGAGCCACCCCCAGCCAGAGAACTATCCGGCCCAAAGAAGGTATTGCCGCCAAAAAGGTTGACGTAGGGCTGCTCGCTGGCCGCAACTGCCTGCATGGGGATGCCAAGCAACCCAGCGATCAGCAGCAACGGTAAGATCCCACGCCCCATCACGATTCGCACCACCTAGCGACTCTGTCGTACAATGGCTACATTGTAGACCAGATTCGTGCAAATTACCACTCTTAACCGTTGCAAAAAATCAACAGGAGCATCCATGCCAACCATCATCTGCGGTTCCCTCGCCTTTGACACCATCATGGTGTTTCAGGACCGTTTCAAGGAGCATATTCTCCCCGACCGCGTACATATGTTGAATGTCTCTTTCACGGTCCCGGAGATGCGCCGCGACTTCGGCGGCTGCGCAGGGAACATTGCCTATAATCTGAAATTACTGGATGGCAACCCCCTGATTGTAGGCACCGTGGGGCAGGACTTTGCACCCTATGCCCAGCACCTACAGGATCTGGGGATCGCCCAGACGCACATCGCCACCCTGGCAGATCAGTACACCGCGCAAGCCTTCATCACTACCGACCTCGACGACAATCAGATTACCGCTTTTCACCCCGGCGCGATGATGCGGGCGGGTGAAAATCGCCTGGCGGGGCACATTCCTGCCGACAGTCGCTGGGCCATCGTCGCCCCGGATGGTCTCGACGCCATGCGGCATCACCTCGCCGACCTGCATGCTGCCGGGGTACAGACTATTTTCGATCCCGGACAGGCCCTGCCCCTCTTCGATGGCGAGACCCTGCGCCAGATGATCGACGCGGCCGACTACCTGAGCGTCAATGATTACGAGTGCGGGATGGTACAATCGCGTACCGGTTGGGACCTGGCGGCTTTACGCCAAAAGCTCAAGGCCCTGATTGTCACGCAGGGGGAACAAGGCTCGCGCATCTACCTGGGCGAGGAAGAAGTGGTCATCCCTGCCGCCAAACCCGTCGCCGTAATCGATCCAACCGGCTGTGGTGACGCCTACCGGGCCGGTCTGCTCTATGGTCTCGAACGCGGTCTGCCCTGGGCAACGAGTGGTCGTATCGCCGCTCTGCTGGGGGCCTATAAGATCGAGGTCGCGGGCACCCAGAATCATCGCTTCACTCCAGCCGAGTTTGCCCAGCGCTACCGCGACAATTTTGGCGCGCCGCTCGCCCTGTAAGCTTAGGAAATGATGGGCTTATCTTCTGCCTCCCAGACCACCATGCCACCGGCAAGGCTGTAGACCTGGGTAAAGCCCATCTGTAACAGGGTGAGCGCGGCAAAGGCCGAGCGCGTGCCACTGTCACAGTAGAGCAGCACGCGCCGCTCCTGCGCTCGCGAGAGCTCCGGGTGCGCCTTGCCGTACGCACGGTCTGCCAGGGCCTCGAGATGGCCCCGCGGCACGTGATGGGCGCCGGGCAGGCGCGCCTTGTGAAAATCCTCGGCTTCGCGTACGTCCACGATCAACACCTCCTCGCCGGCGTCGAGCCAGCCCTCGACCGTGTCGCAGTCCACCTCCGCAATCTCTGCCCGCGCCTCCCGAATGAAGTCTGCCAGGGTCTTTGCCATCCGCTTCTCCCGAACCAATCCGTGCAGGCCATAGCTTGGCGATCGGCCGCAAAAAAGCAAGCCGGATAGGCCTTCTCAAGCCCATAAAAAGGTTCTATGATCAAAGAGCGTCTTCTCCGCAGAGGAATCCGCCATGAACCGGAAACGCAGCAAAAACAGTGAATGTATCCTGCCCGACCTGGCCATGGACGGCGAGGGTCTGTGCCGGGACACGCAGCACTATCTCTTCCGCACTTTGGGGGTGCCAAGCGCTGCACCCCAGTCAGAGAGCGTTTCCGGCAGCGTCTATACTGCTCTCGGTATGGCCCTGCGCGACCGTTTGGTGGAGCGTTGGAACCGAACCGAAGAAAAACGCTTGGCTACCCAAGGGAAACGCGCGTTCTATCTCTCCCTGGAGTTTTTACTCGGACGCAGCCTGCACAACACCCTGCTCAATCTCGAGCTGGAAGAGGTCGCGCAGAGTGCCCTGAGCGAGCAGGGCTGGGAACTGGCGGAGCTCGCCGAGAAGGAGGCCGACGCCGGTCTCGGCAATGGCGGCCTCGGCCGCCTTGCCGCCTGCTTTCTCGATAGCTGCGCCAGTCTCGCCCTACCGGTGACGGGCTATGGCATCCGCTACGCCTATGGCATGTTTCGTCAGGAAATTCGTGCCGGCGAGCAAGTCGAAGAGCCCGATCACTGGCTCAAAAATGGTTATCCCTGGGAATTGAAACGCCCACATCGTGTGCGTCATATCCCCTACGGCGGGCATACGGAGAGCTATGTCGACACCGCCGGAAGACAGCGCTTCCGCTGGGTGGGTACCCACGACGTCCTCGCTGTGCCCTACGACATTCCCATCCCCGGTTACGCCAACGGCGTCGTCAACACCCTTCGCCTCTGGCGCGCCGCAGCCACCGATGTCTTCGACCTGGGGGAATTCAATGCGGGCGCCTATCCCGAGGCCGTAGCGGCGAAAAATGCCGCCGAACACATCAGTATGGTCCTCTATCCCAACGACAGTAGCGAGAACGGCAAGGAATTGCGCCTACGCCAGCAATATTTCCTCGCCTCCGCCAGTCTGCAGGACGTGTTGGCGGACTGGGTAGATCTGCATGGCGAGGATTTTTCCGATTTTGCCGCGCAACACGTCTTTCAGCTCAACGACACTCATCCGAGCATCTCCGTTGCCGAACTGATGCGCCTATTGCTCGACGAGCATGGTCTGGACTGGGATGCCGCCTGGGCGATCACCAGCAACACCATGGCCTATACTAACCACACGCTGTTGCCCGAAGCACTGGAGCGCTGGCCGCTGCGCCTTTTTCGTCAGTTGCTGCCGCGCGTCCTGGAGATCATTTACGAGATCAACGCCCGCTTCCTGCGCGAAGTGGCGCGCAAGAACCCGGGCGATAGTGCCCTGCTGAGCCGCGTATCGGTGATCGAAGAAGGCCCGGAACCCATGGTACGCATGGCCAATCTGGCCGTGGTCGGCAGCTTTTCCGTCAATGGCGTCGCCGCCTTGCATACCGAGCTCCTGCGCCGAGAACTGTTTCACGACTTTTCGCAACTCTGGCCTCAGCGCTTCAACAACAAGACCAATGGCGTTACCCCAAGGCGCTGGCTACAGTCTGCCAATCCTGAACTATGCAAGCTGATCAGCAGCAAGATCGGCACAGCCTGGCAGCAAGATCTGGCAGCACTGCAGGATCTGGCCCCCTTTGCCGACGACAGCCGCTTCCGCAAAAGCTGGGGCAAGATCCGCGCGGACAACAAGGAACGGCTGCTCGCGCTGATCGCCCGCCAGACCGGGGTGCAGATGATCCCAGGAGCCCTCCTCGACACCCAGGTCAAACGCATCCACGAATACAAGCGCCAATTGCTCAACGCCCTGCATGTGGTGCATCTCTACGATCGGATCAAGCGCGGGGATATTGCCGATTTCACCCCGCGCAACGTCCTCTTCGCCGGCAAGGCCGCGCCGGGATACTTCATGGCCAAGCGCATCATCCGCTTCATCAACGAAATTGCGCGTACCATCAATGGCGATCCCGACACCCAGGGGCTCCTACGCGTGGTTTTCCTCCCCGACTATCGCGTCTCTCTCATGGAAAAGATCTGTACCGGCACCGACCTGTCCGAACAGATCTCCACCGCGGGCAAGGAGGCCTCGGGTACCGGCAACATGAAATTCATGATGAACGGCGCCCTGACCATTGGCACTCTTGATGGCGCCAACATCGAAATCCGCGAAGCCGTCGGCGCCGAGCACTTTTTCCTGTTTGGCCTGAATGCCGAAGAGGTGGCACATTTACGCGCCCAGTATCAGCCGCAGCATTTCGTCGACGCCGATATGGACCTGGAGCGGGTCCTGCATCTGTTGCGCAGTGGCTATTTCAACCCTTACGACTTCGGTCTCTTCGATTGCCTCCTCGATGCCGTGCTGTCCCCCTACGACCCGTGGATGGTGCTCGCCGACTTCAGCAGCTACAAGCAAAAGCAGCAGGAGGTCGCGGAACTCTGGCGGGATCAGCAGGAGTGGCTGCGCTTCAGTATTCGCAATACCGCGGCCAGTGGCGTCTTTTCCAGTGACCGCACCATCCGTGAGTACAATGACGAGATCTGGCATTTGACTCCGCTGGTAGCGGCGGGCAGCAGTCTTGGCTAGAATCGGCGCTTGACCAAGCAAGCCTGGTAAAGGAGTTCTGTGAGCACAGCATCCGCCCGCCCCGTGGTACTACTCATTCTCGACGGCTGGGGATATCGGGAAGCGGCGGATGACAACGCCATCAGCTTGGCGCACACGCCGCACTGGGACAGCTGGTGGAAGAGCCATCCCCATACCCTCCTGCAGGCCTCGGAGGCCTCGGTCGGCTTGCCGCGTGGTCAGATGGGCAACAGTGAGGTCGGGCATATCAACATCGGTGCCGGACGGGTGGTTTATCAGGAATTTGAACGGATCAACCGGGCCATTGCTGACGGCAGCTTTTATGGGAACGCGGCCCTGGTGGAAGCCGTGGATGCGGCACAGGGGCGGGGCAAGGCCGTGCACATCCTCGGCCTGCTCTCTCCCGGTGGGGTGCATTCGCACGAAGATCATCTGATCGCCGCTTTGCATATGGCGCGGGAGCGTGGTGCGGAACGGGTCTATGTGCATGCTTTTCTCGATGGCCGCGATACCGCACCACGCTCGGCGGCAGCCTCCCTGGCCAAGATCGAGGCGGCGCTGACCGAAGAGGGGGGACGCCTGGCCACCGTCATCGGGCGCTACTATGCCATGGATCGAGACCACCGCTGGGACCGGGTGCAGCAGGCCTATGACTTAATCACCCAGGGCTGCGGCAGCGAGTACCCCAGTGCGGAGGCCGCACTGGAAGCCGCTTATGCTAGCGTCGAGAGCGATGAGTTCATCCCCCCCTGCCGCATTGGGTCGCCGGTTCGCGTCGAGGATGGGGACAGCATCCTCTTTCTGAATTTCCGCTCTGATCGCGCCCGACAGATCACCCGCGCCTTCGTTGAGCCGGACTTCAGCGGGTTTCCGCGCAGCGTCATACCCAAACTCGCCGCCTTCGTCACCCTGACGGAATACAGCGAGCAATTTCCGGTCAGCGTGGCCTATCCGCCCACCCGCCTACGCAACACCTTCGGCGAATGGGTTTCCCGCTTCGGTCTGCGCCAGCTGCGGATTGCAGAAACAGAAAAATATGCCCATGTCACCTTCTTCTTCAATGGCGGGGAAGAGCAGGTATTCGAGGGCGAGGATCGCATCCTCGTCCCCTCACCGGCGGTTGCCACCTATGACCTGCAACCGGAGATGAGTGTGCGGGATCTTACCGAGCAATTGGTGAGTGCCATTCAGGCCGGACGTTACGATGTCATCATCTGCAACATCGCCAATCCCGACATGGTTGGCCATAGCGGCAAACTCGCTGCCGCCAAGGCCGCGGTTGAGGCGGTGGATCAAGCCCTCGGTCGCATCGTGCCGGCCGTGCGGGCACAGGGTGGCGAAGTGCTGATCACGGCCGACCACGGCAATGTCGAGCAAATGCTCGACCCCGAGACGGGTCAGGCGCACACTGCACATACCTGCAATCCCGTTCCTCTGCTGTATATTGGCCGTTCGGGTCGTCTGCAGGAAAGTGGCGCCCTGGAAGACCTGGCCCCGACGCTGTTGCAGCTCCTGGGCCTGCCCAAGGCTCCTGAGATGGGCGGAAAAAGTCTGCTCGAGAACGCGTGAAATACCTCTCTCCTTCCACTATCCTGCTGACCGGTACATGCTGTTTCCTGGGCGCAATGTCCGCCCAGGCGAGCAATTTACCGCAAAAGATTCACGAGAGTAAGGCACGCCTGGAGTCTATCCATCAGAGCGTGGCGAACCTGCAGGCGCAATTGCAGAAAAAGCAGAAATCACAATCTGAGCTACGCGCGGAAATCCATCAACTCGACGTCAAGATCCAGGCCACCCAAGCTCAGCTCACCAAGATTCAAGGTCAACGGCAGAAAACACGGCAAGAAATTCAGACCCTGCAGACACAAATCAACCAGCTGCAACAAGACTTGTTGCAGCAGAAGGAAATTCTCGCAGATCAGTTACGTGCGGCTTATATGCTCGGTGGGGAGACACCGTTGGCGGTATGGCTGCAAACCGAGAAGCCGGCAGAAATTGGCCGACTCAGCGTGTACTATCAGGCCTTGGCCAAGGCGCGCCTGGACCTGATCAGCAAGACCCAGGTCACGAGCAACAAAATCAGCCAGACGCAGGGGCAGAAAAAACAGCAGGAAGCCCAGCTCACCCACTTGGCAACCCTGACCCAAGCCCAGGAGAAGACCCTGCAGGGGCAACGTGCCCAGCATGCCAAGCTGGAGGAACAACTGGTGCAGCGCATTGCCGCCGACCAGGCAAAGATTGCCAACCTGGAGGCCAACGCCAATATTCTCAATGGCTTGGTCAATCGTTTATCGACGGAGTATGCCCAGCAAGTCGCTGCCGAAAAGGCGGCGGCTGCGCGCCGCGCGGCAGAGGCACGCAAACGGGCCGCAGAACGCTTGGCCGCCGAGCGGGCGGCAGCGGCTCGGGCGGCGGCGGAGCGGCGTGCTGCCGCCCGAGCCGCTGCGCAGCAGCGGGCCGAACTTGCGGCCAAAGCCGCCGCCGAGCAAAGACGTGCGGAGCAACTACAAAAGGAAATTCACCAGGAGGCGGTACCCCCACCGACTCCCGTTCAAGCACCCCAGATTGCCGAGCTGAAACCGACGGCCCCCAGCACGCCACCAGCCAGCAGCACCGTGGGGCAGGGGAGTTTCCCGCGGCCGGTCAGCGCGCCGATCCAACACCTCTTCGGAACACCTCGTATGGATGGTGGTCCGAACTGGCAAGGGATCACCTTTGCCGCCGCACCGGGCACGCCAGTGCATGCCATCGCCCCGGGGATGGTGCTCTATGCAGGACCACTACGCGGCTATGGCGAGATCGTCATCGTTCAGCAGGCAGATCTGGTTCTTGCCATCTATGGGCATCTCGCCAAACCTGCTGTGCAGGTCGGACAAAAGTTACAGACCGGAAGCCTGGTGGGCAGCGTGGGTAGCGGCGGCGAAATGAATGCAGACGGTCTGTATCTCGAAATCCGCAGCCACGGACACCCCGTCAACCCCTTGCATTTCCTTCGTTGAGCATCCATCTCGTGGAGCCCGCATGACCAGCCGCATCCTACAAATTTGCCTGCCCCTTGTCGCCATCACGGTCTTCAGCCTTGCGAGCCCAGCGGCCCATGCCGACAGTGCATCAGCAATTCCGCTCAAGGAAATCCAGACCTTCAGTCAGGTTTTCGCCCTAATCAAATCCGATTACGTCGATCCCAGCTCCGATAACACCCTGATGCAGGGGGCGATTGCGGGCATGGTGCACGCCCTCGATCCGCACTCTGCCTATCTCACGCCCAAAGAATGGAAGCAGATGCAGGTGTTTACGGATGGGCGTTTTGGTGGCGTGGGCATCGAGATCACCCCCGATCACGGACTGTTGCGGGTGGTGACCCCCATCGACGGCACCCCAGCGGCACAGGCGGGAATTCATGCTGGCGATCTGATCATTAAGATCAATGGCGAGGCCGTCGAGGGTCTGGGGCTGGAAAAGGCCATCGACAAGATGCGCGGCAAGCCGGGAAGCACGGTCCGGCTGACGCTGTTACGCCCGCATAATAGCGTCCCGCTGCAACTGACCCTCACCCGCGCCATCATCAAGGTGCAGAGTGTGCGTTATCAGATGATCGCCCCGGACTATGGCTATCTACGCGTCAGTCAGTTTCAGGACAATACCGGCAATGCAGTGCAGGCCGCCGTCAAACAGCTGGAGAGCGACGCTAACGGCAAACTGAAGGGCTTGATTCTCGATCTGCGCAACAATCCCGGCGGTGTACTCCAGGCGGGGGTGGAGACGGCAGACACCTTTCTGACCCATGGCTTGATCGTCTATACCAAGGGGCGGGCAGCGGAGAGCGAGATGCGTTTCCGCGCCCACGGACCCGATCTCCTCCACGGCGCCCCCCTGGTAGTCCTCATCAACGGCGGCACGGCCTCGGCGGCCGAGATCGTCACCGGCGCACTGAAGGACGACGAGCGCGCCTTGGTCGTAGGCAGCCGCAGCTTTGGCAAGGGATCCGTTCAATCCGTCATTCCCCTCGACAATGGCGGCGCCCTGAAGTTGACCACAGCGTTGTATTACACGCCTGCGGGGTGTTCCATCCAGGGGCAAGGGATCGTACCTAACGTCGCCATCGTGCCGCACAGCAGCGAGGAACAGCAAATCGATTCGGCCCTGCTGAAGGAGGCCGAGTTGCCAGGAGTCCTCAAGGCTGCGGATCCCTGTCAGAAAATTCAGCCACAGTACCGTATCCTGGAGCCCGCAGCGCCGGTCAGCAATGGCAAGGGCGGCACGCCCACAGAGGGACCCAACCTCGCCACCGACTTCGTGTTGCGCAAGGCGCTGGAAATCCTCGAGGGAAACCCAGTGGAGATCAACAAGAATGGGAAGACCGTAAAGACGACCATCCCGTTTCCGGTCTATAGGGATAAAAATGCGGCGGGCACGGTCAAAGCCGCGTAGGAATGGATGCAGGTACCGAACATGTCCGCAGCGCCCAGTGTAGTGATCCCCATCGCCGACGGTTGTGAAGAGATGGAGGCGGTGATTTGCGCCGACATCCTGCGCCGCGCCGGTGCCGATGTTTGCCTGGCCGGCATGGATGGCGCCGGGGTGGTGGTCGCTTCGCGCGGCGTGCGCTTGCTGCCCGATCAGGCCTGGGCGGAGCGCGCGCGGCAGCCCATGGATGTACTGCTCTTGCCCGGCGGAGCGGGTGGCGTAGAGCGCTTGCGCCAGTCCGACAGTCTGCGCGCCCTGCTGCGCGAACGCAGCGCGTCTGGACACCACGTGGCTGCCATCTGTGCCGCTCCCGCCTTGCTCGGCGAACTTGGGATCCTGCGTGGTAAACAGGTCACCAGCTATCCCGGCAGTCTCGCCCTGGATAGCCAGGAATACCAGTATCGCGAGGATCCCGTCGTCGTCGACGGGCAGCTCACCACTTCCCGGGGCCCCGGTACCGCCATCGATTTTGCGCTCCAGCTCGTCACCCAGCTTTTTGGTACGGAACGCCGGATGCAGGTGGAAGGAGCCTTGCAAAGACCGCCAGTTTACCTGTGATCTATCCCCATGGATAATGCTTCGTCTTAATCAAACTGAAGGAAAACTCATGAAACTTCGCGCAGTTGTTCTTGCCGGCATCGTCGGCGCTTTTTCCCTGCCAGTGTTTGCGGCACCTGCAGCTACGGTCAATGGTCATGCCATCGACAATAGTCAGGTCGAGGCAATCATGGACATGAGCCCCGATTTGGCGAAAGAGCCCAATGCCCGGGAACAGGTCGTCCAGAATCTGATCAACATGGAAGTGTTGTCGCAGTATGCCGACCAGCACGGTCTGGCGCAGTCAGCTGATGTCAAAGAGCGTCTGAGTTTGGCCAAGCGGCAGATTCTGGCCGATGCCGCCATTGAATCCTACGTGAAGTCCCATCCCGTGTCCCAGACCGACGTGCAGACCGCCTACAACAAGTTTGTCGCCGCAATGGGCAAAAAGGAATATGAAGTCCGCCATATTCTGGTCAAGAGTAAGGCCGAGGCCGACAAGATCCTCGCCGATCTCAAGTCTGGCCAGAAGTTCTCCAAACTGGCAGAGAAATACTCCATCGACAAGGGCAGTGCTGCCCATGGCGGGGAACTGGGCTGGATTGTGCCCGGTATGGTCGTACCACCCTTTGCGCAGGCCATCGAGACCGCCCCGATCGACAAGCCTGTAGGACCGGTACAGACGCAGTTTGGCTATCACATCATCGAAGTGCAGGCGACCCGTCCCGTGACACCGCCTTCCCTGAGCTCCATGCAGAGCCGGATCAAGGCACAGCTGCAGCAGCAGGAAGCGGCCAAGTTTGTCTCTGACCTGCGCAGCAAGGCCTCCATCAATATCACCAAGTAATTTGGCGCTTCTGGATGCCAGGGCCGAGGGGCTTGCTCCTCGGCCCTTTTCCTTGCCTAGTCCGCAGACTGGCGCCACAATGAAGGAAGAGAGTTTTGCAGGAGCCAGGGTGTGACGGCACGAAAACATTCCCAAGAACCGGTACTAGAGCGGCGCACGCAAGTGCGGGAACCGCATCTCTATCGCGTCTGCCTGTTGAATGATGATTTCACCCCCATGGACTACGTAGTTCGCATCCTCGAGGAATATTTTTACAAGAGTCATGAGGAGGCGGTTCAGATCATGATGGAGGTGCACCATCAGGGGAAGGGAGTATGTGGGGTCTACCCCTTTGATCTTGCGGAAACCAAAGTCACCCTGGTTACCGCCGATGCACGGCAGCACCAGCACCCCCTGCGCTGCACGATGGAAAAGGAGTGAGCGATGATAGACAAATCCTTGGAACAATCCATCAATCAGGCATTTCAAACGGCACGGGAATATGGGCACGAGTACGCATCGGTCGAACATCTCTTACTCGCTCTGCTAGATAACCCTGCCAGCATCGAGGTTCTGGATGCCTGCGGTGCCGATCGCAAGCGCCTGAGTCGGGAGCTCAAAAACTTTCTCAGCAAAAAGATTCCCTCCCTGGGCGACGCGGGCACGGTCAACAGTCAGCCGTCGATCGGCTTCCAACGTGTCATTCAGCGCGCGCTCTACCATGTGCAATCGGCGGGCAAGGATGCGGTCACCGGGGCCAATGTCCTGGTTGCCCTCTTCGCCGAACGCGAGTCCCATGCGGTCTATTACCTGCAAAAGGAACACGTCTCGCGTATGGATGTGGTCACCTACCTCGCCCACGGGCAGCAGCGTGATGAAGGCAGTGAGGAAAGCGAGGAGCCAGAAAGCACACCGGAGCGGAAACCAGGCAAGGATCCCCTGGCGGCGTATACCCGCAACCTCAATGCCCTGGCCCGAGCCGGACGCATCGATCCGCTGATCGGACGCAGCCACGAACTGGAACGCGCCCTGCAAATTCTGGCGCGGCGACGGAAAAACAACCCCCTCTTCGTTGGCGAGGCGGGGGTGGGGAAAACCGTCATCGTCGAGGGCCTGGCGCGTGCCATCGTCCATGGCAAGGTCCCGGAAATTCTCGAAGACACCATCATTTACGCCCTCGACATGGGTGCCCTCATTGCGGGATCACGCTATCGCGGCGATTTTGAGGAGCGTCTCAAGGCCGTGCTCAAGGCCCTGCAGCGGCAGCCCAAGTCCATTCTCTTCATCGACGAAATCCACACCATCGTCGGGGCCGGGGCGGTATCTGGCGGCGCCATGGATGCCTCCAACCTGCTTAAGCCAGCGCTGGCGGCGGGGGAACTGAAATGTATTGGAGCCACGACCTATCAGGAGTACCGGCAGCATTTTGAGAAGGATCGTGCCCTGAGCCGACGCTTTCAGAAAATTGACGTGCCCGAACCGAGCCCCGACGAGGCCATTGAAGTCCTACGCGGCCTCAAGCGTCATTTTGAGAACCATCATCATCTGCGCTACACCGACGCTGCCCTGCGCGCCGCCGTGGAGCTCTCCATCAAGCACATCCACGATCGGCACTTGCCGGACAAGGCCATCGACGTGATTGACGAAGTCGGCGCCGCCCAAGCCCTACTCCCGCCCTCGCGGCGGAAGAAAAGTATCGGCGTTCACGACATCGAGGACATGGTCGCCAAGATCGCCCGCATTCCGGGCAAATCGGTTTCCCTCGATGATCGTAGCGCGCTGAAAAATCTGGAGCGCGATCTGGGTTTGGTCATCTTTGGTCAGGACCGGGCCATTCAGGAGCTCAGCGCCGCGATCAAGCTTTCGCGGGCCGGCTTGCGCCATGCCGAAAAGCCTATCGGTGCCTTCCTCTTTTCCGGCCCTACCGGTGTCGGCAAGACGGAACTCACCCGCCAGCTTGCCCAGCTTCTGGGCATCCCCTTGCTACGCTTCGATATGAGCGAATACATGGAGCGCCACAGCGTTGCGCGCCTGATCGGTGCCCCGCCGGGCTATGTCGGCTATGATCAGTCCGGCTTGCTCAGTGATGCCATCCTCAAGCATCCGCACGCGGTTCTGCTCCTCGATGAAATCGAAAAGGCCCATCCAGACATCTTCAATGTCCTGCTGCAGGTCATGGACCACGGCAAGCTCACCGACGCCAGCGGTCGACAGGTCGATTTCCGCCAGGTGATCCTGGTCATGACCACCAATGCCGGGGCCGAAGAGCAGGGCAAGGCGGCCATCGGCTTTGTGCAACAAGGCGGCGAAAGTGGCAAGGAGATGGAAAGTATTCGCCGCGTCTTCGCCCCGGAATTTCGCAACCGGCTCGATGCCATCGTCCCCTTCTCGCCCCTGGCGCGGGAAGACATTCTGCATGTGGTGGACAAGTTCCTCATGGAGCTCGATGAGCAACTCCTGCAGAAGGGCTATAGCCTGGAGGTCAGCAGCGAATTGCGGCAGTGGCTGGCGAAGAAGGGGTATGATCCCCTGATGGGCGCACGTCCCATGGCGCGCCTGATTCAGGAAGAACTGAAAAAGCCCCTCGCCGAGCATATCCTCTTCAGCGACCTGCCCAAGGGAACCCAGATCCGTGCCGATCTGGAGGCCGACAAAGTCGTTCTGCGGCTACCCGAGATCGCTCCGGCTTAACGGTTGCGGCGCCAGTACGGCGCCAGCAGGCGTGCCTCCGGCACCTCCTGCAGAATCGCAGCGGGAATCTCGACGGTGAGCCCCGGGCGGGCCCGAATACTCACCCAAAGAAGGTTCATACGCAGGTTGAGATCGGCGAAGACCACCCAGCTTTGGTATCGCTGCAAGACCCCGCCGACCAAACGCAGGGTTTGTAGTTGCCGTTCTGGACCCTGACGCCGTAAGCCCGGAAAGAGCATGCGGAAGTCCGCCAGGAGATTGCCATATTCATCACGGCTGGGAACGCGCTGCCAGAGCGGCCCCTCTGCCTCCAATCGGCCCCAAGGAAGGGCGACCGGCAGTTGTGCTGCCGAGACCAGCGAAGTCCCGGCAGAAGAGCGTCCGTCAGCCCGGGAAACGGGCAACGTCCTTCTGGATGATTTCCCGCGCGGCGTCGACACCCGCCCAGTCCTTGAGTTTCACCCATTTACCCGGCTCGAGATCTTTGTAGTGCTCGAAGAAATGGCGCACCTGATCGAGCAGGGATTGCGGCAGATCGTGAACGTCCTGAATGGACTCATAGCCTGGCGCAATCTTGGCATGGGGCACCGCAATGATCTTCATGTCCAATCCTTTCTCATCTTCCATGGTCAAGACCCCCACGGGACGGGCGCGCAGCACCGAGCCAGGCGCTACGGGCTGGGGAGAGACCACCAGCACATCCGTCGGGTCGCCATCGTCGGAGAGGGTGTTGGGGATAAAGCCATAATTCAGGGGATACTGCATCGAGGTAAAGAGAAAACGATCGACGAAGATCGCCTCGGAAGCCTTCTCTACCTCGTATTTGATGTTCGATCCCTGGGGGATTTCGATGACCACATGGATATCGTCGGGGACCGCCTTGCCAGCAGGGATTTCTTTCAGTTTCATATACGACACTCCTCGTAGGTAGAAAATACGGCCCGCACCCGGACCAGATCGGCGGGGGTATCAACGCCAATCGGCGCGGCCATGTCGCCACAGCATACCCGAATTCGCTCACCGCGTTCGAGAATGCGCAACTGCTCCAGGGATTCGATCGTCTCGAGCGCCGAACGTGGCCAGCGCGCGTAGTCGCGCAGAAATCCGGCGCGGTAGGCATAAAGCCCGAGGTGCCGCCAATGCTGCCCCGCCGGGAGCGCAGCGTCGGCGTCGGCCAGGGGATAGCCATCACGATCCCAGGGAATGGGCGCGCGAGAAAAATACAGCGCATCCCCTGCGGCATTCAGCACCACTTTCACGGCGTGGGGATCAATGAATTCTTCCCAGCGCGTCATGGGTACCGCCGCTGTCGCCACGGACAGCTGCGGATCGGCGGCCAAGGCCGCTGCCACCGCATGGATCAATGACGCCGGCATGAGCGGCTCATCGCCTTGCAGATTCACGATGATCTCATCCGCTGGCAACCCCAGAATCTCTGCTGCCTCTGCAAGGCGCTCACTACCGCAACTATGGCGTGGATTGGTCTGTACCACTTCGCCACCGTGCGCCTCCACGGCAGCCAGGATCTGTGCATCATCGGCGGCAACCACTACGCGACGGGCACCACTGCCCAGGGCGCAACGCCGCACCCATTCGATCATCGGTAGACCAGCGATGGGGAGGAGCACCTTTCCCGGGAGGCGGGTGGACTGCAGGCGGGCGGGGATGAGAACGGTAAAATTCACGGTGACTCGCCGTCGATGGGCTCCGCCTCTTCCACAAGCAGCACAGGAATGCCCTCCCGCACCAGGAAACGCAGTTTGCACCGAGTACAACAAAGGGCACTTTGTGCCGCACAAGGAACCAGGGGCCCCTTGCATTCCGGACAAGCCAGCAGGTCGAGCAAACGGCGATCGATTTTCACGGTGCCTTCCTCCATTGCGCCAGTCGTCGGTCGAGCCAGTCGGAGAAAGCCGGCTCCCAGTGGATACCGATCTCCAGCACCCAGATCTCTGGCAGATCAGAAAGTCCTGCACATTTTACGGCATCCTTGCTGGTCATGACGAGGGGCGCGGGGAGATGCGCCAGATCCCGCTGACGGAAGACATGATGATCGGGGAAGGCATGCAAGATCACCGCTGCCCCAAGGCTTTCCAGGGTACGCTGCAAGCGCTCCGGGCGGGCAATACCGGTAACCGCATGCACCCGCCGTTGCTGCAGCGCCGTCAGGGGCAGCTCCTGCAGCGGGTCGAACAAGCTGTGCAAACGCGTAACCTGCTGGGCATAGCGAAACAGCGGCCGAGAAACCCCGATCAGCTCCGGGCTAGCCGCCGCCGCAGGATCGCAGAGCAAGGCATCAGCAGCCTGCAGGGCAGATTTGCCCTCGCGCAAGGGACCAGCCGGCAGGCAGCAACCATTGCCAAACGGGCGCTCGCCTTGCAGAAGCAGGAGCGAAATGCTCGGCCGCAGGGCGAGGTGCTGAAAGCCATCATCGAGAACGACGATGTCATGGCCCGCAGCGGCGGCTGCAACAATCCCGGTGTGGCGCCTACGGCTCAGGTAGACCGGCGCCACCGCGCGCAAGAGCAGGGGCTCATCCCCGGCGTGGGCGGGAAGGTCATCGCTGCAGACCGCATAGGGTTCCTGCGGTGGTCGTGCGCCATAGCCACGGCTGATGGCGGCAGGATTCCAACCGTTCACTTGCAAATGGTGCAGCAAGGCGATGCTGACGGGGGTCTTGGCACTACCCCCCACGTTCAGATTCCCAACCACGATACTGGGCAGGACCCCAGGACTGGGCCGTGCCCGCCACCGAC
The DNA here is from genome assembly GCF_023277115.1 of Acidithiobacillus acidisediminis. Classification (NCBI taxonomy): domain Bacteria; kingdom Pseudomonadati; phylum Pseudomonadota; class Acidithiobacillia; order Acidithiobacillales; family Acidithiobacillaceae; genus Acidithiobacillus; species Acidithiobacillus acidisediminis. The sequence goes on from NZ_JALQCS010000001.1 coordinate 227,278, forward strand.
GCCAGCCCGCAGCGGCGCAGTACAGTGCGCCCAAGGGTCGCAAGAGGGCAGAACAGGCTCCACCGCTATACCATTGACGCTCCAGTTGCTGTCGCCAGTTCACCAGTCGAATACGCGCTGCAGAAATTCTGCCAAGCGCTCCCCAGCCAGGCGGCGCTGTTGCCAAAAGAAGCGCCGGTAGGCATCGGCCTCCTCGCGCGCGGCAATGGGGTCGGCCAGTATCCTTTGCCAATGCTGCAGGACTTCTTGCGGCGTTGCCCACTCTACCGGCAGGGTTGCCGGCGTATCTGGCAAATCCCAGGATTGGCCAGGATAGCGACTCAGTGGGCGCCCCCCAGCAAAGATCTGCCATATCTGGGTGGTGCTCGCGGCGCGCAGGTGCACGGCATCACACGCAGCGGCCAGGGCGGGATACCAGCGCGCCTCGTCCACCTGCAGGACGGTCCCTACCGGCTGCAGGTCGCGCTGCCAGCGCGACAGTCGCGGCAGGCTCGCGGGTGCCCCGGCCCCTTCGAGGAAGAGCAGGCCACGTACCCGCAGCGGGGACGCCTGCCAGGCCGCCAGCCACTCCGACCAATCGCCGGCTTGCAAGCCCGTCACCCAAAAAAGAGCGTCGCCCTGGCTACCAAGAATGAGGTTACGGAAGTTGGGATCGACCTGGGCTACCGTGACCAACGTCAAAAAATCCACCGGCTCCTGCAAGACGGGCCGATCACAAAGCGCCTGCCAGCTCCGGTATTGCGCTTGGCTACGCGGAAGCACAGCCTCCCAGGGGGTATTCTCGGCGCCCTTGCTGGGCGCTGCAGCGACAGCCAGGGCAGGAATCTTGCGCTCCCGCAAAAGGCCTGCGAGGGCGGGGCTGGGGTTGCGACCCAAACCCAAATACCGCAAAGGCCGCAATCGCTCCAAGGTGGTGGAAAGAGCGCGGGGATGGGCACAGGGGCCAAAACCGTAACCCAATCTTTCGATGCCCGCCGTGGCTTCGGGAAAAAGTGCCGGGTCCTCCTGCTCAAAGGTCAGGATCATGCGCAGATCACGGCGTTTCTCGCTGATGGCACGGCAGAGTTCCACCCCCAGGCGCAGATCGTCGCTACGTTCAGCCCCCTGCAGCCATAACACTGGCCCGCGATCGCCGGGCAATTTCAGCCCTCCGAGACGGGCATTTGCCTGGGCCAAGCGCCCGGCGCGAGCGTCCTGCCAACTCGCCCAGCGGGCGCGCCAGGCATTACTGCCGTAGTAACTCATGGATCCTGATCCTCATGCCCCTTCGCCCCTATCAACTGGTCGGCACGCCGCCGCTGTGCCCGCATCGCCGCCTGCAGTTCACCTTGCATTCGTTGCAGGTCTGCTGGCGCGGTATCGGCTGGTACGTGCAGCGGCTCCCCCCACAGCACCACGGCGCGACTCCCCGGCCAGGGAAAGAGAAAATGATCCCAACTGGAAAACTCCTGCCCCCAAGCCGCAGAGAAGGTCACGGGGACGACCGGAAGCCCGGTCCAGCGAGCGAGTTCCAGCACGCCCGCCTGCAGTTCCTCGCGTGGGCCACGCGGGCCGTCGGGGGTGATGGCCAGATCGTAGCCGGCGCGTGCTGCCCGCACCATACCTTTTGCCCCTTTGAGGGCACCCCGGCGACTGGAGCCGCGCACCGCCTCATAGCCCCAGTGGGACATCACCTGGGCAATCAACTCTCCGTCCCGGTGTTCGCTAATCAGAATCTTTACCCGCTGCCCGCCGATGCGCCGGTAGGCCTCGGGAATCAAGGCCAAACGCCCATGCCAGAAGGCGAGAATGATGGGTTGCCCCGCAGCATGCAGGGCGCGGATCGGCTCTGCCCCCTCCTCGCGCCAACGCAAGCTCCAGACAATCATCCGCAGCAGAACGGCGGCCAGCCATGCCGCGCGGGCTTGCCAGCGCCCCTGCAAACGCACCCGTCAGTGTCCCGCCTGACTCAAGGTAGCAAAACTGATCCGCGTCAGCCCGGCCTGCTGGGCCGCGTCGAGGACATCGATCACATACTGCTGGGTGGCGTCTTTGTCGGCACGCAGCACGATGACTCGTTCTGGATCCTGCGCTGCCAGCGCCTTCAGACGTTCCAGCAGGGCGCTCATAGGCAGCCCATGGCCATCGATGGCCACCCGCCCACTCGCGCTGAGATCGATGGTAATCGGCGTTTTTGGCTCACCCTTGGCGGCCTGCTGCGCCTTGGGTAACTGCATGGAGATATGACTATGTTGCACAAAACTCGTCGTCACCATAAAAAAGAGCAGCAATACCAGAACGATATCCACCATGGAGATGACGTTGATCTCGGGCTCTTCCATGCCCCCGCGTGCGCGAAAATTCATGATTGCTTGGCCCCCGCCAGCAGATTCACCAGCTTCAAGACATCCTTCTCCGTCGCCAGCACCAGGGCCTCTACCCGGCCGCGGAAATAGCGATAGAAGAGCAGGCTGGGAATGGCCACGATCAGACCCGCGGCGGTGGTGATCAGGGCCTCGGCAATTCCTCCCGCCAAGGCCTTGGGATCGCCCATGCCCACAGCGCCGATGGCCGCAAAGGCGTGCATGATGCCGAAGACCGTACCAAGCAGTCCCAGCAACGGCGCCACGCCGGCGATACTGCCGAGAAAGTTCAGGTAGCGATCGAGATACGCCATCTCGTGCCGCCCCGCATCCTCCACCAGTTCCTTGATGGCGTCGCGTGGCTGGCCAATCTGCTGCAAGGCAACGAGCAGAATACGCGCCACCGGGGTATCATTTTCGTAGAGCCGCTTCACTGCCTGAGGCAGCTTGCCGCCTTCCACCAGGTCCGCAACCTGCTCGACTAAGCCCGCGGGCACGATCCGCGCCCGCCGCAGCACCCAGAAGCGATTCCCAATGATGGCCAGAGCAATAATGGCCGCAAGAATAAGGATGGGCAGCACAAAGCCACCCAAGCTGAACAACTCTACCAGATCACGCACACAAGACTCCCGCCAGGAACCCTAACGGGAACCGACTATAGCATAAGCACACAATTTGCAGAGGGGCGTTCTGTTAGCCCAGGTTACGCGACACCTCCGGTGGCACGGGCGCAAAGCGAAACTGCGCTGCCGGACGAAAATCCTTGACCACATCGCCCGAGTACACCTGACCCTGCCCCATGGGAAGCATCTTCACCGACGCCCCCGGACGGAGACCCGCCTTGTTCAGATTTACCCAGAAAAGATCTAGGCTGGAAGTGGAATTGAAGTAATATTTCAAATCCTTCTGATCGGCCACTACGCGCCAGCGGGTCGTAGAAATATTGGGATGCCCAGGCGTCGAGATCCCCATGGGGACGGAGACGTTGTTGAGCACGCTGAAGACCTGCGCCACCCCCTGCTGATTATTGGCCGTTTTGGGAATGGCGTGGATATAGAAATCGGCTCGGGCAAAGCGATCGGGTGCCTGGTTGGTTCCGGGAAGAAAACGGGTACCACCAATCTGCGACCAGTACTGGGCCACCGCCAGCTGCTGTGGATATTCTGGGTCGTTGGTCATCACCTGATACTGACGACCCGCATGCACCACCAGTTTGCCATCGATATATTCCAGAATGGCGCTGTTGCCACTGGCGTCAGACAAAGAGAGGTGCAAGGTCGTGAAGCGATCGGTGCCAGGAATGGGTGCGGAGATCAGACAAACGGGATGGGTCTTGAGCGACGCCACGGCGGCGTCGACCGTCGCAAAATTATCGAGAAAATATTGCGCCCAGGCACTGATGGCCAAACGCTTGGCATCGGCGGGACACTGATCCGGATACTTGCTGCTGTTAAGCCAGAGCAGGTTGGCATTGAGGCCTTTCTGATTCATGCCATCGCTGACGGCGGCATGGAGGGAGGTGACGACCACGCTCCCGTAGCGCGCCGTCCACTCCGCAGAATTCTTGCCCGCTGCCCCGTTTTCCTTGCGACCAGCCGGGAAAAGCCATAGGCGCGAGTGCATGGGATCTTTCCAGTCCATGGTGCGGCCCGTGATATTGAGGCCGTCCTCGCCGTGGTAGACCACTCGGGTACACGCCTGAGCGGCCATACTGAAAGCGCCCAGGGACAAGGCCAGTACGACACGGTTCAACCAGGTTGCGGGCATAAAGATCTCCTTTTCGTGAAACCCCTCATTGGGGCTTGGGTTGCAAGGGAGGGTGCGCGGGAACCGACCATGGGTTGTCAGCGGTGACCAGTTCCGGCTCAGGAGTATTGGCCATGAAATGAGGAGACATGATCTGCACACCGTTTTCATTAAAGACATCGAGCACCTCGGCGTGCAGGCGGGATAGGGTTTGGGCATGGCCGCCCGCGATGGCAATATCGAAGCACGCAACAAGCAGATATTCCACATAAAAGTCCGATAGTTGACGCTGCAGCACATAGGGCGGGGGATCATTCACCAAACCTGGACAACGCTGCCCAGCGGTCAACAGGAGGGATTGCACCTGACGCCACGGGGTGCTGTAGCCAATCGACACAGCAACTTGCAGGGTATGATGCTTGCCCACACCCTCGCGGGAAAAATTACGGATTGGTTGACTGAAGACCACCGCATTGGGAATGCTCACCTCTTCGCCGGTGCCGGTCGCGATACGGGTAGCAAAGACGCCGATCTTGACGACCGTGCCACGGGTCCCACCCACCGCCACATACTCCCCCGCCTGCAAGGCATGAGAATACAGCATCGAAAATCCGGCCAAGGCCTGCCCCACCACACTCTGCCCACCCAGGGAAATCATTAATCCAGCCAGAACGGAAACGCCCTGAAAGGTGGCGCTGCTTGAGCCCGGCAAGTAGGGGTAGGCCAAGGCCAGGGCAAAGAGCCAGACCAAGAGATTGCTGATTTGACGGGTGGGCGCGGCGAGGTCGGCGGAGATCCATCCGACGCGAATGCGCCCGGTCTCGACACGCCGCAAAAAGGCCGAATTGGCCTGTACCAGGCCCCGCGCCAGCACAAAGATCAGGATAGCAACAAAAAGATTGGGTAGGGCAGCCAGTACGCCCGCTAACAAGTGCTGTAACCAGTGCCCCAGCCACAGAGACAGGCGCACCCCGATGTCATGGCTGAAATCGAACTGACGCAGGACAAAGGTAACGACCAAGGCCAGTACAAAGAGATAACTGGCCCAAAAGATCAGGCGTAGTACACTGGCCAAAAGGAAATGCAACTGTCCTAGGTACTGCCGGACGGAAGTCTCCCCCTGACGCAACAGTACACCCGCCAGTCTTGCCTGAAGCCACGACTGCAGCACGCGTAATATCCAGAGCACGCCCACGCCGACGATAAGCACCAGCACGGACCAAAGTATCGAAAAGCCCACGGATTCCAGTGCAGCCATGTAACTTCCTCTGTTATTCCGTTTTGCGGATTATTCATTCGCTACCAGCGCAAAGCAACAACAACTCCTCCAGCGCCAGCCATTCAGGAAAGATCCCAATACGGCGTCGGTCGAGCGGGGGCGAAAGAATCCGTCGCACCGGGATTGGATTGCCCCTCGCCCAAGATATGAATCTGCGCAACCGGGAAGGCGCGATGCATCGCCAAGCGTTGCCACAGATCCCAGCTGTATGGGACGAAAACAACGCGCGGCGGCACTCCTTTCCAGCGTGTCAGAAGCCCGCGCTCTGTGCGTTCGTCCATGTCGCCGGCCACCAGGACGTGCCCGGCATCCAGGCGCAAGACACAGGGTTGCTGGGGGGCGAACTGCAGGGTCTGCCCCCCAGGGATCGCCTGCCCAGCACAGGCCTGTGTTGCACGCTCCAATTCCGGCAGGCGATTACCGGCCGGAAGCAAGATCTCCTCGGCCTGGGGCAAGGGGCGCGGCAAGGAGAGATCCCCTAGCACCCAAGTCGTCAGGCGCTTCTGTCCCGCCTGCTGCAGTTGTGCGGCCAGCAGGGGCGCCAGGGCGCGCTGATCCGGGCGCCGCCACAGGTTGGCGGTATACAGGCCCGTTGCCCGCCCCGCCTGCCAGAAGATCGCCATTCCCTTCCCTACCGGTAAGGCGTGGATGCGCAGCCCTTCTGGAGCCGGCCCGGGCGCCAGGAGGGGTAGAAAGCCGAGATAGGCGAGAGAACGACCGGGCCAGGCACGGGGCAGAAGCAATAAGGAAAAAAGCAGTGCCGCCGCGACGGCCGCGGCGAGACGCCCCGGCGCCACACTCAGCAGGGCTCCGGGCCAGTGTCGCAGCCAGTCGAGTACGGCGGTCACGCCCCGCATTTCCAGGGCAACAAGACGAAATAGCACCCGGTAGGCGAATTCCCAGTCGAAGAGCGCGCCGGCGGCTCCGAGCAGCGCCAGGGGCACGGCAAGCAGCTCGATGAAGGGGATGACGAGCAGATTTGCCAGGGGAGAAATCAGGGAGATACTACCGAAGAGGTAGGCCAGCAGCGGCAATAGCAGAATGGAAACGCGCCACTGCGCCGCCAGGGCCTGGCGCCAGTGCCCCTCCTCCATCCCCAGGCTGATGAGTACAGCGACGGCCAGTATCGACAACCAGTAGCCCAAGTTGATGACCTGCCCAGGATCGAGGAGGGCCATCATCGCCGCACTGAAAACAAGACCGGACCAGACCGCATGGCGGCGACCAAGCAGGGCGGCCATGCTCGCCGCAGTGATCATCCACGCTGCCCGCTCGCCAGGGCTTTGCATCCCCGCCAGATAGGCATAGATCCAGGCCACCGGAATCGCAGCCACTAGCGCCGCCTGCTGCGCCGGCCAGCGGCGGACCAAAGCCGGGATGCGGCGCCAGAGGGCACGCCAGAACCAGAGGAAGAACCCCGTCACCACCGCCACATGGGAGCCGGAGATCACCAAGAGATGGGCGGTACCTGTATCGCGATAGATCTGCCAGAGTTCCGGCGGCAACTGATTGCCAATCCCCACCGTCAGGGCCTGCACATAGCCGGCTTCAAGGCGCGGCAAGGCGGCATTGCTGGCCTGCACCACGCGCGCCCGCCACTGGGCGAGGAGGTCCAACGGATACCAAGAGGAGAGGGGCAAGGGGGTGGCGGAAAGAATCTTGCCAGCGCCGAGCAGCCCCTGCCAGAAACGCTCCCGTGGCAGGTCGACAAAGGCACTATGACGCAGGGTATGCAAGGACTCGGAGCGGATCTCGAAGCGCCAGCGCTGACCGGTAACCGGCACTTCCGGCAACGCCCCATGCAATTCGAGCAGGGGTGGGGAATGCCGCGTTGCTACGTCACCCTGGAGGGATTCCGGCGCCAGATGCAGACGCCACTGCCCACGCTGCTCCTGGGGAATCCCCTGGACGCGGCCGCTGACGGTGTAGCTGTGTCCGGCCGGCAAGACTCGGTCCAGGAGCTGTCCGGCCTGCAGATCGGCAAGCAGAAAGGCCAGCGCGGCACAGGCCGGCAATAGTGCTTGGTGCCAGCGCCAGGCCAGGGCGGTAAAAAGCAGCACCAGGGAAAGAGCGGGAAGCCAGGACGGCAAGGCGGAAAAAAACTGAAAGAAGACCACTCCGCTTTCCAGGGCCAAGGCCACGGCCAGGAGGCTGGGCCAGGATTTGGTCCAGTGCGCGAGACTCGCTAGACTAGGGCCTCTTCGTCCCGACAGGATTCCCATTGCGCCTGCCCGCATTCCTTCGCCTCCCCCGCCGTGAGGAAATCCTCAAAAAACGTCCTCTCGGACGTTTCACCCACTATCTGGCACGCAGTGCCTACTGGCATCTGCATCGCCGGAATGTCGCCAAAGGTGCGGCCATCGGGGTCTTTATTGGCTCCCTCCCCTATTTTGGGCATGTGGCCACCATTCTGGTGCTCTGTCTCTGGCGCCGGGCCTATATCCCCCTCGCCGTAATCATGCCCTTCATTGTGACCGGCCCGTTCACGATCGTGCCGTTTTTTTATGCATCCTATCAGTTTGGCTACTGGTTATTGCAACGGGCGCACCTGGCACCCGCCATTACCATCCACTATGCCGACATCCATCGCTTGGTGCATGGCAATATCAGCCTGGTATCCATGGGCGACCGCCTCTGGCACGCCTACTGGGTCACCTGGATCGGCAGCATCATTCTCGGGGCGGCAATGGCCGCCGTCGTCTACGCCGGCATCATGCTGGGCTGGCGGGTGTGGGTCCATTGGCGCCTGCATCGTCGCGAACAGAACCGCGCTTAGTTCTCAGCCGTTTCTGTCAGGACACCATCGCGCAGGTGCAAAACCCGCGCCATGCGCTCCGCCAAGGCGGGCTCGTGGGTGACCACCACCATGGCTGTTCCCAGTTCGGCGTTCAGGTCGAGCATCAGGGCATGTACCGCCTCGGCAGCACTACGGTCAAGATTGCCCGTCGGCTCATCGGCCAAGAGTAGCGCCGGGCGCGTCACCAAGGCGCGTGCCAGGGCCACGCGCTGGCGCTCCCCGCCGGAGAGCATCCCCGGCTTGTGTTGATAGCGCTGCCCCAGGCCCACTCGGTCGAGCAGCTCCTTGGCCCAAGGCTCGCTGGTCGCACGCTTCTCCCGACGGATGCGCAGGGGCAGGAGCACATTTTCCAGGGCGGTAAATTCCGGCAGCAGACGATGCAGCTGGTAAACAAAGCCAATGTGTTGATTGCGCAAGCGGCTCCGCGCGGCTTCCGAGAGACGGTACAGGTCCTGCCCCAGGACCTCCACGCTGCCGGCGCTGGGGCGCTCCAGCCCCCCCATCAGGTGCATCAGGGTGCTCTTGCCCTGCCCCGAAGCACCGACGATGCCGAGGCGCTCCCCGCGGCGCAGCTCCAGATGGATATCGCGCAGCACATCCAGGCGTCCACTGCCAAAGCTGTAGCTGTGGCGCAGACCCTGCACCCGCAAGACGAGATCACTCATAGCGCAGGGCCTCCGCTGGATCGACACGGGATGCGCGCCAGGACGGATACAGGGTCGCGATCCAGCTCATCAGCAGCGAGGCGATCGCCACATGCAGCACGTCCGCCCACTCCAGACGGGAAGGCAACTGGCTAATGGAATACACCTCGGGGGACAGAAACTGCACATGAAAGAGCTGCTCGATGAAGGGCACGATGGTCGGCACATTGAGGGCCAGCAAGACCCCACCGAGCACCCCCAAAGCCGTACCAAAGAGGCCGATGATGATGCCCTGCACCATGAAAATCAGCATGATGCTGCGCGGTCGCGCCCCCAAGGTGCGCAGGATGGCGATATCCGGCTCCTTGTCCGTGACCACCATCACCAGGGTGGCGACGATATTGAAGGCCGCCACGGCAATGATCAGCGACAGAATCACGAACATTACTAGCTTCTCCATGGCCAGGGCCTTGAAGAAATTTTCGTGGGTCTGGGTCCAGTCCTGCACGTAAAAGGCCGGACCCAGGATCTTCTGCAGGTGGGCGGCAAAGACCGGGGCGTTGAAGGGATCGGTGATCTGCATGCGCAGGCCGGTCACACCACTCCCCAGGTTGTAGAGCGCCTGGGCGTCCGGCAGGCTGATATAGGCCATGCCGCTGTCGTAAGCATAGATCCCCACGGAAAAGAGCCCGACCACGGTAAACTGACGCAGAGTGGGCGTGACCCCCAGGGGCGTAACGCCGCCTTGCGGGGAGATCAGGGTAATCTTGCTGCCCACCGTGGCCCCCAGTTGCTTGGCCAAGGCGCGGCCCAGCACAATGCCCCATGGGTGCTGCTGCAGGGCATCAAGGCTGCCCACCTTCATGTCCTGCGCCAGACGATTCACTCGCCCTTCAAGCTGCGGATCGATCCCCTCGACCAGGGCACCGCTTACCAAGCCATCATGGGACAGCATGGCCTGCGCCTGCACATAGGGCGCTACCCCGGTTACCCCCCGCACCGCCGAGAGGTTCTTCTCCGCCTCGTGCCAATTCAAGACTGGCACGCCATTGCCCTGCACGATCACGTCGGAGGTGACCGCCAGAATCCGGCTGCGCAAGGTGTGATCAAAGCCATTCATCACCGCCATGACGGTGATCAGGGCTGCAACACCAATCACCATCCCCAAGATGGCGGTACCGGTAATGAAGGAAATGAAATGATTGCGCCGCTTGGCGCGGGTGTAGCGCAGGCCCACCCAGAGTTCGAAAGGCGTCATCCCTGTTCCGGTCGCAGATGGGGGAAGAGGATCACCTCACGGATGCTCGGCTGATCCGCCAGCAGCATCACCAGCCGATCGATGCCCATGCCCACCCCCGCGGTCGGCGGCATGCCATACTCCAGGGCGCGGATGTAGTCGTGATCATAGAACATCGCCTCGTCATCCCCCGACTCCTTGGCCAGGACCTGGGCCTCAAAACGGGCCGCCTGATCCTCGGGGTCATTCAGCTCGGAGAAGCCATTGGCGAGTTCGCGCCCAGCAATGAAGAGCTCGAAGCGGTCGGTGACTTCCGGGTCGGCATCATTGGCCCGCGCCAGAGGACTGACCTCGGTGGGGTATTCGATGATGAAGGTCGGCTGCAGCAACTGCGTCTCGACGGTTTTCTCGAAAATCTCAATGAGGCGCTTGCCCCAACCCCAACCCGCCTGCACCGGCAGGCCCAGGTCCCGCAGCTTGTGCCCGAGGACTTCCGGATCGCGCAGATTGGCGCCACGCAAGTCGGGATTGTAGCTGCGCACCGCCTCCGCCACGGTCAGGCGGGCAAACGGCTGCCCCAGGTCGATGGCTGCGCCTTGATAAGAGATCGCCGTCTGCCCCAGGGTCGCCTGCGCCGCTGCACGGATGAGCCCTTCGGTGCGATCCATGGCAATGTGGTAATCGGCATAGGCCTCGTACCACTCGAGCATGGTGAACTCGGGATTGTGGCGGGTCGAGATGCCCTCGTTGCGGAAATTCCGGTTGATCTCAAACACCCGCTCGACCCCGCCCACCACCAGGCGTTTGAGATAGAGCTCGGGGGCGATGCGCAGATACAAGGTCATATCCAGGGCATGGTGATGGGTCACGAACGGCTTGGCAGTAGCGCCGCCAGGAATCGGCTGCATCATCGGCGTTTCGACCTCGACGAAGCGCGCCGCGCTCAGCCCCTGACGCAAGGCCACCACGGTTGCGGAACGGATCTGAAAGGTGCGCCGCGCTTCTTCGGTTACGATCAAATCCACATAGCGCTGGCGAAAGCGGGTCTCCGGGTCCGTCAAACCATGCCACTTCTCGGGCAAGGGACGCAGGGCCTTGGCCAGCAGTTGCAGGGCATGCACGCGCAGGCTCAACTCCCCGGCCTTGGTACGAAAGAGGGTGCCCTCCACGCCAATCAGGTCCCCCAGATCGAGTTCCTTGAACTGTGCATAGGTCCCTTCCCCGACCTCCTCGCGGCTCAAGAAGAGCTGCAGCCGACCACTGCCATCCTGCAGGTCGGCAAAGCTCGCCTTGCCCATCACCCGCCGGGTCATGAGCCGTCCCCCCACACGAACTGCAATGGGCTCACGCTCCAGGGCGGCGGCATCCATATCGGCGCAGCGGCGCTGCAGATCACCCGCCTCGGCATCGCGGCGGAAGGCATTGGGATAGGCCCGCCCCGCCTCGCGCCAGCGCTGCAGCTTCTCCCAACGCACCTGCATTTGATCGTTGCGTTCTTCCATTCTGCCCTCGCCTCAGAGGCCGGCCTTCAAGGCCGCCTCGATGAAGATATCCAGACTGCCATCCAGCACCTTTTGCGTATCGCCCACTTCGACACTGGTGCGCAGGTCTTTGATCCGCGACTGGTCGAGCACGTAGGAGCGGATCTGATGCCCCCAACCAATGTCGCTCTTGCTGTCTTCCAGAGCCTGCTTCTCCGCCTCCCGCTTCTGCAGTTCCATCTCGTAGAGCTTGGAGCGCAGCATGCGCATCGCCTCGGCACGGTTCTTGTGCTGCGAGCGATCGGTCTGACAGGCCACCACAATCCCCGACGGGACGTGGGTAATGCGCACCGCCGAGTCGGTCTTGTTGATGTGCTGGCCGCCCGCACCGCTGGCCCGGTAGGTATCCACCTTGAGGTCGGCGGGGTTGATCTCGATCTCGAAGCTGTCGTCGATCTCGGGGTAGATAAAGACGCTGGCGAAACTGGTATGGCGCCGGTTGCCCGAATCGAAGGGCGACTTGCGCACCAGACGATGCACCCCAGTCTCCGTCCGCAGCCAGCCAAAGGCATGATCGCCCTTGACATGGATACTGGCCGACTTGATGCCCGCCACTTCGCCCTCGGAGACCTCCACCAGCTCGGCGGCAAAACCGTGTGCCTCCGCCCAGCGCAGATACATGCGCAGGATCATCTCCGCCCAATCCTGGGCCTCGGTACCCCCGGCTCCCGCCTGGATGTCGACAAAGCAGTTGGCGGCATCGTGGGGGCCAGAGAACATGCGCTGAAATTCCAGCTTTTCCACCGCCGCCAGGGCCTGATCGAGATCGCCATCGACCGCCGCCAGGAGCTCCGTATCGTTCTCGCTCAAGGCCAGATCCAGCATCTCGCCGCTGTCCTGCAAACCCGTCAGCAGCCGATCCATGGGCTGCACGATGGCCTCCAGGCTGGCCCGCTCCCGTCCCAACTCCTGTGCCTTCTCCGGCTGGTTCCAGATGCCGGGGTCTTCCAGCTCCCGCCCTACTTCCTCTAAGCGACCGCGCTTTTCCTCAAGGTCAAAGATACCCCCTCAGGCCGTCCAACCGGGCCTGGAGATCGTCGCGCAGGGCGCGCATCTCATTCACTTCTCGCATCGTGGATCCTTACAACTGCGCCAAAGCGGCATAGTATGCGCAAAGTCCCGCGCTGGGGCTAGGGATACGCGGCAAGAGTTCAGGACCGCTCCTGACGAAAAACATCTCTTGCCAGGCCATGGGCCGCCTGATCCAAGCGGGAATCGTTGGTCCACAATGCATCACAGCAATGAATCTGCGCGATGGCCAAGTGTAGAGCATCCGGCGGCTTTAGTCCGAAACGTCCCCGTATGGTTGCGGCCAACAAAAAAGTTTTCTCGGATATAGGCAATTGCTGGAACTGGCCAAAGCCCTCTTCGTAGTACTGCTGCAACTGCAAATTTCCGCTTCGTATTGGCCCAACAAGACACTCAAACTTTACCAGGGGAGATATGGCAAAGTGGCTTTTCGGATGGGCAAGCAGCGCCTCCTGCACGCGCGGACCAAACACTGGATGACTCTCGAACAGATAAATGAGCACACAACTATCGAGGTAAATCAATCCCATTCTTCGCGTCCGCGAAGAATATCGGCGTCGATTTCCTCCGGACTTCGGCGCGCGTGTGCGGGTAAAGGATGACGCCTCAGCCAGACCAGGATGTCTTGTGGCGCAGCTGCGGTTGGCGGCGATCTCAAGGGTTCCAACCGAGCCACCGGCACCCCACGATTGCTAATCACCACTTCTTCCCCCGCCTGAGCGCGTTTCACCAGCTCTGAAAGGCGGTTTTTCGCGTCGAGAATGTTTGCCTGCATGACAATTCCTCCCCATGACTCTTCAAAAGATTATAGCCCTATCTGGCTATCTTAGCCAGATAGGGGCGTTACTTGCGCAAAAATCTTCCAGCAAGAAGGGTTTTCCCTTGCCGTCTTTCCAGCGAGTGCCTATGCTGACCCAGCATTGCAGGGCCTTGCGAACGTCGCCGAGCACAGTAACTTGCGATCTCCGCAGCGCATCCTTACCATAAAGTAAGGATTTTTATTTTGGTTAGGATCGCATGCTCAGCACCCTCAGCAGCAAAGGACAAATCACCCTCCCCAAGGCGCTCCGGGAACAACTGCACCTGCGTCCAGGGGACAAAATCGAGTTTTTGCTGACTGAGGGCGGCCGTATCGAGATCCTGCCGATCACCCTGCCCATCGCCCGACTGAAGGGCATGGCGCCAAAACCACAACAAGCACTTTCCCTGGAGGAGATGGACGCGGCCATCCGGGAACGGGCCGGAAAGCCATGATTGGGCTGGATACCAATGTGCTGGTCCGCTACATCGTGCGCATTCTGTTGATCGTGGGCGGTCATTCTGCTGATCGTGGGCACCCCCCGAAGAGCGAACTTTCTGGCCGGTGCTATTGTATGCCTGGGTGCCCACGATGGGTCAACTTTGGGTGGTCGTGGTGCCCAGGGATGTACGTTACCGTTACCGTGTAAATGGTGTAATGGTCACGACGATTCGGTTGGCTGGTTTTCGTGACGGTCACGGTGACGGCGTAAAGACTCTCCCTTGAGCTCCAGCCGGTGTGCGCTTTGCAGGAGACGGTCGAGGACGGCATCGGCGACGGTGGGCTCGCCGAGATATTCGTGCCAGTGGGACACCGGCAGCTGACTGGTGATCAAGGTGGCGCGCTGGCCGACGCGATCATCGATGATTTCCAGCAGGTCACGGGCATCCTCTCCACCCATGGGGGCGAGGCCCCAATCGTCGAGCAGTAAGAGGTCGACCTTGGCCAGGGTGTTCAGATAGCGGCCGAAGCTCCCGTCACCGTGACGGATACGCAGATCTTCCAGCAGGCGTGGCAAGCGCAGATAGCGCACACTCAAGCCCTGCCGACAGGCTTGATGACCGAAGGCACAAGCAAGCCAGGTCTTGCCGGTTCCGGTGGCCCCGGTGAGGAGGAGGTTCTGCCCCTGGCGTATCCAGGTATTCTGGATCAGGGCGGCGATGCGCGATCGATCCAGTCCCCGAGAACTGCGGTAGTCGATATCCTCGGCGCAGGCATCGTGCTTGAGGTGGGCGAGTTTCAGCAACCGCGTCAGGCGGCGTTGATCCCGGGCACAGAGTTCGCGGTCGAGGAGCAGGCCGAGGCGCTCTTCGAAGGAGAGCTCCTGGTATTGCGGCAGCCGGGTTTGCTCGTCGAGGGCATCGGCCATGGCATCGAGGTGTAACTGCCGCAGGGTGTTCAGGGTCGGTGGTAAGAACATGAGAAACTCCTGGATATTCAATGGTAGTACTGGGAACCGCGGAGGTTGTTGTGCGCGGGCAGAGCCGTGCTTTTGGCCGTCGACTCCGGGACGTGATCCATGCCCTTTTGGAGAATCGACCGGACACTGCGGGTGGTCGGGGCACCAAGGTGCAAGGCCCGACGACAGGCCGCTTCCAGACGGGGCTTGTCATAGCGACGGGCGAGGTGGAGCAAGCCCAAACAGGAGCGATAGCCCTGCTCGGGGTGCGGCTTACTCTCCAGCTGCCAGCGCACGACGTCGCGGGTTGCCGGGCCAATGGACAGTGCCCAACGCAGCAGACGCCCCGGGCTCCATTCCCGGTGGCGCTGATGGGCCTTGGGCAGGTGCTCCGTGCAGGTACTGAAGCGGCCCGGCTGCAACCCACGCAGATGACTGGCCACCCGTTGTTGCTGGTGGAAGATCTCTACCGTTTCGGCACTTATCCGCAGGTCCACCCGTTGCCCGATCAGCCGGTAGGGGACCGAGTAATAGTGCCCCTCGCAAGCGACGTGATAGTCGATACTGACCTTGGCCGTCTTCCATGTGGCAAAGACATAGGGTTGTACGGGCAAGGGCTGCAGTGCCGGCCGGTCCAGCGCCTCGAAGAGGCTCCTGCGACTGCCAGGCAGACGCTTGAAGGGGCGCTGGTTCAGGTCTTCGAGCAGACGATGAATCTCGCGGTTGAGCTCCCGCAGAGAGAAGAACTGGAAGTGCCGCAGGCGCGCGAGAATCCAACGCTCCACCACTTGCACCCCCACCTCGACCTTGGCCTTGTCTTTGGGCTTGTAGGGCCGAGTGGGGAGCACGACCGAGCCATAGTGGGTCGCGAGATCCTGATAGCTGCGGTTGATCTGCGGCTCGTAGCGAGACGCCTTGGTCACGGCCGCCTTGAGGTTGTCGGGGACGAGCAGAACCGGTGCCCCGCCCAGGTAGTTCAGGGCACGAACGTGGGCGCCCAGGAAGTCCCCCAGGCTCTGGCTCCAGGTCGCCTCGCAGTAGGTATAGCTGGAAGCCCCCAGCACCGCCACAAAGATCTGTGCCTGCCGGATCTCCCCGGTACTCGGATCGATGACCGGCACGGTAGGGCCAGCATAGTCCACGAAGAGCTTTTCCCCGGCAACATGGGTCTGGCGCATGCTGAGTTTGAGGCGCCCTCGCCAGCGCCGGTACAGGGTGCAGAACTGCGCGTATTGATACACCCGTTGCCCGGCATGTGCCCCGACGTATTCCTCCCAGAGCAGCTGCAGGGTCATGCCCTTGCGCCGCAGTTCCGTGTGCATCTGGGCAAAATCCGGCAAGACCTTGCTTGATGCCACTGCGGGTTTCCGCTCGGGAAAGAGCCGTCCTTCCAGAGCCGCCTCGCCCTGATCCGCAGGCAGCGGCCAGGACACCGCAGCCTGTTCCGCCCGCTGCAGATATTTGCCGACAGCCCCTTTGGAGAGCCCGCAGGCACGGGCAATTTGCCGCTGGCTCAGGCCAGCCGCGTGTAAACGAAGTACCTCCATGATTGCTTTCATCGTCATCCTCGGTGTCGGCATCCTCAACCTCCCGTAAAAAGAGTGCAGGATGCTCGCTAAGCCAATGAATGACCAAAAAGTTCTGAAATCGCCAAGGGAAAAACACGACACCATTCTGGCATCGTGGGCACCCATTCTGAAAACACCGCAAAACTGCCCACGATCAAAACAGAATCAGTGCCCACGATCGATCAGAATGACCGCCCACCATCGTTCAGAATCGCTGCCCACGATGGTCCAGAATACGCAACATCGTCCAGGATGACGCGATCCAGGGCACCCAGGCGGCGCGCTTCATTGAAAGTCAATGCAGCGTGGAGCAGCCCGGCTGGATCGACAGCATTACTCTTTGTGAACTGGTCTGGGTCTTGGAAAGTGCCTACGGCTACTCTCGAGGCGTTGTTGCCGACATTTTGCGTCAGGTCCTGAGCACGGCAGAGTTGTCTGTAGAATCTACTGACCAAGCCTGGGCGGCGCTTCGCGCTTACGACTCCGGAGGGGCCGATTTTGCCGATTACCTGATGGGCATCCGCAACCGCGCCCAAAATTGCGACAGCACCTGGACCTTCGATAAACGCGCTGCGCGCTCCCCCTGGCATCGCTTGATACCCAGTTGATTTGTCCCATGCGCCCACGTCGTTTTTTTGGAGTAATGCAAACCGAGATTGAAACCTGAGTCCACGCCGGACTGGATTGTCTACGCCCAGTCTATATATTGGTCTATATTGGATGGCAGGAGCAAAGCATGAACATCGAAATTGGATCTTACGAGGCAAAGACAAAGCTGCCGGAGTTGTTGCGAAGCATCAAGACCGGCAATCGCTACACCATCATCCTGCGGGGCGAGGCTGTCGCCGATCTTGTTCCGGCACAAGGAAACAAGCAATCGGATGCCGTGGCGGCTGTAGAGGACATGCTGTCCTATATGCAGGCTCACAAAGCGGGGGCGGGTATCGACCTGAAAGCGATGATCAACGAGGGGCGTGCGTGAATTTTATTCTGGATGCGTCCGTCGCGTTGCTATGGTTGGCACCGCAAAGCAATCCCGCTGGCATCGATTATGCGGTATCCACGCTGAACGCCCTCAGACAATCTCAAGCTGTCGTGCCATCTCTGCTTGCCTTGGAGATTGCCAACGTGATTACCAGCTCGAATCCAAAGCGCTTGTGACCGAAGCCGACTCACAGCGCTACATCGCGGTGCTAGAACGCCTCAACATTTCTGTTGACCCAGCGACAGCGTCACACGCCTTGGGCGACACATTGAATCTCGCTCGCCGCTACAAGCTGTCGGCCAAGGTAATGACTACCGGCTGATCGTGGCCGTGCGGTGCTAGAACGCCTCAACATTTCTGTTGACCCAGCGACAGCGTCACACGCCTTGGGCGACACATTGAATCTCGCTCGCCGCTACAAGCTGTCGGCCAAGGTAATGACTACCGGCTGATCGTGGCCGTTGCGTACAAGTTGCAGATTGTCTACGTGAAGTTTGTCGGTACCCACATAGAATACGACGCAGTGGACGCGAAAACCGTTGAAATGGCCTGATTGGCCACGGAGGAAAGTATGGACATCCGCCCTATCCACACCGAAGCAAACTACAAGGCCACTCTCAAAGAGATCTCCGTCCTGATGGACTCCGATCCTGATTTGGGCACGCCCGATGGTGATCGTCTGGACATCCTGGTCACGTTGGTGCAGGCCTACGAGGCCAGACATGTCCCCATCGCTAAGCCTGATCCGGTGGAGGCCATTAAATTTCGAATGGATCAAAGCGGCCTGTCCGTCAAAGATCTTGAGCCGATTATCGGCAAGAGCAACCGCGTTTACGAAGTGCTGAATCGCAAGCGTCCGCTAACGTTGTCGATGATCCGTAGGCTGCACCAGAGCCTGGGCATCCCAGCCGATGTACTGATTGCAGAGACTTTGGCTAGGGAATCTCTGCACAACTCAATCTGATATAATCTGAGCCATAGCAGCAAGGGACCGGAGGCAATACACATGGCAGGGCAGATGACGTTTGCGGAAAACGCAGGGTTGGAGCGTCGGCACAAGGAGACCAAACGAGAGCGTTTCCTCCGGGAAATGGACCAAGTGGTTCCTTGGCAACGGCTGGTTGCCCTCATTGAGCCCTGTTATCCCAAGGCCGGACCCTGTGGGGGACGCAAACCCATGCCCCTGGAACAGATGCTGCGCATCCATTTCTTGCAGCAATGGTATGCCTACTCCGACCCTGGCATGGAAGAAGCCCTGCACGAAATTCCCTTGCTGCGC
Source organism: Acidithiobacillus acidisediminis (assembly GCF_023277115.1). Taxonomy (NCBI): domain Bacteria; kingdom Pseudomonadati; phylum Pseudomonadota; class Acidithiobacillia; order Acidithiobacillales; family Acidithiobacillaceae; genus Acidithiobacillus; species Acidithiobacillus acidisediminis. The sequence goes on from NZ_JALQCS010000001.1 coordinate 245,923, forward strand.
TCCTTTGCCGGCATCGACACTGGCCGTGACCTGATCCCCGACGAGTCCACTATTCTGCGTTTTCGTCGCCTGCTGGAAAAGCACGGCTTGGCGCAAAAGATTTTTGCCGAGGTCCAAGAACTGCTGGAGGCCGCGCACCTCATTCTCCAAGAAGGCAAGATGGTGGATGCCACCCTCATTCATGCCCCCAGCTCCACTAAAAACCGTGACCACAAACGGGACCCGGAGATGCATCAAACCAAGAAAGGGAATCAGTGGTATTTCGGCATGAAGGCCCATGTGGCGACGGACACCCAAGGCCTGGTCCAGAGCGTTGAGGTCACGGCCGCCAATGTCCCGGACCATCAAGTGTTGGAAGACCTACTCACCGGCGACGAGCCAGTCGTTCTGGGGGATCGAGGCTACGACTATCCCCAGGTTCACGAATGTCTGAAAGGGCACGGCATTCAGGATGCCGTCGCCCGGCGGCGTTATCCGGGTCAGCAAAAGGGGCTACAAGCCCTGCAGCGCTTCAATCGTAGCGTGGCACGCCTTCGCGCACGGGGGGAACATGCCTTTCGCGTCTTGAAGTGCCAGTTTGGCTTCCGCAAGACCCGCTATCGAGGACTGACCAAGAATGGCGCTCAACTGACCACACTGTTTGCTCTGGTCAACCTCTACATGAAGCGACGAGAGCTATGCTGGCTAAAGGCGTAATCCGTCCAAAGAGGGAAAAATGGGCCAGTGCAGAGGCCGCAGGGTGCCCTTTTGCCCCTCTGGGGCCGAAAATGACGATGTTCGTCGCCGAAAGTCGATCTGTGTGTCAAAAGCCATGCAAAACCCGACGATTTTTAGGGCCAGTTCAGAGGTTCCATAGGTGATCAATCCCCTGGCTCGCAGAGAAAGCTGTACCATAAAACCACGTCCGACGTGGAAATCTGGTACAGCCCCATGATGGGCGCAAATTAGGCACAAATGGGCACAAGTTGCGCCGAATTTCCGATAAGCCAAGCTATAGGAATGTTTTGGTGAAAAACAACTCCTAATGCTTGAGGGGGCGGCAGGTTCCACCAAAACCGGAGTGAGGCAGGCGAACAAAGGCCAGCAGACGGCTAATCCAAGCGCTGGATATACCTGGCGCGCTCAAAAATGAAATGCAACACCTGTGGTCCAAAGGGGCCGGAGGTGGAAGATGGGCAGCAAGTACCAGCAGTTGAGCATGGATGAGAGAAATCGATTGCAGAGAGGATTGAACCAAGGGATGAGCCTGCGGGCCGTGGCGAGAGAGTTACAGCGCCCCCCAAGCACCTTGAGTCGGGAGTATCGCAGAGGCTGGGTGGGCAACAGCTATGACGCCGTAGCGGGGCGGGAGACGGTGTGGGCAAGGAGGCGGCGGGGAACGCGCAAGCTGGTGGCCGGCAATGCCTTGACCGAACGGGTCACCGCCACCATCCTGGAGCGGAAGTGGTCGCCGGAACAGGTGGCCGGGAGGCTGCGTGTGGAACACCCCGAGGACAAGTCCCAACAGGTCAGTCACGAAACGATCTACCAGTATATCTATGCCCACCCCGCAGGAGAGCTGAAGGCGGCACTCATCGATGCGCTGCGCCAAGGGCACCAGAAGCGCCGCCCCCGCAGTCGAGGCAAGGACCGCCGCGGTGGCATACGGAACATGCGTTCCATCCGCGAGCGGCCCGCAGAGGCCGAGGGTCGGGAGGTACCAGGCCATTGGGAAGGGGATCTCATCAAGGGGGCTTTCAACGGCAGTGCCATCGGCACACTGGTCGATCGGAGCAGCCGTTTCGTGATCCTGGCACGGGTCGATGACGCCACAGCGGAATCGATTCTGGAGGGCTTTACCAGGCGGCTACGCACTCTGCCCAAAGCGTTTCGACAGACCCTGACCTACGACCAGGGGCGAGAGATGGCCCGGCATCAGGAACTGGAGCAACGGGTGAGTATTCGGGTGTTTTTCGCTGATCCCCACAGTCCATGGCAACGCCCCACGAACGAAAATACCAATGGCCTGCTGCGGCAATATTTCCCCAAAGGGACGGATTTATCGGGATATTCGCAGCGGCACTTGACGCGGGTAGCGGAAGAGCTAAATAATCGCCCAAGGAAATCTTTGGGATTCCGAACGCCAGCCGAAGTAATGGCACAACAAATCAGGCACTTAAACAACAGTGTTGCACTTCAAAATTGAAACCGCCAGGATTTTCCTGATAGCGCTTCCTGGACTGCATCTACCCCAACCGTTCCTTGCCAACGCTTGGCTTGCACAACGATGCGTCGCTCATTTCTGGTTAGAATCAAATCTCCACCAAAATCACCAGTGGCGGGTGTCTGCTTTACCAAATAGCCCATGGCGGTGAAAAGTCCATCGAGATAGTCCTCAAATTCTGTTCCGCTCATGGCGTCGATCACGGGCATTCGTGCGTCGCCCCATCTCTTTGCCCAAATTTCAGCCTCTGCCCTAAGGAACCTCTGAACTGGCCCTAAAAATCGTCGGGTTTTGCATGGCTTTTGACACACAGATCGACTTTCGGCGACGAACATCGTCATTTTCGGCCCCAGAGGGGCAAAAGGGCACCCTGCGGCCTCTGCACTGGCCCATTTTTCCCTCTTTGGACGGATTACGCCTTTAGCCAGCATAGCTCTCGTCGCTTCATGTAGAGGTTGACCAGAGCAAACAGTGTGGTCAGTTGAGCGCCATTCTTGGTCAGTCCTCGATAGCGGGTCTTGCGGAAGCCAAACTGGCACTTCAAGACGCGAAAGGCATGTTCCCCCCGTGCGCGAAGGCGTGCCACGCTACGATTGAAGCGCTGCAGGGCTTGTAGCCCCTTTTGCTGACCCGGATAACGCCGCCGGGCGACGGCATCCTGAATGCCGTGCCCTTTCAGACATTCGTGAACCTGGGGATAGTCGTAGCCTCGATCCCCCAGAACGACTGGCTCGTCGCCGGTGAGTAGGTCTTCCAACACTTGATGGTCCGGGACATTGGCGGCCGTGACCTCAACGCTCTGGACCAGGCCTTGGGTGTCCGTCGCCACATGGGCCTTCATGCCGAAATACCACTGATTCCCTTTCTTGGTTTGATGCATCTCCGGGTCCCGTTTGTGGTCACGGTTTTTAGTGGAGCTGGGGGCATGAATGAGGGTGGCATCCACCATCTTGCCTTCTTGGAGAATGAGGTGCGCGGCCTCCAGCAGTTCTTGGACCTCGGCAAAAATCTTTTGCGCCAAGCCGTGCTTTTCCAGCAGGCGACGAAAACGCAGAATAGTGGACTCGTCGGGGATCAGGTCACGGCCAGTGTCGATGCCGGCAAAGGAGCGCAGCAAGGGAATTTCGTGCAGGGCTTCTTCCATGCCAGGGTCGGAGTAGGCATACCATTGCTGCAAGAAATGGATGCGCAGCATCTGTTCCAGGGGCATGGGTTTGCGTCCCCCACAGGGTCCGGCCTTGGGATAACAGGGCTCAATGAGGGCAACCAGCCGTTGCCAAGGAACCACTTGGTCCATTTCCCGGAGGAAACGCTCTCGTTTGGTCTCCTTGTGCCGACGCTCCAACCCTGCGTTTTCCGCAAACGTCATCTGCCCTGCCATGTGTATTGCCTCCGGTCCCTTGCTGCTATGGCTCAGATTATATCAGATTGAGTTGTGCAGAGATTCCCTAATGCAATCAGCTTTTTCAATGCGCGCGTTCAAAAACTGTATCGTTTGGTCAATGGGGTTATTCTTCTGCTGTTTTGGTGGTTCACAAACCATAACCTGTAACTTCTTTTTTCGACGGTTCTGGTAGTATCGAATGCAGAAGTAGGATACAACCCCGAAAACGATAATTATCCATAAGCTATTCATGATTTAGCCTGCTTCTGGCGCCATTCTTCTAAAGTGATCTTGCGCTCTGATATTTGCTGCATAAGTGTCACAGAAAGATCTGCGAGAGCATCCCCGCCATCCGCATCGGCCTCCTCAACCCTTTTCATCAGCATAAAATAATCGTCAGCATGGAGAGCCTCAAGTTCTCTGCTAATCTCATCAATGCGACGACGCATCTGTGCGAGCTTTCTGATGACCTTTATCATCCTAGATCCAACATCTTCACCCTTGATACTTTCAGGGTCCTCTCCGAATTCGGTAATTATGGTCTGGATGGTTGCCAAGTCACACTGCTCATAGGCTAGGTTTAACCTGGTCATAAAGGTGTGGCGTCGTTCCTTTTCTGTTTGGTCGGTAGCAAGGTCTGGGTGCATCATCTTTGCCCCCGTGCGAAACGCCTGCTTAACCTCTCGTGTCGGTTCTTTGGGAGGACCGGATAGCTGGGCGCGCTCAAAAATGAAATGCAACACCTGTGGTCCAAAGGGGCCGGAGGTGGAAGATGGGCAGCAAGTACCAGCAGTTGAGCATGGATGAGAGAAATCGATTGCAGAGAGGATTGAACCAAGGGATGAGCCTGCGGGCCGTGGCGAGAGAGTTACAGCGCCCCCCAAGCACCTTGAGTCGGGAGTATCGCAGAGGCTGGGTGGGCAACAGCTATGACGCCGTAGCGGGGCGGGAGACGGTGTGGGCAAGGAGGCGGCGGGGAACGCGCAAGCTGGTGGCCGGCAATGCCTTGACCGAACGGGTCACCGCCACCATCCTGGAGCGGAAGTGGTCGCCGGAACAGGTGGCCGGGAGGCTGCGTGTGGAACACCCCGAGGACAAGTCCCAACAGGTCAGTCACGAAACGATCTACCAGTATATCTATGCCCACCCCGCAGGAGAGCTGAAGGCGGCACTCATCGATGCGCTGCGCCAAGGGCACCAGAAGCGCCGCCCCCGCAGTCGAGGCAAGGACCGCCGCGGTGGCATACGGAACATGCGTTCCATCCGCGAGCGGCCCGCAGAGGCCGAGGGTCGGGAGGTACCAGGCCATTGGGAAGGGGATCTCATCAAGGGGGCTTTCAACGGCAGTGCCATCGGCACACTGGTCGATCGGAGCAGCCGTTTCGTGATCCTGGCACGGGTCGATGACGCCACAGCGGAATCGATTCTGGAGGGCTTTACCAGGCGGCTACGCACTCTGCCCAAAGCGTTTCGACAGACCCTGACCTACGACCAGGGGCGAGAGATGGCCCGGCATCAGGAACTGGAGCAACGGGTGAGTATTCGGGTGTTTTTCGCTGATCCCCACAGTCCATGGCAACGCCCCACGAACGAAAATACCAATGGCCTGCTGCGGCAATATTTCCCCAAAGGGACGGATTTATCGGGATATTCGCAGCGGCACTTGACGCGGGTAGCGGAAGAGCTAAATAATCGCCCAAGGAAATCTTTGGGATTCCGAACGCCAGCCGAAGTAATGGCACAACAAATCAGGCACTTAAACAACAGTGTTGCACTTCAAAATTGAAACCGCCCCTTGCTTGTCCTCGCTCATTAGCTTTCCTCACACTCACTATAGCTACAAATAATTCGCAAGTCCTATAGCGTAAGTACCCTTCCCGCGCTCACTGAGAGGCACGGCCGTAGACATCGTCAAAACGCACGATATCGTCTTCTCCCAAATACTCTCCGCTTTGCACTTCGATCATCACCAAATCCACGACGCCAGGGTTGATCAAGCGATGCGCGTTTCCCGCCGGGATGTAGGTTGACTCATTGGTCAGTACCAGCCGTTCTTCCTCGCCATTGACAATTTTCGCGGTGCCGGAAACCACAATCCAATGCTCACTCCGGTGGTGATGCATCTGCAGAGATAGGGCGGCTCCGGGTTTGACGAGAATCCGTTTGATCTTGAAGCGCGGCCCTTCCTCCAGGACGGTATACGTACCCCAGGGGCGATAAACCGTTCGGTGCAGATCAAAACTCTCATGCCCACGACGCTTCAGCTCTGTAACAATCTTTTTGACCTCCTGGTCGCGATCTTTGTGAGCGACCAAGAGTGCGTCTGGGGTATCCACCACAACCAGGTCATCGACTCCCAGCAAAGCGGTCAGCCGTACTTGGCCATGGACAATGCAATTTTTGCTGTCCTGGACGACACTCTCACCCAGCACGCGATTCCCTGCGTCATCCAGATCCATCAACTGCCCAAACGCGCTCCAAGAGCCAATGTCGCTCCAGGTGAAGGCAGCAGGAACCATCGCCACATTCTCTGCGCGCTCCATGACGGCATAGTCGATGGAAATATCCTCAAGAGTCGCAAAGTCTGCCGCCATCTCACAAAAGTCACTCGACCGGCGCCCCTTTTCCCATGCCTCGCGCACGCCATTCAACAAAGCTGGCTGCCACCGCTCCATCGCCTGCAAAAACACATCGGCACGCATGCAAAACATGCCACTGTTCCAAAAATGCCGACCGTCGACCAAAAAGGCCTTTGCGGTGGAGGCATCTGGCTTTTCAACAAAACGACGCACCGCAAAGCCCACCTCCGCACTAGCCAAAACCAACGCCTCGCCGGCCTCGATATAACCGTAGCCCGTCTCTGGGCGACTCGGCTGGACGCCAAATGTCACTAGGTACCCTTCACTGGCGAGTGTCGCAGCATTTGCAACGGCTGCCGCAAATGCTTCTTGATCCTGAATCAGGTGGTCTGCCGGCAACACCAAGAGCAATGATTCTTCACCATTGTTCGCCGCCGCTTCAAACGCAGCAGCAGTAATGGCTGGAGCGGTATTTCGGCCTTCCGGCTCGAGCAGAAAATTGGCATTTACCAGGCCATTTTTCGCGTACTGCGCATAGATATCCCGTGTCTGAAAATAATATTCACGATTGGTTACCGTTAGCCACCGCTCGACTCCTGGCAGCATCAAGGCGCGCTGCAGAGTCTTGCCAAGCAGCGTCTCTCCGTCTGGCAGCGTCAAGAATGGCTTTGGATAACTCCGGCGCGATAGCGGCCAGAGACGAGTTCCAGCTCCACCAGCAACAATCACCGGCAATACACTTTTCATACAGTCCTTCCTTCGTCATCCATCAGACGTACTTCGCGCTTTATGCCCAATTTGCCGCAACAGGTCCAGGGCCGGGGCAAAATCCGGCTGATCCTTCAGGCTTGCCTGCAGGCTGTGGATGGCCGCCGGGGCATCGTGGGCTAGTTGCCACTGGTCGCGGGCAATGACCCATTCCAGCACCGCTCGCGGCTCGGGGAAGAGTGGTCGCGCCAGACCGGCTTCTAAAAAGGCGATGCCGCCTTGGACATCGCCACGAGCGAAAAAGGCGTTGCTGGCGATCTCACTGCGCAGATTGATGCTTTCGGGCTCGATAGCCAGCCCCTTGCGCCAAGCCAGCAAGGCCTTGTCCCGCGCCTGGGTGGGCGACAGGCCCAGAATCGCAGCATTCTGGCTGTAGACATTGCCGATGGCGTTATAGACCCCCGCCTGCCGGGTGATACCTACCAGCGATTGGCGATATTGCTGCAAGGCCGCCTCCAGCAGCACCCGCTTCTGCGCCTCGGGCATTGCCCGGTCCGTCACCGCCAGGTTCTGGTAAGCATTGCCCATATAGACCCAGGGCTGGGTGGCCAGAGGCCGCGCCACTTCCAAAAAGCGCGCGGCACGCATCAAAAACACCGCCCGCGTGTTGGCATTGGGCAGGAAGGTATTGAGCCAGCCATTGGCGCTGAACAGTCCGTAGACCGCCGCATCCAGGGCCAGAAACCAGATTACCGCGGCAATCACCAAGACCAGCGCCAGGCGTGGGATGCTCGCATGGATGATACCCATGCGCGGCAGCAGCGGCGCCGTCTCCTCACCCGAACCATACAGATGCCAGGCCATGGCCAGGAAGAGCCCACCCAGGATGCTCAGGGGCAGGTTGTAAAAAATGAAATTGCCCAAAGCATGGCCGGTGATGGCAAAGACCCCCAGGACTAGGCCAATGGCCCAGTAGCGGCGCGCTTCCGTAATGACCAGGCTCCGGCCCGCACGAAAGATCAACTTGTAGAGGGCGTACATCAGCGCCCCAGCAAAGGCCAGCAAAAACCCCAGGTTGATCACGCCACCCTCGGCCAGATATTCGATGTAGTCGTTATGGGCGTAGGTTCCCGCCGAGGCCAGTTCTCCCGGCAAACGGTAGGCAGGATAGTAGAGGAAATAGCTGCCCAGGCCGGTGCCCAGGTAGGGATGGGCGAGGAAGATGTGCCAGGTGGCAATCCACATCAGGCCGCGGGAGACGGTACTTGCCTGGGACGCAATGAAACCTGGCGCTAAATGCCCAATCATGTCGTAATGATGCAGATAGCCAAAGAGGGCATAACTGGCCAAGACCATACCCCAAACCAAGGCCATGCGAGGCCAGTATTTTGGCGTCTTGCGCAACGCAACCATGGCGATCGCCATGGTAAAGACCCACGCTAGGGCACCCCCGCGACTGTAGGTTGCCCAAAAGGCAAAGGTGAGGAACAGCAGGGTCAGGAGTAGGAACAGGGCGTAAGCATCAACACCCTTGCCCTGCCGTTGCCCGTCTCGGTGGAAGTAACGGAACAGAACAGGGAAGTAGAGCAGGTTCATCCAGGCAGCGAAGCTGTTGGTGTCCATGAGGGGGCCCTTGACCCGCAACACAAACTCGGCTTCCCCGCGATCCATCGCTGAAAAATATTGGCTTAAAGCTAGGAAACTCAAGACCCAAGCGAGTAGCAATACCCCATGCCACAACCAAGGCATGATGCGTTCTCGCTCCGTTGGCAACATGCAGGCGTAGCCCAAAAACGCCAATGGGAGCGAGCCCAAGGTCCAAAAATAGAACCAACTACTGTAGGGCTCAGTGCTCCAGAACAAGGTCAGCCAGAACCAGACAAACCAGACGAGCATGAAGAGGGGCACGAATCCCTTTGGCCAGGGCAAACCCGCCCCCAAGCGCGGCCATAGCGCCGCACCGACCCAGAGCAGCAAGAATGCCGAACTCAAGACCAGCAAGGGGATGACCTGCCCGTTATAGTACCAACTGCTCAGGTAGGCGAGCAGCGGAAGTGCGATAAGAATGGGGGAGCGCAGCAAGAAATTCATGGGACCCTGATCGGTTTAAGAAACGGCACGTCACGCAAGATAGACGGGACCAAGCGATTTTGCCAACAACTCGGTCAGGCGGGTATCAGGCCAGCCGGTCCCTTATCATTGGTCCTTCCAATATCCACGATGCATACTGAGCTTCTGCTTGATGGACAGTGGCAACCGTTGTGAATGCTGTCCGATCTTGTAGCCAATAAGTTTTGCCGCCGTACGAACGACCGCCGACGGCAACAGCCACGGAGCACGACGCGCAAGATAAGCAAACTCTGAACGCACAAAGCGGGCCCCCTCACCTTCAGGCTTGCCGAATTCTTCCAAGATCCAATGCTGGTCTTGGTGCAGAACGCCAATATCGAAATATCGCTTGAACTCTTGCCGGATGGTGTAGGCATGGGAGTGATAGACTTGGGCATCTGCCTGATAAGCAACGAGCCATCCAGCCTGTAGCATGCGTGCTGCGACTACCATGTCTTCCCCCAGGATAAGCTTCTTGGGGAATCCACCAACTTGCATAAGCGCTGCCCTGCGGTAGGCTGAGAAAGAATTAGAGATAAATGCTGCTTTTATACCATATCTAGATTTATCATCAAAGCTACGAACATGAGATTGATCTGGGTAATTGAAAAGTCGCACATGTGCTTCCACAGCTCCAGCCCCAGGTCTTGGCAGCTGGCGCCCGTATACTGCTCCTACGTGAGGGTCATCAAACGCTGCCACTAGCCGAGAAACAGCCTTTTGATCTGCGAGCACTGCATCCTGAGTTAGGTAAACAAAAATATCGAAGTCCTGGCATATTTCAACAACCATCTGTCGGGTGCCGCCATGATCAAATTCACCTTGAACTATAGATATAATTTCATAAGAATAGCTCTTCGCAATATCTAAAGACCCATCGGACGAGCCGGAATCAACGATACACACATGTTCTTGCCGAGGCTCCTGTTGCGATAATGCGAACAAACAGTTCACAAATAGCTGGCCCCCATTCCACACAGGCATGACAATCAACAGCTTAATTTTTTCCAAAATTAACTCCATCCATACAACTAATAACTCGCGACGGAACGAGGATTAATAAAACAATCTATTAATTGAGTAATAAGCTTTTATCGCAACCCACATGACAAACGGCATCTTCATCCCAGCCGCACGGGCTTGGCGGTAGACCGATACAATATTTTCAATCGTCAGACCCAGATTAAAGATTTTTCCACCCACATGCCTAAGTCCATATTTTTGATGTCCTATTGTGTTACTTTGGTGCTGCCGATACCTGATCGTGGGCAGATCAACAAACGCGACGCTTCCACCTGCTTGCAGAGTCTTCAAACCAATCCACCAATCATGCATTATAGCTTCTTCCGGCATGCAATGCCCCAACTCCGCAGCCTTTTTATTGATCAGCATAGTGCATCCAGTAATGTTATTAACAAAAAAAAGTAAATTTTTATCTTTACTGTTTTTTCTTAGCCTCTGCGACCAAAACATAGACGGTGAGATTATATCAAGATTCTGATCAACCACCTCAAGATCAGTGTGAACAATTATTGGCACGTCAACATAAGCCTTCTCTGCTGCCATCATTGCATCAAGACTCACCTCTATTTTCTTATCCATCCATACGTCATCCTGATCACAAAACATAACATATTGAGACCGAGAGATTTGAAGCAGGTGTTGGAAGTTTCTCTTTGCGCTACCAAAACTTATTCCATCATTGATTATGAAAATTTTTTCTGGATTATTCCTCCTAAACTCTTCAACAATCACCATAGTAGCATCCGACGAACTGTCATCATGAACCATAAGACGCCAGCCCGTATATGTCTGCGCTAAAATTGACTGTATCAGCTCTCGCACATACCGCTCACCATTATATGTTGCCAAAAGAATATCTATCGAGCACACCTTATATGACCTTAAAAGAGCCAAACCGAAAACGAAACAATGATAATATTAGAATAATCTCGGTTATGATCGTTATGTTTATCATCATGTTCCAAAAAAATGAAAGCGCTATTGATGAAAGAATGATTGCATTTATTGCTTGATACAAAGGCTTCCGTCTAGCAATGGATTTAAAATTAACATACCCAGAAGTAACACCGATAATAAAATAATATAACGCCACCCCAACCCAACCAAAATCGAGATATGGTATAGCTGCCGCAGTTGCCATATTATTCAAAGGTGATGAGAATATCGCGTCGACAGGATTATAAAGGCTGTCAAATGTACTAATATGGAATATTTCTACCATAATTGGCGGGAGAGAACTAGATAATGTCATAGCTCCAAGATACAGGTGGTGAAAATTTTGAATTATCACAATCATATTCGACAAAGGCAAAGATAGATATGAAAAAAACCAAAGAAAGAGGGTGGGGACGAATTGGTACGATCTCTTAATTTCCATCACACTTAGAAAGACTTCACTTCCAGATCTTACATCTCCCCATAACCCAAATAAAATAATAATAATAATTATAAATGACGACACTTTAAGAATAAGTTTCCGGTTAAACTTCAGCCTGTGCCTGTAGATGTATAGAAAAAAGAACTGCAATATTCCTTGAATCAGGAACCCTCTGCTAACAAACAATACGAGCGTCATTACAGACATGATTACTACGGATATGAACAATATTCTCTTTTTTATGTGAAACACAGAGATCATTATTATACCCATTGCAGATGCGAATAGTGGATATTTAAAGAACCCATAATTTAAGTAATTATATTTGCTCTGCAACCCCATCGCTGCCGTTAAAAATGGCGGAAGCCCAAATCTAACTATATTTAATGCAGCAACTAAAATCATTATAACCGTTAACACCCACAAAACAGAGATAGCTTTCTTATATTCGAAATCTTTTTGGATAAAGTCAACTCTTTTAATTACGCCATCCTTGAACACTAGAAATCCAGATATAAGGACTCCTACTGAAAACGGAACTATCGACATAATAAATAAACTTATGACTATGACGAAAGAATTAAACGTATATATTTGTAGACGAGAGTATGGAATTAGGTAGACCAACAACTGACTAACCAATGATACCAAAAGCACAACTATTGGAAGTAAGGCCAACGTACGTATATTCACTATTTAATCAATCCGATAAATATTAGGAAAATTATTTGCTACCATATCCACATGATCTGCCTAATAAACGATTACAGGTTCCGCAACATTTCAAGTGGTTAGCCCTAAATCCGGACAACCTAGACTCAGGCAGCTCCTCTCGATAACCTGGCGGTTTCAATTTTGAAGTGCAACACTGTTGTTTAAGTGCCTGATTTGTTGTGCCATTACTTCGGCTGGCGTTCGGAATCCCAAAGATTTCCTTGGGCGATTATTTAGCTCTTCCGCTACCCGCGTCAAGTGCCGCTGCGAATATCCCGATAAATCCGTCCCTTTGGGGAAATATTGCCGCAGCAGGCCATTGGTATTTTCGTTCGTGGGGCGTTGCCATGGACTGTGGGGATCAGCGAAAAACACCCGAATACTCACCCGTTGCTCCAGTTCCTGATGCCGGGCCATCTCTCGCCCCTGGTCGTAGGTCAGGGTCTGTCGAAACGCTTTGGGCAGAGTGCGTAGCCGCCTGGTAAAGCCCTCCAGAATCGATTCCGCTGTGGCGTCATCGACCCGTGCCAGGATCACGAAACGGCTGCTCCGATCGACCAGTGTGCCGATGGCACTGCCGTTGAAAGCCCCCTTGATGAGATCCCCTTCCCAATGGCCTGGTACCTCCCGACCCTCGGCCTCTGCGGGCCGCTCGCGGATGGAACGCATGTTCCGTATGCCACCGCGGCGGTCCTTGCCTCGACTGCGGGGGCGGCGCTTCTGGTGCCCTTGGCGCAGCGCATCGATGAGTGCCGCCTTCAGCTCTCCTGCGGGGTGGGCATAGATATACTGGTAGATCGTTTCGTGACTGACCTGTTGGGACTTGTCCTCGGGGTGTTCCACACGCAGCCTCCCGGCCACCTGTTCCGGCGACCACTTCCGCTCCAGGATGGTGGCGGTGACCCGTTCGGTCAAGGCATTGCCGGCCACCAGCTTGCGCGTTCCCCGCCGCCTCCTTGCCCACACCGTCTCCCGCCCCGCTACGGCGTCATAGCTGTTGCCCACCCAGCCTCTGCGATACTCCCGACTCAAGGTGCTTGGGGGGCGCTGTAACTCTCTCGCCACGGCCCGCAGGCTCATCCCTTGGTTCAATCCTCTCTGCAATCGATTTCTCTCATCCATGCTCAACTGCTGGTACTTGCTGCCCATCTTCCACCTCCGGCCCCTTTGGACCACAGGTGTTGCATTTCATTTTTGAGCGCGCCCCTTCTTGTCGGTGCGTTAACCCGCGCGCCTTAGACTTGGCGACCTGCAGCTGACTATAGGATCCCTCCAGGATGCCGCCGGTGATGTGCCTGTCGAACCAGCACAGATTAGCGCCCCTAGTGACCCATGAGGGCGAGGAAACCCTTATCCAGAGGACGGTAATCGCCGGCCTTGGCTGCTTCCTTCCATTCGTTAAGCTCGGTGGCCCCTCATAATGATTCTGTATGGCTAAAGTTTTCGTGACACTTGAGGCAAAGCAAACAATAGTCTGGGCATCCGTGCCAGGTGTAGCAAAAGGCAGGGGCTTGGCCAGAAGATCCGCAAAATGCGTGGTGTAGTCATGACCGCGATGACTACTGGTTTCATCCATGCCCACGGAATACACGTCGGAGAGGGCTGGCAGGGTAGAGCGTGTCATTTTCACGTAATAATCGATGACTCGCCAGAAGTGCTGGCATATCTCCCCGAACAACTGAGCCATAGTCTTGATTGGCATCTCTCCCACCATAACCATCACTAGGGCGTCATAGAGCAAGTTGAAGCATGACCCTTCCCGTGCCCATGGAAGGAAAACCAAGTGACCTCCTTGCTCCGGGCACTTCACGCGTGGCACCCGGGCATGGAGATAGGCCGCATGCTGAAAGACATCAAGTGACGCCTCACCTTATCCTGCACGTCCTGGACAGGGCAGCTCTGCGAACATACCGGGCAGGGAAAGCGGCTGCGTCTCGAAGAATCTGCAAAGAGATCTAGATGCTCGTCCTCAACCGAGAAACGTACATCCTCCACCGCCCACGGGGAATCAACGCCCATCGCAGCCGTGAAGATCTGTTTCCCTTGCCTCATCTTTGTTGCCTCTCCCAAGATGCCATCGTTAACATTGTTGTGTACCCGCACCGTTATAATCTTTCGAGAAGCTTACTTTTAAACGTTTGCAGAAGTCGTGCTGGCTTATCATTATCGAATTCTCCAACCCACCCATCAATGACCGCATTAATATAAAAGCGTATTCTTATTAGTTTATGGTCGTCATAGATTAGAATCCCGACCACTCTTTTAAAATGAAACAACCCGACGCAGGATAACAAAGTGGCCACCCCGCATTTGGAGTTCCTCTGAAGCCATGTGTAGTTTCTCACCCCATAGTAAGAGATCCATAGGCCAGAAATAGAATGCCTATTGCTTTTTCTACCAAATAAGGAAGCGCTTTGATAACGAGTTCCCCTGCCATCTTTGTGCACAATAATACTCTCTGGCACCATACATATATTACCAATTTGTCTAAGCCTTGTACAGTATTCTACGTCATCATAATGTATGAATAATTCCCTTTTTGGATATCCAATTTCTGCTATCGCTATCGAGCTAACCAATATCCCAACAAAAGATGCATGGTCTATAAAGATCGGGCCTACCAAATCCCTATCTGATATTGGCCTAATTATCGCACTGCTACGACAAAAATTAAACCAGCCCCGATGGCCATACTGCGGCCTTCCATCCTCACCAACCTTCAAGTTAGCAAAGGCGACCACCCCATCAAACTGCCCAAAATGATTACTAACCTTAGTCAAGGCATCAGTGTTTGGCTCGGCATCATCATCCATCAACCACAACCAATCGTATCCTGCTTCGTAGCCGCGCTTTACACCCTCATAAAACCCACCGGCACCGCCCGTATTCTCCGACAAGCGTACATAATCGATTTTGTTATTGGGAAGATAGCCCCGCTCTGTAAGAAACTCTGGTGTCCCGTCAGTGCTGGCGTTGTCAATCACGATAATTTTATCAACAGTCCTTGTCTGGCCAAGGAGCGCATCCAAACATTCACAAAGGAGTACCTTTCGATTGAATGTCACGACTACCGCTACGACGGTATCAGCCACGTTGGATTTCCTCCAGTAAAGTCCTAGCAGATTTCAGCGCTGCAGCTACCACCTGATCCATATTGTAGTATCGATACTGCGCCAAGCGCCCGACGAAACTCACGTTGCGTTCTTGCTCGGCGAGCGATTTATATTTTTGGTAAAGTGCCTCGTTTTCAGGTCGAGGAACCGGGTAATAAGGATCGCCCTCATCTTGGGGGTATTCGCGAACAATGGATGTACCTGTATGTACCTGCCCGGTGAGATGCTTAAACTCGGTTATGCGGGTGTAGGCATGATCGTTGGGGTAGTTAACGGTACCGACTTCTTGATAATGCTCTGATTGTGCAAGATGTTGATGTTCGAATCGTAAAGATCGGTACGGCAGTTTGCCATATCGATAGTGGAAGAAGGCGTCAATGGGCCCGGTATAGATGGTGTGTACAAACTCCTTTGCATTTTTGATCTGTGCGTAGTCCGTGCCGACCTGCACATGGATATTCGGATGATCGAGCATCCGCTCGAACATCGCGGTATAGCCCTCTCGGGGCATGGCCTGGAAGGTATCCGTGAAGTACCGATCGTCATCATTGCAACGGGTAGGTATGCGTGATGCGACACCGGCGCTCAACTCGCTTAAATCGAGACCCCATTGTTTTCGGGTGTAACCTCGGAAAAACTTCTCACACAGGTCACTACCTACACTGTTTAGAACCACATCCTCACTGCTCTGTATCGTATCTCGCGGAACACGTACGCGTTCTAGATAGTGTTGCACCCCGGCTTCATCCAGATCAAGGCCATACAGGCCATTGATGGTACGTCGATTGATGGGGATGGGATATAAGTTTTCCTCGACTTGAGCGAGAACGCGGTGCTCGTACGGGCGCCATTCGGTGAATTGGGAAAGCCACGCAAACACTTTTTCGGAGTTTGTGTGGAAGATATGCGGTCCATAAGGATGGATCAGCACTCCCGCATCGTCATACCTATCGAAGGCGTTTCCACCGATATGGGGACGTTTATCAATTAGGAGAATCGAATACCCGGCCTCCGCCATTTCCCGCGCGCACACGCTACCCGCAAAACCTGAGCCCACTATCAGCAAGGTCTGATTCATGCAGCCTCCGGACGAAATCGATGCAAATGAATACCTTTCCGTTCCAGCACTATAGCCATGGTAGCGGTCACGAATATTTCTGTAAAAAGCATAGACATTGCCGCTCCATTTCCTTGAAATATCGATGCCAATGGAATGACCAGAATCATATTGAGTGCCGCAGATGCCAACAAAATGCGACTGAATATTTTATTCATTTCAAAAGTGAGCATGGTTTGTATGCCATACACATTACTTAACGCAATGATGAAGGGTAATAAAGCCAACCAACGCAAGATCGATACCGCTGCGACGTACTGTGCCCCCAGAATGACTTGCACTAGCCAAGGGGCACCGAACAGTACTACCAGCGAGACCAGCAACGATCCTGCCGCCAGATATCGCAATATATTCCGTATGAACCGCAAGGCTTGCTCCTGCGATTGGGTACGCAAGGCACTGATGTGCGGATAGATGGCCTGACTCACCGGGGTGAGCAATCCTTGTGCTGCCTGAACGATTTTGTTGGCGGCACTGAAATATCCAACCGCGACTGGGCCAGCGATAAGCCCTAATACGAAGGTGTTGCTACTGGTGTAGACGTTGATAGCAGCAGTGGACAGAAACACGTGCCAGCCCGCGACCAACTGTTGCCGCAGCAAGCCAATACTCGGTACCTGGATTTTTATGCGCTGCACTCTTTTCAAGGTCCACCACGCAGGTAGTGCAGCCAACAGCACCGGCGCAGACTGGATCGCTGCCGCCAACACATAATCATTGGGTCGGCGGATATATACAAAGATCGCGGACGTTGTCACCAAGCGCGCGCCAACGTTCATCCAGGTGATATCGCGCATGCGCTCCAGCCCCTGAAACAGCCAAGTGGGGAACAAAGTTGCTCCCAGTACACTCAGATATACCACCAAATAGAGTGGCCAATGCTGATGAAAGGTGGGAACAAGCCACAGCAATGCCATCAGGGCGCCGAAGCCAAGGACCGCCAGGAGCAGTTTGATGGTCAGCACCGAGCTTACAATCGCCCCAAGCTTGTCCGCATTACCCCTATGCACCGCAATGTCACGTGTCGCACTGAGATTAAATCCATAGTCCGTCGCAACAATAAAATACTGCATAAACGCCTGAGAAAAGGCGATCAACCCGAATTTTTCCGGACCCAACACCCGTACCAAATAAGGCAGCGTCACTAGCGGCAGGATATAATTTGCTCCCTGCAAAGTAAAAAGCGAGGCCATGTTACCCAGCAAGCGGCGGCGGTCGCTCATCGCCCTTCCCCCTGCTGCAGGGGCGACACGTCCTCCATACCCTCCACCTCCCGCCGCAACACCTTGATCTCGTCTTGGAGGGCATCATATTCCTCCATCTTTCGTTGCAAGAAGCGGACGGTAACGCGGGCCTTCTCTTGCACGCCCTCGGGGGTAAGCAGGTAGGCGTAGCTGCCTTTGTTCGGGCTACGGCGGAAGTTGCCAGCCTTGATCAGACCTTTTTCTACCAGGGCATTGAGGCAATAGTTGGCCTTACCCAGGCTGATGCCCACCGCGGCAGCCAGTTCCCGCTGGGTGCAGTCGGGGTGCTCCGTAAGGTACTTGAGCAGGCGGTAGCGAGTGCTGTCGTCGAGCATGGCCTTGTTCATCAGTTGAACTTGATGCGCACGATAGTGCCCGGCCATAGGCATGTCAAGCCTCTGCCTCCGCCGAGCATTCTAAAAGTGCTCCAAAACTGATTGAGATATACGGAATAGTATGGTTTACTGTTATGCTCTTGGTCGCAACAATGGCTACTAGGCAAAACTCGGATGAATGCTTCTACCCAAGACGAAGTTTCTCTATATGATCTTTTCGCCACACTTCGCCGCCAAAAGTGGGTCATTCTCGGATTTGTCCTGCTCTTCATCCTGGTAGCAATAGCATATGCGTTACTTAGGCCCAGAGAATATGCGTGCGAAGCCTGTGTAAGCATGGGGATTATCGGACGCACGACGACGGGAGACCTGGGCGGTTTCAATTTTGAAGTGCAACACTGTTGTTTAAGTGCCTGATTTGTTGTGCCATTACTTCGGCTGGCGTTCGGAATCCCAAAGATTTCCTTGGGCGATTATTTAGCTCTTCCGCTACCCGCGTCAAGTGCCGCTGCGAATATCCCGATAAATCCGTCCCTTTGGGGAAATATTGCCGCAGCAGGCCATTGGTATTTTCGTTCGTGGGGCGTTGCCATGGACTGTGGGGATCAGCGAAAAACACCCGAATACTCACCCGTTGCTCCAGTTCCTGATGCCGGGCCATCTCTCGCCCCTGGTCGTAGGTCAGGGTCTGTCGAAACGCTTTGGGCAGAGTGCGTAGCCGCCTGGTAAAGCCCTCCAGAATCGATTCCGCTGTGGCGTCATCGACCCGTGCCAGGATCACGAAACGGCTGCTCCGATCGACCAGTGTGCCGATGGCACTGCCGTTGAAAGCCCCCTTGATGAGATCCCCTTCCCAATGGCCTGGTACCTCCCGACCCTCGGCCTCTGCGGGCCGCTCGCGGATGGAACGCATGTTCCGTATGCCACCGCGGCGGTCCTTGCCTCGACTGCGGGGGCGGCGCTTCTGGTGCCCTTGGCGCAGCGCATCGATGAGTGCCGCCTTCAGCTCTCCTGCGGGGTGGGCATAGATATACTGGTAGATCGTTTCGTGACTGACCTGTTGGGACTTGTCCTCGGGGTGTTCCACACGCAGCCTCCCGGCCACCTGTTCCGGCGACCACTTCCGCTCCAGGATGGTGGCGGTGACCCGTTCGGTCAAGGCATTGCCGGCCACCAGCTTGCGCGTTCCCCGCCGCCTCCTTGCCCACACCGTCTCCCGCCCCGCTACGGCGTCATAGCTGTTGCCCACCCAGCCTCTGCGATACTCCCGACTCAAGGTGCTTGGGGGGCGCTGTAACTCTCTCGCCACGGCCCGCAGGCTCATCCCTTGGTTCAATCCTCTCTGCAATCGATTTCTCTCATCCATGCTCAACTGCTGGTACTTGCTGCCCATCTTCCACCTCCGGCCCCTTTGGACCACAGGTGTTGCATTTCATTTTTGAGCGCGCCCTGCTTTATGTAGATCAACCACAAAATGCGGTTGCGCAGATAGAAACCGCGTATCTCCCTACTCTTATTTACCAACTGAACTCCAAGGCCACCCCGTCTCACAAGATTGGCAAACAATTCTTTACGGTATCCTCACCAGACAAATCGACATTGGTTTGCATTACAGCTCACGCGCCCAAGAAGCGGGCCAGCATGGTAACCAATATTGAATCTTCCGCATTAGGGTTACTGGTCAGCGACAATGCTAAATTAACCGCCGTTTCGCGCGCCTCAGACGAGGCCAACATCGCTAACATGCAGGCTAACGCACAACAAATCAAGACTTCTCTACAGAATACATTGGATCAGGAAAAAGCAGCCCAAAGCGAGTTTGGCCTTCTTAAGAAGACTGACGCCCTTCTACAGCGGCAAATTGAAAAAATCCAGAACAATCTTTCAATGGTTCTGCCGCTGACTGCGAGATCGTCCACAAAGATTCAAAGCAACGCTACCGCCTTGACCACAATCATTCAGAGCAATCAGGTAAGTCAGGAGCAGCGGCATTTATTCGCACTGCAAATGCAAAGAGCAGTGTCTCTGCCGAAAGAGCAGATCTCTCTGCAAAATCAGATCAAAGCTTTGCAACGAAAGCAAGTAGATTTGGTATCACAGCAGGCGACCACTTCTGCGCAGATACAGGCTGCCAAGTCGGCGCTGTCTGCAATACAGGCCACCCATGTGGTTCGTCCGCCCTCACCATCGACATTCCCCGTCGGACCGAGCAACGCGGTAATCGTCGCGCTGGGCGCTTTCCTGGGACTCCTGCTTGGAATATTCGCTGCCTTCTTGCGCAGCGCCATGAAAGCTGCCTGAAGCACCAACGTCTAAGTATTGGCTATGAGTGCTGAGGAAGCCCACGAAGCAGAGCCACGAAGACCCCTAGCATCAGGCCACCGATGAATGCCAGCACCAGAATGACGGCCCGCTTAGGTGATACCGGTATGGGGTTGTAGCGTGCAGACAAGGTAACAACTGTGGGATTGGTTTGCGTAGCAGAAAGCTTTTCCTGAAGCGCACCGATTTGTGCCAACATCCCGGAGAGTGCGCTCAATCTTTGCGACTGGGAAATGGCAGCAAGCGGCACATCCGCGCCTTTGCCCAAGGGCGAAGGGGTTTCAATCTGATGACGGATGCTTCTGTAGTCTTTCTGCACTTCTTCCAACTGAGTTTTCTGTACTTTTACCGCATCCCCATATTGCTTTTGCTGAGTTGAAAGCAACTGCTGAACTATCTTATCCAAAAATTCTTGCGCCTGTTGGGGTGTTTTCCCGCGCGATTCCAAAGTCAGCACGCGGCTGTTGTCCTTATCCGCCACAACAGACTCCAGACGAGGCAATTGCTTCTTCGCCAGCACGGTATTGATTGGAAGATATTGATTATATAGTTGGCTGGCCAGCAGCGGACCGCTCTCCAAAGGCTGACCGCCCACTTCACCGATCTGCACCATCGCGCTGCTCTGATACTGGGAAGGGGTCAAAGCAAGATAGACCAATGCGAGGAGGACAGCCAAGATGGTGATGGCCAGGATGCTGACTTTCCGCTTCCAGAGCCGCTGCCAAAGATCTCTCAGGCTGATCTCGTCATCCGGCGGGGGCGGGTTGGGGTAGGCTAACTGAATGGTGATGGGATTTTGATTTTCCATAGCGGAAACCCTAGCAGAGTTTTCACCCCACTTGTAGCATGATTATGTATCGAAAAGTTTCAGTTCTGAGGTAAGCTTAGCGCATCATGCGGATGAAAACGTCAAAACAGCGTGGGGTATGGCAACGCTGGGTGCCTTACTCCCTAATGTTAGGGGATGCCGTCGCCTTTTTTGCGGCCTTTTACTGGAGCCGTCTCGCGCACGCCTTTTACTACGGCGAGAATCCGGTCTGGGTCCTGGGGCACTGGTGGGGCAGTGCGGCCGAGATCAACCTGCTGCTGTTCTTTTTGCTGGCAACCATCGGGATTCTGGTGTTCTTGGTGAAGGGCCACTATGCGCGGCGCAAGGTCTTCTGGGACGAAGTCGGGGAGATCTTTGCCGCCTTCACCCTGCTGCTTGCGCTGAATTCGGCCATCGCTTTTGGCGGACACTGGATGCTGTCGCGGCTCTGGCTCTTTACCACGTGGCTTCTCGCTCTGCTTTTCGTGCCTCTCATTCGCCTGTTGTTGCGCTGGGCCCTCTTGCGTCTGGGGCTATGGAGGCGTCACGTGGCGATCATTGGGAGCGGGCAGAACGCTCTGGAGGCCATGCGCGCCTTGGAGAGTGATCCCATGCTGGGAATGCAGGTGCGCTGGCTGCTCCTGCCGGAAGATTCTGAAGTAGAGCCTGACCTGTCTTTGCCCGAAGGGGTTTCGATGCAGCAGCTGGGGTCCAATGCCCTCGCCACGCTGGCGACCTTGGGCAATCCGCAGACCGTACTGGCGCTGGAGCAACGCCAGTGGGAAAGTCATGAGCCGCTGCTGCGCACCCTGGGCCTGCATTACCCCCATCTGACTATCGCCCCGCCCTTGCGCGGATTGCCCCTCTTTGGCCTGGAGGTCATGCACTTTTTCAGCCATGAAGTGCTGATGCTGCGGGTGCGCGATAACCTGGGTCGGCCTTGGCCAAGATTAATGAAGCGCTGTTTCGATGTATTGGCAGGTACTGTCTTGGTCATTTTGCTGTTGCCCGCCTGGATATGGATATCTTGGCAGATTTGGCGTAGCGATAGAGGACCCGTGTTCTATGCCCAGGAACGAATTGGGCGAAATGGCCAGGCTTTTCGATGCCTGAAATTCCGCAGTATGGTCATGGATGCTGACCAACGACTGGCAAGCTATCTTGCGGCACATCCCGAGCTGCAGGAGGAGTATGACCGCACTTTCAAGCTGAAAGATGATCCGCGGGTAACTTCCATCGGCAAATTTCTGCGTAAAACCAGTCTGGACGAGCTGCCGCAGTTGTTTAATGTCTTACGGGGTGAGATGAGTCTTGTGGGGCCTCGACCGGTCGTCCGCAAGGAACTGGATAAGTATTACGGCGACGCGGCAGCACTCTACAAGATGGTACGTCCGGGAATCACTGGCTTGTGGCAGGTCAGCGGCCGCTCCGATACGACTTATTCCGAGCGGGTGTATCTGGACTCCTGGTACGTCAAAAACTGGGCCCTCTGGTACGACATCGTCATCCTGCTGCGCACCGTCAAGGTGGTGTTCCGCCGCGAGGGGGCGTACTAAGCCGTGAAAGTCCGGCTGGCGGCTGGCCTGCTTTGTTGCCTCCACTCGGGCACCCGTCCTGACAACTGTCCGAAAATAGGCTGAACGCCTTCTGGACAAAGGGAGAGATTCGGACAGGAGTTTTTCATCATTCCAAGCATCCAGAACTGGATTATTCCTGGTCTGCGGCATGACGTCGCTCTGCAATCATTTCTTCAGCCAATTGTCGATCCTTTACGCCTTCCGGTGCCATCGTACGCAGTAGGCCGCGGCCCTTGCGGGCGATCTCTGCGGCGCTGGTCAGCCGTATTTCCTCCTCCTGGATGGTAAGGATCACCGTGCTTCCCCGCTGAATCCCTAGTTGCTGGCGTAGGTCGGCAGGCAATACCAAACGCCCACGTTGGTCTACCGCAACGGTGTATTGGTGATTATCCATGTACCCTCAACCCACAATAGCTATTATTCCCACTGTAATGCATTACCCATAACTCGAAAAGGATCAAGGCCAATCAGCACGTCTTTTGTGACGGAATCCATGATGATGGCGGCGCGGTCCTCGCCATCGCTATGACCGCTCGATAATCCCGCGCTGGGCCAAGTCCGCCAGCAGGGCATCAGCAGCGTCAGTCAGCACGGTGAGATGGGTATGGGCCGTGTTCAGCGCATTGCTCAGTACCGAAGGGTCCTCGATGTATTCATGCATCATCTGGTTCCGTAGCCGCCGCAGACCAAGCCAGAGATCGGCGGAGGGGATAAGCCCCAGGCGTTCGGCACGATCCAGATTGTCCGCCACCGTTGCGGGGGTTTCTCCCACTGCACTACGCCAAGCCGGGAGCAGTTTGTCACCCACCGTGTCCTGCAGGCGCCCAAAGCGGCTAACGAACGCATCTACGCGCTCGGCCAGATCTGGGGCCGAGTCCAGACGCTTTACTTCTTCGAGGCCGAAACCGTTGGCGAAGAGGCGCTGGTCCGTTTCGCGCAACTGCCGGACTTCCCGGACCACAACACGAGCGAGAAACTGCAGGCGCTCCTGCAAGTCTTTGGGGAGACTCATAGGGGGATGCCGTTTTTTTGGGCGATGTCGTGGATGGGCAAGCGGCGCAGATTGGGGGCGAGGAACAATACATCAACCTTGCGACCCTCCATGCTCCGCTCGAGGCGAGCGGCAAGCTGAGCAGCCAGCCAGGCCGGCTCGCCGATGGCCTGAGCGCTTTCTATCAGTAGGTCCACATCCCCACCTTTTTTGCTGTCATCGACTCGCGAGCCAAAAAGCGATACCTGAACTTCTGGACCAAAGATTTCGGCTACAGTCTGGCGGATGATGCTAACTTGCTCCGCGCTGAGGCGCATCAATCCACCCACAGCCCGGCCAGGTCTAGGGTGATGGCGGCGAAGGGATCGATGTTGGCGACGTCATCGCCTCCCCAGGTACCGAGGAGTAGCCAGTGGTCATCCTGATTGGCATAAGCTTCCAGGGTGCGGATGTCGGGGTCGATGAGCCAGCAGTGGGCGACACCGGCCGCGGCATAACGGGGTAGTTTGAGGACACGGTCAGTACGGGCGGTGGCCGGGGAGAGCACTTCGCAGACCCAGTCGGGGGCCGTCTCGAACCACG
Organism: Acidithiobacillus acidisediminis; assembly: GCF_023277115.1. Taxonomy (NCBI): domain Bacteria; kingdom Pseudomonadati; phylum Pseudomonadota; class Acidithiobacillia; order Acidithiobacillales; family Acidithiobacillaceae; genus Acidithiobacillus; species Acidithiobacillus acidisediminis. The sequence goes on from NZ_JALQCS010000001.1 coordinate 270,110, forward strand.
CGGTTTTGGGGAGTGCGGGCATCCGCTCGCGGCGCCAGCCGGCGAGGTCCGGCACCAGAATATCTGCGCCCAGGTGGAGTTCTGGTTCATCCAGAATCCACCAACCGCCGGGACCACCGGTACCGCGGTCAAAGGGATTGCCAAGGTCCACACCCAAACCCGAGGCGGCCCGTGCATGAGTCGGTGCCGGGCGGGGATGGGTATACAGCTGACCGGCGATGATCTCGCCCACAACGTTGTCGGGGAGGGCAAACAGATCTTCGTAGCGGGCGAAACGCTGAGCGGCCGTCACTTGGCACCTCTGGGTAGCGATCTATGGGAAAGTATACTCATACAGCACGAGCCCGCTCTATCCCATCTGTTTGGGCGGCACGGGTAACTGCTCCCAATCCACGACCAAGCCGGGAAGAACGGTTACGGTAGCCGTGCCTTTCAACTCGCGAATGTCGGGCATGGTGTAGGCGCCATGTTCCAGCCGATAGATGGTGACGATGCCGTCCGTAGGATGCACCAGCCAATACTCCCGTACCCCTGCGCACTCGTAGACCCGGCGCTTCTGGATCTGATCATGACTGGCCGTGCTGGGCGAAAGCACTTCCAGCACCCAGTCGGGCGCGCCACGGCAACCGTGCTCGTCGAGCTTCTGCGGATCACAGACCACACAGAGATCGGGCTGAACGACGGTGTCGATCTCCGCATCCGCCTCGTTTTCCTTAGGCAGACGAACGTCGAAGGGGGCAATAAAGGGCCGGCAGCTCTGGTCGCGCAGGGCGTTGGCTACTTGGCGTGCCAACTCCAGCAAGATCATTTGGTGTTTTGGACTGGGCGCCGGTGCCATGGCATACGCGAAGCCATCAATGAGCTCGTAGCGGACGTCTTCCGGCCACTGGCAGTATTCGCCGTAGCTGTGACGCCCATCGTCCCGTTTCGGTAGGCCCATCGGTTTTCTCCCTGCAGCTATCGCAGAAATCCGCTCCTTATCCTAGCAACCGAACGTAGGCGGAGAAAGCGCCCTACCAGCGCTTGCCCTTCTGTTGTTCCCAGGCCCAGGCATGGGCCAGGATGGTGTCGAGGTCTGCATATTCCGGCTGCCAGCCCAGACGCTCCCGCGCCTGCGCGCTGTCGGCAACGAGGGTGGCCGGGTCGCCGGCACGCCGCGCCTCTTGGCGCACGGGGATCTTCCGGCCCGTTACTCGGCCCGCCCCGTCGATGACCTCCTGTACCGAAAAGCCCAGCCCATTGCCCAAATTCAGCGCCAGACTCTCGCCGTCCGCCAGCAGATGCTGCAGGGCCAGCAGATGGGCTTGGCAGAGATCCCAAACGTGGATGTAATCGCGGATGCAGGTGCCATCACGGGTGGGATAGTCCGTACCGAAGACGGCAATGTGACTGCGCCGGCCACTCGCCGCCTGAAGGATGAGGGGAATCAGGTGGCTTTCGGGGTCGTGGCGCTCCCCCAATTCTCCCTCGGGGTCAGCGCCCGCGGCATTGAAGTACCGCAGGGCAACGCTGCGCAGTCCAAAGCTGTGTCCGTAGTCGGCGAGAATCTCCTCCACCATGCGCTTGCTGCGCCCGTAGGGGTTGATGGGGCGCTGGGGGTGCGCTTCCGTAATGGTGGCGCTCTCGGGCTCGCCAAAGATGGCCGCCGTTGACGAAAAGATGAAGCGCTGCACCTGATGCCGGCCCATGGTATCGAGCAGATTCAGGGTATTGGCAACGTTGTTCCGATAGTAGCGATCTGGTGCCTGCACCGATTCGCCCACCTGACTCAGGGCGGCAAAATGCAGGACCGCGGCAAATTCGTGCGCCGTAAACAGGGCCTCCAAGGCAACGGGGTCGGCCAAGCCACCCACGACCAGAGTGCCGTAGCGGGCGGCGTCGGCAAAGCCGGTACAGAGGTTGTCCAGCACAACCACCCCATAGCCGGCCTGGGCCAACATCTTGCCCATATGCGAGCCGATATAGCCCGCACCGCCCACGACCAACAGCGTTTCCTGTGCCATTTTCTGTCCTCAACCATCGCCGTTACGGTATGCAAGACCGCTTCGGCGAACATCTTCAGCATCTACTGATTCTAACCGGGACCCGTCGCTCAGCGATAGTTGTCACCGAACAACCAACGCTGCCACCCCGCTCACCGCCTGCAATCATCAAAAATTGTTCTATGTTTCTGAATAGTGATTGCCGCAAAACGGAAGAGCTATGTTTCTGAAGGACTGGGACCAAAGTTGGCGCACTCTGGCAGAACAGGAGTTGGAGTTGCTACGGCACGCCACTACCGAGGCCGGGGCGTTCGGTCAATCTCGACCTCAGCTATCAGTTCTGATTCCGGCCGGGTGAGGCGCCGTATCCGTGTCTGTCGCCGGAGTCGATTCCGTGAGGACATGCTCGGAGACTAATACCGTTGCCACATCCCGAGGATAGGTAAAGGCGGCAAAGATCATGGCGATCCCCGCCAAGAGCAGCAAGACCAGTAAAATCAAAAAGGCGTGTCCCAAGGCCCGCGCGCCATCCAAGGAATGGCCCAGCAGTTGATCGACCAACAAGCCAATCATCAGCGGTGCGAGGCCGACCAGCGTGTAGCGAACCAAGTTCCGCACACTCTCTGCCCGCCCCCAGAGGCGGGAATGCATGATATCCAGGCGCGCCGCATCCAGGGTCGGATTGGTCGCACCAAGAAACAGCGCAGCCCAAAAAAAAACACGGGGCGGCGACCCACACGCTGGTCAACAAGAACGCAGGCAAAAAGGCCAGAACCGTCAGAAAGAACGCGCCGGCCGCGACCCAGACACGTGCGGCGACGATATGCCGGTGCAACAGCCGATCCGCAAGCCAGCCACTAACAAGTACCCCCAACACACCGCCACTGCCGAGGGCCATGAACAGCACGCTCGCCGTATCGGAGGGCAGATCAAAACGCTGCATGAGATACAAATCGGCAAAGACCAGCAAGCCCGTAAAATAAAAATAGCTGGCGGAAGAGCCCAAAACCAAAATGATATTGGTGCGGATGGTGACAATGTAGCGGGCGGCCCGCCACCAGGACCAGCCGGTGGGATCTTCGTGCAGGACGCGATGGGAAAAGGGCTGGATATCTAGGCTGTGAATCAGCTCCGCCACCTTACGATGCCCCGGCGTCGGGCGAGTCGGTGTCGCCGAGGCCGAACCCTGCGCCAGCTTGCCCATCCCACTGCGCTGGGGTTCCCGTAGATAATGACGAATCACCCAAACACCCAGCGCGCCGAGTAACGCCAGGCTCCAAAAAGCAAAGCGCCAGCCGAGGAGATTACCGACAAGACTCGCCACCAGCATGCCCAGGCCGGCGCCCACCAACTCGCCCCCAACAATCAGGCCAAAGATGCGACCTCGCTGGGAAGGGGGGAAATAGTCACCGGTCAACGAAGCGACGACGGCACCCACGGAGATGCCGCTCGCCCCGACAAAAACCTGGGCTAGCAAGAGCTCCAGGTAACCCGAAATCAGCCCGCTGGCGGCCATCCCACCAGCCCAAACCGCGGCAAAGATTGCCAGCAGATGCACGCGATTGCGGCGATCGACCCACACCCCGGCGATCAAGGTCAGCACCGCCCCCGACAAGGATGCCACCGTGCCCACCAGACCGAAGCGGGTATCACTGATGCGCAGCGTACCCTCCAAAGCATGGGCCAAGGCCCCGAGGGCAGCCAGATTGGCCGACGCGATGCCAAGCACTGCCGCTAGGATAAAAATGACCCGTGCCCGGTCGGGTAGACATTGCAACAGGCGATACTCCAGCTGTTCGTATTCGGTACAGAGCCAGTGTTCCAGGTTTACGAGGTTTTCCGGTGCTTTCACAGTGAGAGATTTCCGTATTCGGCTTTCTTTGAGTATAAACAAGCCGAGGCCCTGCGGCTTGACCTTAAGGTTTGGTACAAGGTTTATGATAGCGGTATGAGCACGACTGAAACCACATCCGGGCGCTCCGCCAAGATGGCCAACACCCCTAGCACCCAACGATTGCGAGTGGGGGTGACCGGCATGACCTGCGCCTCCTGCAGCAGCCGCGTCGAGCGGGCCCTGAACAAGGTGCCGGGCGTGCGAGCCAGCGTCAACCTGGCGACGGAACAAGCCGAAATCGAGTTTGCGGGTTCGCAAGACGACACTCAAGCATTGGTCAATACCATCACCCGGGTGGGCTACGGGGTGGTAACGGCAGAGGCGATCCTGGCGGTGCAGGGCATGACCTGCGCCTCCTGCAGTAGTCGCGTCGAGCGCGTTCTGCGCCGCCTGTCCGGCGTTCTGGAGGCGAGCGTCAACTTAGCCACGGAGCGCGCCCAAGTACGCTATCTCCCGGCCACCTTGGACATCTCGACGATGATCGCGGCCATACAGACGGCGGGCTATGGCGCCAGAAATCTTGCGGTCACGGACGAATCCAGCGAAGAGCAACGGAAGCGAGCCGCGCTGCGGGGCATGCGGCGTGACGTATTTCTGGCTATCGCCCTGGCCATCGCCGTCTTGGTCCTGGCCATGGGTAGCGCCTTCTCACCAGCGTTTGCCAGTTGGCTGCGCGTCTTTGCCCCGCTGCCGAAATTTTGGGAGGGCGTGCAGTTTGCCTTGGCCAGCGTGGTGCTGTTCTGGCCTGGGCGCCGATTCTTCCGCCCGGGTTGGGCGGCGTATCGGCATCTCTCGCCGGACATGAATTCCCTGGTCGCCACAGGTACCGGTGCGGCGTGGTTGTACAGCAGCCTGGTGCTGTTCATTCCCACGATCTTTCCCGAAAGCGCTCGTCACCTCTACTTTGATTCTGTGGCCGTCGTCATCGCTGCGGTATTGTTGGGAAAATATCTGGAGGAGGTCGCCAAAGGACGCAGCTCTGCGGCCATCCGCGGCCTCTTACAGTTGCAGGCCAAGACGGCGCGCCGCATCGATGCCCTGGGTCAGGAACAAGAGGTTGCCATTGCCCAGCTGCAGTCGGGCGACCAGCTCCTGATTCGTCCGGGCGAACGCCTTCCCGCGGATGGAAAGATCCTCGAGGGCAGCGCCCATGTCGACGAATCCATGCTTAGCGGCGAGCCTCTACCCCAGCGCCGTAGTGCAGGGGACGAGGTGATAGGCGGTACCCTGTGCCAGGATGGCCGATTGCTCGTGGAGGTCAGCGCCGTGGGCAAGGATGCCGTACTGGCGCAGATCATCTCTTTGGTGGAGGCGGCGCAAACCGGCAAACTGCCGATTCAGGGACTGGCGGATCGCGTTATCCGCGTGTTTTCCCCTCTGGTCCTGGCCATTGCCCTGCTCTGTTTTCTGTTCTGGTCCCTGTATTCCGGCGATCTCAGCCTTGCCCTGGCCACCGCCGTGGCGGTGCTGGTGGTGGCTTGCCCTTGTGCCATGGGCCTCGCCACCCCTGCCGCGATCATGGTCGGTACCGGCCGCGCGGCAGAGCTGGGGGTACTGTTCCGCAAGGGATCGGCGCTGGAGATGCTGTCCCGCGTGGATACCGTCCTCTTCGACAAGACCGGTACCGTCACCCGCGGCCATCCGGAATTGCTCGCCCAGGGCGGCAGCGCCGACACTTTGGCCTTGGCGGCAGCAGTGGAGCAGGGTTCCGAGCATCCCCTCGCCCGCGCTATTGTCGCAGCCGCAGCAGCCCCACTACACCCCCTTGAGGACTTTCGAGCAATACCCGGCCAAGGCGTGGAGGGACGGGTGGCCGGCGACTGGATTCGGGTGGGTACCCGCGAATTTCTTTCTGGCGAGGGCATTGCCGTGCCGGAGGATGCCGAACTGCAGGCGCAAGAAGCGGCTGGCGCCAGCGTGGTCCATGTGGGCCGCGCCGATCAGTATCTCGGCTGGCTCGCCATTGCCGATGCCGTGCGTCCGGAGGCGGCTGCGGTGACGAAGGCCTTGCGGCAGATGGGGCTGCGCCTGGCTCTGATCACAGGAGACAGCGTAGCGAGCGCGCAGCGCGTGGCAGCAGAACTGGGCATCGACACCGTCCATGCCCGGGTACTGCCCCAGGACAAGGCGAGAATTGTACAAGAGGCTCAGGCGCAAGGGCGGCGAGTGGTCTTTGTCGGCGACGGGATCAACGACGCCCCAGCCCTCGCCCAAGCCGAGGTAGGCATCGCCCTGGCGAGTGGCACGGACATCGCCCTGGAGGCCGCTGACGTCACCCTGACCCACGGCGACTTACGCAGCCTGATCACAGCCATACAAGCCGCGCGGCAGACCCTGGGACGGATTCGCGGAAATCTCTTCTGGGCCTTCTTTTACAACATCCTGCTCATCCCCTTTGCCGCAGGCGCCTTCTTGCCCTGGGGCTGGCAACTCAACCCCATGCTGGCGGGGGTAGCCATGGGTTGTTCCTCCCTCTTTGTCCTGGGCAACAGTCTGCGGCTGCGCCGGCTGCGTCCCTTTTCTTCGGCTGGGGCCATCGCACCCAGCTTCCAGCAACGTCCACAGGAGTCCTGAGATGTCGGAAATACAGCTTGAAATTACTGGAATGACCTGCGGGCACTGCGTGCGCGCCGTGACCCAGGCACTGGAGCAAGTCCCTGGCGTCGAAAAGGTCGAGGTGCAACGCGAGCCCAAAGGCGAGGCGCGGGTTTGGGGCAATGCCGAGCGCAGTGCCCTGCTGGCCGCTATTGAGGAAGAGGGCTATCAGGCCCGTTGATGGCCTCAGTCCACCGGCTCGGCGTGGCGGATCTGTAATTGCAGGCGGCTTTCGCCGCGCCAGTCGTTGCGCTCCAGAGCACAGGCAAAGCGGATGTGTTGGCCGATCTGGAGGGGACTATTGCCATCCTCACTGGCAAAAAACCAGATGGCATCCTGATCAGCACCCTGCAGGCGCAGGGTCAATTTCAAATGGCGGCCGTCACCCACCGGGCGCAGCGCGGTGACTTCCGCCTCGCCCGCAAAGAGCGGCGCCTCCCATTGGCGACCAAAGGGTTCCAGCGCCCGCAGTTCGTCCAGCAGTTTCAGGTCCGGCGCCGCAGGCAGAGCGCCATCGGTCCAGATTTTCGGGGCCAAGGTCTGCCCGGCAAAATGCCCTGCCGCCAGGGCCTGCCAGGTGGCGGCAAAGCGCTCCAAGCCGCCACGGCGCAAAGTTACCCCGCCCGCCCCGGCGTGCCCGCCCCAGGCGAGGAAATCCTCGGGATGCTGGGCGGCGATCTCCGCCAAGGCATTGCGGACGTGAAATCCGTCGAGGGTGCGCAAGGAGGCGCTGAGCAAATCGGGATCGTCCTTGGGGGAAAAAAATGCCACCGGGCGACCCGTCGCCTCGACAATCTTGGCCGCGCAGATCCCCTGCACTCCGGCGTGGCCCTCGGGATCGAAGATGCACAGGGCGGCATGGCCAGCCCGTAGCTGGGCCCGCACTTGCGCCTGCGCCTCCTGCAGCATCTGTCCCTGTACCGCCTTGCGCGCCTCGTTGTCCTCTTGGAGCACACTGGCCAGAGGCTCTGCCTCGGGCAAGCTCTCGCTCAAAAAGAGGCGGACGCTATCTTCCGCCGAATCCAGACGACCGCGGGCGTTGATCAGCGGCGCGAAGCGAAAGGCCAAGGTCGCCGCATCGATGCTGCCCCCCGCCCGGCTGAGGGCCGCGAGCGCCGTCCACACCGGACGACGCTGTGGGCGATTCATCAGGCGCAACCCGCGCGCCACCACGGCCCGATTGTTGGGTGAGCGTGCAAGATCGACGCAATCCGCCACCGTACCCAGGGCAACCAGATCGAGCAGACTCCCGAGTTTGGCTGCCGCCGATGGCAGCATCCCTGCCGCGATCAGGCCTTGCCGCACCGCGCAACAATAGAGCCAAGCCACGTGCACCCCGGCGATATAGGGATCGGGAAAGTGGCTATCGCGGCGCACCGGATTCACGCAGGCCACCGCTGCTGACGGCGGTCCCTCCTCGGGTACACCATGATGATCGGTGACGATCACCGTAAAGCCCGCTGCCTGCAGGCGGGCGATGCGGGTATGGTCGGTACTGCCCTGATCGGCGGTAATCACCAAGGCCGGACGGGGCGCTTCGGCCAGGATGCGCTCCGTGAGATTTTCCGAAACGCCGTAGCCATCGCGCAGGCGGTGCCCAATATAGCTGTGGATGCGTTCTTCCGGCACAGCGAAGTGATCGCGAAAGGCAATCTTCAGGACGGCATGGGCAGAGGCACCGTCGGCATCGAAGTCGGAGATGATCAGCACTGGATGGCCCTGGCGTATGGCAGCAAGGGTGGCTTGCACCGCCACATCGATATCTGGCAGAGCCTCTGGCGGCGTCAGATCGCCCACACCGCTTTGCAGGAGCGTTGCTAAGGCTGGCGCGCTCTCGTCGTGCAGACGCCCAGCAATGATGCGCGCCTGTAAATCACTGTAACCAAGGTTCTTGGCCGCTTGCAGCACTGCCGGCGCCAATGGACGTTGCACGATCTGTGGTCGTTCCTTCATCGCTCCTCGCGCGCCCCTCCGGGCAGGCGGGGGCGACGCCAGAAACGCCAGCGATCTTGCGATCGCCACCGCAGATGCTCTGCCTGTTCCCGCTCGGCAAAGCGCCCCGTCCAGATTTCGAGTGTGGTGACGGGGCGAATCTGCTGCCACAGTTCGGCGAAGGCCGTCGGAGTCTCGGGCAAAAACCACGGCTGCGGCCACAACCACAGGAGATCGTCGGGCATTGCCCCCTGCCCATCCCAGAGGCGCATCCCAGCCCACTGGGCGACGGCATGGAGAAGCTCATCCGCACCATAGAGCGCCTGCCAGAGCGGAATGGGGCGATCCACCGGCAGGCTTCCCTCCCCCCAAGCCCAGAAATGACAGCAGGGCTCCTCGGCTGCCGCCTCGCGGGCGCGATTACTAGGCTGGACGGCCAGAAACATCTGGAGGGCGTTCAGAAAACGTTGAAACTCTGCTGCATCCTGCCCCTGCCAAGGCCGCAGGGGAGGTTCCCGACCCCAAAGTTCGTTGGGATCGCTGCTGTGAAGATCGGGTGCGACATCCCGCAGGACATACCAACGCCTTGCACCACACGCCAATTGCCAGGGACTATCGGAAAATTCGGCGGTGGCGGCCGCAAAGAGCGCTGCGGATTCTGCCTCACCAGGCAGTACGGCAGGCGCCAGAGCCAGACGCCCGGCCTGTCCACCAAAGCTTACTGGCTCCAGCGCCATGACCCAGCGCCCTGCCACCTCGACGCCCTCCGCCACCGCGAGAAAGGCCGCAGCCGCAAGTGGCTCGGGCAGCCCGAGCAAGCGTGCGGCCAGGTGCAATGTCGAAGGGGCAGCGACGCTTTCTCCCTCGCCCTGTCCCCACAGAGCTGGCAACACTCTGCCATAGCGTTCCTCCGGCAGAGCCTGCAGGCCGCGCAACCACAGCCCCAAACGGGCCATCAGCGCTCCAGAATGGCGCGCTGCACCGCCTCCAGATTGGCGTCGACAGTCACCACCGAACCGCCCTGGGCAATAGCGGTGTCGGGATCCTTCAAACCGTGACCGGTGAGGGTACAGACCACCGTCGCGCCGGCCTCGATCTTGCCCGCCCGGGCGGCGGCGACCACCCCGGCCACCGAAGTGGCCGACGCCGGCTCACAGAAAACCCCCTCGTGCTGGGCCAACCAACGCTGGGCCTCCAGAATCTCGGCATCGCTGTGGCCTGCGAACCAGCCACCACTCTCCTTTTCGACCTGGTGCGCCTGCTCCCAGGACATGGGGCGACCAATCCGAATGGCCGTGGCGATGGTCTCGGGCTCGCGGACGAAGTCGCCGACAATGAACGGAGCACTTCCCGCCGCCTGAAAACCCAACATCTTGGGGCGCTTGCCCGCCTTGCCGTGGCCATAAGGGCACTGACCCGCGCAGAACTTGCAGGCGCCCGTCAGCACATCCTGGGTGTCGCAGCGCGGGTCCGTGGCCTCACAGTAGCCCATCCAGTGAGCGGTGATGTTGCCGGCATTGCCCACGGGCAGGGCATGGTAGTCCGGCGCCTCGCCCAGGGCTTCGATGATCTCGAAGGCGGCGGTCTTTTGCCCCTGCAAGCGATAGGGATTGACGGAGTTGACCAGGGTGATGGGCGCACTGGCGGCGACGTCCTGGACGATCTGCATGCCGGCATCGAAGTTGCCACGAATCTGCAGCACCAGGGCCCCATGCATCATCGCCTGGGAGAGCTTGCCCAGGGCGATCTTGCCCTCGGGAATGACCACGAAGGCGCGCATCCCCGCCCGCGCCGCATAGGCTGCCGCGGCCGCCGAGGTATTGCCCGTAGAGGCGCAGATGATCATCTCACTGCCCTCCTCCTTGGCCTTGGTCACCGCCATGGTCATGCCACGGTCCTTGAAGGAACCGGTGGGATTCAGGCCCTCAAACTTCACGAACATGCGGATATCGATACCCAGTTGCCGCGGCAGGTTGACGCATTCGATCAACGGGGTGTTGCCCTCTCCCAAGGAAACAGCGGGTGTTTCCGGGTCCAGGGGCAGAAAAGCGCGATAGCGGTCGATGATGCCGGTGTAACGGGTCATGGATGGTCCTTCATGCCAGACAGATGATTTCAGCCCTCCGCCAGAGCCTCGACGCGCAGGCGCAGGACGGGTGCGGTGACGACGGCCAAGGCCTCGACGCGGGTGATGGCGCGTTCCAGATCGCCCTCGCGGCACCGATGCAGGAGCAGCACGATGGGTACCGAGGCGGCTCCGGGCCGCTCCCGCTGCACCAGAGCCTCGATGGAGATCTGGTACTCGGCGAGGATGGTCGCCACCTGGGCCAGCACCCCAGCGCGATTCTCGGCCTGGATGCGCAGGTAGTAGGCACTCTCCACCGCCGCCATGGGCAGCAGGGGCAGCGGGCTCAGGGCTGCGGGCTGGAAGGCCAGATGCGGCACGCGATTGCTGGGGTCGGCGGTCATGGTGCGCGCCACGTCCACCAGGTCGGCCACCACCGCACTGGCGGTGGGGTCGCCACCTGCACCCCGACCATAATACAGGCTCTGGCCAGCGGCATCGCTGTCCGCCAGCACCGCATTGAAGGGGCCTTCGACGTGGGCGAGCAGATGATCCTGGGGAATGAGGGTAGGGTGCACCCGGAGTTCGACCCCATCCTCCCGCCGCCGGGCGATGCCCAGCAGCTTGATGCGGTAGCCCAGCTCCGCCGCATAGACGACATCCTCCCGCTGCAGGGAGCGAATGCCCTCCACATGGCAGTGGGCAAAGTCCACCGGGATGCCGAAGGCGATGGAGGCCATCAGAGTGATCTTGTGCGCCGCATCGCCGCCATCCACGTCCAGGGCCGGATCGGCCTCGGCGTAGCCCAGCTCCTGGGCCTTGCTCAGGGCTTCGGCAAAGCTCCAACCCTCGCGGAACATTTGGGTGAGGATGTAGTTGCTGGTGCCGTTGATAATCCCCGCCAACCAGTGGATGCGGTTGCCCGCCAAGCCTTCGCGGATGGCCTTGATGATGGGGATGGCGCCAGCCACCGCCGCCTCGAAGGCAACCATGACCCCCTTGGCCTGGGCGGCGGCAAAGATCTCATTGCCGTGTTCCGCCAGCAGGGCCTTGTTGGCGGTGACCACATGCTTGCCGGCATGGATGGCCGCCAGAATAAGCTCCCGCGCCAGCCCGGTGCCGCCCATGACCTCCACCAGCACATCGACATCGGCATCGCGCACCACGGCCCACGGATCTGCACTGACCCGGCCAGCAAAATCGAGCGCTTTCAATCGTTCCGGACTGCGCACTGCGGCATGTACTACGCGCAGTTCCCGCCCCACACGCCGGCTGATCTCTTCGGCATTGCGGCCCAACACCCGCACCGTACCCTGGCCCACGGTGCCCATGCCGAGGATACCGACGCGCACCGGGCTCACGTCCACACTCACGACCAGCCCTCCCGGAACATCTGCTTGATACCGCGAGTGGCTTGCCGGGTGCGATGTTCATTCTCTACCAGACCAAAACGGACATACTCGTCCCCCAGTTCGCCAAAACCGATGCCGGGGCTGACCGCCACCTTGGCGCGATCCAGCATCATCTTGGAAAACTCCAAGGAGCCCATACCGCGCAACGCCTCTGGGATCCGCGCCCAGACGAACATGGTGGCCTTGGGCACCTGGACCTCCCAACCTGCCGCCTGCAGGCCTTCGCAGAGCACGTCGCGACGCTGTTCGTACATTTTGCGGATGTCTTCGACGCAATCCTGGGGACCCTCCAGGGCCGTGATGGAGGCAACCTGGATGGGCGTAAAGGTGCCATAGTCGAGATAACTCTTGATCCGCGCCAGGGCGCCGATGAGTTTGGGGTTGCCCGCGGCAAAGCCCACCCGCCAGCCTGGCATATTGTAACTCTTGGACAGGGTAAAGAATTCGACGCCCACGTCCTTGGCCCCGGGCACCTGCAGAAAACTCGGTGCCTGATAACCGTCAAAGACGATATCGGCGTAGGCCAGATCGTGCACCACCCAGATCCGATGCTCCTTGGCGAACTCCACGATGCGGGCGAAGAAATCCAGGTCCACCACCTCCGCTGTCGGGTTGTGAGGGAAATTGATCACCAACATCTTGGGCTTGGGCCAGGCCGCCTTGACCGCCTTTTCCAGCTCGGCGAAGAAATCCAGGCCCGGCAGCATGGGCACATGGCGCACGTCGGCGCCGGCTATGACAAAGCCGTAGGGATGGATGGGATAAGTGGGACTCGGCACCAGGACCGTATCTCCCGGCCCCATGGTCGCCAGGGCCAGATGCGCCAGCCCCTCCTTGGAGCCGATGGTAACGATGGCCTCGGACTCAGGATCGATGGAGACGCCAAAGCGACGCTCATACCAGCCGGAAATGGCCTTGCGCAAGCGGGGAATGCCGCGGGAGACGCTGTAGCGGTGGGTATCCCCGCGCTGGGCGGTCTCACAGAGCTTGTCGACGATGAATTGCGGGGTCGGCTGATCCGGGTTGCCCATGCCAAAGTCAATGATGTCCTCGCCCCGCTTACGGGCCTGCAACTTGAGATCCGTGACGATGTTGAAGACATAGGGCGGGAGGCGACGAATCCGCTCGAAATCGCTATTCATGGCTATGAGAACCTTGGCCTTGAGGCTTGCACCGAAATCGAAGAACAATAGAGAGGCAAAGAGGTGCTGTCAATCGAGGAGAAGGGAATGAAATTACATCGACAAATCGGCGAACTGCGGCATGCGCTGCAATCCTACGACGCGGCCGGCTTTGTCATTGATGGCCGTCATTATAGCGGTGGTGTCCTTTTGAGTCGCACATTGCTGCATCACCCTTGGGGTCCAGCGCAGGCGGCCTTGCTGTGCGTGGAAGACTTTCAGTTGCTAGCCCCTGAGATGCCAGAAGTCCTGTTGTTGGGAACCGGCCAAAAACAACACCTCGACGTTGCACTGTTGCGCGAATTACGCCGGGCTGGCTTTGCCGTGGAGGTAATGGACAGCGCCGCAGCCTGCCGCACCTACGGTGTTTTACTGGCGGAAGATCGGCAGGTAGCCGCTGCACTGCTGCCCTTGAGCGCGTAAGTCACACAAAAAGATTGTATGGGTCGAGCCCTTCAGCCTCGATACGCCGACGCAGCAGCAGCAAACTTTCCACCTGGATCTGCCGCACCCGTTCCCGCGTCAGCCCCAAACGCCCGCCCACATCTTCCAGGGTAGCACCATCGTTGCCATCCAGGCCAAAACGCCAGAACAGGACCAGACGTTGTTTTTCTTCCAGGGCCGCAATCCAGCCATGCAGGCGCTGGGTAAGATCCAGCTCGGAGAAACGATCTTCTGGGCCAGCCACCTCGGGGGCGTGGACCACCTCCGCCAGACTACGGTCGTCATCGCGCCCAGCGCCCGAGTCCAGGCTGGTTACCCGACCATCCAGGTCCAGACACTGACGTATCTGCTCTACCGAGCGGTCAAGAGCAGTAGCCACCTCTTCCGGGCTGGGATCGCGCTGCAGCTTTTGCTCCAAACAGCGCGCCGTACGCAGGATGGAGGAAATTTCTTTCATAACATGGATGGGCAGGCGAATGGTACGAGTCTGATTCATCAGGGCGCGCTCGATATTCTGCCGGATCCACCAGGTCGCATAGGTAGAGAAGCGAAAGCCCTTTTCCGGATCGAACTTTTCGACCGCATGAATGAGTCCGAGGTTACCCTCTTCAATCAGATCCAGCAGTGGCAAACCGCGATTGATGTAGCGCCGCGCCAGGCGCACCACCAGACGCAGATTGCACTCGATCATGCGCCGCCGCGCCTTAGCATCGCCCTGCTGCACCAGCCGCCCCAGGGTGACCTCCTCTTCGGCGCTGAGCAGGGGGTTGTGACCAATTTCCTGCAGATAGCACTGGGTCGCGTCCCAGTCTGGACCATGCTCAGTGAAGACCGAATCCGTTGCGTCGTTGTTGCCGGAACTCTCTTCCTCCACTTCCAACTCCGACTCCAGATCCAGGGCTTCGCTGCTCATCGTCACACTCCTATTTGATCCTTCTGATTGACCGTCCCGGGGAGTAGAGGGACAAAGCGGCATTCCCCGAGATCTTCCTCTTCTGCGTCCTGCCCATTCCAGCGGTAACATTTCAGGCGCTGTTCCTCAGCGCGGCCAGCCTGCGGCATAAGCAGGCAGCCACCAGCAAGCAATTGATGGAACAGGGGTGGCAAGGCACAGGGTACGGCAGCGGTGAAAATAATGGCATCGAACGGGGCGTTCTCCTCCCAGCCCCGGCTGCCATCTCCCAAGCGCAGACGCAGCCTTGGAACCTCCAAGTGGCGCAAAAGTTCCTGGGTCGCCAGATACAGCCCCTCTACCCGCTCGATACTGAAGACCTCCATTCCCAGAGCGGCCAGCAACGCGGTCTGATAACCCGAGCCAGTACCGATTTCCAGCACGCGCCGCGGCGATCCCGCAGCGAGGACGGCGGAAAGCATGCGCGCAACGATGAGCGGCTGCGAAATGGTTTGCCCCCAACCAATCGGCAGGGAGACCGGTTCATAGGCACGGCTGGCAAGCGCTTCCGCCACGAAGAGATGCCGGGGCACCTGCGCCATCACCGCCAAGACCCGCTCGTCCGTGATACCGGCGCTGCGCAAGCCAGCCACCATCCGCTCGCGCGTGCGCGGTGAGATCATCCCGACTTCCGGGTTCAGGAAGCGCAGCAACGCAGCCACTGCGACAGATCTTCCATGAAGGTGTAGCGGGTCATGTCCAGGTCCAGGGGGGTAATGGAGACACAACCACGCCGTATGGCGTCGAAATCGGTGCCAGGCCCAGCATCCGCCTCCCGCCCGGACGGACCAATCCAATAAACAGGCTCTCCGCGCGGGTCGGCGGCGGGCATAAGCATTTCACTCTTGTGCCGACGCCCCAGGCGAGTCACTTCGAAACCCTGGATTTGCTGGTAAGGCAAATCCGGAACATTGACATTGAGAATGGTATCCGCGGGCAAGGGATTGTTCAGGAGACCGCGCAGGAGGTCAGCCGCAACCTGGGCAGCACTGACAAAGTGTTCGGGATCGCGGCCAGCGAGAGAAATCGCCATGGCCGGCATACCCAAATGGCGCCCTTCCATGGCGGCGGCAACCGTACCGGAATAGAGTACATCGTCGCCCATATTGGCGCCCCGATTGATCCCAGACACCACCATTTCCGGCGGCTCCGGCAGAATTCCCGTGGCCGCCAGATGCACACAGTCCGTGGGCGTTCCACCCACCAGATAATGGAAACCATTCAGGCCTTTGCGCACGCGCAACGGTCGATCGAGGGTCAGAGAATTACTGGCACCGCTGCGATCCTGTTCCGGCGCCACGACTTCGATGGTACCCAGGGGCTGTAAGGCCTCGGCCAAGGCAGCAAGACCGGGAGCCAGATAGCCATCATCATTACTGAGAAGGATTCGAGGCATAAACCATCCGTTGCTGGGTCCGACACGGCGGCACCTTACCGGAGCGTCGCTGCGCCATGATACGCTGGCGGCAGCCGGATGGTCTAGCTTTAGCCTCTTCCAATGACAGATGAGCCTGAAGGGAGAGCGTGATTCCAAGGTGACATGAGCCTGAGCGGTCTGAGTTTGGGATCATCGGAGGATGATCGTGACACTCAAGACCCAGGGACTACAGACCCTCGACCAGATCCGCGCCTTTGTGGAAGGCGCTCAAGGCCTCGATTTTGCCGCTCCAGCCCGAGAGGAGGCATATGATTGGATTACTGGCGAGTTGCGCCGCTTCCAGTACGCGCACTTGGGCAAAGTTGCCCGAGGATGGGTGCATCGCTACTTGGAGAAGGTGACGGGCTTGTCTCGCGCGCAGGTGACCCGTCTGATCTCGCAATTTCGCGCTGGCGGGCAGATCCGGGACCGGCGTGGTCTGCCCAGCAAGCCCTTTCCGCGTCGCTATACCACCGCCGACGTGCAGGCGCTGGCAGCGTTAGATGCCTTGCATGATAGCTTGTCGGGTCCGGCCACCCGCAAGCTCTGCGAGCGCGCTTATCGGGTATTCCATGACGCCCGCTATGAGCGTCTGGCGACGATTTCCAACGGCCATCTCTACAATCTCCGCCACTCTCCGGGCTATCAACGCCAGCGTGGCAGCATGGACAAGACACGACCCGTCCAGGTGGCCATCGGCCAACGGCGCAAACCCCACCCTGACGGGAGGCCCGGCTTTCTGCGCGTGGATTCTGTCCATCAGGGTGATCTGGATGGCATCAAGGGGCTGTACCATATCAACCTCGTCGACGAAGTGACACAGTTTCAGTTCGTGGGCTCCGTCGAACGCATCAGCGAGCGTTTCCTGCTGCCCGTTCTGGAGGCCCTGATCGACGCCTTTCCCTTTGTCGTACACGGCGTTCACTCCGACAATGGCTCGGAATACATCAACCAACGCGTCGCCAGATTGCTGGAGAAACTGCGCGTCGAGCAGTTCACCAAATCCCGCGCCCGGCGCAGTAACGACAATGCGTTGGTGGAGTCCAAGAACGGGTCGGTGGTCCGCAAACATTTGGGCTACGCCCACATCCCGGGGCGCTTTGCCCGACAGGTCAACGCCTTCGCTCAGGAGCTGCTCTCCCCGTACCTGAACTTCCATCGGCCGTGCTTCTTTCCGATAGAGGAGATCGACGCCAGAGGCCGACTACGGAAACGTTATCCCTACGCACAGATGATGACCCCGTACGACAAGCTCAAGTCTTTGGATCAGGCCAGCCAGTACCTCAAGCCAGGCGTCACCTTCGCAGCACTGGATGCCATCGCCTACGCCAAGAGCGATAATGACGCCGCTCTTTGCCTCCAAAAGGCGCGGGCAAAGCTCTTTCGTTCCATCAACAATGCCCAACACTCAGCCGCCTGACAGGCTCATTCCTGCCCCTCCTTCAGGCTCATCTCTGGATTGGAAAGAACTGCTTTACTGAGCGTTTGAACCGTTACTGGGCGACGCTTGCTGCAGCTGCCGTTCCAGCAACAGAACGCGCAGTTGCGCATCGTGGACCGCCTGCTTCAGGCTGTTGATCCGCTCTAAATAGCGGGCGTAGTTGCGCTCGTTGCCATAGCGCACCGCTTTCCCTTTCTCATAAGCCTGCATGGCCTGGAGAAGCTGTAAGCGGGCCGCCGCTAGTTCCGTCTGCAAGGCCTGATGCTCCTGCGTGGGACCCGTCGGGGCTTGCTTTTCCCTCATTGCAGGGGGGGTCACCGGCGCCGTCTCTGCCGGCGCAGCACTTTGCGCCGGGCTGACGGGGAGACCATCCAGCGTTTCCACATGGCGCGCGTTGGCGGGCGGGTTACTGCCGTAACTTGCGACACCATCGGGGGACACCCAGCGATAGATCGTGGCTTCAGCCTGGACCGACAGGGCCATCAGGCAAAGGGCCGCGCAAAGCCCTATGGCACCAGTCAAACACTTGGATTGCTGCATAGTCAGACTCCAGTACCCACGAGAGAAATATGGCAATTAGAGGAAAAATGCTCCTTCGGCAAGACAAAAAGCCCCGCCAAAGCGGGGCTTGTCTGCGACACAACAAGCGAGCTCAGAGACTGTAATACATCTGATATTCGATTGGGTGGGTGGTGACGCGCAGGGCCTGAACTTCGGCCCACTTCACTTCCAGGTAGCCTGCCAGCCAGTCGGGGGTGAAGACCCCGCCCTTCATCAAGAACTCATGATCGGCCTCTAGGGCACGCAGCGCCTCTTCCAAGGAAGCGGCCACGCCGGGGATCTGCTCCTGCTCTTCCGCCGGTAGGTCATAGAGGTTCTTGTCCATGGCATCGCCGGGGTGGATCTTGTTCTGGATGCCATCCAGGCCCGCCATCATCATCGCCGCAAAGGCCAGATAGGGGTTGGCGGTGGAGTCGGGGAACCGTACCTCAATGCGCCGCGCCTTGGGATTGCTCACATAGGGGATGCGGATGGAGGCAGAGCGGTTCTTGGCCGAGTAGGCGAGCAGCACCGGGGCCTCGAAGTGGGGTACCAGGCGCTTGTAGCTGTTGGTGCTGGGGTTGGTCAGGGCGTTGATGGCCTTGGCGTGCTTGATGATGCCGCCGATGTAGTACAGGGCCAGCTCGGACAAGCCACCATAGGCGTCACCGGTAAAGAGGTTCTTGCCGTCCTTGGCCAAGGACTGGTGCACGTGCATGCCGCTGCCGTTGTCACCAACAATGGGCTTGGGCATGAAGGTGGCGGTCTGCCCATAGGCGGCCGCGACGTTGTGGATCACGTACTTGAGAATCTGTACCTCATCGGCCTTGCGGGTGAGGGTGTTGAAGCTGACACCGATCTCATGCTGGCCAGCGGTGGCGACTTCGTGATGGTGCACCTCGACGGTCAGACCCATCTCTTCCAGGGCCAGGCACATGGCCGAACGCAGGTCTTGGGCGGAGTCGACAGGGGGTACGGGGAAGTAGCCGCCCTTGACGCCGGGACGATGGCCCATATTGCCGGACTCGTATTCCTTGCCCGAGTTCCAGGCGGCCTCTTCGGCATCCACCTTGTAGCCGCAGCCACTCATGTCGATGTGCCAGGTGACGGAATCGAAGACGAAGAATTCATTCTCGGGGCCAAAGTAGGCGGTATCGGCAATGCCGGTGCTCTTCAGATAGGCCTCGGCACGCTTGGCCACGGAGCGGGGGTCGCGCTCATAGCCCTGGCCGGTGGCGGGCTCGATGACGTCGCAACGGATGTTGAGGGTGACCTCGTCGGTAAAGGGGTCCAGCACCGCGCTCTCCGCCTCGGGCATGAGGATCATGTCCGACTCGTTGATGCCCTTCCAGCCGGTAATGGAGGAGCCATCGAACATCTTGCCTTCGACAAAGGTCTTCTCTTCGATGGTGTGGGACGGCACCGAGACATGCTGCTCCTTGCCCTTGGTGTCCGTAAAACGGAAATCAATAAACTTTACGTCTTTGTCTTCAATCAACTTCAACACGTCTTGCGGGCTGTAACCCATGAGCCTCTCCTCCAATGCAGCCATTGCCAAAACCCAATGCCCCAAAACAGGGCTCCCTCGTCGCAGTGTACGGCGGAATCCTTGCCGCGCCTAGGGTGCTCTTTCCCTGCAGCGGAGTGCTATGCTCAGCACAGGAGAAGGAGGGAATTACGATGTCATCAACGGAAGAAATCCTGGCCCGGGCCGCCGCTCGGGCGGTCGGCAAAAGGCATGCGGGGGATTTGACCCCGGAAGAGGCACACGCGTTGTTGCGGGAGCACCCCAAGGCCAAGCTGGTGGATGTGCGCTCCCATCCCGAGCTGGAGTTTTCCGGCTTTATTGAGGGCTGTTGCCATGTTCCTTGGCAACTCTATCCCGGCATGGTGCCCAACCCGAACTTTGACGCGCAGATTCAGGCCGTAGCGCAACCCGATGATCTATTGCTCTTGCTCTGCCGCACGGGCGGACGCTCTACGGCTGCCGCCGAGCATCTGCGTACGCTGGGCTATCAGCACGCCTACAACATCCTGGGCGGCTTTGACGGCAAGGGCGACGAGAAGGGACAACGCGGCACCGTGGAGGGCTGGAAGGCTAGTGGCCTGCCTTGGCGCCATCCCTGATCTTTCGTTAAACCTGGCAGGCGGGACAGAACAGCGCTGATTTCCCGCCGATCGAAAGCGGCTCCAGGGCGCCACCGCAGGAAGGACAGTGCCCATCCTCGCGGTGGCGGGTGAGAAAGCCCTTGGGCAGCAACGGGGTCTTAGCCTGAGAACGCAGCACCCGCTGCAGAACCATTGGGATCTGTTCCAGAAGCCGTTCACGTTCTTCATCGCTCAGACTCGGCACCAGACGGTCGGGACGCAGACGGGCCTGGAACAGGATCTCATCGGCCCAGATGGGACCGATACCGGGTACAAAACTGTCATCCAGCAGTACATTGCGCAGGGCGCTGCGGCGGCGACTCAGGGCTTCCCGCAAGTGACCAAGTCCCTCGGCTGGGACCAGCAGAGGATCAGGCCCCAACTTGGTCAGAAAATCCACATCACTGGTTTCATCCAAAAGCCGCAGGCGACTCCCGAGTTGGGCTCCCTGGAGACGCAGGCGCAGCTGCGCATTGATGGCAAGCTCCAGGCCAGCGCGATTCTCGCCACCCGCCTCGGGGGAGGTGCCGCGCTCCAACTCCATCGTCAGCTCGCCACCCAGTTGCAAGGCGAGGATCTCCCGGCGATCCAACTCACAGAAGATCTGCGTGCCATAGCGGTGGATATCGGAGATTTCCTTGCCCTGCAGCGCATCTTCAGCGAGCCCGCCAGCTTCCGCGAGCAACTCACCCTTGGCATTCTGCAGGCGTAGCGATCCCAATTTCTTGCGCAACACGTTGCGCTGCATTTTCTGTTTGAACAGCTCAATTTCGGGCAATTCTGCCATTTTCTCTACTCTCTTCTCATCATTTCGGGCCTAGTCTACCGCGCCCGTCCGCCATGCGGAAACTTGGCAGCCTTCAGGCAGGGGAATAGACTGAAAATCCTGATCACGCTAGGAGTCAAACTGTATGAGCGTACCGACCGAGATCCAGATTCAGGTCGAAACCCGCTACATTCCTGAACAATCCAGTCCGGAGCAGGACCACTACGTCTTTGCCTATCAGATTCGCATCGAGAATCATGGCCCGCAGCGGGCGCAACTCCGCAATCGCCATTGGATCATCACCGATGCCGAAGGGCGGATTCAAGAGGTACGCGGCCCCGGGGTCGTCGGTGAGCAACCCACTCTCGCGCCCGGTGAGCGCTTTCAGTACACCAGCGGCACGGTCCTTCCTACGCCCGTCGGCAGTATGCACGGTAGCTATGAGTGGGTGAGCGAAAACGGCGAAGACTTCGAAACCCCCATTCCGCCTTTCCGTCTCGCCGTGGCTACTGTTTTCCATTGAGCTACCGCAGCCTGCAGCGCGCCTACCAGATTTGGGCACCGATCTATGATCGGGCCGTTGTCGGCTTCTCGGCAGCCCCACGAGCCGCCAATATTGCCCAGATTCCTGCCGCAGCGCGGAAGATTTTGATCATTGGCGCCGGCACCGGCCTGGATTTCCCCTATCTACCTACAGACACTATGAATGTGGCCCTGGACTTCAGTGCCGCCATGCTCTCCCGCGCCGTTCCCCGCGCGGCAGGGCAGGTCCAACTGGTACAAGCCGATGCCGAACACCTCCCCTTTCTGGATGGAGGCTTCGACGTTATTCTGATGCATTTGATTCTGGCGGTGGTTCCCCATCCGTCCCGCGCCCTGGCCGAAGCGAGCCGGGTCTTGCGCCCAGGCGGCACCTTGCTGATCTTTGACAAGTTTCTTCGGCCTGGTCAGCGCGCACCGCTGCGCCGCCTGCTCGCCCCCCTCTCCGCCAGCCTGGCGACCCGCACCGATGTGGTCTTTGAGGATTTGCTGACCCAACGCCCGGAACTAGACCTGGTGGAAGACCAACCAGCCGCACTGGGCGGCTGGTTCCGTCGGCTACGTCTGGAGAAACGCGTCTGAGCTGAAGCGGGTGGCCTCAGCCGCCGCTGCGCGCTGCCTTCTTCCGCTCATTCTCCGTGAGGAAGCGCTTGCGAATGCGGATCGACTGGGGCGTCGCCTCCACCAATTCGTCATCGGCAATAAACTCCACCGCCGCCTCCAGCGTCATTTTAATGGGCGGGGTGAGCATGATGTTTTCGTCGGACCCCGACGCGCGCATGTTGGTGAGTTTCTTTTCCTTCAGCGGATTGACCACCAGGTCGTTGTCGCGGCTGTGGATGCCAATGACCATGCCTTCATAGACCTTGTCGCCAGGACTGACAAACATGCGCCCGCGGTCCTGCAGATTGAAGAGCGCGAAGCCCACGGCCTCACCCTCTTCGGCCGAGATCAACACCCCATTGTTGCGCGCCGGGATAGCACCCTTGACAGGTCCATAGCCATCAAAAATATGGCTGATGACGCCGGTGCCGGAGGTGGCAGTCAAAAACTCTGTATGAAAACCAATCAGGCCACGGGCGGGAATTTTATATTCCAGGCGCACCCGGCCCCGCCCATCGGGCTGCATATCCTGCAAATCGCCACGTCGGATACCCAGCCGTTCCATGATGGTACCCTGATGAGTCTCTTCCACATCCACCGTCAGGGCTTCGTAGGGCTCTTCCCATACCCCATCCACCTGCCGCTGAATCACGCGTGGACGGGAGACCGCCAGTTCATAACCTTCGCGGCGCATGTTTTCGATGAGTACCGTCAGATGCAATTCCCCGCGACCCGATACCATGAAGACATCGGCGTTGTCCGTATCTTCGACGCGCAATGCCACGTTGGTGAGCAATTCTTTATAGAGACGATCGCGCAGTTGGCGGCTGGTCACGAACTTTCCCTCGCGCCCAGCAAAGGGGCTGGTATTCACCTGGAAGGTCATGTTCAGGGTCGGTTCATCGATGGGCTTCCAGGGCAGGGCCTCGGGGGCCTCGGGGGCGGCAATGGTGGCGCCGATGGAGGGTTCCTCCATGCCGGTCACGGCAATGATGTCGCCGACGCTGGCCTCTTCCCAGGGCACCCGCTTGAGGCCGTCAAAGCCCAACACCTGCAGGATGCGCGCCTTGACCGGCTTGGCTTCCTGCCCCTGCAGCATGACCACGTCCTGGCCCGGGCGAATCCTGCCACGCCGCACCCGACCGATGGCGATCCGCCCCACATAGCTGGAGTAATCCAGGTCGGCAATCTGCATCTGCAGTGGCGCCTCGGGGTCGCCCTCAGGGGCTGCCACCTTGTCCAGAATCAACTCAAAGAGGGGACGCATGTCCCCTTCGCGCACACTGGGATCTTCGCCTGCGTAGCCTTGCAGGCCCGAGGCATAGATCACCGGAAAGTCCAGCTGCTCTTCCGTAGCGCCCAACTTGTCAAAAAGATCCAGGGTGGCGCTGATCACATAGTCGGGCCGCGCTCCAGGACGGTCGATCTTGTTGATCACCACAATGGGGTGCAAACCCAGCTCCAGGGCCTTGCGGGTGACGAAACGGGTCTGGGGCATGGGCCCTTCCACCGCATCGACCAAGAGCAGCACGCCATCCACCATGCCCAACACCCGCTCCACCTCGGCTCCAAAGTCGGCGTGGCCAGGGGTATCGACAATGTTGATGTGGGTCTCGCCCCACTGCACCGCTGTATTCTTGGCCATGATAGTGATGCCACGCTCTTTTTCCAGGGCGTTGCTGTCCATCACCCGCTCCTCCACCTGCTGGTGGGCCGCAAAGGCGCCGGACTGCTTGAGCAATTGATCCACCAGGGTGGTCTTACCGTGATCGACGTGGGCGATGATGGCGATGTTACGAAGTTGACGTGACACAAAATTCCCCAAAAAAACCAGAAGAGAGCCGACTACCGAGGCAGCGGGCTCTCTTATAGCGACAAGACTCCCAAAAAGCAAACCGCCCCGCCACAAAGAACCCGTGACGGGGCGAAAAGTGGGGCAAGCGCCCCGCGGCACACTAAGCGAACTTAGAAGCCAGCCTGGAACTGCAAAGCCAGGGTGTTGTAGATGTAGCCGTTGGTCGGAATAGTCCCATAGTCCCCCGCTTTGTAGGCTGTACGGAATGCCGCACCTTGGGTCGGGATGACATAGTTGAGCTGCACCCGCGCCGCATAGGGATTGTTCGGATTGAACGAATAGTTCACACCGATCGTGGTGTTATTCAAATACATCTTGCTGCCGTTGTAATTCCAATCAAAGCGCTCGAAACGCACCGCTGGCTCGATATCCAACCAGTCGGGCGTCAAGGTCATCTGATGGAGATTGGCCGCCAGAGCAACATACCAATCATTGGCATTCAAGCCACCGATACCCTGATAGCTGGTGACATGGCTGTATTCCGCCATGTATTTCAAGCCCATCAGACCGCCATCTGCGCCCACGTTCCAAGAAGTAATGGAATTAGCAAACCCAGGGCCGGCGAGAAGAGTATCTGCGCGAGCACCAGACAGCTCGACGTTCAACAGTGGGTTGAGCTTATAGCCCACCATGCCCGCAAAGAGATACTTACCGGTGCCATTAGACAACACTCCGCCGACGGTATTCTGACCACTACTAGCATCGGCTGGGAGGCTCGGAGCACCAAATACCTTTGAATTAGTACTGACTGGATGAATGTTCGGGCCGCCGAAAGGAACGCCAACGTTCGCATATCCGGTGGGATTTCCGTTACCAAACAGGGTGAAGGCATTGTTCCCATCCAGAGAGTGGTTATCAAAAATGCCCAAGCTGTAGTAGATACCGGTATTCAGCACATCACTACTGTGGAACATCGCGCCAGCGCTACGATCCGCGCCCAAGGATTGGTTCATAGAACGCTGAATGAACCACAAATCGTTACCGCTGTATTGCGTGCGCTCCAGCCCAACCGGCACACGGAACTTACCGACCTTGAGCTGCACTTCGGGAATAAAGCCGAAATTGATCCAGGCATCCTGCACCCCTGACTCCCCGTTTACGCCAGGGAACAGCGCGCTTGCACCAGCCAAGGAACCACCACTCATCCAGGCACCATCCCACTTGTACTGGAAGTTGTAGGTTACGCCGGGGGTGGCTTCACCCTTGACACCCAAACGGATCCGGTGGGCACCAAAAATCAGGCCCTCGGGGCCACCCGTTCCAAACTGCTGGCTGCCGGTGATCTGGGCATAGCCGTACAGGACAGGACCGTTATCCTTGGCCGAACTATCTGCCGCAAAGGCAGCACCGGGCACGAGCACAGCAGCTGCAACTGCAAAAGCTACAAGATTCTTCTTCATGACAAAGCTCCTCCTCATGAGCCGTTGTTAAAGTACAACGAGAGATTTATAGCACCGCCTTTGCGCCTTTGCAACACCCTGCCAAGAACTTTTTGCAACGACCAGCCAGGTAGTTTCGACGTCGCTGTTCTTAGCAAGCCTTTACGAGCCTTTGCACGAACGGCCTCACGGTTTGACATCCAAACGCTTGCACCGTATGGGCTGGCACATTTGAGTCCCCGAAGAGACTTTTTTCAGTTGTTTGCCGGTGGAGTCATGTGCGCCGCCATGTTGGCGCGCAGGAGGGTGATGGCACGGCGATACTGGCACAGCTCGCGATCGACCTCGAGCACCTGATCGAGGAGTTCTGCCGGGGAGGCAGCCGGCAAACGGCGCAAGAGGCGGTGCCAACGGTCATTGACGCGCTCCTGACCAGCCAGCAAGGCATCAAGAATACAAAGGGAATCGAAGGAGTCTGTGGGGCAGTTGGCGTCACAGAGCTGATGGAGAAGAGCGGTGCTGTTCATGGCTACCTGCTTTGCGGCATTCTGGGATTATGGGCGTTCGACCAGCGAACGCGGAAAAAGTTGCGCAAAAAAACCGGGGCAGTGCCCCGGTTCTCTTTCTCCCAGACTCAGTGGGCGGCGTAGACACTCTTTTTGGTGAAGCGTCCGCGGAAGACCCAGATCTGGTACCAGTTGTACATGATCATGACCGGCACGAACCCGGTCATGAACAAGGTGAACACCGCGAGAGAATTGGCCGGATTGGCAGCATTATGGATGGTCCAGGTGCCAGGCACGATGTAGGGGTACATGGTCGCCCACATCGCCGCCCAGAGCAGCGCCACGACACCCTCGCCCCAGAGCAGGGCAATAAAATTATGCCCGGTAGAGTGGTTGCTCATGGACTTGAAGGCGAAGAACAGAACCACCACCATCCAGATCGCCCAAATCCACCAATTGGGGCCAGTCCACTTGGCCGCGGCCCAGGGGAAAATGGCATAAGACCAGACCAGGGT
The DNA here is from genome assembly GCF_023277115.1 of Acidithiobacillus acidisediminis. NCBI lineage: Bacteria > Pseudomonadati > Pseudomonadota > Acidithiobacillia > Acidithiobacillales > Acidithiobacillaceae > Acidithiobacillus > Acidithiobacillus acidisediminis. The sequence goes on from NZ_JALQCS010000001.1 coordinate 296,277, forward strand.
AACGACGATGGCCGCCAGGGCAAGCAAGGAAAACAGGGTGGTCCAACCCTTGGCGCGCTCGTGGATGACATCGCCGGGCACAAAACGGGCACAGAGATACAGGCCGCCGGCCAATCCCGCCGCAATGACCGCGCCAAAGCCGGTCCAGATGCTGAACCAACTCAGCCAGACAAAGGCACCGCCGGAGAAGTGCAGGACCGGGGTGCTGTAGTCTCGGCCCGCAATGTGGGACATGGCGAGACCGCTCTGCATAGGGAAGCCCTGTAGGCTAGCACCCAGGGCCACGCCCGCGAAGAAGGGCGCCAGCAGGCTGCCAATGGCGAAAAACCAGCCCCAGAGGCGCCGGCTGCTGCGCGCATGAATGTGGAATTCAAAGGCCACGGCGCGCATGATGATGGCCCATAGGGCAATCATCAGGGGAATCATCAGATAGTTGAAGGCCGAGCCATAGACCAGAGGAAAGGCGCCGAAGAGGACGCCCCCAGCAACGACCAACCAGGTTTCGTTGCCATCCCAAAAACCGGCCATCGACGCCATGATGGCGCCGCGCTCGTCTTCATCCTTGGAAAACAAAGCAAAGATCCCGGCGCCGAGGTCAGCGCCATCCAACGCAATGTAAAAAAGAAACATCAGCCCCAACAACATCCACCACCAGGTGGAAAGGGCTGAGGTAATCCGCACGATATCGTGGGCAAAATCCATGGTGACCTCCTTCACAATCAACAACAGGGGCGGCACCGAGCCGCCCCGTCTACTCTCAGCGTTCTGCTTTCAAGACCGGCTTGGCAAAGCTAGCCTGGGCGTGACCACCACCAGCGTGGGCGTCATCCGCACTGCTAGAGTCGTGATGAAACAGGTGCTCGGAAGGCGCAATACCATCTACCCCCTTGGCAATCACGCGAGCGAAGAAGTACCAAGCCCCCGCCCAAACCAAGAGTTCGAAGACAATGTAGCCAGCAAACCAGACCAATTCCTGTGCCACGCTCATGTGGCTGACGCCCTCGTAGGTACGCATCAACCCGTACACTACCCATGGCTGACGCCCGATCTCGCGTACCCACCAGCCCGTCCAGATGGCCAGGTAGGGGAGGAAGCCCGCGAAAATCACCGCGCGGAGAAACCACTTATTCTGGCGCAGGGAGACGCCGTCCAACTTACCGCGCAGCCGCAGCCAATTGCCCCAGAGTGCTACGAAGAAGAGGAAGAAACCAATCGCCACCATCGCGCGGAAGGCATAGAAGGGCACCCAGACGTCTGGGCGATCCTGCGGAGCAAACTGGTCCATACCCTTCACCGTTCCATCCCAGGTATGGGTCTCGAGCAAGCTCAGCACGTGGGGAATAGCGATCTGGAATACGTTGCCATCATTGTTGGCATTCGGAAATGCGATCAGGTTCCAGTTGGTGTTCGGCTTCCCGTCCGGCAGGTAGGTGTGGTAATGACCTTCCATCGCCGCCAGAGAAGTCGGCTGAGTATCAGCAACATCCTTGCCCGCACTATCGCCGATGAAGATCTGCAATGGCGTGACAATGAGCAGGGCCAGCAAGGTCGGTTTCAGGAGCTTGGCGAAGAGATCCGCATGGCGGTTCTTCAAAATGAACCAGGCACTGACACTGGCGAACACAAAGAGCGAGAGCTCAATGGTCGCTACCCACATGTGCGGAAATCCCCAAACGAAATTGTCATTGATAATCGCATGCCACCAGTTCTCCACCTGGAACAGGCCATCCTTGAGCACGACGCCATTGGGCGTTTGCATCCAGGAGTTCGCGACCAGAATCCACATGGCCGACAAACTGGAGGAAATGCCAACGTTCAAAGTAGCAAAAAGATGCATGCCTTTGCTGATCTTGCCCCAGCCAAAGACCATCAGACCAATGAAACCGGCCTCGTACATGAAGGCGGTAATGGTCTCGAAGCCGAGAATATTGCCAAAGAAGGGCCCGACGGCCTGGGAGAACGGCCCATAGAGAATACCGAAGGCCATTTCCATGGTGACGCCGGTGGCAACACCAGCACCAAAATTGATGATGAAGATCTTTTCGAAGAAACGATTGAGCTTGTACCAGCGCTCATCCCCGCTGCGCAACCACGCAACTTCGAGAAAGAACAGTAACCAGGACATACCGATGGTCAGCGGCGTCCAGAGAATGTGCATGGTGGTAATCCATGCAAAATCGAGCCGACTGAGCAAAACCGGCAAACTATTTTCGATGATCATGACTGATTCCTCGATTCCGTTAGGGTATTGATCGAACTACTGCACGTTAGGAGCAAAGCACGTGCCATCAAGTAGCGGGTCAGGAGAGCAAGAAATATAAGGAGTTGGTGATATGGTCTGGAGAACCCTGTGCAAATGCACCAGATTGACCGGTTGTTTTACACCACACCCGGTGAAATAACCCAATATAAACATATACGTAGATATTTTTATTGGCTTTTCATTCTGTCGCTTGCGGACGTCGCGTGCTTCTCCTACGCTTTTCTTGAGACTCTATGAACGTAACTCTCAGCCCCAGGAGAATAGACATGAGCGCAGCACAATTGCAGGACTCCCCAGCGTGGCAACGATTGCAACAACTGCGTGCCGATTGGGGCAAAACCAGCATCGCCGAACTCTTCGCCGCGAGCCCCGAGCGCGGCACGCGGATGGTGGCTGAAGGCTGTGGCATTTATCTCGACTACTCGAAAAACTGGCTGCGCGAAGATACCCTCGCCGCACTCCTCGCCCTTGCGCAAGAGCGCGGCTTGGAAGCGCGCCGTGCCGCCATGTTTGCTGGTGAACACATCAATGGCACGGAAGACCGCGCCGTTCTGCATGTCGCCCTGCGCGCACCGGCCAGTGCGCAGATCCATGACCAGGGAAGTAATGTGGTTCCCGAGGTACAGGCCGTCTTGGACCGCATGGCGGCCTTTTGTGAGCAGGTCCACCAAGGCGACTGGTTGGGGGCAACGAGCCAGCGCCTGCGGCAGATCGTCAACATTGGCATTGGTGGCTCTTACCTGGGCCCAGAAATGGCCTATCAGGCCTTGCGTCGGCAACGCCTGCCCGGGATCCGTGAATATTTTGTCGCCAATGTCGATGGCGCCGCTCTGGAGGCGGTACTGGCGGAGCTCGATCCCGCGCAGACGCTGTTTATCATCGCTTCGAAAACCTTCACCACCCTGGAAACCATGACCAACGCCCATGCGGCACGACGCTGGTTGGTCGCGGCCTTGGGCGAGGCTGCAGTAGAGCGACATTTCGTGGCGGTATCCACCAACCACGAGGCCGTTGCCGCCTTTGGCATGAATCCGGAGCACAGCTTTGGCTTTTGGGATTGGGTGGGGGGGCGCTATTCCATGGATTCGGCCATCGGTCTGGCGACGATGCTGGCCATCGGCCCAGAGGCCTTCCGGGAAATGTTGCGCGGTTTTCATGCCATGGACGAGCATTTCCTGCATACCCCGTTGGCGCAGAACCTGCCCGTTCTGCTGGGCATGATTGCGATCTGGTACAACAATTTCTGGGGGGCGCAGAGCCAGGCGATTCTGCCCTACGCCCACGATCTTGCGCGCTTCCCCGCCTATCTGCAGCAATTGCAGATGGAAAGCAACGGCAAACGGGTCGATCTCCATGGAACAACGCTGACGGTGGACAGCGGGCCGATCATCTGGGGCGAGCCGGGCACCGATGGCCAACATTCCTTTTATCAGCTGCTACACCAAGGTACGCGCCTGGTACCCAGCGATTTCATTGGTTTTGTCCAGCCGTTGAGTGATTTCGGCGCGCAGCATGACCTGCTCATGGCCAATCTCTTCGCCCAGAGCGAGGCCCTGGCATTTGGTCGCTCGGCGGAAGAGCTGCGCGCTCTCGGCGTCGCCGAGACGCAGATTCCCCATCGCGTCTCCCCTGGCAATCGACCGAGCAACCTGCTGCTCGTCGATGCCCTGACACCGTTTTCCCTCGGCGCCCTGGTCGCACTCTATGAGCACAGCGTCTTCACCCAAGGGGTGATCTGGGGTATCGACTCTTTCGACCAGTGGGGGGTGGAGCTGGGCAAGGTCCTCGCGCAGCGGGTAGAAACCGACCTGCAGGGGAAGACGAAGAACACCCATGACCGCTCTACACAGAACCTGATCGAGCGGTATCGGTCGCAACGCAGCTAGGCAGCGGGAACTTTTCCCGGCGGCAGTTTTTCCAAGGGAAAATCTTTCTCACTGAGACCTGCCGCCCCTATGAAAAAATCTGCTGCTTTTTTTGCCTTCTTCCTGGTCTCGGGTAGTGCCTACGCGGTGGTACCGACGCCTACCCTGCCAGCGCCACCTCCCATGCCCGCGCCCCAGATTGGCGGCGTCAAGGCGGCGGTATTGCTCGACGTCAATACCGATCAGATCCTCCTTGATCAGAATGGGAACACGAGTTTCGATCCCTCGGGCTTGGTGAAGCTCATGACGGCCTATCTCCTCTATCAAGCCGAGGCACAAAAGATGGTACAGCCGGGCGAGCGAATTTCCGTCTCGGTCGATGCTTGGCACGCCCCCGGTTCGCGCATGTTCATTCAACCAGGCTTGCCGGTGACAGTGGACCAGCTTACCCATGGCTTGTTGATCGATGGGGGAAATGACGCTGCCATCGCCATTGCGCAGGCGGTAGCGGGCAGTGTCGGCGGCTTTGTCGATCTGATGAACCGCGAGGCGGCCGGGATGGGACTGCGGCAGACCCATTTCGTCAATCCCGACGGGATGCCGACACCGGGGCAGCGCAGCACTGCAGTGGACATGGCGCGTCTGGCGCGGGCTCTGCTGGTGAAATTTCCCCAGGTGGCGAAGATCGCTGGCCAGGCAAGCTATCAGTACAACCACATTACCCAGTACAACTACAATCCCCTGGCCGGCCAAAAGGACATCACTGGCCTGGGGGTGGGCCTGGCATCTGCCGACAACTGGGATCTGGCGGTCAGTGCCAGCAAGGATGGACGCGGCTTGGTGGCGGTGATTTTGGGCGCCAGCTCGCGCGCCGTCGCCGGTACCGACGCCTCGGCCATGCTCCACTATGGCTTTCACGGCTGGCAAGAGCGCCAGGTCTACCCCGCCGGCGCCATCGTCGCACAGCTCAAGCGCGTGGACTGGTCGCCGGAAACGCTTTCGGTGATCACGCCCAAGACGATTCAGGTGGTCGTTCCCAAGCCCAGTCAAGGCAAGGTAGAGAGCCGCTTCGTTGCTGATCCTACATTGCAGGCGCCGCTGAAGGCCAATACTCAAGTTGGTACTCTCGATCTTCTCTGGAATGGTAAGGTGCTGAAGAGCGAACCGGTGCTGGCGAAAAACGCCGTTGCCAAGGCCGGTTGGTTCAGTCGCCTCTGGCATCGGGTGCGGGGGTCGCTGTGATTTTTCCGTGCCACTCTGCACCGCTACACGCGGTTTGAGCCATGGGTAGGAGCGCCTTTTTTCGCCACCGGAGCTGGCGGTTCTGGTTCGTGTTGATTGTCCTCTTTGTGTTGCTGGATGCCACCGTCGGCGCCGGCTTCTGGACCTACCGCATCTGGCAAAAGTTGCCACCAGTACGCGAGTTACAGCATTGGCACCCGGCCGAACCACTGCGCATCTACGCAAACAATGGGCAGTTGCTGCAGGTCATTGGCCCGCAATTACGCTATGCCCTGCCCTTGGACCAAGTCCCTAAGCATTTGCAGGATGCCTTCATCGCGGCAGAAAACTCCAAGTTTTACAGTCACAACCCGCTCTATTACCCGGTCAGTTTTCCCGGCATTTTTCGCGCCGCCTGGGTGGATCTGATTCATTGGGGACCGGTGCAAGGAGCGAGCACCATTACCGAGCAGGTGGCGCGGAATTTCTATCTGACGCCGAAAAAGACCATTACGCGCAAGGTGGCGGAAATCCTTCTGGCCTACAAATTGGCGCATCACTTGGATCGGGCGCAGATTCTCGATCTCTACGTGAATAAGATCTATTTGGGTGAGGGGGCCTATGGGGTACAGGCGGCGGCCGAGACCTACTATGGCAAGACGGTTTCGCAACTCAGCTTGGGGGAGATGGCGACCCTGGCTGGCCTGCCCGCCGCGCCCTCGGCCTTCAACCCCATCGCCTCGCCTGCCTCGGCAAAGACCCGCCGGGATTATGTTCTACGGCGTATGGCTAAACTCGGCTTCATCAGCGAAGCTGCCGCCCAGCGTGCCATCGCCAAACCCATCGAGGCGCGCTATCACGCCCCGGCCAGCAACCTGGCGCCCTACGCCACCGACTGGATCCGCACCTGGCTGGAAAAACACTTCGGGCCAGACTTTACCTATCGCAGCGGTTTACGGGTGTATACGAGCATCGATCCGCGCGATCAACAGGCGGCCAGCAAGGACATGGCCATTGGCCTGGAGAACTATGGCATGGGCCTGGACAGCATGGACCCCAAGGCCTGGCGCGGCCCGATCGCCCAGCTTCACGGACAGATGCTGTACACGGCCCTGCGCGGCCAGCGCCCCCCCATGTTGCCGGACTATGATCCCGCCAATCTCCGTTGGGCCGTTGTAAAGAACGTGAATGCCCGCGAAGCGCAGATCGAGATCGAAGGGCAGCAGGCAGCCACGCTGAGCCTGCGACAAGTGGGCTGGGCGCGCCTACGGCCCAATGGCGAGCGCCCAACGGCGGTGGATCAGGTGCTGGTGCCGGGGGATCTCATCTGGGTCCGGCATTACGTTGCAACCACCACCGAAGGCACGGGAAATCCGGTCTGGGGTACCAGGGTTTGGCATGACGTTCCCCACGGCGGCTGGCAATTGGCACAGATTCCGCACGTGCAAGGCGCGCTGGTTTCGTTAAACAGCCACAGTGGCGCAATCCTCGCCCTGGTAGGAGGCTTCAGCTATGACCTCAGCCACTTCGACCGCGCTCTGTACTCTTACCGACAACCGGGTTCTGGCTTCAAGCCCTTCGTCTACGCGTCGGCGATCGATGCCCCCGCCTTGCTGGCCAGTGGACACAAGGGTTACTACACCCCAGTATCCTTGATTGCGGATACGCCCCTCGTCATTCACCTGGCGGATGGGCAGATCTACGCACCCACCAATTACAGCCGCACCTTCTCCAAGGTCCCATTCCCCATCTGGGAAGACCTCGCCGACTCCCATAATGTGCCCAGCGTGCGCCTGCTCATGGATGTCGGCATTCCCTACGCGAAAACCTACGTGCAGCGCTTTGGCTTCCCTGCCAAGCAGATCCCGGCTACGCCCTCCATGGTCCTGGGAGCTGGGGATTTCACACCGCTGCAGATGGCCAAGGCCTACGCCACCTTCTCTAGCGGCGGTTTCCTGCCCCATCCCTACCTCATCCGCAAGGTGGTCACCGCCGATGGCACCCAGGTCGCACTGCTGCATTGCCCCCTGGCCTATCAGCCACCAGCAACGCAGACGGTAATCCCGCCTGGGGTTGCCTATCTGATGACGCGGATGATGGAACGGGTGATTCGCGTCGGAACCGGGGTGGCAGCGCAGATCCTGCACCGTCATGACCTAGCGGGCAAGACAGGGACCACCAATGCGGAAGAGAATGCCTGGTTCAATGGTTTCAATCCGCAGATCACGACATCCGTATGGGTAGGCTATGACGATAACCATACGATGGGGACCTGGGCGGCGGGGGCGCGAGAGGCCTTGCCCATTTGGATCCGCTACATGGGAACGGCGCTACAGGGCATGCCCGACAACGGCTTTTTCATACCTCCAGACGTGGTCACCGCACAATACAATCCCCGCACTGGCACCTTGGCGGATCCTGGAGCCCATGCCGGCCCCAGTAAAGGGGGATACTTTCTGGCTGGCTATTTGCCGCCCAAACCAAAGGCGCAAGAGCAGCGCGAAGAGCAAAGTTTCGTGCACGCACTGATGAGGATGTTCTAGGAGTGGAAATGAGTGAAGAGAGCAGCAGTGGTGGAGCGACTTGGATTTGGGCCCTGGTGATTCTAATCTTGGCGGTCCTGGCCTACTTCTTTTTGCACGCTTGGCTGGTCAACGGAGTAGATCGCCCCGACCCCCATTCCTTGACCGTGATTCCAGGGCAACCAGCCCAAGCCACGCTGAAATTACCCCAGCTGAAAACTCTGGATGGGCAGGCAGCGCCCTATTCCTGACTCAGTCCATGAACAAGGAGCTGACGGAGTCTTCTTCGGCAATGCGACGGATGGTTTCGGCAAAGAGTTCGGCTACGGAGAGCACGCGGATCTTGGCGCAAGCCTTGGCCTCGCTGCTCAGGGGGATGGTATCTGTGACCACCAACTCATCCAGCGAAGAAGCGCTGATGCGTTCGATGGCCTTCCCGGAAAGCACGGGGTGGGTACAATAGGCACAGACCCGTAGGGCGCCCCGCGCCTTGAGGGCATGTGCCGCCTCGCACAGGGTATTGGCGGTATCGACCATATCGTCGACCAGCACACAGCTGCGCCCCTCCACCTCGCCGATGATATTCATCACCACTGATTCATTGGGACGCGGGCGACGCTTGTCGATGATGGCCAAATCCACTTCCAGACGCTTGGCAATGGCGCGCGCGCGCACCACACCGCCAACATCGGGAGAGACCACCATGAGTTTTTCCGGATTCTGGCGCCAGATGTCGCCGAGAAGGATCGGTGAGGCGTAGATATTGTCGACGGGGACATCAAAGAAGCCCTGAATTTGGTCGGCATGCAGATCCATGGTCAGCACCCGGTGCGCCCCGGCGGTGGTCACCAGGTCCGCGACCAGCTTGGCGGTAATGGCGGTGCGGGCACGGGATTTGCGATCCTGGCGTGCATAACCAAAGTAGGGCATGACGGCGGTGATGCGGTTGGCCGAGGCACGTTTCAAGGCATCGATCATGGTCAGGAGTTCCATGAGATGATCGTTGGTCGGTGCGCAGGTCGGTTGCAGCACGAACACATCGTGACCGCGAACATTTTCCAGGACCTCGACGAAGACCTCACCGTCGCTAAAGCGACTGACCTCGACACGACCTAAAGGAATCTGGAGAAATTTGACGACTTGTGCCGCCAAGGCGGGATTGGCATTCCCGCTGAACACCATCAGGCTACCGTGAGACATGAAAGGATCGGTCCCTCTGTACTGCCGGCAAAAATAAAATGGCTGGGGCGCCAGGATTCGAACCTGGGAATGCCGGAATCAAAATCCGGTGCCTTACCGCTTGGCTACGCCCCAGCAGGGATTTCCGGGAGGAGCTCGAGGAGCGGGTGCTGATTACACCCTCGCACTGCCCAGCCGCGCCATGCCGACGGTAGCTGGGCAAGAAGGGCTGCACCGTCCAACCCCTCCGCAAGCTCGGCAAAGCAACAAGCACCGCTACCCGTCAAGCGTGCGTTTCTCAAGCCCTGCGCGCTCAGCCAATCGATGCATTCTGCAATGACCGGATAACGACGCCGAACCAGGGGCTCCAGGGTATTCTCCTGCTCCCCCCCCAAAAACGCCGATATTGTGCTGGGCAGGTGTTGGCGTGTCAATTCGGGGTCCCGAAAAATCTCTGCGGTAGGAACGGAGACGCCTGGATGCACGAGCAAATAGCGCAGTTCCGGGACGGGCGGCATCGCCTGCAAACGTTCACCGATACCCTCTGCCCAGGCGCTGCGTCCGAATAGGAAGATGGGGACATCAGCACCGAGAGAGCTGCCGAGTTCGATCAGTTCGGCACGGGTGAGGCCGCAATTCCAGAGTTGATTGAGCACCAGCAACGTCGTGGCGGCATCGGAAGAGCCGCCACCGACCCCACCCCCCTCGGGAAGGCGCTTACGCAGGGTGATTTCCACGCCTTCGCGCCGGCCGCAGCGCTCCGCGAGCAGGCGCGCAGCGCGCAGGGTGAGTTCCTTCTCCGGCGGAATGTCGCCGGGTCCACCGGAGGAACGGAAGATCCCTGACGGTAGCGAGGAAAAGTGCAAATCATCGCCGAGGTCGAGAAACTGAAATACGCTCTGCAGCAGGTGATAGCCGTCCGCCCGGCGTCCCACCACCCGCAACATCAAGTTCAGCTTGGCCGGAGCCGGATACCAGGCGTCGCTCATCCTCGCCCCAGACGCCAATCGCTGACGGCGATGCGCATTTGCACCCCGTCTGGGCCCGTGGCCTGCAGCAAGGCCGGCATGCGCAAGCCCCCCACGGCCTCGTAGTGCAGATATTGCAAGTGCCAGGCGCCCCAGTCTGCCGTGCGCGGCAAGCCCTCCGCATCATAGGCACCAACTTGGCCACGCGCAGGAATCCCCAACAGCCAATCCGGCAGTTCGTGGACCGGCAACGAAACCCCCAGGACCCTTTGCAAGAGTTCGCCCATATTCGCGGCGACCAGCCGCTTGCCGTTGGCCTCCACGAGGGAGGCCTGCTGCTCATTCTCCTGCAGCTCAGCCACGGTATTGCCCAATGGCCCCAGGATCATCAGGTGCGCACCCTGCGGCTCCTGCCGCCAGATAAAGCCAAAACTCTGGCTGCCCTGAGGGCTGCGCAGGGAGGCCTGCCCATTGGCGGTCCAACGCTGCAGCGATGTCAGCACCTGCGCCCGCTGTTCCGCGGGCAGCAGCAGGTGTGCGGCCGGGGGTGCAGGCGGGAGCTGGGCACAGGCGCTCAAGAAAAGGAGGGCAGGGAATATCAGGCCCTTCCAGGTGGGCCGTGCCAGGCGATTCATGGATGCAGCAAATCCTCTTGTAAACGGCGACTGGTGGGATGGCGCTTCAAACCCTGCTGCCATAGGGTTCGCGCCTCCTTCTTCTGGCCCATTTTCCATAAAACGCGACCCAGATGGCTCAATACCTCTGGCTCCTCTCCCAAGCCGGCGTGTGCCTGCTGCAGGTATTTGAGGGCCTGCGCTTGGTCGCCCTGCAAATGATACAGCCATCCCACGCTATCCTGGATGTTGGGATCCTCCGGAGCGAGCTGGATGGCTTTGTGCAGGTAATGGGCAGCAGTGGCGAGCTCGTCCCTCCGTTGCAGCAGGCTGTAGCCGAGAAAGTTGTAGGCTTGAGCATCCTCCGGGCGCAAATCGATGACGATCTTCATAGCCTTTTCCATGCCCGCATAATCCCCCTGCTGCTCTGCCACCGTACCACGGGCATACCACAGGTCTGCATCGCGGGGGTGTTGTTCCAAGGCCTGATCCAGCACCTGCACGGCCGATGCCACCTGTCCTTGCTCCTGCAACAACTCAGCCCGCAACAAGGGAATTTGCACATTATCAGGATGCCGGGCCTGCAATTTTTCCACCTGCAGCAGGGCCTTCTTCTTCTGCCCCTGTGCATAATAGATCTGCACCATACGCAGCTGCGCCTCGTCCGCCAGGGGTGTACCACTGAGCTTGTCGTAAGCTGCCAGCGCTGGCGCCCAGTCCTTTTGCTCCTCGGCAAGCCGCCCCTGGTAATAAGATAACAACGGGCTGTGCGGCAGGAGCTCGCGCAGATGCTCGAGTGCTTGCTGGCTACCCGTCCAGTCCTTTTCGGCTATTCCCAGGAGCAGAAGCTGCTCCCAGATTTGCGGCTGCTCGGGCCGCAGCAGACTGAGCTGCTGCAGCACCCGGTACGCTTGCGTCTGACCCCCAAGGCTCAGATAGAGCTTGGCAAGATAGACGCGCGCGGCTTCCGCATTGGGATGGGCAGCACAAAACCCTTGTATAGACCGCAGGGCGGCCAGGGCATTTCCCTGCTGATGCAGGGTCTCCGCATGGAGAATGGCTGCCTCGTCCCAGTCGGGACGCAACTCTAGCGCGCGGGCAAAGGCGCTTTCTGCTTTTTCCGGTTGCTTTTCCAGCAGGGCAATACGGCCAAGGGTCATCTGTGCCGCCGCCGATTGCGGGTGCTGTTGCAGAACGCTGTGGATCAAGCGCTCCGCGTCTCCCAGACGACCATGCTGGGCCAGGAGTTCCGCCAACTCGCTACTGACGCGCTCATCGTCCGGAAAGCGGGCCAGCGTCGCTTGCAGCAGGTCAATGGCGGCGGAATCCTGGCCATCGGCCAACAGTAAACCCGCCTCAAAACGGGCTGACTCGCTGTCTTCCGGGGCCAATTCATGCCAGTGCTTGGCCCAGTGCAGGGCCTGCGGCAAATCGCCCAGCTGCGCTGCCGCCTTGGTTGCCGCCGCCAATACCGCCGCCGTAGGCAGTTGGTCGACGCTGTGCTTCCAGGCCGCCAGGGCATCCTGTCGATCCCCTTGCTGGGTGGCCATCTCCGCGCTGAGGAGATAGAACAGGCCTTCGCCAGTCAGGGTCACGCTGGCCGGGGCAAGGGGTGCCGCAAGGAGCAAGGCTAACGCTGTCCACCGCCACCACACTCTGCTGCCCATGCCTGTCCCTGTGCGACACAATGCGCTGACAATAGCGCCAGCACCTGCGGCTTGCAATCCGGCCAAGCCTTGCGGACAATGCGCCGGTAGAGAGTAATGCCCCATATTTACGGACGATACAGCCATTTTTTGCTACGGGTTAAGTCATTACAGTGCGCCCATCGAGGTGCGCGAGAAGGTCGCATTTGCGCCCGATCAGTTGGCCGCGGCACATCGTGATCTCCTGGCGCAACATCTGGCCAAAGAAGCCCTCATCCTTTCTACCTGCAATCGTACCGAAATCTACACCTACGGCGGTGCCGGACCGCAAGAGCCGCGACTGCGGCAATGGCTGGCCCAATTTCATGGTATCGATGCCGAGCTGCTCACCGGTAACAGCTTCTCCTTCCAAGACGCCGCTGCGGTACAGCACCTGTTCCGGGTAGTGTGTGGACTGGATTCGATGATCATCGGCGAGCCACAGATCCTCGGACAAGTGAAGGACGCCTATCAAATAGCCGCCGATATCGATAGCACCGGGCCGGTACTCAATCGCTTGCTGCATTGGGCCTTTCGCGTTGCCAAACAGGTCCGCACGGAAACCGCCATTGGTTCGGCACCCGTCAGCGTCGCCTATGCGGCCGTCAGCCTGGCACGCCAGCTCCTTGGTTCGCTGCAAGACAAGCGGGTGCTGCTCATCGGTGCCGGAGAAACCATCGAACTGGTCGCCACCCATCTGCGCGAGCATGAGCTCGACGGCTTTCATGTCGTCAATCGCAGTCCGGATCGGGCCCGCCTGCTGGCGGGTCGGCTCGGTGGTCAAGCCCATCCCTTGGAAGATGCCGCAGCCCTCCTTCCCCACGTCGATCTGGTCTTGAGTTGTACCGCCAGCCCACAGATCCTCTTGCGCTCCGCCGACCTGCAGCAGGGTCTTCCTCGCACGCGGGGCAGCCTGCTGCTGCTCGATCTCGCCGTGCCTCGCGACATCGATCCGGCGATTGCCGATCTGGACGACTGCTACCTGTATACCATCGATGACCTGAACGATATCGCCCAGGCCGGTGTACAGGCGCGACGGGAGGCGGCGAAGGAGGCGGAACAGATCATTGCGCAGGAGGCCGAGGGCTTCCAACATTGGCGCGACAGCCTGGAGGTGGTGCCGGCCATCCGCCGCCTGCGCGAGCATGTGGAACAGGCGCGTCTGATGGAGTTGCAGCGCTTTCGCCACTATCTGCAGCAAGGCCAGGACCCGGGTGCCGTGCTCGACGCCTTCTCCAAGGCCCTGATGAACAAGGTCTTGCACGATCCCATCTCCACCCTGCGCCAGCCCTGCCAGGAAGCCACGAGCGAGGCCTTGGTCGCCTCACTGGATATCCTCTTCCATCTCAGCGACGCCGAAGGATGAGTCTCAGCCCCCGTCTGGAGGGCCAACTCGAGCAGTTGAGCCTGCGCGCCGAAGAGCTGGAACACCGCCTAGCAAGCCCGGAGATCCTTCAGGATCCGCAACAATACCAAGCCTTGTCGCGGGAATTGGGCGAGATCCAGCCTCTGCGTGACCTCCTCGCTCGCCAACAACGCCGACAGCGGGACTATGATGATGCGGCGCGCATCCTGCGCGAAGAAGCGGATGCGGACTTGCGCGCCCTGGCGGGCGAGGAGCTGACGGCCGCGGAAGCGGAAATTGCCGAGCTGGAGGCGGAATTGCGCCTGCGTCTCCTGCCCAAGGATCCGCAGGATGAACGCAATGTCTTTCTCGAGGTACGGGCAGGTACCGGCGGAGAGGAGGCGGCCCTTTTTGCTGGTGATCTGGCACGCATGTACAGCCGCTATGCCGAGAGCAAGCGCTTTGGCGTAACCATCCTCTCCGCCTCCGAATCGGAGCGCGGCGGCTACCGCGAAGTGGTCCTGGAAATTGCCGGACGTGGAGCCTATTCCCGCTTCAAATTTGAATCGGGTGGGCACCGCGTACAGCGCGTGCCGGAAACCGAGGCGCAGGGCCGCATCCACACCTCGGCCTGTACCGTTGCGGTCCTGCCTGAAGTGGACGAGATCGAGGGCATACAGATTCAGAGCAGTGATCTGCGCATCGACACCTTCCGCGCCAGTGGCGCCGGCGGACAGCACGTCAACAAGACCGATTCGGCAGTACGGATCACCCATCTTCCATCGGGGCTGGTGGTCGCCTGCCAGGAAGATCGCTCGCAGCACAAAAACCGCGCCAAGGCCATGGCCCTGTTGCAAGCACGCTTGATGGAGATGGAGCAGGAAAAGCAGCAGAGCGCCACGGCTGCGGCGCGACGCTCTCTGGTAGGCTCGGGTGATCGCTCCGAGCGTATTCGCACCTACAATTTTCCCCAGGGTAGAGTGACCGATCACCGCATCAACCTCACGCTCTACCGTCTGGAGGCCGTCATGGCTGGCGATCTCGACCCACTCTACGAGGCGCTCTTGCGCGAACACCAGGCGGACCTTTTACAAAGTCTCGGTGATGAGCCCTGAGACACCCACGGCGGCGGACTCCCTGCGCCAATGGCAACAATGGCTGATCCATCAGCTGGCAACGCAAAGCGATGATGCCTCCCAAGAGGCGCGCTGGATTCTTGCCGACCTGCTGGGCAATGGGCAGACGCTCTGGCGCGACCCGCAGATGGCCCTGGGAGAGGAGCGACGTGCGCGCCTGCTGGCGCTGCTCGCCCGGCGCCTCGACGGTACGCCGCTGGCCTACTGTTTGGGGCACTGGTCCTTCATGGATCTCGATCTGCGGGTCGATCCCCGGGCACTGATTCCCCGCCCGGATACCGAAACGCTGGTGCGTTGGGCCCTGGAGCAGTTGCCAAAGAGTGGAGCGGTACTCGATCTGGGCACGGGTTCCGGTGCAATCGTCCTTGCCCTGGCGCAGGCGCGGCCCGAACTCGACTATTGGGCGGTGGACAACAGTACGGAAGCCTTGACCCTGGCCCGGCAGAATGCCGAAGCGCTGAGACAACAGATCCACTGGTGCCAGGGCGACTGGTGTGCCGCACTCCCGGCAACACAGCAGTTTGCATTGATTGTGAGCAATCCACCCTATCTGGCGGCCGACGATCCGCATCTTCCCGATCTGCACGCAGAGCCACGCGCTGCCCTGGTGGCCGGGGAAAGCGGCCTCGAGGCCTATCAGGCCATCCTCTCCGGTCTGGCGCCGCACCTGCGCCCCGGCACCCGCCTCGGCTTCGAACATGGCGTCGCGCAAGGCCCAGCCGTGCGTGCGCTGATGGCCGCCCATGGCTGGCAGGACCTTGCCGTGCTTTGGGATCTCGCCGGCCGGGAACGCGCGAGCACCAGCATCTGGAGGGGAGAAGATGCCTGAATTGCCCGAGGTGGAGGTCACGCGCCTCGGCATTGCGCCCCACCTCATCGATCGGCGCATCAGCACCGTGATCGTGCGCGAGCCACGCCTGCGTCGGCCGGTTAATGCCGATCTGCCGTCGCGACTGCAAGGACAGACCATCCACCGCCTCTGGCGGCGTGGAAAATATCTCCTCGCCGATCTCGACACCGGACAGCTCCTTCTCCATCTCGGGATGTCTGGCCACCTGCGCGTTCTCCCAGCCACGATTCCAGCCCAACGCCATGATCACATTGATCTGGTCCTGGATAACGATCAGTGCTTGCGCTTTCATGATCCGCGCCGCTTTGGCCTGCTGCTCTGGGGGCCAGACTGGTCCACCGACCCGCTCCTGCAGCACCTAGGACCCGAGCCTCTGGGTGATGTTTTTGACGGAGACTACCTTTACACCCGCAGTCGAGGCCATCACCAGGCCATCAAGACCTTTCTGATGGATGCCCACAATGTAGTGGGGGTGGGCAACATCTACGCCAACGAATCCCTGTTCCGCGCCGGCATCGATCCGCGCCGCGCCGCTGGACGCATCTCCCGCGCGCGTTACCAACACCTGGCCGAGGCCGTTGTGGAGATCCTGCAAGCAGCGATTGCAGAAGGAGGAACGACTCTGCGCGACTTTACCCGTCCTGATGGCGAAAAGGGATATTTTCGACTATCTCTTGCCGTGTATGGGCGAGAGGAAGAACCCTGCGTACGTTGTGGGGAGCCATTGCGCGGTCTGCGCATTGGTGGACGGTCCTCCTTTTTTTGTGGGTATTGTCAGCGTTAGCAGCAGCAAACGGGAGAGCCATGACGAACGCAGGTAACGATTCACCGATTCTGCAGAGCTTGCAATCCTTCCAACTCTGGCGTGAACAGGTCGCCCAATCCCTGCACCGCCTCGCCGAACTGACCGGGGACTTCGGTCTGATCCCCGGCGGCAGCATCCTTCAATTGGAAAATCTCGCCTTTGCCATTGAACAGGACCATCTGCGTCTGGCCGTAGTGGGGGAATTTTCCCGCGGCAAAACGGAACTAATCAACGCCCTCCTCTTCGCTGATCAGGGTCAACGCTTTTTGCCCTCCAGCACCGGGCAAACCACTATGTGTCCAGTCGAAATCCGCGGCGCGCCGCAAGGCCGCCCCGGACTGCAGCTTTTGCCCATTGCCAGCCGCAGCATGGATATCAGTATTGAAAAGCTGAAGCGCGCGGGCAGCGCATGGGTGCGCATGGACTGCGCAGACGAGGCCAAACGCGGACAACGCTTCAAGGTGTTGACCGAAACGATTTGTGTCGCCATTGAAGAAGCTCGGCGTCTGGGCCTCTGTCCTCCCCTCAACCGGGTCGCGAAAAGTCGCGAAAATACCGTCTGCCCCTCCTGCGGTCTCGGCAAGGTGCTGATCCCCCGCTGGCGTCACGCCATGCTGTTTCTTCCTCACCCCATTCTTGATGCCGGCCTTACCGTACTGGACACTCCCGGTTTGAACGCCATCGGTGCGGAACCCGAGCTGACCTTCAGCATGCTCAACGATGCCGATGCGCTGCTCTTTCTGCTGAGTGTCGACACTGGGGTGACGCAGAGCGATCTGGTCATCTGGGAACAGTATCTCAAGCGCAATCGCAATCAACACCAACTCGTGCTGCTCAACAAGATCGATATGCTTTGGGACGAACTGCGCGACCCCTTCGAGATCGAGGAAGAAATCGAAGCGCAGGCGCAACGTACCGCCGAACGGCTGGGCATCGCGCGTGCACAGGTCATCCCCATCAGTGGGCAGAAGGCCTTGTTGGGGCGTATCCGCGGCAACGAAGAACTGCTGCAGCGCAGTGGCATTCTGGAGTTGGAAAAGGCCATCGCCGACCTGATCATCCCGGGGCGTCGCAAATCGTTGGAAGAGAAAGGCCAGCAACTGGCCAAACGCATCCTGACGGAGCAACAGGTGCTGCTCTCCGAGCAAGATCAGCGACTCGTCACGCAAATGCAAAGTCTGCACGATCTGAAAGAGCGAACGGGGGAAAAGGTTCCCAAGCTGGTTCGCCAGCACCAGCAGCGCCTGGCGCAATTCGAGCACGATCGCGCTGCCTTTGAGGGGCGCAAGCTCGCCTTCCAGCATTCGGTGCAGGAACATCTTCTGGCTCCCCTGTCCACCACTACGTTTGATCTCATCATCAGCAACGCCAAGGGGGAAATGCTCTCGGCCTGGACGACCGCCGGCATCGTCGAGCGCTTTCACGTCTTTTTTGCCGAGGCGACCCGGCAGTTCGATACTGCGCTTGCCGGCGCGGAAACCGTCAATGCCGAAATTGCGCGCGAATATGCCGCGCTACAGCAACGCTATTCCTTGCCCGCATTGGCCACCCTTCCCTACGCCATTCTGCCCCGGCGCGCAGAACTGCTGGCCATGGCGGAGAGCTATGAACGCTTTGGCATGATGCTGGAAATTGCCGTGAATACCCAAAGTAGCGTCGTGCGCAAGGCCTTTCTCACCGTGGCGGCAAAAGTGCGCGACTACATGCTCGAGACGCGCCGCGATGCGCAGAATTGGGTAGACGAGGTGATGGCTGTCATGAACCAATACCTCGAGAGTTATCATCAGAAATCTGCCGAGGAGCTGGAAGCACTGGAGCGTATCTCTCAGGCCATGGACAGCATTGATAGCCGTAGCGAGCGCCTGCAAGCACAGCGCACGGCTACACAGGAGCAGCTGAGCACGTTAGAAAAGATCCATTCCCAGATGCAGGATGCCCTCGGCGCGACTTTCCCGTGACGCCAAGACAATCAGCCACCAGGCAGGCGGCCTAACGTCCCTCCCGGTACAAGCGTCACACTTGACCGGTCAGAAGGAAAAATTTTTCCTGCAAGGCGTCGGGAGATTCGGGGTTGGCCGGGTCGAGTTCGATGCAGTCGACTGGACAGACCTCCTGGCACTGCGGCGTATCGTAGTGGCCCACACACTGGGTACACAGGCCCGGTTCAATGACATAGATCTGCGGACCCATATGGATCGCCCCGTTGGGACATTCGGGCTCGCAGACATCACAGTTGATACAGTTGTCGAGAATATGTAGAGACATGAAAGCAATCCGAAGGAAAGTTGGACAAATTCTACTCCCCTCCGATATCAAGGGGCAAAACGCCGCTGCAAGGCTTGCGCCACCGCCGGCTGAACAAAAGCACTGACATCCCCGCCCAGGCGACTGATTTCCCGAACCAAACTGGATGATAAAAAGGTATTGGCATCGGAGGTCATGAGAAAGAGGGTCTCCACATGACTATCCATACGCCGCTGGATGGAGGCGAGCTGAAATTCGTGCTCAAAATCCGAAACCGCGCGCAAACCGCGCAAAATCACACGCACGCCCTCCTCTTGAAGGAGGTGCAGCAGCAAGCCGGCAAAGGGCCGCACCCGTACTCCGGGAATCCCGCCCAAACAGGACTCTGCCAGGGCTACTCGTTCGGCCAGCGGAAAAATGGTCTGCTTGGGCGTTTCTGCGGCAACGGCAACGACCACTTCGTCGAAGAGCTCCACTGCGCGCCGGACCAGATCTTCATGTCCCAGGGTAATCGGGTCAAAGGTACCCGGATAGACGATGCGGCGCGGGGTGCTACCTGGATTCATGAGACTCTCCTCTGCTGCCGTAACAAAACGTAGTGACTATCCCCGCAGACGCCTTGGCGATGGACTTGCCAATGCGCAGGCAGGCTACTGGCTGGCCACAACTCCTGGGCACTGGCCTCGAGATAGAGCCATCCGCCCGGACGAACCGGGCTCTGCTCACCCAGTAGCAGGGGGTGCAGACGCTCCGGCCAGCCCTGCGCAAACGGGGGGTCGGCAAAGAGCACATCGTAGGATGCCTGCTGTCGCGACAAAAATGCTACGGCATCGTGGGCCAGCAGGTGCCGATGCGGATCCAAGCCACAGGCAACCAGGTTCTGCGCCAGAATGCGCCGATGGAGAGGAGATTTTTCGACGAAATCTACCCGTGCCGCGGCGCGGGACCAGGCTTCGAGGCCGAGGGCCCCGCTGCCAGCAAAAAGATCGAGCACTTCCGCGCCCGCAATCTCTGCCGCCAGCCAGTTGAAAAGGCGCTCCCGCACCACTCCGGGCGTCGGGCGGACACCGCTGCCGCGAGGGGTTTGCAACTTTCTGCCGCGCAATCTTCCGGCAATGATGGCAACCGTCATGGGATTTCCCGGTGATTGTTCGGCCGCGCCCTTCGCGAGATAATGCAGCTTGGTAGCGAAAAATGAGGTTGGTCCGAAGATCATGGTTTTTGGCTGGTTGAAGCGTAACAAAAGCGCCCCAGAAGAGGAAATCCCCCCCGCGCCGGCGCCTCCAGAGCCTACCCAGCCCTCAGCACCCACTGCGCCAGCAACAGAACCGGGCGACGCCCAGCAAACAGATGGCGAATCTTTGCTGCCTGAGGCAGAGCCTGGTCTCGGCATCCCTGCGTCGATGAGAGACCAAGGCGTCGAGCCCGTCGCCGTAGCGGAGGATGGGCGTCCGGCGGAAACCCCTTCAGAGTCGCCAGAAACTGCAAAACAGGGCTTTTTCACCCGACTCAAATCCGGTCTGAGTCGCTCCCGGGAGCAGCTCAGTGAAGGTGTGGCGCGCTTGGTCCTGGGCAAAAAGGAGATCGACGACGAACTCCTGGAGGACCTCGAGGCCATCCTGCTGCAATCGGACGTTGGTGTGCCGGCCACCCGCAGCATCATGGATGCCGTCACTCAGAAGGTCCGCCGCAAGGAACTTACCAATCCTGCCGCTTTGCAGCAGGCCATTCGCCAGTCCTTGCTCGAGCTTTTGCAGCCGCGCTGCGAAAGCTGGGCACCCAGCAAGGGTCAAACGCAAGTGCTGATGATGGTAGGCATCAATGGTGCTGGCAAGACGACCACCATTGGTAAGCTGGCAGCGCGTTGGAAGGGGGCCGGTTTTCAGGTGCTGCTTGGCGCCGGTGATACCTTTCGTGCCGCCGCGGTCGAACAGCTGCAGGGTTGGGGCGAACGGGTCCAGGTGCTAGTGATCGCCCAGGGTAGCGGCGCCGATAGCGCCTCGGTGATTTTCGACGCCTACGCAGCAGCGCGCTCTCGTGGTGCCGACCTACTCATTGCCGATACTGCAGGCCGCCTGCACACCCAAGGCCATCTGATGGAAGAGTTGAAGAAGGTAAAGCGGGTGCTGGGCAAACAGGATCCCGCGGCACCGCAGCAAATCTGGCTGGTGCTCGACGCCGGTACCGGCCAGAATGCGCTGCAGCAGGCACAGCAGTTCCATGCTGCTGTGGGCCTTACCGGCATCTGCATCACCAAGCTTGACGGCACCGCGAAAGGCGGTGTCGTCGCGGCCATTGCCCAGGCCCTGCCGATTCCCATTCGTTTCATTGGGGTGGGCGAGGGCGTGGACGATCTTCGCCCCTTTGATGCGGAAGCCTTTGTTGACGCATTGTTTACGCGGGAGTCCGCATGATCGAGTTCATCAATGTTACCAAGCATTATCCGGGACGACGGCATGTCCTACGCGAGCTAAATCTGCAGCTCGAAAAAGGGGAGATGGTCCTGCTCACCGGCCCTTCCGGGGCGGGGAAAAGCACCCTGCTCAAGCTGCTCACCCGCCTGGAAGCGGTCAGTCACGGAACCCTGCGCGTGGCCGGCGTCGATCTGGCGACGTTGCGCCGGCGCCATATTCCCGCCTATCGCCGGCGCGTGGGGGTCGTGTTCCAGGACCATAAACTGCTCATGGATCGCACGGTCTATGCCAATGTTGCCCTCACCTTGCAGGTTGCGGGGATGTCGGCGCGGCAGCTCGATCATCGCGTGCGCGCGGCCCTCGACAAGGTGGGGCTGGGAGAGCACTGGCGGGAATTTCCAGAAACTCTTTCTGGGGGAGAACAGCAGCGGGTGGGCATCGCCCGGGCCATTGTCCATACGCCAGAGATCCTGCTTGCCGATGAACCCACCGGCAACCTCGACCCCACCCTGAGTAACGAGATCCTCGACATGTTCCGCGATTTTTATCGCCACGGCACCACGGTGCTGGTCGCCACCCACGACCAGGGGCAGGTGGAGCGCATGTGTTTGCGCACCCTGCACCTCCATCATGGCCAAGTGCAGGAGAAAGCATGAGCCTACACGTTCGTCTGCAGGCTCTCGGCAACGCGCGCGATACCCTCCTGCGCCAGCCCATTGCCTCTCTGCTCACCATTATTGCCCTCGCCGTGGTATTCGCCCTACCCGTCGGGCTTTTCACCGCGCTCGGCAACCTACAGCAGCTCCTCGCCAGCTGGCATAATCAAGCCCAGATTTCTTTATACTTACATGATGATGCAACGCCACAGGCCATCGCCCAGCTGCGCAGCCAGCTGCGCCAGAGCCCTGGCGTGGTCGATGTACGCTTCGTGGGCAAAAATCAGGCCTTGGACGACTTTCAGCATTACGCCGGAATGACGGCGGCCATTCATACCTTGGGGGAAAATCCCCTGCCGGCCTCGTTGATCGTGGAGCTGAACCCTCTGGCGCAGAGTCCCGCCGATCTGGAGTCGCAGGTACAACGCTGGAGCCATGAGCCCATCGTCCGCAGCGCCCAATCGGATCTGAAGTGGGTTGCGCGACTCCAGGCGATCGTCGCCCTGGGGACCCGCGCCGTTTATCTCCTCGCCGTCCTCCTGGCCCTAGGCGCTGTGCTGGTAATGGGGAACACCATCCGCCTGCACATCGAACAGCGCCGCGACGAGATCGAAATCAGCTCCCTGGTCGGGGCCACCAAGGGTTTCATTCGCCGCCCCTTCCTGTATCAGGGGCTGATCCAGGGGGTCCTCGCCGGCTTTCTGGCGTGGTTGATCGTGGCCATTGCCTTTGCTGTCCTGCAGGGCCCGGTCAGTCACCTAGCCAGCCTCTATGGCACCAACTTTCCCCTGCGCGGGTTGACGCCCGGAGAAGGCTTTCTCCTGGTGCTCATCAGTGCCGCGCTGGGCTGGTTGGGTTCGCTGGTGGCCGTAGGCCGCCATCTCGATAATACGGTCTCTTGAAATGTCGCCATGGTGTCCCCATGTGTTGAAAGGTTGTCCGCAGCAAACCTTTGCGTCAGACGCTGGTCTAAACTGAGGACGGGAACGGAGGCAGGCAATGAATGAATTGGCGGTGATGAACAGGGATCTGACAAGTGTTGACGGGATGGCAGCGTACCTGCGTTTCGTCAATGCGCAGCCCCTCTTGAGCGCCGACGAAGAGCGGGACTACGCGCAGCGCCTGCGCGAGAGTGAAGACCTGGAAGCGGCCAAGGCGCTGGTGTTGAGTCACCTGCGTTTCGTGGTGCGCGTCGCGCGCGCCTACCGCGGTTATGGGCTACCCGAGGCCGATCTGATTCAGGAAGGCAACATTGGGCTGATGAAAGCGGTGAAGCGCTACGACCCCGACCATGGGGTACGTCTGGTGTCCTTTGCCGTGCATTGGATCAAGGCTGAAATGCACGAGTTCATCCTTCGCAACTGGCGCATCGTCAAGGTCGCTACCACCAAGGCACAGCGGAAACTGTTCTTCAATCTGCGTTCCAGTCGCAGCGAAACCGGTTGGATGAATCAGGCGGAGAGTGCGGCCATCGCCGAAGAATTGGGGGTGGCGCAGAGCGAAGTTCTGGAGATGGAAGGGCGGATGGCGGGCCACGACTACTCCCTCGATCAAAGCAGTGAGGATGACGAAGGGCACGCGCGCAGTTTCGAACTGGAAGACCCTGCCCTCTCCTCGGTCGATCAGGCCATTGATCGGGATTGGGATCGCGCACGCGAGCAGGGGCTGCACGGCGCCTTATTGTCTCTGTCCCCCCGCGATCGCTATATCATCGAAAACCGTTGGCTCAGTGAAGATCCGAAGACCCTGCAAGCCTTGGGAGATGAGCTCGGGGTCTCGGCAGAGCGCATTCGACAACTGGAAAAAAGCAGCATGAGCAAGTTGCGGCAGCGTCTGCTGGACCATGCTGCGGCCTGATGACACCTGCTGCTCTGTCCCTGGTTTTTCATATCGACGAACTCGGCCATTGGCCAGTGTTACTGGGCAATTTACGCAATGCCCTACGGTGTACGCCCCCACCGAGTCTGCGGGTCATCGTCAATGGTCCTGCACCCATCGCACTGTGGGCCAATAGTCTTTGGCGCCGCGAAGCCTGCGCGCTGATCGCGCAAGGGGTGGAGTTTTTCTTTTGTCAAAATAGTTTGGTGGCCTACGAACTCGATGCCGCAGGCCGCCCGGAAGGGAGTCATCTGGCACCTGCTGGCGTCCTCGCCCTCGCCGAGGCACAGCAACAGGGTTTTTCCTACATCAAGCCCTGATTTTCTCCCTTCCCCTCATCATCAGGAAGAGCAACGGGAGGGATCTTTTGCCAATTCAAGCATTGTGGATGAGTGCGGTCATTCTGTTCGTGGGGGTGCTGCTGTGGTTTTTGCAGCGCGCGTATTTTCGCCGCTATCCCCACAAGGGATCCCTGCCTTTTTATTTGCTCCGAGTCATTGTGCAGGCCAGCATCGTCGTGGGTGGAATTCTTGCCCTGGGAGTGGAGTGGGGCATGCCAAAAAGCGGGATCCGCTTGATCGGTCATTATTTTCTTGATGGATTCACCATCAGTGCCGTTCACGTCAATCCAGCGCATATCGTTGTCGCAATCCTCATTCTGCTGCTGCTTCTGCGCCTGGTAGAATTTTTTACCCAGCGGTTGGATCGGTTTCTCGGCATGTTCTCTCTGGATAGCGGGGCGCGGTATTCCCTCGTTACCCTGAGCAAATATGTGGCCATCATCCTGAGTCTGGCGATCGGCCTCAGTCTCGCCGGCGTGCCCCTAGGGAAATTCGCCCTGATCGCCAGTGCCCTGTCGGTGGGTGTCGGTTTTGGCCTGCAAACCATGGTCAACAACTTCGTCTCCGGCATCATCCTGATCTTCGAGCGCCCCATCAAGGTGGGCGACTGGATCGCCGTGAGTAACACCGAGGGCTACGTCAAGCGCATCAGCATTCGCTACACCCTGATCCTGACCTTTGATCGGACCGAGGTCTTTGTTCCCAACTCCGAGATCATCTCCGGTCAGGTGACCAACTGGATGTACAGCAACAATGTCTTGCGTCTGATGCTGCCCTTTACGGTGGAGCATGAGGCCAATCTGCAGCAGGTCAAGGACGTGATGGTGCAGGTAGCGCGGCAGCACCCGGACGTCATGCAGGATGACCCCAGCATCATCCCTCCCTCGGCCCTGATTCTGGACGTGAATACCAATGGTGTAGTGGTCTATCTGCGTGTCTATATTGGTGACTGTAATCTTGCCTTCAACGTCCAGACCGATCTCCGTGCCGGGGTCATGGAGGCCCTACTCAGCAACGGAATTCCGGTGGCCCGCCAGCAACAGGATGTGCGCATTCTCAACAGTCACTTCGAACCCCTGCGCCTGGCTGCGGACGCAGAGGCCAAGGCCTAGAGAATATAGCGCGAAAGATCCTCATCGGCGGCCAGGTCGTTCAGCCGGCCGTCGACATATTCGGCGTCGATGCAGAGCGGCTGGCTATCGTGATCCGGGGCCTGGAAGGCGATCTCTTCCAACAGACGCTCCATCACGGTATGCAAACGACGGGCGCCAATATTTTCTACCCGCTCATTGACCTGCTGCGCAATCTCCGCAATGCGCCGGATGCCAGAATCGGCAAACTGCAGGGTGACACCATCGGCGGCCAGCAGGGCGCTATACTGGCGGATCAAGGCATTTTCCGGCTCGCGCAGGATGCGCTCCAGATCGTCGGCCTGCAGGGCCTGTAACTCGACACGAATCGGCAGTCGGCCCTGTAATTCGGGAATCAAATCGGCGGGTTTGCTGAGGTGAAAGGCACCAGAGGCAATGAAGAGAATGTGATCGGTCTTGACCACCCCGTAGCGGGTGCTGACGCTCGCCCCTTCGATCAGGGGTAGCAGATCCCGCTGAACCCCTTCGCGGGACACTTCGGCCTGGCTCTGCCCCCCAGCGCGGGAAGTCACCTTGTCGATTTCATCGATGAAAACGATGCCATCCTCCTGTATCCGCTCCAGGGCTAGACTACGCACCTCCTCTTCGTTAACCAGTTTGGCCGCCTCTTCCTCCGCCAGCAGCTTGCGCGCCTCGGCAATCGGGATCTTGCGCTTGGCGGTCTTCTGCGGCGCCATATTGCTGAAAAGATCCCGCAACTGGGCGCTCATCTCCTCCATGCCCGGCGGCGTCATGATTTCGACATTGGCTTTCGGTGCCGCCAACTCGACCTCCACCTCCTGCTGATCAAGGCGCCCCTCGCGCAGCATCTTGCGGAATTTCTGCCGCGTGCCTTCATCCTGACGCGGCACCGTGCTATCGCGAGGACCGGGAACCAGGATGTCGAGCAGGCGATCCTCCGCCAGTTCCTCGGCACGCAGACTGTTTGCGCCCTGCCGCTCGGCGCGCAGCATATTGACGGCAATCTCCGCGAGATCGCGAATGATCGACTCCACATCCTTCCCCACATAGCCAACTTCCGTGAACTTAGTGGCTTCCACTTTGAGAAAGGGCGCGCTGGCCAGCTGCGCAAGACGGCGGGCAATCTCGGTCTTGCCTACCCCGGTCGGGCCGATCATCAGAATGTTTTTGGGGGTAATCTCCTTGCGCAAGGGTCCCTCTACCTGGGCACGTCGCCAGCGATTGCGCAAAGCGACGGCTACGGCGCGCTTGGCTTCGGCCTGTCCAATGATGTACTTGTCGAGTTCCTGGACGATCTCGCGCGGGGTCATTTCACTCATTTTCATGCCAGTTCTTCCACGGTCCGCTGCTGATTGGTGTAGATACAGATTTCTCCGGCAATCGCCAGGGCTTGTTCGGCAACGGCGCGGGCCGGCAGTTCGCTATGATCGAGCAAGGCACGCGCCGCAGCGAGGGCATAAGGACCGCCAGAACCAATGGCGATAATGCCGTATTCCGGCTCCAAGACATCGCCCTGACCGGTAATGATGAGACTCTGGCTGCGATCGGCGACCGCCAACATGGCCTCCAGACGGCGCAAAACGCGGTCGGTGCGCCATTCCTTTGCCAATTCCACCGCGGCCTTGGCCAGTTGTCCGGGATGTGCCTTCAGTTTGGCCTCAAAACGCTCCAGCAGGGTAAAGGCATCGGCCGTAGCACCGGCAAAACCGGTCAGGACATCGGGCTCGATGCGCCGGACCTTGCGTGCGTTCCCCTTCATTACGGTGTTGCCGAAGGTGACCTGCCCATCGCCGGCCATGACCACATTGCTGCCACGGCGCACCGAAAGAATGGTGGTGCCATGGAGGGTCACTGCTTCACTCATGCGATTGCTCCTTCTGTTTTGCGTGCGGGTGGGCGTCATCGTAGACCTGCGCGAGGTGCTGATAGTCGAGGTGGGTATAGATGGCGGTGGTGTCAATCTGCGCATGGCCCAGGAACTCCTGCACCGCACGCAGATCGCCGGAGGATTGCAGTAGGTGGCTGGCGGCGCTATGCCGCAAGCTATGCGGGTGCAAGTGCTGTCCCAGGCGCTCGCGCCCAGCCTTATCGACCAGATATTGTACGCCACGCACCCCCAGGGGACGCCCCTGGCGGTTGAGGAACAGGGCCGTCTCTTGGCTTTCTGGTCGTCTCGCCAAATAGCGCTCCAGGGCTTGGCGCGCGATTCTCCCAACCGGGACGATGCGTTCCCGCTGGCCTTTTCCCAGTACGCGCAGGAGTCCGGCCTGCAGGTTCAGGTCGCTACGCCGCAGTTGCACGAGCTCTGAAACCCGCAGCGCACTGGAATAGAGCAACTCGAGGATGGCCTGATCGCGGATCTGCAGGAACTCGTCGTTGGCCTTCCCGCGCTGGTCGAGAAGTTCCTGCGCCGCATCCACCCCAAGCCAATCGGGAAAGTGCTGCTCGCCCTTGGGCATTGGCAGTCCGCGACTGGGGTCTTCCACTTGCGGATCTTGCAGCCGCAACCAGCGATAGAAACTGCGCAGCGCCGAGAAACGGCGCCGCAGACTGGGTACGGAAACCCCACGCTGCCGCTCGCGGATCAAGAAAAGACGCAGCGCTGGGGCGCGGATTTGCGCCAGGGAATGCAGCTGTTCACTGGCGAAAAATCGTTGCCAAAGCGCCAGATCTTCACGATAAGCGCTGACGGAATGGGCCGCCAATCGCGCTGGCGCAGCGCGCAGAAACGCCTTGATCTGGAGATCGATTTCACTCGGCATGGGCGGCAGGAGGGGCCATGCTGCAGCGCTCCAGCGCTGCCGAAGCCAGCAGGGAAATCTGTTCCAGTATGTCGGTGCCCATGTCCGCACTGTAGCGCTCGGGATCAACACTGGCGAGCAGAACGAGGCCGCGACAGGCACGGGCCTCCAGGCGAATACTCGCAAAGGAAGCGAGCGGTTCTTCTGGCGTTGGGAAAAAATGCGCCATCTCGGCCTCACTGAGCAGCAGGCCCGCCTGCGCGCGTGCCATCCCGCCGAGACGCTGCCAGGAATCTTCGTCGATCGCCAGGGCATCAGGCAGCGTGGTATCTGGAGCGACCAGCAGGGCGAGAGATTCCACCGCAAAATCGTCGCGCAAGCTCCGGCGCAGGGCTTGCAGACAAGCGTCGCGATCCTGCGCGGTCAAAAGTTCAACGGCAAAGCGACTGAGGTGATGAGCGAGTTCCGTATGCCGGCGCGCCTGGCTCAGCAGATGATCGACACAGCGCTGCAGTTGCTCGCGCTCCTCGCGCAAACGCTGAATCTGCCGCTCCAGCAAGGAACTGGCAGAACCGACACCCAGGTGCGGCAGGGTAAGTTCTTGCAGCAATTCCGGGGCCTGTACGAGAAAGTCCGGGTGGGCCAGCAGATAGGCGCGGCATTGCGCCGCTGCGTCCTCCGTCATGCCTCAGTCATCCTCCCAATGGGTATCCGTGTATTGCTCCGACCCGGCATGGATTTCCAGTCGGGCGATAAGCTGCGCCAACTGTTCCAATTCTTCGGGCGCAAGTTTGTCGAGAAACCCGATTTGCTGCGCAGGCACTTGCAGAGTGCGGGCAATGGCATCCAACAACTCTTGACTCATAGACTTTCTCCTTGCGGGATCCAGGTACCATCAAAGACCACCTGCGCCGGACCGATCATGCGTAGCGTCGCGCCCGGCCCAGACCAGTGGATTTCCAGTGTACCGCCAGGAAGCGTCACTTGCACCGCCTCCGCCAATTGGCCCCACAGTCGCCCCGCCACTACGGCAGCGCAGGCATTGCTGCCACAGGCCAAGGTCTCGCCAGCACCGCGCTCCCAGGTCCGCAGGTGCAGGTGTTCGCGGTCTGCAATCTCGAGAAAACCGACATTACAGCGTTCCGGGAAAGCGGGGTGGATCTCCAGCTCCGGTCCCCAATCCGCCACCGGGGCGCGGGCACAGTCCGCCACCGCCAAGAGGAGGTGCGGGTTCCCCATGCTCACCGCGGCAATTTCCAGATCCTGCCCACGGAAGGGCAAGGCGTAGCGAATGGCCGGTGCTGCTGCATGAAAAGGGATGGCGACGGGGTCGAGGATGGGCACGCCCATGTCCACCTCTACCAAGCCATCCGGACGGATCTGCAGCAGCATCTGCCCGGATCGCGTCTCTACCCGCAGCGGATTTTTGCGGCTCAGCCCACTGCGCTGCACAAACACGGCAAAACAACGGGCACCATTACCACACTGATTTACTTCGCTCCCATCGGCATTGAAGATTCGGTAGCGAAAATCGCAGTCGGGGCTGATAGCCGGCTCCACCAGAAGGATCTGATCACAGCCAATGCCAAAGTGACGATCGGCAATCTGTCGGCAGTCTTCGGCACGTAAAGAAAAGGACTGGCGTATACCATCCAGGACCACAAAGTCGTTGCCAAGGCCCTGCATCTTGGTAAACACCCAAGATTGCGCGAGTTGGTTTTTCTGCGAACTTTTCATGCTGCCAGTGTAGCAGGTTGCCGCCAGCAGCAAAGCCTGCGAGATCCTGCAGGACGGATATTTTCTTGACGCTGGGCGACAGAGCCTCTAGCGTTAAACCAACTGGTATGAATGTTTGGAGGTTACATGAAGATTGGATTTTTGGGACTGGGGCGTATGGGCAGCGGTATGGCGCGACGCCTTGCTAATGCTGAGGATTCACTGACCGTCTATAACCGGAATTCCGAGGCGGCAAAAGCATTGCTGAGTTCCGGCGTCACTGCCGTCGCTCGTCCAGGGGCCATGGGCGATCGTGACCTCGTTTTCACCATGCTGGCGGATGACCAAGCAGTGCGCGAGGTCGTATTGGCGCCCGGCGCTCTCTTGGACAGCCTACCGCAGGGTGCAACCCATGTATCCTGCAGCACCATCAGCGTCGCCCTGGCCAAGGAACTGGCCGAGCGCCATGGCGCGAATGGCCAGAATTTCCTCTCCCTGCCCGTCTTTGGTCGCCCCGATGCCGCCGCCGCAGGCAAGCTCTTTCTTGTCGCTGCGGGCCAGGAAGACCTTGTCGAGCAACTCCGGCCGATTTTTCTGCGCCTGGGCCAGGATGTCTGGTGGGTCGGAGAGCAGCCCGAGCTGGCCAACCTGGTAAAACTGAGTGGCAATTTCCTGATCGCGGCTACCATAGAATCCTTGGGAGAGGCGATGGCACTGGTGGAGAAGGGCGGTGTCGATCGCCACGCCTATCTCGACTTTCTGACACGTTCCCTGTTCACTGCGCCCATTCATCGCAACTATGGCAAGCTGATTGCCGACCGTGCCATTCGTCCAGCCGGATTTGCCGCCCCCCTCGGACAAAAGGATCTGCGCCTGGTGGGGGAGGCAGCAGAAAAATTGGCTGTGCCGATGCCATTTTCCAGCATCCTGCGTGATCGCTTCCTGGGCTTGGCAGCCCGTGGTGAAGCCGATGTGGATTGGGCGGCATTGGGGGTAGAAGCAGCACGTTCCGCTGGCCTTACCACCGACGGCGACTGAGGCGAGCTTTGTGAGGAGGACCAGAGCAGTCGAAATCGGCTGCCTGGCTTTGCAGGGAGCGTGGAAAAATGGCTTCTGACTGCGGGCCTTGCGCGCGATGCTCCGAGGCTCCAACTTGGGGCACCAGAGCGAGGAAAATTTGGCTGGGGGACGTGGATTCGAACCACGGTTAGCGGAGTCAGAGTCCGCTGTCCTACCGCTAGACGATCCCCCAACGAGCTGCGTAGGGTAGCGAGTAACGGGTCAACATGTCAAACTGTGACGCCCGTCGCAGGAGAGAACAATGAGTGTCATGTTGATTCTGGCTGCTCTGGTTATTCTGGCGGCGGCGAGCCAATGGTTGGCATGGCGCTGGAAGCTCCCAGCAATACTTTTATTGCTCATAATCGGGATCCTGATCGGTCCGGTCTTGGGTCTTCTGGAACCCGACAAGCTTTTCGGTCCCCTCCTGTTTCCAGCCATTTCATTGGCCGTTGCGGTGATTCTATTTGAGGGCTCCCTGAGCCTCGACATCCGCGAGCTTGGGAATTTGGGTCGAGTGGTCCGCCGTATGGTGAGTATCGGCGCTCTCAGCAATTGGTTGATTCTGGCTGTCGCCACCCGCTGGATAACGGGCTTCCCATGGTCGATGGCAATTCTTTTTGGCGCCGTCATTGTTGTTTCTGGACCCACGGTTATCGGGCCGGTCCTGCGTGCTGCTCGACCCAACGACAAGATCCGTAATGTGCTGCTCTGGGAAAGCATCCTGATCGATCCCATTGGCGCTCTCCTCGCGGTACTGGTCTTTGCTGGAGTGATCGCGCATCAAGGCAATACCGGCCTATGGACTGCCGTCACGCTCTTTTTCAGCATGCTTATCCTAGGCTTGGGGCTGGGTTGCGGCGCGGGATATGGCTTGGGCAGACTGCTACGGAATCGCGCCATACCCGACTACCTGCATGGCATTGTCGCCCTGGGTGCGGTCTTTATCGTCTTCGCCATCGCCAATTCCCTGGTGCACGAATCCGGCCTGCTTGCCGTGACCGTGATGGGTATCTGGCTTGCCAACATGCGCGACGTACCACGCGAACACATCCTGAATTTCAAGGAGAGTCTATCCATTCTGCTCATTTCTCTCCTCTTTTTGCTACTCGCTGCTAGGTTGCAGTTACGTGCTTTGGCAGAGGTGCTTTTTTGGGGATTTTTGCTTTATCTGGTCATCCAATTCGTTGCCCAGCCCCTCAAATTGCTCCTGGCCTATGATCGCCGGGAACTCCTAACTTGGCGGGAGCGCGCCCTCAGTGCCTGGATCGCGCCAAGAGGTATCGTTGCTGCTGCCGGCGCACCGGTCTACGCCGCCCAATTGGAGGCTATGCGCTACCCCGGCGCAGAATACTTCGTGCCGCTGACATTTGCGGTGATCATCCTCACCGTACTCAGCGCAAGCTTTACGACGCGACCTTTGGCACGGGTATTACGGGTGGCCGAGGGTGCGCCACGAGGGGTGCTGATTATTGGCGCCAATCCCTTTGCCATGGCGATCGCACAAAATCTCCGCCAGTGGCAGTTTCGACCCGTGCTGATTGATGACGATTTTCATCAAATTCGCGAGGCACGCATGCAAGGTTTAGAAACCTTCTTCGGCTCGCCGGTATCCGAAGCTGCTGATCGAGAGCTCAGCCTGGTAGGAGTCGGTTATTTTCTCGCCCTATCCACGGATAACGCCCGCAATCTTGTCGCCAGTCTGCGCTACACCCCAGAATTTGGCCATCGAGCTGTTTTCACGCTATCCGACGGCAGCCATCAGGAGAAAAGTGCGCGCCGGCGCATGGCCCGCCGCCACCGGCAACAATATTTATTCGCCCCTAAAGCCACGGCGGAAGAGCTGCTGCAACGCCTCAGCAGCGGTTGGTCGCTAAAGATTACCAAGCTCAGTGAGCAGTTTGGCTGGGAGGAATACCGCCAGCAATTTGCCCTGACAGGTTTTCTGCCCCTCTTTCTCTTACGCGGCGACTACCTCTTTCCGTTCCTGGCTGGCTTACCGGAAAATGCTCTCACTCCCCAAGCTGGGGACCAAATTATGTCCTTAGTCGCAGCACAGGAAAGAAAGGAAGAACAAGATCAGCAGTAAATCGGAAACCCAAGGATCGATGGGTTTCCTGAGTAGTTGATCAGCTCTGCCAATAGTCGCGAAATCTTCTTGCCGAGACGCTCGGCGAAAAGACCCTACAAGCTGGACAGAATCACGGTGCGCCCACGCCTCTCTTATTGAGAGTCCGCATATACACCCGTATCTCCTGATCCGATACCGCACTGTATACGCCCCAGTAAAAAATCACGAGGCTGACTGCCGCGATCAGCGCCATTCCCTCATAGAAACTGATCAATCCCATGCCCCCCAGCGATTTGGGACTGATCCACGAGGTGCCCCAAATCACGAGAAAATATGGAATGATCCACCACATGTGTTGCCAGCCCATCTCGCTGATGGGTTCCTTCCGGAACCAGCCCCACAGCGCGTAGAGCCCCAGCAAGACAAATAAGGTGCCGAAGATGAAGTTCAGGGTATGTAAACCCGACCAATATACGATCCAGGTCCCCACGACGAAGGATATGGGCGCGATGATCTTTGCTCCGGGCAGGGTAAACGGACGTTCCATCTGCGGCATGGCCTTGCGCAACTGTAACAGAACGACGGGACCGATCACGTAAGAGAGAACCGTCATCGATGCGATGTAGCCAACCATCTTCTGCCAAGAGGGAAAGGGTAGGAAAAATATCGCGCCGACGACATAGAGGAGCAGTAGACTGGTCCAGGGGACGCCTTGGCCATTAATCTTGCCCAGGACCTTCGGGAAGGCACCACTTTCCGCAGTGGCCAGGGTGACGCGTGCCGATGTTGCAGTGTAAATCAATGCCGTACCCGCAGGAGAGACAAACGCATCGGCGTAAAGCAGCAAAGCCAACCACGTGATACCTATGGTCGAAGCCAAGGCCGCAAACGGACCATTGATGCCGGAAAAATGTAAATGTTCCCAGCCACCATGCGCCAGATCTGCAGTAGGAACGGCGCCGATAAAGGCCACTTGCACCAGAATGTAGATACCGCCTGCAATCAAGACCGAGACGATGGTCGCCAGGGGCAAGTCACGCTTGGGATTCTTGCTCTCCCCTGCAAGATCGATGGCATGACGGAAACCCAGCAGGGAAAATATCACGCCCCCCGTTGCCACAGCCACGAACATCTCCTGTATGTTACCTGCTGTATTCTTGGGAATGCTATGAAAATTCCCGGAGTGCCAACCAAATACAATAAACAGAATACCCGTCAATGCAGGAATACCAATTTTCCACCAAGTTGCGCCGTTGTTGATTCTGAAGATCCAGCGAACCGACAGGAAATTCAGACCCACAAAGAAGGCCAGAGCAATGAGCGCATATATGTATCCCTGCGCACTCAGCAATGCGCTGTGCGGCTGGAGAAAATGAGGAAAATAGTTATTGGCATACGTCAACAATGCCGTCACTTCGATCGGCGCGATGGTTGCGTACGACAAAAACAATATCCAGGTCCACATATT
Source organism: Acidithiobacillus acidisediminis (assembly GCF_023277115.1). Classification (NCBI taxonomy): domain Bacteria; kingdom Pseudomonadati; phylum Pseudomonadota; class Acidithiobacillia; order Acidithiobacillales; family Acidithiobacillaceae; genus Acidithiobacillus; species Acidithiobacillus acidisediminis. The sequence continues at coordinate 330,430 of NZ_JALQCS010000001.1, forward strand.
CCCAACAATGGGGCCATTACCCACATTGGCCAAATGAACGACTGCACCTGCCTTGGGAATCAAGGGGGCAAGCTCGGCGAAAACAACTGCCAGAAGCAAAATGGCGACCATGCCAATTATCCAGGACCCGATTGCGAAAGGACCCGCCATCTTCGCGGTGAATAAAGGCCCGAACAGCCACCCAGATCCGATAGATGCCCCGACACAGGCAAGGATCAGCCCCTGCAACGTACCGTCTCGACGCAATCCGGGCCGACGATTTTCAAATTCGACTGTACCCATTAATATCCCTTCCAATTTTTATAAATTTCTTCCTGACCATCGCACGTAGTAAACAGTCTGTCAACCCGACAACAATATCACGTAGTTATCATCAGCAGAAAGAATACACAGAAGAGATTATATACGGCCCTGGGTATCACCACCGTCCGGATCTTAATCTAGAGACTCTCCAGCATGTTCCGGGTCTCGCGCTGCCAATCCGCAATTATCCGCAGAGAGAGGTTGACCACAAAGCCACAGAGAATCAGAATAGCGTTGGCTGTCTGCATATCCAGGTACGCCCCGGACCCCTTTTGAAAGATCAGGGCAGCATTTTTGGTGCCGTTGGCCAGCAACTCTAGGGTGAATAGGGAAGAAGAGAAAATAATTACACTCGTAAGACAGACATTGATCGCCAGATTCCAAGTGTTATGAACGATCCGCCGAGCAACAAGAACTGCATCCGAGAAGTAAATAATCGACATTAGAGATATCTCGAGGGACAATTCTGATATATTTCCAGCATATATGCTGATTGTGACAAAGAAGACATAGATGAGAACCGGGATACTCAGAATGCTGATTTCCGAAAACGCGGTGATCACAATATGCAGCAGTTTCCGATAAGACATAATAAACCCGTAATGGTAGCGGCCATGCCCGCAGGGAGGTTCACGAAAGGTCATGCGCCAAACTTTGCGCCGTCTTCTTGGCGTTATAGGATAAAGCCTCGTTTCCAGCTTTTGCTGCATTCTTGCATGACATGCTTTTGGGGCGGGCAGCGCTATCTGCGCACCATTTACTCTCCTTATGCATTTGCCCTTGATGATGCAAGTACCAATTTACGGTGTGCCCACCGGCGGGGCCGTCATCAATGCCGGAGCATCCGGATAATGCTAGCCCAGCCAGCACGCTAACCAGTCCAGCGACTAGTCCACTGTTCATTCGTGATCTCCTTCGGCTACCCGGATATGACATTTTGAGATGATGTAAAACGCCCGACCGTCGAGGCGGGCCGTCGGGATTTCTCCAGCTACGTCACTTGACCAGTTTTTTTCGCCACTGTCCTTGTTCCATCATGGGTGCGAATATCTGGTAGTAGGGGCCTTTATCGAGGTGCGCCAAAACGCCCTCATTATGGATCTGTCGACATTCGTAATCGAGCATGGCATGCGCAATGCCCATGTGTGCAGCTTCTGGGGACTCCCATTCCATATGCACCAAATATTGAGTTGGCGTCTGCCCCGGAATGGGTGGAGTCTCTGGGATCGCACTACCGCGGTTGGTATTGTAGGCCGGAGGATTGGCTCCAAGGGTCGCCTTGAGCATACCCTGGGGGTCGAGCTGGAAGGAACCAATGGCAGAAACCCCGAATTGCTTCAGGATCATCCAGCCAATCATTCCTGGCACATTGTCCTTGAACCAGCGCAGCGTCTTTTCCGCGCCTTCTTCAAATTGCTGTTCATGGCCATCCATGACCCAATGATCGCCGATGGCAATGGCCCGCTTCGCCGCTAATGCCACTTTTGGCACAGCCTCTTGCTTGGCAAAGGCTCCACCGAGAGCCGCCGGCACGTCCGTCATGGCGACGATGGGTGGCAAATCTGAGCGAATGATTTCGTAGTATGGCTCCCATGGGCCTTCGATGACCATGTCCAGGCAGTCGCCGCAGAGTTCGTAGATCTCCTTGAAATTATCGTGATGCATTTCTTCGTGGGATTTTACATCTTTCCACACCGTGTATTGAAACATCCCAATGGGATTCAAAGTTTCGTGCATATCAATAGCGCCACCGCCATAACGTCCCGCCATGGGATGAATGCCGGTTTGCAACAACTGCTCAAAACCCAAAAACCCGGAGTGAGATGCTGTGGTGATACACACTTTTGGTCCAACCTTCATCATCGTCTGATAACTTTCCGGTCGGTTTGCGACCTTGGACTGGTTGATCGCAACGATGGGATTATTGCTCATATATTCACCTCCTGAATGACAGAAATAAATTCTCCTCTTTGATGTTGATCCTTTCTGTGCGAAGCCTGATATTTACAGGACCTCACCGCGGGTGCCCGTGAACAGAGCGGAGTGGGCGAGCCCAATCCGGTCACGTTTTAGCCGCCAAAGTCTAAGCCGATTTTATATGGCACATCACTAATCCTAGAGTCATTACCATCAGCCGATCTTCTGTATCTCAGCATTTGCACGTTTGGCGAAACTTGGATCGGTTTCTGCCTTGTGGATGAGGCTGTTGTACTCATCTGGCGTCAGGTGGTGCTCACTGAGGATTGCCATTGCCTGTTTCCCGTATGACCGCACCTTTTCCTGCTTCTGTTCCTTGCTGAGGCTTTTATTTGCCGCAATAGCTTGAACATGTTGATTGATGGGCTGTATTTCCTTTACGGAAGCAGCAAAGTTCTTCATTTCCTGCGCATTGACATGCCCGACTGAAGAGGGCGCTGGTGGTTCCTGCATTGTAACCGGTCTCTCAGCGGCGTTCTTCCCCCCTCCATTGGCATGAGGCAGGATGGCTTATTGCCTGGTCGGGATTGAGGTGGGCGGTGGAATCAGCGGTGTTGCTGGAAGCGGTGCAGATCGGAGCGCAGGGGTGCCTGGGCAAAGTGCTCTTTCCACAGACGAGGGGTGAGTTGGGCCACGTCCTTGGCCGGATGCTGACCGACCCGCTGCAGGACGTCTACGAGATAATCGTAGGGATCGATCCCCTGCAGGCGGCAGGTACTGAGCAGACTCTGGATGATACCGAGATGCTCTGCACCAAGTTCAGTCCAGCAGAAGAGCCAGTTTTTTCTCCCCAAGGGAATGGGTCGGATCTGGCACTCGATGTGGTTGGTGTCGATGGGCACGTCAGGTTCTTCCAGAAAGACCTGCAGCGGCCCCTTGCGACTGTGGACGTAGGCGAGGGCCTTGGTGAAGGGATTGCTGGGTAGCAAGGCCGTATCCGTCAGCTGCTGTTCGACCCAAGTGAAGAACTGGGCGACCCGGGGGCGGCTATGGGTATAGCGATAGTGCCGCTTGTCCGCACCGCTCAATCCTTGGCTGCGAATCTCATCTTCGACGCGATAGAACGCCCGGATCTGCTCCAGGGCCTCGGCCACCCTTTCCGGGGCGTGGGCCTCGGCACGCACGAACTCCCGTCGGCTGTGGGCCCAGCACTGGGCATGGATCAGCCCCGCGTTTTCTTTCTGGAAGCGGGCATAAGCGGCATAGCCATCGCTCAGGAGCACCGTACCCGGCGCCAAGGGGCCCAAGAGCTCCCGGATGTGGATGGTGCCCCGGCTTTCGGCATAGGGAAAGCAGATCTCCTGGGCATCGCCAAAGACCGGCCAGAAGTACCCTTGGTGCATCTTGCCCTTTTCCCGGCGTCCCGCCTTGATGGGGGTCTCGTCCATAGTCAGCACGCGAGACTGGCGAATGCTCTCAAACTGGGCCGTATAGATGGGGGACAGGAGCAGAATGGACCGTTGCACGAGATCGGTGAGCCAAGAGCGACTGACCCGCAGGCCTTGGGCCACCATCCGCTGATGCTGCCGATAGAGCGGCAAGTGGTACAGGAACTTATCCGTCAGGATTCCCGCCAGCAGGCTGACATCGGCCCGGCTGCCGTCCAGAACCCCCATGGGAGCCGGGGCGGTGTGCAGGGTCTCCGATTCCCGGAGCTTGACCACCGGCCGCTCGTATTTGAGGACGACATAGCTGCCTGGCCGCTGGGCCAGGCGGTAGCTGACCTTGGTATCGATGATCTCGCAGGCGTCGGGATCGAGGCCTGCGATCTCGGGAGCCGGGAGGGTGATGGTTTCGGTAGGTACCCGGCTCTCATCGAAGAAGGGCAGGCTTTCGGCCCGATCTTCCGGCCGTTTGGGCGCGGCGCGAGTATGGGCGGCGACGATACGAAGAGGCGCAGGTGCGACTTCCGCCGGAGAAAACTCCTGACCGAGACTCAGCTGCTCGACCGGAGGCGGAGGGACGCGCCGTTCGCTCTTCTGGCCGAAGAACTGCTGGCGGAACCAATCGAGCTGGCTTTGGAGCCCTTGGATTTGGGCTTCAAATTTCTTGTGGATGGTGGCATTGATCTCGACCTGCAGCTGCCAGGCAGCGAGGGCTTCGGGGTAGTTTCTGGGGGTGGGAGATTCTGCCAAATCCATAGCAGAATCATAACACTAACTGCTTAATATCGCAAGCATTTCAGCGGGTTTCAGGAGAATTTTTCTCCGTTTTGGTGCCGATAACGGCGCCTTTTTTGGACGCCATCGATGCCCTCCAACAGGAGTTTGAGACCGGTCCAGTCGATCTCCGCTTTGGGGGGATGCCGCCACGACCAAAAGCCACCCCGCTCCAGGCGCTTGGCCCAGAGACAGTATCCCGTTCGATCCCAATACAGCACCTTCATCTGGGTCGCCCTGCGATTCACGAAGACGAAGCAATGCCCGGACAGGGGATCCTGGGCGAAGGTCGGATGCACCAAGGCCGAGAGCCCGTCGAAGGACTTACGCATGTCCACCGGCACCCGGCAAAGAAAGACCCGGATGCGTCCTTCCGGAAAGAACATCCCTCAGCCTCGCCGAATCGAGAGGACGCAGCCACCCCCCAGGTCGAGGCGAATCTCCAGGGGCAGCGCCCGCGCTGCAGATGGTGGCACAGCACCCAGGCCCAATTCCACGAAGGCAGGAGCCATCGCCTCCCCATCATCCCCGGGAGCTACCACGCCACCGCTCTCCAGGCGCAGGCGACGCCGCCAATAATAAAACTGCGGCAGGGACAGTCCGTGTTCTGCGCAGAACTGTCGGGCAGAAAGGCCACAAGCCTCGTATTCCTGCATCCGTTGCTGCCAGACCTCCGTCCGGGCCTGAACCTTGCCGCTATCTTCTGGGGTGTTTTCCATGACGCCAATCCTTTACAAGAACGATGGCGCCATGCTGGGCAATGCCTGCTCAGAAGGGAAGAACGCCGGTCAGAGATCGCTTACCCTGCATTGAGGGCTGCGTGGGTTGGCCTTGTCCGGACTGCATGCCGGGAGAGGGAGACATAGCAGCAAATGCCATGCTACTCCCCAAAACAAATGCTACCGGTGCAACGCTGGCTGCGAGAACTCTGATTTTCATATTTCCAGATCTCCTAATATATCATATGGAAGTTTAGGTATATCATGACGTTTTTACTTACGTCAAAAACGTTTTGTGAATTTCTGTTTATCAGAGAAATGAAAGATCAGCTATTGGACGCAATATCGCTATGTTTTTCACATTGCTCAGGAAAGCGAAATTTCTGAAACAGCTCTGGTCCATCTCCCAAAAACCAGAGGAGCAGTTGATTTTCCCAATCGGCGATCCGCGCGGGCTGGATATCCACCCACGCTCCACTGTTGGGATCTCGCTGCTGACAGGGTACATCTGCGCGGATACGGACGCCTTGTTCCGCAACGTCGAAATAAAAAGCCGCACAACTGAGACACATCTTGTCTGTCTCGCTCAGCTGATCATACCGTTCCTGGGTCAGTCCGGTTGGATTGTAGATGGGAATACGGGAATGAATCTCGGGTAGTGGATCCTCCCAGGGAGGCGGGGCCGGGATCCTTCGTCCCTCGCAATCTACGGACTCGCCTGTGGCGGATAATGGATGCAGAAGATTGGCGGGCACATCCGGTAGCCCACTCTGTGCTGTGGTTTCCTCTTTGTCCAACCACCGGGATGACACCGGAGGAGTCGTTTGGGTTTCTGCACTCTCCGGGACGGACGGGTAGAGTTTGGGTGCGGCGATAGGCGTCAGATCGTAGTGGCCGCCTTCCAGTCTCTGTCGGGCGATCTCCACCACGAGTTCGATTCCAGCCTTCTTCCCCGCCTCAATCTTATCCGCCAGGCCTTCCACCAACATCGCCTGTTCATTGGTAATCGTTATTCTGAGCTCTTTCATCAGAAGATTCTCCCTGTTCATCGACTTGCTAACTAATATATTTTTTGACTCGCGCGGCGAAGCGTGGATCAATTTGCGTTTTGCGTATCAAGGACGCATAGCGCACCGGAGTCAGGTGGTTATGGAGAACCACACCCTTGATCTGGCCTTCGTATTGGGCGAGTTTATATCTCTTCTCCTGGTTGTTTAATTTGGGGTTTTTTGCCAATTCATGGGCCTTGATGTCTATGGGCTGTATCTCTTTGATCACAGAGACAAAGCGCACCAACTCTTGGTGGGATACCGGCTGTTTGGCCTCTCGTTGAATCATCGCGAGAGACCGACTGTAGGCTGGCGTTGCCGCGAGAGCGACAGCGGTGCTTACCGTAATCATCGCGACCATCAAAACGGTCTGCTTGAATATCGCCTTCATATGCCCTCCTTCATCACGCTCCGGATCGTTGGCAATGAATCGGCACTTGCTGCAGTCGGGAAACGCTGTCGCAAACAAGTGCCATTCCCATCAGCACCTCCTGGATGCAAAAAGTGAAGTATGTGGTGAACTCCCGCAGCGAACCGGCCAATATCTGCAACAGTTCGCCATGGCACTGACTAGTCCGGCCCGGCTTGGGAGGCTCCAGCCTGCCCGCCGGATTGACTACCGGACCCACCAGGCTGCGGCATACTTGGCTGACTACCAGGCTGGGAGGTACTGGACGGGCTCGATTGAGACATGCCTGGCGATTGTCCTACGTTGTGCCCTCCAGAGCAGCCTGCCAACGCCGCCGCAATCACCAACAGGGACGCCAGATGCACCATCCCTCGGTTTCGTTTGGTCATCCTATTCATGTGCTTTCCTTACAGACAGATTTACAGAGCGGCCCCGAATCCACTCTCCCACCCCACGGGCGAGGGTGATCCAGGGCCATCGCTCCGTGTTTACATTCCCGAAGCGCTTTTGTGCTTCTTGTGCATCGTCCCACCCGACTGCTGCTGCGCGCCGGGCTGACCACCTTGATGCTGCATCCCAGGTTGACCACCCTGTTGCGCGGCCGGCGGGGCATAGGCCGCAAAGGCATACCCCATGCTCATCACACTCACCACCAATCCCGTGGCAATACCCAAAGTTGCTTTTTTGCTAATACCTGCTTTCATTTACCCTCCAAATGAGAAGACGGTGAAAATCAAATACTGCAGATACACGCTAACAATAACTTCCGAGATAACGCAAGTCTTATTCTTGTATTTTTTATTACATTCTGTTTTTATACTAGGAGTAGATAATATACATTCATTAGCATAATGAAACAAAATACCTCTCTATTCTCCTCATTAGCAATGTGAAGGAATTACCATCAAAATCAGATTTCTGATTCTACATAAGGGAAAGATATCAAGCGGCTGCAACTCTCTTCCAGTGCTTTGCCATGGAGCGAATATCAATTGATAAGTCACCTATTATCAGAATGATATAAACCCCTTACCATTCGGAGACACCTGGAATGCGCAGCAGGAATAAGCTATCTGAGCGCTCCTGCGGAACCGTTTTGCGTCTACAACGCCATACCTATTGGTGATATCAATCTGGCACAGCGCATATATGGAGTTGCTCGAGGCAGTTGTCCTGCCGGAGTTGGGATCGCCAACCTGAGGGCAGGAGCGTTAAATGATCACTCGGTATCACCTCGTGATAGGAGAACAGCAATGGCCACATCGCTCAAGATTAGTGATGCGCTGAAAGGCCGCGTTCAACACCTTGCCAGTCAGCGCAGCCGCTCTCCCTGCTGGATCATCCCCGAAGCTATGCAGCAAAAATGTCGAGCGCGAGAAAGTCTGCGAGGGCTTCCAGCGGGAAAACTTGGCTTTCCAAACGACCTATCGGCAGACGGGGCAGCAGAAGGCTTGGAACGATGCCCATAATAAATAAAGGTCCCGGGATTTCTCCTGAGACCTTATTTTAATTGGTGGCGCTTCAGGGACTCGAACCCCGGACACGCGGATTATGATTCCGCTGCTCTAACCGACTGAGCTAAAGCGCCATGGGAGCGACATTTAAGCCTCTAAGCATAAGCCTGTCAATAGGATCTCCACCCCATGTTAGCCCCAAGCAGTAATATCCCCCTTTGCGTTGTGGGGGCGGCATGGGCGAGGAGTACATCACGATGAGCTATCGAGAGATGGATCGACTGGAGTTGCTGCAAGCTCTGATGGGTAAGCAGCTCCGGCAACGGGAGGTCGCCGAGCGGCTGAGTCTGAGCGTGCGCCAGGTCAAACGCGTTGTCGCACGGTATCGGGCCGAAGGTCTGTGGCTGGCGAAGCGGCGCAAGGCGGCCCGTATCCATCAACGACGGCCCCAACGCCCTTATCTCGGTGAACTGGTACAGATCGACGGCTCGCCCCACGACTGGTTCGAGGAGCGTGGTTCCCGCTGTACCCTCATCATCTTCATAGACGATGCTACTAGCCGCCTGATGGCTTTGCATTTCGTACCAGCCGAGACTACCCAAGCGTATATGGAGACCCTGCAAGCGTACCTGAAAGCGCATGGTCGCCCGGTAGCCCTGTACTCCGACAAGCACAGCATCTTTCGCGTCAATCACCCCGATCAGGAAGGGGTACCCACCCAGTTCACTCGCGCTCTGCAGACCTTGGATATCCAAGCCATCCACGCCAACAGCCCGCAAGCCAAGGGGCGGGTCGAACGGAGCCACCGGAAACCCGCGCCCGACCATCCCTGGCGACGATACCCGCGGTCAAAGCCTGCTCCCGTATCCACCCTCTGAACTCCCTCCAAGGGGACATTCCTGCTTTGGGTTGATACGCGCTGCGGCGTAGCACTCCCAAATGTTTTGGTGAGTCCACAGCCCAAGTGTGAAGAGTTTCCAAACGCAGATAGAACATGGTAGACGCCTAAAGTAGCGGGAGTAAGGCGCGTGTTACCATAGAATTGTTCGGGAGCCAAGTGTGTCCTCTGCGCCTCTTCATTTGCGCATCCCTTACATTTATCTGAATGAGAGGAGACATAGAAGGGAATATAAATAAATGGGCCAGGAGTCTGGCCCAGGAGGCTCGGAATAGTCAGAGATTACGGCTTTACATAGTTGAAACCATGGCTCTCTAACTGCATGATCCGCACGATTCCAGCAGGAACCACAACAGCTGATGGAACTAATATGGGCAGGTGGCCAATTTTCTTTTTCATCTCTTCCATCGTATTGTGACACGCATCAAACTCAACACCCTCAGCATTCATCGCAGCAATCTTTTGGGCTACAGGGCTATTTTTCAATTCCATCTTAAGGCCAGGACCAAACGCTACAACGACTATTTGAACTTTCTCCTGCCCAAAATAATTCAATATATTTTGGGCCGTATTCAGCGTTAGATTCCATCTGCCCGGACTATCCTGACTCACTTGCATTACCAACTTCCGTTGAGCAAACGGATGAGCGTGAAGGAATGCTGGTTGATTAAAGTGAAAATCATGAAGCATAGAGACATTTGCAAACGCCGTGCCCACGCTAAATATTCCCATTCCTAGAATAAACAATACTAAGAACGTGCTACGTAGATATTTTGTCATTCTGCTACTCCTATATTGATTAGAAAGAAATCATAGCCTGCATAGCAAACTCATTATCTACCGCCTTACTCACGATAGCTCCTGGACTGTTTGGCGCCACGTTGGGAGCCTCTATAGTCCTGAAGTAATAGCCTGCCATAATCTTGGTAATAGGCGTGATATGATACTGTAGTGCAAGCGCCCAGGTTTTGAATATTCTCTCACCACCTACCGCTGCAAGATTTGGAAGACGGTCGTAATAATCATATCGGAGATTCATCTCGATATTCTTGGTTAAAAACAAGCCACCTTCCACATAATATCCTGCGGCAGTGTTGCTGAGGTTTGGGTATAGTTGTGCCTGAGTTAGCGCTGGCGCTAGGCCCAATTGTTGGCTGAATGCCGCAGGCGCATCTATCCAGCCATTGCCCCGCATATACTCAAACTTGAGCTGGCGGCCCCATGGGTGCATATAGCCTTGCAGATATTGGAAACCAACTCCTTCCCGCTGCATCGTATAGCTGTGATGCATCAGGGTTGGCTGGGCGTTCTGATACCACACCCAAGCGGTAACATCACTTCGGAACGGTCCATGTCCAGAGAAGATATACGATCCCTGTAGGCGAGCAGCATAGAGTGGATGGCTAGATTGGTTTCCCGCTGACACACTTCCATACATTCCGACCATGGCACCATACGCTATTTGCCAATGGCCCCAGTTCTTCCAATCAAAAAGTTGCACGCCAGGATAGCGAAACGCATTTACACCCAAAGTTTGCGTACTACTTATCAGTGCTGAGCCGTCAGGCCCAGCCGGATAGGGTTGTCCTGGATTGGAGACGTAAAGCGGTTGCAACATGAGCTGGTTGATCACCGTCGGGAAAACCACATAGTTGTAACTCATATAGCCGTTCATGGCGTCTTCCGCGCTGGGGGCCCGGATTATTCCCACCTCGAGCCGAGCCCCAGGAATATAACTGAGGACGACGTGTCCGTCCTGTAGCTGCGGCTGGTATTGCCCTCGGATCATCGTGGCAGCATTATTGCCAAATTCTCCAGCAAAGAAGTATGAAACATGAGGATTTACCCATCCACGGATCATCAGCCTTGCCCGTTGAATAGTCCCTGTACTACTCTGGTCAAAGTTGGGGCCTACCAGATTTGTATGCGGTATCGCGTTAATGTAACGATGCAACTGGGGATTGTAGATGGATGCCTCTGTTCCTGCCATTGAGAATATTGATGGCTCAATAAATCCAGAAAATAACGAGACATTTTTTGGATTGAGGTCCTGCAGCTTAAACCAGTTAGCGGCGTCTACGCATTGGCTCATGCACACCAATACCGTAGCTGAGAGTCCACCGGCTACCAACTTTTTTATACTCATACTTTCGTTTCCCCTCGCCTGTCTTGTGTTAACATTGTAATCCGGCTACTATGCAACTTACGTACCATAGTAGAATAGGGAAACCGCTCCATGCTTTTGTCCCTTCTGGGACAGAAATATCCGTCCAATTGGACCAAACCTCGCTTTTTATTGTTGACTCAGTTTGTTAGAAAATAGGGAGATACTTATGAAGATTGTCAAGACATTTCTATCATCAGCAGCATTTCTGGCATTTGGTTGTGGTGCAGCCTTAGCTTCGGATTCCTCCTTTTATACTGAAACCATCCCTGCGCCAATGGCTACCGCTCAAAAGGAAGTCGTCAATGCTCTTTCTCGAGGACATTTTAAAGTCGTCATGAATTTAGACATCCTCAAACGAATTGAAGCTAAGCAGAAGGTGCTGCATATCCCAAACTTGAATCAAGGAGGCTATGCTGATGCCAGAGCAATAGTCTTCTGCAACCCTTTTTTGTTTAGTTCCCTACTGAACAGTGATTGGAAGGCATCTTCCGTTTGCCCTCTGAACCTTACCTTACTCAGCAAGGGAAGCAGCACTACCGTGATATTCCCTAAAAGGACGGCTTACACGCACTCGACTAAGGCGTCCTCGGTTGGGATGAAAATGGATAAGATGGTAATTGCCAGCCTGAAAGCGATCCCCGAAAGTCGCCCTTAACCCTGGAGGGCGACCAGAAAGCTCTTGGGATGTTTCGGGATCGCGGAACTAAAGCCTCTTCATCCCGGGCTTTCAATGCCTCCAATTCCGCCCCCAGGCGCTGCACTCGCTGTGTCAGCGCCGACTCTGCCGCTGATAGCCTGCGGGATCTCCAAGATACCGGGGGATAAAGCAACGATCCGATCTGGGTAAACCCGTCCCAGCGGCCCCGTAGCTATTGCTGGGCAAGGTACAGCAGTACGCTGTGCTGGAGATCCTCCGGCCAGTCTTAGGTATCCGCAACTTCCAGCAAGCGGGCCGTCAGAAGGGCACCCAGGTGCTCATCTGCAAAGTACAGGTGTAACTCCCGCAGATAACAGCCCTCGCTAACCTGATAGTCGTCAATACAACTGGCGGTGAGGGCACCACGAATTCGCTCAGCGCAGAAGCAAGGATGACTGGGGTAAGATGCCAATGCCATAGGTGCCCAAGTCCTGCACGATCAGCGGCAGGGCGATACCGGTCATGAAGATGACCAGCCCTCAAAGAACTTGCCGGCTACCGCCAGGGTCCAGATGCGCCCCTGCATTGCCGTCATCGGCGCACGCTGCAGGCGCGTGCCATCCAGCCAGACCGGCGCTTCATCGATATAATCTTGTATACTTTTCCCGTTGCCGGGATGGACCTGATTTTCCAGCATTCTCGTTTCCTCCCAATTCTGCCTTTTGATCTGGGTCTGTCGGAATGTTTCGCGCCCAAAATGCATTCCAGGCATCTTGCGCTTGCAGCGTAGCGCGCCAATGTGACCGTAATATGACAGTTTGCAGCGCCTGGCCGGACCATCGCACTGCATCAGATTCTGACAATTCAAGTTTTCCCTGGGACGTGCCGTAGTGCTCCGTAGACGACCTTATTACCAGGGCCTAATATGCAGGACTCCATCAGCAGCAATCTTCTTGCAACCGCCAGCAGCCTGCTGGCCCGCCAGGTATCCCTTGGCATCCAAATGGAGCATGCAGGTCTAGGCGCGGAGCAATGACGAAACCGGTCGCTTGATAGCCGGAATGCGCGACATGGTAAAGAATCTGACCCAGATCATCAGCGAAAGAACAATTCCAGCAAATCATTCTAAATAGTCCTCTGCCGGATGTGGGCAGTCTCGACAGGATCTGGTTACTCAATGTACTGATTTATTTTGACCTCGAGACCAAGGTGCAGATTTGTCAGCAGATTATGCAAAAGCTACGACCGGGGGGTATTTTCTCGTGGGGCACTCGGAAAGTTTACAGGGCTTGGTGCCTGGCCTGGAACTGGTACAAGTAGCAATCTATCGCAAATGATGACGGTCCCGCGGGAAATCTTTCTGCAACCGGGAGACTGGCATTTTCGCGGTCCCGATCTGGTGCTTTGCACACTGCTCGGCTCCTGTATCGCCATTATCCTTTGGCATCCCCAGCGCCGAATTGGCGGAATGTGTCGCTTTCTCCTACCGCATCGCGCTGCCGCCCAGAAAACAACACTCGAGGGTCGCTATGGCGAAGAGGCTGTCGCCGCCATGCATCAGGCCGGAGCGCGAACCTTGGCCCAGGATGAAGAAAGCTGCATTGTCTTTGGCATGCCTAAGGAAGCGATCCGCCTCGGAGCAGTGAATGAAGTACTCCCGCTCGCCAATATTCCGTCTCGCCTCGCCCAGCTTTCGGGACAGAGTCATGGCTCCTGACCAGCAGAATCCGCTCCCTGATGTCGATCCGCTGCACAAACGGAGTGTTTTACGTTACTTGGCCTGGGGCGTTCTGTTCCTCTTCCTGATCGGCGCGACTCTGCTCATCAGCACGCAGTGGCAGCGACAGTTGACGGAGCGAGTCAGCCAACGGCAGAACCTGGCAGCACAGGAGAGTCTGCAACGCATGAGTTATCTGCTCAGCATCATGCTGCAGATCCATGGCCGCAACCTGATTCCCTTTGTCGTTGCGGGCAAGGAGAATTGGCCAGCACAGTTGCCGGCGTACAGCGAAATTCATCCCTATGTGCAACAACTGCATTGCTCCAGCTTTCAGGCTCCCCAGCCTTTTTCGCTCTCTGGATGTCGCCCTGGCAAAGGCCTGCCCAGTCTGAGTTGCCGCCTCGGGATTCCCAAGGCCCGCGCCGATGGCGACTTACATATTCCGCTGCAGCTCCAGGACAAGGCCATGGGCCATTCCTGTTCTGCCATTCTGCGTTTCGACGGCCTGAGTAGCCGGCAAGGCATCCTCCTTTCCCTCTATGCCGGAGCAAAAGCGCTGGCAACTTGGCAAAATGGCTACTGGGGGCCAGCGGCGCCAGCACCGCAAGGTTGGCTCGTCAGTAGCCAGAAAGTGCAGGGAACCCCCCTGCAAATGCGGGTCTACTGGCAACACCAGCTGGATGCAGATGCCGAAGAGGTGCTTTGGCGCCAACGTTTGGGCACCGGCATCCTGCTGCTCTTAGAAACCATTCTTGCGGGTGTATCCCTGCTCTGGCTGATTCGCCATGACATGGACCGACGTTTTCGCTGGGTGCAGGAACAACTGCGCGCCCAGATGATTAGGGACACCGTACCGAAAGAACTGTTTCAGTCTCTGGTTGCACTCAGCGTGCATGTCTTGCGGGCGCATGGGGCCTATATTGCCGAACCCGATCCGCTGCGAAAATCCCTGCGCATTACGGCCAGTTGCGATGTGCGCCAGGAAGTCCGCGATAGCTTGCAGCAACTGCCCCTGAGCCTGGATGAAAGCCTCGCGCCCTGGGGTCAACTCTTTCCCACCCTGGCCTTCCATCGCCGGGCGCGGACCGACCGCCACAGCCCCCATGTCTCCGGAGCTTGGGCGCAGGTCTGCGGCGAATATCCGGCCCTGCGCGGCCTCCGAGAGGTCATTGTCTGGCCGGTATTGGCATCCAGCGATCAAGACCCCGTAGCGGTATTCAGCCTCGAGATTCGCCGTTGGCAAAGACGACTCTTCCATCGTCCGTTGATTGAGCGCTGGGATCAGATTCTGCACGATCTGCAACTGCACCTGCAGGCCCAGCAAAGACAAACGGAAAAACAGCAACTGCTGCACTTCGATGTCCTGACCGGCCTGGCCACGCGCAGGCATTTTCTCACCCTTGCCGAAGAACAATTGCAACGCAACGAACCCTGCTGGCTCGGGATTCTCGATCTCGATTATTTCAACGAAATGAATACCATCTATGGCGACCAGCAGACGGATCAATGCCTGGCCGCAATCGGCGCGCAGATCCAATCGACATTACCCAAGGAGGCCCTGCTGGGGCGCATTGGTGGCGATGAGTTCGCCATCTTGCTCTGCGAAACGAAGGGCGCACCGGCTACGGCCAGTCCACAGATCGCTGCCGCGATCAATGCGGCTGGCAGGAAGATGCTCGGCAGCAATCTCGGTTGCTCCCTGGGTTGGGCACATTTTCCCAGTGACGACAATGAGATTGGCAAACTATTCCACCATGCCAGCGAGGCCTTGGCGCAAGCCAAGATCAACGGCCGCAACGGCTGGCAACTCTATGCTGGTGCAGTGTGTGAGCGGGCACAACGGCGCCTGCATGTGCATCATCATTTCGCGGCGGCGCTGCAGAATGGCGAAATCCGCTTTTACCTGCAAGGGAAGGGAGATCTGGAAAGCCGGCAAATCACCGGCGTGGAATTGCTGGCGCGCTGGATCGATCAGGACCGGCACAAGCTCAGCCCGGGCAAGTTCATGCCCTATGTGGAAGAAAACCCGCGCCTCATTCGTCTGTTGGGGCGCCACGCCCTCCGCGAGGCCCAACGCCTGCGAGACAAGACCCTAGACCTTGGATTAGGACATTGGTCGATCTCGGTGAATATTGGTGCGCGACACTTTCTTGCCCCCGAATTTCTAAATGACCTACAGGAAGTCTGCCCCGACGGTCGCGGACTGGTATTGGAGCTGACGGAAACGGCGCAGGCGCTGGGTCGAGGCTCGGCGCGTCCCATCATGGAGCGCTGTCACGAGCTTGGATACCAGCTCTCCATGGATGACTTTGGTACCGGCTATTCCTCCTTGCTTTCCGTGGCCCGCCTGCCCTTCGACGAACTGAAGCTCGACCAAAGCTTCATTCGCCAGTTCCGCTCCGACATCGGTAGTTTCAGCATCGCTGGCGCGGCACGCCTTCTCAGTCAGTTGACTCATATTCGTTTACTCGCAGAAGGCATCGAAACACCAGGAGAACTGCGCTTGTGGCAACAATTAGGCGGGCGCTACATCCAGGGCTACATTCTAGCTCCCCCACTTCCAGAAAATGCGTTCTTCACTTGGCATGACCAGCTGATGCCCGCGCTTCTGCACACTAAGGCGCCGGTTCCACTACAAGATTTGGATTGGCTCTGGGAATTGATGCAGAACCATCAGGAAAGCAAGCGCCGCCGCAGCAAGTAGGCGGCGAGGAGGTACCCCAGCACGGCATAGGCCGAGAGCACCAGGACATGCAGCAGCACCTGCCCCGGCGTTTGGCCAGTGAGCAGTGGCCGCAACAGGGCCACGGCATGGGTCAGGGGCAAGATGGCGGCAATCTCCTGGGCGAAGGCGGGTAGGGTATGTAGGGGATAAAAGACGCCACAGAAGAGGAACATCGGCGTAACCGCCAGGGTAAAGTAATACATAAAAAAATCGTAACTGCGCGACAGGGCGGTAAAGAGCAAGGCGATGGCGCCAAAGCTGAACCCCGTCAAGAGGATGACCGGCAAGGCCAAGAGTACCTGCCAACGCCAGTCGATGGCGCTGAACAGGCTTGCCACCAGAATGATCGCCAAGGCACTGATGGCCCCCTTGACCGCGCACCAGAGGAGTTCCCCGGCGACGATATCGCCGATCTGCAGGGGTGTCGCCAAGATCGACAGGTAGGTATTCTGCACCGCCATGCGTGTGTAGGCGGAATAGAGCCCCTCAAAGGTGGCTGTATTCATCGCCGAGCTAGCGACAATACCCGAGGCAATGAAAGTGATATAGGGCATGCCCTGCATCTGGCCGACAAAGTGGCCAAGTCCATAGCCCAGGGCGAGCAGATAGAGCAGCGGATCGACAAAGTTCCCCAACAGGCTGGGCAAGAGCAGCTTGCGCCACACCAAGAGATTGCGGCGTAGCAAAGCAAACGCACCCCAACCCGGCAGGAGCCAATCCATCAGCCCTCCGCTTCTCGCAGTTCCCGCCCGGTGAGGCGAAGAAAGACATCCTCCAGCGTGGCAGGACGCTGGAGCAACTGATAATTCGGATCTGCAGCAAAATGCGCCCGCACGGGATCGAGATCGGGGTCGTAGAGCAAGAGCGTGTCACCCGCACGTTCCGCGGCGGCCACCCGTCCCTGGTGCCAGTTTTCTGGATCAGGGCGGGCACCATCCCGCCGGCGCAGCTCCAGAACCTCCCCGGGGATATGGGTTTGGATCAACTGCGCCGGGGAGTCCTCGGCGCAAATTCGGCCCTGTTCCAGAATGCCCACGCGATCGGCCAGGCGTTCCGCCTCGTCGAGGTAATGGGTGGTCAGCAACAGGGTAACCCCGGTGCGCTGCAATTCCCGCAGACGCTGCCAGAGCAGATGCCGCGCCTGCGGATCGAGGCCGGTGGTCGGTTCGTCCAGCAGGAGCAGCTGCGGCTGGTGGATCAGGGCACGCGCCACGGAGAGGCGTCGGCGCATCCCGCCCGAGAGGGCCTGGATGGGCCGGCGGGCAAAGTCCTCCAAGGCCATGAAGGCCAACAGATCCTTGCTCCGGCGCCGAATCTCTGCCGCTGGCAGACGAAAATAGCGCCCATAGATCCAGAGATTTTCCTCGACACTGAAATCCGGGTCGAGTTGATCGCTTTGCGGCACCACCCCAATGCGCCCATGCCCGGCGGCAGGCCAATCCGTCAGTGCGCGGCCATCGAGGCGGATGCTGCCGGCATCGATCGGGGTCAGGCGCTGGATACAGCGCACCGAGGTACTCTTGCCCGCGCCATTGGGACCAAGCAAGGCATAGCACTCACCCACACCAACGGCAAAGCTCAGGCCACGCAGGACCGGCTGGCCGTGATATCCTTTGACGACCTCGTCGAGTTCAAGCCGGAGAGAAGGCACGGCAGGGCTGAGCGTCGCGATTCTCGTCGCCCAACTGCGTCCGATAGGCGTCCAGCAGGGCATCTTGCAGCAAATTCAATTTGCCGTGAAAAAAATGGTCTGCCGGAAGTTCGATCCGTTCCGGTTGCCGCTCCAGGCCCTGTAGCCAAGCGCGCACCTCCTGTGCGGGGACCAGTTCGTCCTTCTCCCCCTGGACGACGGTCCAGGGACAGCTCGGCATGGGTGGAGAAGAAAAATCAAAGAGATTCACCGGCGGTGCCACCGTCAGCAAGCGCTCGACGCGACGGTCTCGGCTCGCCACCTGATAGGCGACGTAGGCGCCAAAGGAAAAGCCGGCAAGCCAGATGGGAAAACCGGGGCGCCGCCCCGCTACCCAGTCGAGAACCGCCAGACAGTCGTCCACCTCACCCCGTCCAGCATCATAGTGCCCGGCACTCTTGCCCACCCCGCGGAAATTGAAGCGCAGGGAGGGAATGCCGAGCAAATTGCAGGTGCGACTGAGATAGTGCACCACTTTGTTATTGAGGGTGCCACCGTAGAGTGGGTGCGGATGCAGAATCACCGCGACGATCCCGCGCGTCTCCCTTTCCGGGCAGGCGGTCAGGCCTTCCAGCATCCCCTCTGGGCCGGGGATCTCTACCGCTTCTCCGACACATTCGAGGGCCAGCTCCTGACCATCATAGAGATGACTGCGGTCGATCGGCAGCATCAGATGCGCAGCCGCTCCACCGGCTTGCCGTCACGCAGGTGCGACTCGACGATTTCTTTTACGTCTTCGGCATCGATGTAGGTGTACCAGACCGCATCGGGATAGACGACGGCTACCGGTCCTTCGCTGCAGCGGCCGAGACAACCGGCGCGATTGATCCGCACCTGTCCTTCCCCATGGATGCCCAGGGCCTTGGCGTGTTTTTTGGCCACATGAAAGACTTCTTCCGCCAATCCTGCATTGTTGCAGGCCTGCTCTCCGTTTTCTCGACGATTGAGACAGAGGAAGAGATGGCGTTGGTAAAAACTCATGTTTGACCCTCCGCAGACATGGCGCCATCATACCCTGAAAAGGCGCTTCAGGTCAGATAGCCATGGATTTTCTCGATCACGCAATTCTTTCCGTCGACAATGCCCTGCGCACCCTGAGTGGGCAGAGCCGCGGCAGTGGGCGTCCCAATCCCGCGGCAGAGGAGCCAGATTCGCTATTGCGCCCCTGGGCGCGACGCCGCGCTGGCCGCATGATGCGTGTCAACCATGCCGGCGAGGTCATGGCCCAGGCCCTCTACACCGGACAGGAAGCGGGCAGCAAGGATGCAGAGCTACGCGCCGCATTGCGGCGTGCCCGCAGCGAGGAGGAAGATCATCTACGCTGGTGCGAAGAGCGTCTACAGGAACTGCATAGCCGTCCCAGCCTGCTCGGCCCCTTCTGGTATGCCACTGCTTGGGGCATGGGCTTCGCGGCCGCGCGTCGTGGGCGAGGCAGCAATCTGGGCTTGGTGGTCGCGGTCGAGAACCTGGTCGAGGAACATCTCAAAGAGCATCTGCAAGACCTGCCCCTAGAGGACGAGCGCAGCCGGCGCATTCTCGAAAAAATGGAGAGCGATGAAGTGGGACATGCCGAAAAGGCCGAGGAGCTGGGCGCAGAACCCTTGCCACTACCACTGCGGCTGGCCATGCAAGGACTTTCGAAAGTGATGACTCGGGGTGCCCTGTGGATCTAGACGCTGGTCTTGACGCGCAAAACGTTGCCACCCGGAAGGTGAATGCGGTATTTGCCGGCCCGCACTGCGGCCGCCATGCTGCCAATGGTCTGCTGACTCAATAAGTCGATCACTTCGGCCTTGAGGGGCTTCCAAGCGTAGTGTACCGGGCAAGCGGTGGCGTCCTCGCACTTCTTCAGGCCGAGCACGCAACCTTGCCCCAAGGGTTTCCGCTCAACGATCTCCACCACATCCAGGATATTTTTGTCTTCCGCCCCCGGCGCCAGCACAAAGCCACCACCGCGCCCCTTGCGGGATTCGAGGATGCCGCTTTTGCTCAGATCCTGCAGGATTTTTGCCAGGTACTGGCGCGGCGGCACGCGCGGATCATCGGGATCCTTGAGATATTCCCAGATCTCGCCGCTGAGCACGAGCTGGCCGGGCGGCTGCGTCGCCAGATAGATCAGGGCCTGCAGGGCATATTCGCTGGTCTTGCTGAGAAGCATTCAGTCCACCGTCGTAATGGTATAGTCGTGGGTGATTTGCGCCGTTTTGCCGAGCATGATGCTCACCGAGCAATATTTTTCAGCAGAGAGCTGGATGGCATGCGCGACCCGACGCGGATCGAGGTTTTTGCCTTCCAGAAAAAATTGCAGATGAATTTCGGTAAAAACTTTCGGATCCTCCGCTGCCCGCTCCGCCTGGATCTCTACCCGACAGGAGCGAACATCCTGCCGCGATTTCTGCAGGATCATCACCACATCGATGCTGGAACACCCCCCCAGCCCCATGAGGATCATCTCCATGGGTCGTGCACCCAGATTATGGCCACCGATATCCGGCGCGGCATCCATCACGAGGGCATGTCCACTATCAGCGTGGGCGAGAAAGGCCATCCCTCCGGGCCCGGTCCATTCTACCTTCGCTTGCATTGTATTCTCCATCGCCTAGCGCAGCGTATGGACTGATTACACACCTGCCCAACGCAATATGCAATCACGCAGCAAAAAGCTCTTGCAAAGCAAGACCCGGGCGCGGCGCGCGCATCAAACCCTCCCCCACCAAAAAAGCATGGATCCCTGCCGTGCGCAGGGTCTGCACATCGGCGGGCCGACGGATGCCACTTTCACTGATCATTAGGCGCTCGGCTGGCACCTGCGGCAAGAGCTCAATGCTGCGCTGGATATCGGTATCAAAACGGCGCAGATCGCGGTTGTTGATCCCAATCAGCGGGGTGCGCAGGCGCAGGGCGCGCTCTAGTTCCGCGGCGTCGTGGGATTCGACTAGGACGCTCATGCCGAGCTCCAGGGCACAGGCCTCCAGTTCAGCCATCTGGGCATCGCTAAGGGCGGCGACGATCAGCAAGATGGCATCGGCGCCAATGGCGCGTGCCTCCCAGACTTGATAGGGATCGAGAATGAAATCCTTGCGCAACACCGGGAGCGAGCAGGCGGCTCGTGCCGCCGTCAGGTAGCTGTCACTGCCCTGAAAAAAGGCCTCATCGGTCAGCACGGACAGGCAAACCGCGCCGTGGGTGCTGTAGTCGCGGGCGATCTCGACCGGGTTGAAATCGGCGCGAATCACCCCCGCCGAGGGTGAGGCCTTTTTGATTTCCGCGATGACGGCCGCCTGGCCAACGGCCACCCGCTCCTGCAGGGCTTGGGCAAAATCGCGCACGGGGGCAGCAAAACGTGCCGCCGATTGCAGTTCACTGAAGGCCAGCCGCTTTTGACGTTCCACCAGTTCACGCCGTTTTTCGGCCAGAATCTTTTGCAGGATGTCTTCCATCTCAGACCTCTTGGGCGCAGCGCAACAAGGATTCCCACTTGGCCCAGACAGCACCGCTTTCCATCACTTCGCGCGCCAGCAGGACACCATCAGCAAGTTCAGCAACCACATCCGCAGCGAAGAGGGCGGCACCGGCGTTGAGGAGCACAATATCCCGGCGCGGGCCCGGTTCATTCTGCAAAACCCGCAGGAAGACTGCGGCCGCCTCGGTGACATCCGCAATCTGCAGGGTCGCCAAAGGCGCAGACTGGAGACCAAAATCTTCTGGTCGTAGGCGATACCGATGGACCTCGCCCCCGCGCAGCTCAGCCACCTCGGTCGGACCAGAGAGACTGATCTCATCCAAGCCATCATGACCATGGACCACCAGGACATGACGCCCTCCCAGTTCCCGCGCCGCCTCGGCCAGGGGGGTCAACCAAGTCTCACTGTAGACGCCGAGTACCTGATGTGGTGCCCCCGCAGGGTTACTCAATGGCCCCATCAGGTTGAACAGAGAGCGAATCCCGAGCTCCTTGCGCGGACCGACGGCATGGCGCATGGCGCCATGATGCGCCGGGGCAAAAAGAAAACCGATACCGACCCGATCGATACAGGCCGCCACTTGTTCCGGCCGCAAATCGAGTTTCAGACCCAGCGCTTCCAGAACATCGGCGCTGCCACTACGACCTGAAACGGCGCGGTTGCCATGCTTCGCCACCCGCGCGCCCGCTGCTGCCGCCACCAGGGCCGCCGCGGTGGAGATATTGAAAGTACCGCAGGCATCACCGCCCGTGCCACAGGTATCCACCAGTCGATCGACGTCTACCTCCACCCGGGTCATGAAAGCGCGCAAGGCGCGCGTGGCACCTACCAGTTCCTCCACCCGCTGCCCCTTCATGCGCAGGCCCATGAGCAGGGCACCCAATTGCGCTGGGGTCCACTCCCCGCGCATGACGGCGGAGAAAATCGCCTCGCTCTCGCGCGCCGAAAGGTCCTGTCCGGCAATAATCCCCTCGAGAATTTCGCGAATGGCTTTCAACGGTCTGCTCCTCGGAGAAAATTGCCCAAAATGTCCTTGCCATGTTCGCTCAGGATGGATTCGGGATGAAATTGCACCCCCTCCACCGCCAGCTCTCGGTGACGCAGGCCCATGATCTCGCCGTCGGCCGTCCACGCCGTGACCTCCAGACAATCGGGCAGGGTAGCGCGGGCCACGATCAAGGAGTGATAACGGGTTGCGGTGAACGGATCGGGCAGGCCCGCAAAAACCCCCTGACCCCGATGATGAATGGGCGAGGTCTTGCCATGCATCACCTCGCGCGCCCGTACCACTTGACCACCAAAGGCCTGACCGATGGCCTGGTGGCCCAGGCAGACACCAAGGATAGGGATCTTACCGGCAAAGTGGCGGATGACATCGAGGGAGATTCCCGCCTCGTTGGGGGTACACGGCCCGGGCGAGATGCAGATGCGCTCCGGCGCCAAGGCCTCGATCTCGGCAAGATTCAGGGCATCATTGCGCTCTACCCGCAGCTCGGCACCCAGTTCGCCGAAATATTGCACCAGGTTATAGGTAAAGCTGTCGTAGTTGTCGATCATCAGCAGCATTGGCTTATCTCCCCTCGGGGTCGAGGCCATTTTCGGCCATATCAACGGCACGGAACATGGCGCGACGCTTGTTCAGGGTCTCCTCCCATTCTGCCGCTGGCTGGGAATCGGCGACAATGCCACCGCCAGCCTGGATGTGCAGCTGCCCGTCCTGCACAACGGCGGTACGAATGGCGATGCAGGTATCCATATTGCCATTCCAGCCCCAGTACCCTACTGCCCCGGCATAGACCCCCCGGGCAACGGGTTCCAATTCGCGAATGATTTCCATGGCGCGGATCTTGGGCGCACCCGATACCGTTCCTGCTGGAAAGGTCGCGCGCAGGGCATCCATGGCATCAAGCCCAGGGCGCAGGCGTCCCGTTACCTGGGAAACGATATGCATGACATGGGAGTAGCGTTCGATAGCAAAGGAGTCGGTGAGACAAACGCTACCCGTGGCAGCGATCCGCCCGACATCATTGCGCGCCAGATCGATGAGCATGAGGTGCTCAGCCCGCTCCTTGGGATCCGCAAGCAACTCCTCCTCCAGAGCCAAGTCCTCCGCCGGCGTTTTGCCGCGTGGGCGCGTCCCGGCAATGGGGCGCACGGTGACTTCCTCTTCCTCGACGCGCACCAGAATCTCCGGCGAGGAGCCCACCAACTGGGTGCGGCCCAGATCCACATAGAACAAATACGGGGAGGGATTGATGCGGCGCAAGGCCCGATAGAGATCCAGGGGCGGCGCGGCAAAAGGAATCGACAGGCGCTGCGAGGGCACCACCTGCATCACGTCACCCGCGGCAATGTATTCGCGAATTCTTTCCACCGCCGCCATATAGCTTGCGCGGCTGAAACTTGCCTGGAACTCCTCCTCCTGGACCGCCGCCCCGCGCGGGGCCACGCTGTCCCGCGCGGGCAGGGGGCCCCGCAGTCGCTCTTCTAATTCCGTCAAGCGCTCGCGCCCCGCCGCATAGGCGTCAGGGCGCCGAGGGTCGATCTGCAGCAACAGACGCAGGGTACCCCGCAGGTTGTCGAAGAGTAGGATCTCATCGGCAACGAGCAACTGGATTTCGGGCAGATCCAAAGGATCCGGCAAGGGCGGGGTGCGCGCCAAACGCGGCTCGATATAGCGGACAATATCGTAACCGAAATAGCCCACCAAGCCGCCGCTGAAGCGATCCGCCAATCCATCTACGGGCGCCGCCTGAAAGCGCTGCCGGAATTCGCTCACCCAGGCGAGGGGATCGCTGGTTTCGCAGGCCTCCTGGAGCACGCCGTCGACAAAACGCTGGATGCGCTGGCCACGGATTTCAATCCGTTCGCGAGCGGGTAGGCCGATGATGGAGTAGCGGCCCCACTTTTCCCCGCCCTGGACGGACTCGAAGAGATAGGCATAAGGCCCATCCACCACCTTCAAAAAGGCGGAAAGCGGGGTATCGAGATCGGCGGGGATCTCGCGAATCAGGGGAATACGATTGTAGCCCTCACGGGCAAGGGACTGAAAACGCTCAGCACTCAGCACGGGTCACCTCGAAAATTGGCAATAGCAATCATGAACGCACTGCAATCAGCAGCTACGCCATCGCCAAGTTTTCGCTTTCCACCCGAACTGCTTCATCTATCGCGTCATTCCCGTAGGAGATCCTCTTTACTGTAACAAGGGTAAGAGTTCGCGCAGTGTATCGATAACCGCATCCGCTGCCAAGTCGGCGAGGGGCATGTCGCCACGATATCCGTAACTGACACAGACCACCGGCATTCCGGCGGCCCGTGCAGCCTGGGTATCATTGATCGAGTCGCCCACTAGAACCCCTTCTTCCGGGCTCAGCTCGAAGTGCTTGGCGGCATGGGTCAAGGGTAGAGGATCGGGTTTTTTGCGCGGTAAACTGTCACCGGAAAGCACCAGCGCAAAATAGTCGCGCAGCCCCAGACGCTCCAAGAGCGGTTCGGTAAACTGTCCCGCCTTGTTGGTGATACAGACCAGCTTGCGGCCCTGCGCGCGCAGCTCTTCCAAGGCCGTCTTCACCCCTGGATAGACCACGCTCTGCTCGGTCAGATGCGCGCCATAGTAGGCGGAAAAGATGGGCATCGCGGCATCCAGCTCTGCCTCCGATGGCTCAGCCTCGATAGCGAGAGCACGGCGCATCAGTTCGCGCACCCCGTTACCGATAAAACCACGAATGACGGGCATGGGCGCTGGCTGTCGCCCTATGCTTTGCAGCACATGATTGGCCGCGCCAGCAAGATCCGGAGCGGTGTCGATCAGCGTACCATCAAGATCGATGAGCACCATACGGGCGGAAAAGCGAGATTCTTGCACCGTCTTCTTCTCCCGATTCAGCCGGCCAAGGCAGCGCGGAAGGCGGCTATGGTGGCGTGGTAGTCCGAAGTGTTGTAGATGGCGCTGCCAGCCACAAACACGTCCGCACCCGCGTCCGCCACCTGGCGCACATTGTTGACCTTGATTCCACCGTCGACTTCGAGTTCGATGGCCTTGCCCGTGGCATCGATGCGTTTCCGGATGGCCTCGATCTTGCGCAAGCTGTAATCAATGAAACTTTGCCCACCGAAACCTGGATTGACACTCATCACCAGCACTAGATCAATATTTTCCAGGACATAATCCAGCACCTCGAGGGGGGTTGCCGGGTTCAGCGAGACGCCGGCCTTGCAGCCGAGACTGTGAATGAGCTGAATGGTGCGATCGAGGTGAATGGTGCCCTCGGGGTGTACGGTGATGATGTTCGCTCCCGCCTTGGCAAATTCCGGGATGATGGCATCTACGGGCGAAATCATCAGATGGACATCGAGGGGTTTCTGGGTATGCGGCTTGATCGCAGCAGCTACCAGGGGCCCGATGGTAAGGTTGGGGACGAAGTGATTGTCCATCACGTCGACATGAATGTAGTCCGCACCAGCCTCATCGACAGCACGCACTTCTTCACCCAGACGAGCAAAGTCGGCAGACAGAATAGAGGGAGAAATCTTGTATTGCGTCATGGAATAAGCTCCTGTACAGACGATTGGAGCGCCCGCAGGCGCCCCAATTCACGTATTATCCGTCCGTGCTAGCGGACACCGAACTCAAACGCCCTTCACCCGCGGGTCGAGGTCGCCTGCCTTGTACTTCTTGACCATGGTATCCATCGGAATGGCCTTGATCTTGCTGGCCTGCCCTGCGGAACCAAAGGCCTCGTAGCGCGCCTTGCAGATATCGCGCATGGCATCAAGGGATGCGGTCAGGAACTTCCGTGGATCGAAGTTCTTCGGGTTCTTGTACAGGCTCTGCCGGACGGCACCGGTTGCGGCAAGACGCAGATCGGTATCGATATTGACCTTGCGCACCCCGTACTTGATGCCTTCCTGAATTTCTTCCACCGGCACACCATAGGTTTCACCGATGTCGCCGCCAAACTCGTGGATGATCTTCAGCCAGTCCTGCGGCACCGAGCTGGAACCGTGCATGACCAGATGGGTATCGGGGATCCGCTCGTGGATTTCCTTGACGCGGTCGATGCGCAGAATCTTGCCGGTTGGCGGCTGGGTGAACTTGTACGCACCATGACTGGTGCCAATGGCAATGGCCAGGGCATCAAGCTTGGTCGACTTGACAAACTGGGCGGCCTCCTCGGGGTCGGTCAGGAGCTGGTCGTGGCTCAGGCAGCCTTCCGCACCCACGCCATCCTCCTCGCCAGCCATGCCGGTTTCCAGCGAGCCCAGACAGCCCAACTCACCCTCGACGGTTACGCCAACGGCGTGTGCCATTTCCACCACCTTGGCGGTAACGGCGACGTTGTAGTCGTAGCTAGCCGGAGTCTTGGCGTCTTCCAGCAGGGATCCATCCATCATCACGCTGGTGAAACCAGAGCGGATGGCCTGGATACAGACTGCGGGGCTCGCGCCATGGTCTTGGTGCAGGACAACGGGAATGTCTGGGTACTCCTCAACAGCAGCGAGGATGAGGTGGCGCAGAAAGGGCTCACCGGCATATTTCCTTGCGCCCGCAGAGGCCTGCAGAATCACCGGCGCGTCAACGGCGGCAGCCGCCTCCATGATCGCGCGCACCTGCTCCAGATTGTTGACGTTGAAGGCGGGAATGCCATACCCGTGCTCGGCGGCGTGATCGAGCAATTGCCGCATGGATACCATTGCCATAGCTGTTTACCTCGTTGACAGGAAAAAATGTCTCTTTACACCTGACCGGCGGCGCCCACGCGCACCAGTTTCAGGGTGTTGGTTCCCCCCGGCGCACCAATGGGCTCGCCGATGGTGATCAAAATCAAGTCGCCGTCCCGGACCACGCCCCGGCGTCGCAACTCGTCTTCTGCCGCACGCATGACCTGCAACGGGTCGTCATGTCGGCTCTGCGGAAAGTTTACGGGATGAACACCACGATACAAGGTCACCTTGCGTCGCGT
Source organism: Acidithiobacillus acidisediminis (assembly GCF_023277115.1). Taxonomy (NCBI): domain Bacteria; kingdom Pseudomonadati; phylum Pseudomonadota; class Acidithiobacillia; order Acidithiobacillales; family Acidithiobacillaceae; genus Acidithiobacillus; species Acidithiobacillus acidisediminis. Next base: position 357,767 of record NZ_JALQCS010000001.1, read on the forward strand.
GTAGACCTGAGGGGTGAGGGCGTAGATCGGCACCCGGGAGTCAGCGCGGGAAAGCCAGAGGGCGGTCGAACCACTCTCGGTGAAGGCCGCAATAGCCGCAATGGGGGCGCGCTGTGTCGCGAGGATCGCGGCAGCGGCAATCGTCTCGTCCACGCGCTCCAGCGCCCGATCAAAAATCGGCTCATCGACATCACAAGGCATCTGCCGTTCGACTTCCAGACAGGTACGGGCCATGGCCGCCACGGCTTCGACGGGATATTGACCGGAGGCAGTCTCGGCAGAGAGCATGACGGCATCCGTACCATCCAGCACCGCGTTGGCGACGTCGGAGACCTCGGCACGCGTCGGGATAGGCTGATGAATCATCGATTCCATCATCTGTGTTGCTGTGATGGTGATGCGGTGATAACGATGCGCCATGGCGATGATGCGTTTCTGTACTGGGGGCACGGCGGCATCGCCAATCTCCACCCCCAGGTCCCCGCGCGCCACCATTACCGCCTCGGAGGCCTGCAAGATTTCCTCGATCGCTTCCACGGCTTCTGCACGCTCGATCTTCGCTACCAGAGCGCCGTGCCCACCGGCCTCGCGAAAGAGTCGCCGCGCCTCGTCCATGTCGGCACCACTACGCGGGAACGATACGGCTAGGTAATCGGCCTCCAGTTGCGCCGCAGTAATGATGTCCTGGCGATCCTTATCAGTCAGGGCCGGGGCGGTGAGCCCCCCACCAGCACGGTTGATCCCCTTGTTGTTGGAGAGTTCCCCCCCCTGCACCACGCGGGTATGAATCTCGTTCCCCTGTACCTGGTCGACCCAGAGCACGATCATCCCATCGTTGAGTAGCAGGGTGGCACCGCGCTCTACATCCTTCACCAGTTGCGGGTAGGTAACCCCAACCCGGGTCTGATCACCCAGCTCACAGTGGATATCGAGGATGAAAGGGTCGCCTTCACGCAGCTGGATCTTTCCTTCGGCAAACTTGCCGATGCGGATCTTCGGCCCTTGCAGATCGGCCAAGATCCCGATCGCCCGGCTATGGGCTCGCGCACGCTCGCGCACCAGCTCCGCCGCGCGCAGGTGCTGCTCTGCCGTGCCGTGGGAAAAATTGAGACGCACCACATCCAAGCCCGCCTCAATGAGCCGATCGATAATCTCGGCAGAGCTACTGGCGGGCCCTAAGGTCGCAACGATCTTGGTGCGGCGAATCATGGATCTACCCCCGGGCTCGGGCCGCAAGAATTTCAAACGCGGGCAATGTCTTCCCCTCCAGAACCTCGAGGAAGGCGCCACCCCCAGTGGAGATGTAGCCGACCCGATCGGCAATGCCATACTTGGCAATGGCCGCGAGAGTGTCGCCGCCGCCAGCGATGGAGAACCCAGCACTACTGGCGATCGCTTCGGCGATGGCCTTGGTACCGTGGGCAAAGGCATCGAACTCGAAGACTCCGACCGGGCCATTCCAGACAATGGTGCCCGCCGCCCGCAACTTGTCCGCCAATTCGGCGGCTGTCTTCGGGCCGATGTCGAGGATCATGTCGTCGTCACTCACTTCGCTCGCCGATTTCACGGTAGCCTTGGCATCGGCGGCAAAGCGGTCCGCAACGACCACATCGACGGGGATCGGTACCTCGGCGCCGCGCGCCTTCATTTTTTCGATCACCTTCTTCGCCTCATCAACCAGATCCGCCTCTGCGAGGCTCTTGCCAATGGGCATACCACAAGCGAGCAGGAAGGTATTGGCAATGCCACCGCCGACGATCAATCCGTCCACCTTGTCCGCCAGACTCTGCAGAATGGTGAGCTTGGTCGACACCTTGGAACCGGCAACAATGGCAATCAAGGGACGTTTGGGATTGGCCAGCGCGCGGTTGATGGCGTCGATCTCCGCCGCCAACAGTGGGCCCGCACAGGCGATGGGCGCGTACTGGGCGATGCCGTAGGTACTCGCTTCCGCACGATGCGCGGTGCCGAAGGCGTCATGCACAAAAATGTCACAGAGCTTGGCATATTTCCGCGCCAAGGTCTCGTCGTTTTTCTTCTCCCCCTTGTTCAGGCGGCAATTTTCCAGCATGACGACTTCGCCAGGATGCAGTTCAAAGCCTCCATCGACCCAGTTCTGCTGCAAGCGCACAGGTTTGCCCAGCAGCTCGCCCATGCGCTTGGCCACTGGGGCGAGGGAGTCCTGCGGACGGTACTCTCCCTCCGTCGGCCGTCCAAGGTGGGAGGTGATCATCACCGCCGCACCGGCATCGAGAGCCATCTGCACTGCTGGGGCAGAGGCCCGTACCCGGGTGTCCTCGGTGATTTCCCCCGCATCATTGAGAGGAACATTCAGATCGGCGCGGATGAAGACGCGCTTGCCGCGCGCCTCCCCCCGCTGGCAGATATCAGCAAAGGTCAGGATCTGCATCTCGCTTTCCCCGTTCAGTGACTGGCGACGTGCTTGACGAAGCGCAGCATGTTGCAGGTATAGCCATATTCATTATCGTACCAGGACACCACCTTGACGAAGGTCGGGTCAAGCTGGATGCCGGCCTTGGCATCAAATACCGATGGTGCGGAAAAACCGCGGAAATCTGTCGAAACCACGGCCTCCTCGGTATAGCCAAGCACCCCTTTGAGGGAACCTTCGCTGGCCGCCTTCATCGCCTGGCAAATCTCTTCATAGCTCGTTTCCTTGTTCAACTCAGCGGTGAGGTCTACCACCGAGACGTCGGAGGTGGGCACCCGGAAAGACATTCCGGTGAGCTTCTTGTTCAACTCTGGGATCACCTTGCCCACCGCCTTGGCAGCGCCAGTGGAGGAAGGGATGATATTTTCCAGGATACCGCGACCACCACGCCAATCCTTGTGGGAGGGGCCGTCCACGGTCTTTTGCGTCGCAGTTGCCGCATGCACCGTGCTCATCAAGCCGCGCTTGATCCCAAAACTATCATGCAAGACCTTCGCCACCGGCGCCAGGCAGTTGGTGGTGCAGGATGCCGCCGAGACGATTTGCTCGCCGGCATATTTGGCGTGATTGACGCCATAGACGAACATCGGCGTGTCGTCCTTCGAGGGGGCGGACTGCACCACCTTCTTGGCGCCCGCGTCGACGTGTTTTTGGCAGGTCTCGGTGGTCAGGAAAAAGCCGGTGGACTCGATCACGATATCCACGCCGACATCACCCCAGCGGAGATTGGCCGGGTCCTTCTCCGCCGTGAGGCGAATGGTCTTGCCGTTGACCACCAGACTGTTGCCCTCCACCTGCACCGTGCCGGGGAAACGGCCGTGCACTGAGTCATACTGCAGCATGTAGGCGAGGTAGGCAGGTTCGAGCAAGTCGTTGATGGCAACAACCTCCAGACCCTGAAATTCAGTCTCTTTGGCAATGGCGCGAAAGGCCATGCGTCCAATGCGGCCAAAGCCGTTGATACCCACGCGAATGGTCATGACATACTCCTCAGATCTTTTGAATAGAAAGCTTTACAGGGCCTGGAAACGTGCCACCACGTTATCTGCCGTGAACCCGAATTTCTCAAAGAGCACAGCCGCCGGAGCCGAGGCACCAAAATGATCGACGCCAAGCACGCCCCCCTGCAGGCCCACATATTTGTACCAGAGGCCGGTAGTACCGGCCTCAATGGCCAAACGCTTGGCAACCTTCTGGGGCAAGACGCTCTCCCGGTATTCTGCATCCTGGGCATCAAAGAGTTCCAGACAGGGCAGGGATACCACCCGAACCTGCACCCCCTGCTCCGCAAGCTTGGCCTGGGCGGCAAGGGCGAGCTCCACTTCGGAACCCGTGGCCAAGAGGATACCCTGGGCCGGACCTTGCGCATCTTTCACCACATAACCACCACGGCGGATACCAGCCACGGTGGCATCACTGTGCGGTAACGACGGCAGATTTTGCCGGCTCAGGGCCAGCAGGCTGGGTGATTTCTCCTGCTTCACCGCCGACTCCCAGGCGATGGCGGTCTCGACCGCATCGGCCGGACGCCAGACGTGCAGGTTGGGAATCAAGCGCAGACTATTCACCTGTTCGATCGGTTGATGGGTGGGGCCATCTTCGCCCAAGCCAATGGAATCGTGGGTCATGACATAGACCACGCGCAGGCCCATGAGGGCCGACATGCGAATGGCATTCCGGCTGTAATCGGAGAAAATCAGGAAGGTGCCACCGAAGGGCAGGAAACCGCCGTAGAGGGTGACGCCATTCATGATCGCCGACATGCCAAACTCGCGCACCCCATAATGGATGTAATTGCCATCGACCTTGGCCTTGCCAATATCTTCGGCTTCTTTCCAGCGGGTGTTGTTGGAGGGGCTCAGATCCGCCGATCCGCCAATGAACTCTGGCAGCGCAGCCGCAATCCCTTGGATCGTCTTCCCTGAGGCGACACGGGTAGCGATCTTGGGTGACTCGGTGCGGAAATCCGCAATGACTTTGGCGATAGCCGCATCAAAGGCGGGACTTGGAACGCCACGCAAGCGGCGCTCAAACTCCGCCGCATCGCTCGGGAAAGCGGACTTGTAAGCAGCAAATTTTTCTTGCCAAGCAGCTTCCGCCGCCTTGCCCTTGGCGCGCGCATCCCAGCCTTGGTAGATCTCCTGCGGCACAAAAAACGCCTCATTGGACGGCCAGCCCAAGTGTTTGCGCGTGGCCGCAACCTCGTCTGCACCCAACGCTGCTCCGTGTACATCGTGGGTTCCTGCCTTGTTGGGCGAACCCTCTCCAATCACCGTCTTGCAACAGATCAGTGTCGGCTTGCTGGCCTGTGCACGCGCCTCCACGATGGCCGTCTTCACGGCCTGGGGATCGTGGCCATTCACGTTGCGGATCACATGCCAACCATAGGCCTCGAAACGTGCGGGAGTATCGTCTGCAAACCAGTTGTCGACATGGCCATCGATAGAAATGTTATTGTCGTCGTAGAAACACACCAGCTTGTTTAGGCCCCACACTCCCGCCAAGGAGCAGGCCTCGTGGGAAACGCCTTCCATGAGGCAGCCGTCGCCAAGAAACACGTAGGTGTAGTTATCAACGATTTCGTGTCCGGCGCGATTGAATTGCTTGGCCAATAAACGCTCAGCCAGCGCCATGCCCACACCATTCGCCAACCCTTGCCCGAGCGGGCCGGTCGTGGTTTCGACGCCGGGGGTATCTCGATATTCAGGATGCCCCGGGGTCTTGCTGTGCCACTGGCGGAAGGACTTGAGGTCGTCAAGAGAAAGGTCGTAGCCCGTCAGATGGAGCAGCGCATACTGCAACATCGACCCATGACCGTTGGACAGCAGAAAGCGGTCGCGCCCTGGCCAATGCGGATTGGCGGGATTGTGGACGAGGAAGTCGTTCCACAACACTTCCGCGATGTCTGCCATGCCCATCGGCATCCCTGGATGGCCAGAATTGGCCTTTTCGACAGCGTCCATACTCAGGACACGAATGGCATTGGCGAGGTCCGTGCGATTCACAGTCATGCAAAGCTCCTTAAGAGGGCGACCCGAATACGGCCGGTCGCTGGTTCCAAGATAAAAATCAGTCGTCGGCCCGCTGGTGGGTGCGCACCCGGCGCAAAATACCATCGTGACCAGAAATGACGAGGCTCTCACTCTCGACAAAGAAATGGGATCGGGAGACGCCGTCCAGGATATCGCCGCTGGTCAGACCCGTCGCGACAAAGAGGACATCGTCACTGGCGACCAGCTCGTCACGCCCAAGCCAACGGCCCACCTGCAGGCCCGCCTCGGCGATCGCTTCCGCCTCACCCGGCTTCTGCGGTGCAAGGGCGCCGAACATGTCGGCACCCATGGCGCGGGCGGCGCAAGCCGTGATCACGCCCTCCGGCGTGCCACCAATGCCCATCATCGCATCGACCTTGGTACCCAGCGCTGCCATGATGCCGCCACTGACATCGCCGTCGGTCTGCAGGCGGACGGTTGCGCCAGCTGCCTGGATCTCCCGGATCATGGCCTCGTGACGGGGTTTTTTGAGCAGAAAGATGCGCAGCTCCTTGACGTCTTTCCCAAGAGCCTTGGCCAAGGCCTGCAACTTATCTTTCATGGGCGCCGCGGGATCGATCTTGCCGCGCGCCGGCGCCGGGACCACCAGCTTGTCCATGTAGAACGCCGGTCCTGGACGGAACATGCTGCCCTTGGGGGCAGCGGCCAGCACGCAAATAGATCCTGGCATCCCCTGGGCGAGAAAGGTCGTGCCCTCTACGGGGTCGACAGCAATATCCACTTCCGGTCCGCTGCCCGAGCCCACCGCTTCGCCATTGTAGAGCATCGGCGCCTCGTCCTTTTCCCCCTCACCGATTACCACTGTGCCGCGCATGGGCACCTGTGCAATCGCGGCGCGCATGGCGTCCACCGCCGCACCATCCCCGAGCTCCTTCTCTCCCCGGCCAATCCAGCTGCTGGCAGCACGGGCTGCAGATTCGGTAACGGGAAGTAGGCTAAGAGCCAGATTACGGATGGTGGCCATGGGGGAAAATTCCTTCAGGTGGTAATTGAAATGGGTTCAAGCATAAATCAAGCGCTGCTCTTTGGAAACTCAGCGCTGAGATAATCGCGCCAGGCCACGTGCAATTGCGGGTCGAGGGTGGCGAGGACAGAATGTTTTTGCAGGTCGCGGGGATCCAGGGCGGCTCCGTCCAAAGTGCTCATCTGGCCACCTGCCTCCTGCAGAATCAGGCTTCCGGCCGCGCGATCCCAAAGTTGCTGCGCACCGTGCAAGTAAAAATGATACCGCCCTGCCGCAAGCCAACTCCATTCCAACACGCAGCTCCCGAAATTTCGTTGGCTGTGGAAGGGTTGCTGCGTCACCAGGCGGAGCGCCAGTGCGTGGGTCAAGCGCTTGTAATCGACCACCCCCACAGCCGCTCGCAATTCCGGTGCTTCGCGCCTGTGCAGGCGCTGACCATTGAGAAAGGCACCGTCACCACGAATGGCCGTATACAGGTCCTTGCGCATCGGATCATAAATCCAAGCTTGCCGGGTTCCAGCGCTATCCAGCAGGGCCAGACTGATACCGAAGACCGGCACGCCGGCGGCGAAATTGCTCGTGCCATCCAAAGGATCCAGACACCAAAGCCGCTCCCTCGTTGCGAGAAGGGTTTGCTGTTCGCTGGCAGACATCTCCTCCCCCAGAAGAGGGATATCGGGGTAGCGTTGTGCCAAGCGCTCTTGCAAAAATTGCTGGCTGTCGAGGTCAGCGCTGGTGACGATGCTACCGTCTGGCTTGCGCGCACTCGAAACCCGTTGATAACCAGGCAAGAGGATTTTCGCCGAGCAAGCTTGCAACTGCTCTGCAACCCAAGGATCATCGATGCGGTCTTGCGCAATCATGGCGCTAGGATAAAGCAGACACGCTCTGCGGTCACTCTGCTGCACTTTTGCCCGGCGTCGCGTTCATGCTCCAATAGGCGCATGCCCCGTATCCATCTGTTCACCGAAACCCTGGCCGAGGCCGGGGAGTTTCTCCTGCCCGAGGCGGCCAGCCATCACCTGTTACGGGTGCTACGTGCCCGCCGCGGGCAGGAACTGACCCTATTCAGCGGCGACGGCCGGGAACAAGGCGCCAAGGTAGCGAGTGCGGAAGGTCAGCGCGCCCTCCTCGAAGTACAAGAAGCCTATCTTCGAGATACCGCAAGTCCTCTCCACATTACGCTAGCGGCCCCCGTATTGCGCGGCGAACGCTGGGACTGGTTACTGCAGAAAGCTGCGGAGCTGGGCGTTCAGAAGCTGCAACCCCTGCATAGCCGTTTCTGTCAGGTGCCCTTGTCCGAGGCGCGCAATGAGAAACGACTACGGCGCTGGCGGGAAATTCTCGTTGCTGCAGCCGAACAGAGCCAAGCCACTCGCATCGTCCAGTTGGCTGAACCGTTACCCCTGGCCGAATACTTGCCACAGGCCCACAGCGAACTACGCTTGGTTTTTGACGCCGCCGCAAGGGAAGGACTTCGCTCCCTGTCGCCATTGGCAGCAGCGAGTGTGGAGTTACTGACCGGCCCGGAGGGGGGGCTCGCTGCAGAGGAGCTCGAGGCAGCCCAGGCAGCGGGCTTTCAGTTGCTTCGCTGTGGACCGCGAATTCTACGCGCCGAAACTGCGCCCATAGCGGCGTTAGCCATTCTCCAGGCGCAATGGGGGGACATTGGTTGACAGCAGGGCATTGGCGCCGGACCATGAGGAAAATTGCTTGGAGCCCAATCCGATGGAAATCCTGTTAGCGAACCCGCGCGGCTTTTGTGCTGGTGTCAATCGTGCCATCCAGATTGTCGAACGTGCCCTGGAGTTGTTTGGCGCGCCGATCTATGTTCGTCATGAGGTGGTGCATAACCGGCATGTGGTGGACGACCTGCGCAATCGTGGCGCGATTTTTGTCGAAGAACTGGACGAGATCCCCGACGGCGCAACGGTGATCTTCAGTGCCCATGGCGTTCCCCTGGCGGTACGACAAGCCGCCGAGGCTCGCGGTCTGAGCGTTTTCGATGCCACCTGCCCCTTGGTGACCAAAGTCCATATGGAGGTCAAGAAGTACAGTCGGGAGGGGATGGAAATGGTGCTCATCGGACACGCCGGCCATCCCGAGGTAGAGGGCACCATGGGCCAAGTCGAAAGTGGGATGATGTATTTGGTGTCTAACGTCGAGGATGTGGCGCGCCTGCGCCCACGCGATCCAGAGCGCCTTGCCTACATTACCCAGACCACCTTGAGTATGGATGACACCGCTGAGGTCATTCAGGCCTTGCGTGCGCGTTTTCCCGCGATTCAAGGGCCGAAGAAGGACGACATTTGTTATGCCACGCAGAATCGTCAGGACGCGGTGAAGAAGCTCGTGCCCGATGTAGAAATCCTGCTAGTCGTCGGTGCGCCCAACAGTTCCAATTCCAGCCGTCTCGCCGAGCTGGGCCTGCGCCTGGGTACGGTGACGCACCTGATTGAGGATGCATCGCAAATGCGCAAGGAGTGGTTCAGTGGCAATCCGCGCATCGGTATCAGCGCGGGGGCCTCGGCACCGGAGAGCCTGGTCCAGGAGATCATCGTCACGCTGGAATCCTGGGGCGCGCAAAAGCCGCAGGAATTGCCGGGCGTGGAGGAGAAGGTGATCTTCAGTCTGCCCTTGGCCCTCAGTCAGGCAAAGCCAGTCGAGAATCCGCGCTAAGCCTCTTCGTCACCTTCGCGTACGGCTGATCCGCGCACCAACAAATCCACGGGTTCCAAAGCGGGGATCTCGCGCTCACTAGGGGTAGCACCCAGTTCAGGAAATCTCCGCGCCGAAACCATAACCCGGGTTTCCAGCGACGCCGTCGCCTGATTGTAGGACTGCACCGCACTCTGCAGCTGCTTGCCGAGCTTCGACCAATGCCCGCTCAAGGTAAGCAAGCGATCATGCAGCTCACGCCCCAATGAGCTGATGGCCTGCGCATTACTGGCCACCGCCTCCTGGCGCCAGCCATAAGCGGCAGCCCGCAGCAGGGCGATCAAGGTGGTGGGTGTGGCGACAATGACCTTTTGCTCCATTCCATACTCAATCAGACTCGGATCACTCTGCAAGGCGGCACTAAAAAAGTCCTCTCCCGGCAGGAACAGGACAACGAACTCCGGACTGCCAGGCAGCTGTTCCCAGTACGATTTCTTGCCCAACTGCTGCAGGTGCGTGCGCAGTTCCGCCGCATGCTTTAGCAAATAGCGCTGGCGCTCCGCATCATCTGACGCCTCCACTGCATGCAAATAGGCATTCAGCGGCGCCTTGGCGTCAACGATAATCTGCTTATCTCCCGGCAAGCGTACGAGGAGATCGGGACGTTGCACTCCATCGTCGCTGTGCAGCGAGGCTTGTTCCACAAAATCACAGTGCGCCAGCATCCCCGCCATTTCGACCACACGACGCAGTTGCATCTCCCCCCAGCGACCACGGGCGGCCGGTTGACGCAGGGCCTTGACCAGGGCCGCAGTTTCTTCGTGCAGGCGAGGTAGATGATCCTGCACCAACCCCCGCAACTGCTCTGTCAGGGCGCTGTAGGCGCTATTGCGCACCTGCTCCAGACCATCCAGACGCTCGTTCATTTTGCCGAGGGACTCACGGATCGGGGTGACGAGCTGCCCAAAGCTGTTTTGCCGACCCTCCCAATCCTGGCGCGCCTGCTCCTGGAAGCGAGCCAGATTTTCTTGGGCCAAGCGCAGAAAATCCTCATTATTGCGCCGCAGGGCGTCGCTCGATAGGGCAGCGAAGGCCTGACTCAGCCGCTCCTGCGCCTCGCTCAATACCTGCTGCCGTTCCTCGCCACGTTCACGCTCTTGCCGCAAACGCTCTTGCAATTCAGCGAATTGCACGCGTGTATGCTGTAATTCATTCCCTAGGGATTGGGCTTCTTCCCGTCCTTGCCGCAGTGATCCCTCTAACTGCCGGCATGAAGCCTGCTGTTGCGCGAGATTTTGTTCGGCAGCTGCAAGACGCGACTGCCAAGTCTGGCGCTCTGCACGCCACCAGAGCCAAAGTACAAAAGCCCCCAGCAGAACTCCGACAACAAACGCAAGGGCAATCCAAGCTGGGGGCAGCATTACGCTGTGATGATCTCAGGACGTCAACTGCGAGGTGCAGTTGGGGCAGCGGGTAGCCGACAGCGGGATGGACGTGGCACAAAAAGGACAGTCCTTGCTGCTAACCGGCACCGCGGGCTTGGGGTACAGGCGGTTGATGCTGTGAACCAGCAGGAAAATTACGAAGGCAATGATCAGGAAACTGATGATGGACATGATGAACAGACCGTAATTCCAGGTCACGGCCCCCGCTTTCTCGGCTGCCGCAAGGGTCAGGTACGGACCAGGCGTCTTACCCTCATGAAGCACCAGAAAAAGATTACTGAAATCCACCTTTCCCAGCACCAGCCCAATGGGCGGCATGACGATGTTCTTTACTAGTGATGTGACGATCGCCGAAAAGGCACTGCCAACGACGAAGGCAACCGCCAGATCGATGACGTTGCCGCGTTGTAAAAATGTTTTGAAGTCCTTGAAAAATTGCTTCATATTCCCTCCCTTTAGGTGTTATCGACTGCGACTCCAGTCTAGCAAAGCTACTGCACAACACTCCAGAGGTCAGCTTTTCTGCACCTTACGGCAAAGAAGGTGCTTGTGCGCTACAGAATTGATTAACCCTTGCCTTTTGCACCTGCATCGGTGACTGATTGGCTTCTTGCAAACAATTCTGCACGCTGCCACGACAAAGTTGCGCCCAGGCTTGGGTCTGCTGAAAGAAATTCCCCGCAGCCTGCGCAGGCGCGGCATAGGGATGGCCGACAAAAAGACGTTGCAGGGCCGAATAATAGTCACTCTTGGCGCCCGCCCAACGCGACACGGCACCCCAGCATGTGCCCTGCTGATCCGCCGCGCTATGCACACAGCCAATGGCATCGCGACGCACCAGATCCAGAGATCTCTGCCAGTCTTGGCAAAAGCGCCCCTCAGCAGCGCGCCGTTGGGCAGTAACGGCAGCAAGGCGTTCCTCCGCGAGCTGCGCCGCGCGCTCCGCCTGCACGGATCGAGCCGCAGCCACCGCGCTGGAACTTGGCGCTGGTGCCGGCATTTGGGCGCAGGCAGCGAGGGAAAAAAGGGTCAAAACGAGCGGTATTTGTAATTTGCGCATGAAAGTTCCTCATCCTTTCGTCAGCGCCGCCTTTATATCATAATTTTTGTGAACTTGCGTCCGAGCGCGCGGCGCGTGTTAGCCCCAAGCAGTAATGTCCCCTTTGTCCAATTCTAGAATGTCCCCTTTTGCGTTGCGGGGGCGGCATGGGCGAGGAGTACAACACGATGAGCTATCGAGAGATGGATCGACTGGAGTTGCTGCAGGCTCTGATGGGTAAGCAGCTCCGGCAACGGGAGGTCGCCGAGCGGCTGAGTCTGAGCGTGCGCCAGGTCAAACGCCTTGTCGCACGGTATCGGGCCGAAGGGGCCGCCGGGCTGGTGTCCCGGCAGCGCGGCAAGCGGCCCAACAACCGGATTTTGGACTCGGTCCGTGAATCCGCCATCCAGTTGGTGCAGACGCACTACGCAGACTTTGGGCCAACGCTGGCTCGGGAGAAATTGGAAGAACGACATGGCTATCAGCTCTCTACGGAGACGTTGCGCCAGTGGATGATGGCCGAAGGTCTGTGGGTGGCGAAGCGGCGCAAGGCGGCCCGTATCCACCAACGACGGCCCCGACGCCCTTATCTCGGTGAACTGGTACAGATCGACGGCTCGCCCCACGACTGGTTCGAGGAGCGTGGCCCCCGCTGTACCCTCATCGTCTTCATAGACGATGCTACTAGCCGCCTGATGGCTTTGCATTTCGTACCAGCCGAGACTACCCAAGCGTATATGGAGACGCTGCGAGCGTACCTGAAAGCGCATGGTCGCCCGGTAGCCCTGTACTCCGACAAGCACAGCATCTTTCGCGTCAATCACCCCGATCAGGAGGGAGTACCCACCCAGTTCACTCGCGCCCTGCAGACCTTGGATATCCAAGCCATCCACGCCAACAGCCCGCAAGCAAAGGGGCGGGTCGAACGGGCCAATCAGACTCTACAAGATCGCCTGGTCAAGGAGCTACGCCTGCAGGGCATCTCCGATCTGGAGGCTGCCAACGCCTTCCTGCCGGAGTTCCTGGCCGATTACAACCGGCGCTTTGCTGTCTCCCCGCAACATCCCCAGGATGCGCATCGTCCCGTACTGCACAACCCAGAAGAATTGTCCCTGATCTTCTGCCTGCAGCACACCCGCAAGCTCTCCAAAAACCTGAGTTTTCGCTTCCAGAACCGCGAATACCAACTCACGAATTACAGCAGTGGCTACCGCCTACGCGGTGCCAGTGTAACCGTCTGCCAAGCCTTCGACAGCAGCATTACCTTGCTGTATCAGGGACAGCCCCTAACCTACCGGATCCTCGCCGAGGGTGAGCCCCCCATCCCCTTGGACGATGAGAAAAGCCTGCACTTACGTATTGAGCAAGCTGTGAAGGAGCAGGCCCAACGGAGCCACTGGAAACCCGCGCCCGACCATCCCTGGCGACGATACCCTCAGTCTAAGCCCGCTCACACATCCACCCCCTGAACTCCCTCCAAGGGGACATTCCTGTCTTGCTCAAAAGGGGACATTCCTGCTTTGGGTTGACACCGAGCGCGCGGCGCGAGACCGGCGCCACGCAAGACCGCCCTGGAAACGCTCCTTCATCCCCTCAAAGAATATGTAAAAGGCCGGGGTCACATACAGGGTCAGAAACTGTGACACCACGATACCGCCGGCCACCGCCACCCCCAGGGGCACCCGGGATTCCGCTCCGGCGCCAATGCCAATGGCAATGGGCAGAATCCCCAGTACGGCCGCCAGGTTGGTCATCATGATCGGGCGAAAGCGGGTCACGCAGGCATCCACCATGGCATCGACGGCCGAGGCCCCCTCGCGACGGCGATGGATGGCAAAGTCCACCATGATGATCCCGTTCTTTTTCACCAGACCGACCAGCATGATGATGCCAACAAAACTGAAGAGGTCGAGTTCCTGACCAAAGATCCAGAGTGCCAGGAGGGCGCCGAAGCCAGCCAGAGGCAGAGCGGTGAGAATGGTCAGGGGGTGAATGAAATCCTCGTACAGAATCGCCAGGATGGCATAGATCAAGGCGATGGTGGCCAGGAGGAGGAGCGGCAAGGAGCTGTTGGATTGCTGAAAGGCCTGGGCCGACCCGCCAAAACTCCCCTGGACGTCAGCGGGCAAGACCTGGGCAGCCACCTTCTGCACGGCCTGGGTGGCTTGGCCCATGGAGGTTCCTTGGGCCAGGTTGAAGGACACCGTCACACTGGGGATACCGTCATAGTGGCTGATACTCAGGGGGCCGACCCCATAGCCAAAACTGGCCACTGCCGATAGGGGCACCAAGCCCGCGCTGCCGGGCAGGGTGATGGCCCCCAGGGCGCCAATGTTCTGTTGAAAGCGCCGCGCCAGATCGAGGATCACCTCATATTGGTTGGTCGAGGCGTAGATGGTCCCCACCTGGGTACCGCCAAAGGCAAAGTTCAAGGCCTGCTCGATGCTCTGGGGGGTAACTCCCAGAGCCTGGGCACGATTGTGCAAGACATGCACATCGATCTGCGGGTTGGCTACCTGCAAGTCACTGTTGACCGCTTGCAGCCCGGGCACCTTGCGCAAGGCCGCCACCAGCTTGGGTACCGCGGCGTCCAGGGCGTCCTGATCCTCACTTTGCAGGGTGTACTGATAGTTGGATTGGGAGGAAATAGGCCCCATCTGAATGGCCGGCGGGAGCAGGAAACTGGCCTCTACACCGGGAAAGCGTTGCACCGTCTGTCGCAGCTGGGCAATGATCTTGTCGCCGCTGGCCCGATCCCCCTGGGGCTTGAGCCGGATGATGAGGCGCCCGGTATTGGCCGAGCCGAAGGCCCCTGCCCCCTGCCCAGCGCTGGACATGACCGCATCGACGCCGGGATTTTTTTGCACCGCCGCGGCCACCCGCTCTTGCAGACTTTTCAACTGAGCAAAGGAGATACCCTGGGGATACTGCAAGTTGCCCATGACCATGCCGCTGTCTTCGCTGGGAATGAAGCCCTTAGGCAGGATCACGAAGAGTCCGATCATGGCGAGAAAACTCAGACCCGCGATCAGATAGATCCAACCCCGATGCTCCAGGCTTTTGCGCAGACTGCGTCCGTACCAACTACGCAGCCCGGCAAACCAGCGTTCAAAGCCCGAAGGTGTCTGGTGCTTGACGCGCAGATAGCGCGCACAGAGCATGGGGGTCAGGGTCAAGGACACTAGGCCCGAGAGCAGGATGACCACGGCAATGGTGACGCCAAACTCCCGAAAGAGGCGACCGATAATGCCACCCATGACCAAGAAAGGCAGAAAGACCACCGCCAGGGACAGGGTCATGGACATCACCGTAAACCCAATCTCCGAACTGCCGGCATAGGCCGCCTGTTCGGGCTCCTCCCCCTGCTCCTCGTGACGCGCGATGTTCTCCAGCATCACCACCGCATCATCCACCACAAAACCGACGGAGAGGGTCAAGGCGAGCAGGGTGAGGGTGTTGAGGGTATAGCCTAGATAGGAGAGGACCCCAAAGGTACCGAGGATGGAGGTCGGGATGGCCAGGGCGCCAATCAGGGTCGGGCTGCCCCGGCGCAGGAAGAGCCACAGAACCCCCGCCACCAGCACCGAGGCGAGGAGCAGGGTGTACTCCACTTCCTGCACCGCAGCCCGGATGTAGTCGGCCTTGTCATAGATGATCTTGAGCTTGGCGCCCCCCGGTAGCCCGGCGGTAAAGCTCGGCAAGCGTTGCTGAATCGCTTCGGAAATCGCCACCGTATCGGCATTGGGCTGACGCACCACCGCCAGGATCAGAGCCCGATGCTGGCCCAGCCAGCTGGCGATCTGATCGTTGTCGACACCATTGTCTACCTGCGCCACGTCCGCCAGGGGCACCACCGTGCCCCCGCTCTGAGGCACCGGCATGTCGCGAAAGGCTGCGGCATCGTGGAGCTGACCGTGCACGTTCACCGCATAATTGCGCGCCGTCCCGAGCAGGGTGCCCTGGGGGAGATTGACGTTGTGACTGCTCACCGCCTGATCCAGGGCCTGCAAGGAGAGGCCATGGGCCTGCAGGGCAAAGGGATTGGCATGGATGCGCACGGCATAGTTCTGCTCGCCAAAGACCTGCACCTGGGCCACGCCCGGGATACCCGAGATGGCCGGCACCACCTTGTCGACGGCGTAGGCATTGAGCTTGTAGATGGGCATGTCCGGCGCCGAGAGGGCGATGAATTCGATGGGCGCCGCCGACGGATTCATCTGCTTGACGAAGGGCAGGCTGGGCATCCCCGGGGGCAAGAGGTGCTGGGCCTGGGTGACGGCGTTCTCCACGTTCTGGGTGGCCACGTCGATATTCTGGCTGAGATCGAATTGCAGGATGATACGGGTCGAGCCCAGGCTGCTGGTGGAACTCATGGACGACAGGCCGGGGATGCTGGAGAACTGCTTTTCCAGGGGGGTGGCTACACTGCTGGCCATGGTCTGGGGGCTCGCCCCCGGCAGGCTGGCGGAGACCAAGACCGTAGGAAAATCGACACTGGGCAGCATCGCCACCGGTAGGTTCTGAAAGGCGAAGATCCCGTAGATGACCAAAGTCAGGCTGAGAATGATGGTCATCACCCGTCGGCGGATGAACAGCGCCGAGAGATTCATGCGCCGCCTCGATGGTGATTGCCCCCGCCAACGTCAGATCCCGCTGGCGCCTTTTGGCCGGGAAGCAGGACGTGAACCCCAGCATAGACCCGGGCGGGTACCGGATTGATCACCTGGGCGTTGGCCGACAAGCCCGAGATGACGGCGGTCTGCCCATCTTCCCAGAGTACCTGCACCGGCGTCGCTTCCACCACCCCCTTAGGGGCCTGATAGACAAAGTTGCCATTGCTGCCTTGCTGTACCGCCGCTACGGGCAGGGTCAGGGCCTGGGCGACCTGCTGCACCGGCAACTGCACCTCGACAAACTCTCCGGGCCAGAGCCCGCTGCTGGCATTCTGGGCCTCGGCCTGGACACTCACGGTGGCCGTGGTACTGCTGACGCTATTGTCGATGATGTGCAGGGTGGCGGTATCCAGGGTCGTGCCTTTTTTCTCATCCTGGATCAACAGCTTCCATGCCTTCGCCTGCGCGGTGCGGGCTGCCCCCAGCAGACTTTGGGGAATCTGAAAATTGATGCCGATGGGGCTAATCTGGTTGATGGTGGCCAGCTGGGTCTGGTTGGCGACCACCAGGTTGCCGGGCTTGACCAGGGCCATGCTGATCCGGCCGCTGATGGGCGCGGTAATCCGCGTATAGCCCAAAGTAATCTGGGCCTGCTGCACCGCCGCGGCGTCGGCTGCTACCTGGGCTTGGCTGGCCTGGGCCTGGGAAACGGCCTGCTCATAACTCTGGCGGGTAATGAAGTCCTTTTCCACCAGCGGTTTGTCCTGCGCCACCAGGGTGCGATTATAGCGGGCGGTGGCTTGGGCCGCAGCCAGATTCGCCCGCGCCTGGGCCAGAGTAGCGGCCGCTTGGGCCGGATTGATGGTGAACAGGGTCTGTCCCTGCTGCACCACGCCACCCTGGGTAAACGACAGGGAGGCCAGTTGGCCGGAGGTCTGGGGCACGATGGAGACCGTCTGCAACGGCGTCACGGTACCCAGAAAGCTCTGATAATGGATCATGTCCTGGGCCTTGGGCTGGACGAGGGTAACCCGTAGGAGCGGGGGGCCACTCCGCTCGGCCTTCTGACACGCCGCCAGTCCCCAAGGCAGACACAGGATCAGGGCAATGCGGCCCCAGCGATAGGATTTCACGGTTGCGATGCTCCCACAGGGATGCCCACGGCTTGGCTCAATTGCGCCAAGGCCACGTAGCTGTTGACGAGGTTGGCGATCAGACTGTAGCGGGACTGCGCCAGGGTAGACTCTGCTTGCAGCACATCCTGGATGGTCGCCTGCCCCACCTTGTACTGGGCAATAACCACCTCCATGGCCTTACGGGCATTGGCCAGGCTGCTACGCGCACCCGGGTAGGCCGCCAGATCCCCTTGAAAGCCATGGTAGTCCTGCCAGATGCTGACGAGGGTGCTGTTGCGGGTGGCGGCGAGGGTATCTGTCTCTTGCCGCGCCGTAGCCTCGGCCTCGCGCACCTGGTAGTGGTTATCGAAGCCGGTGAAGAGGGGCACCGTCAGGCTCAAGCCCACGCTCCAGGTATCGCCGGGCTGGAATCCCCCTTGAATCTGATAGCCGTAGGAGCCCGTCACCCCCAGGCTGGGCAGCCCCTGGGCGCGGGCCGAGCGGACGTTGGCCTGGGCCACGGCCACTTGGGCGCGGGCTTCCTGGAGGGCGGGATTCGCCGTTTCTGCTGCGTGCATCAGGGTTTCCACGCCCTGTTGTACCTGGCTCGGCGGCGCACTGTCGGTGGTCAAGGGGGCAATGTGGATGACGCTGTTGGTGGGCAGACCCAGGCTGCTGGCCAAACTTCCCTCGCCACTGCGCACTGTCTGCGCCTGTGCGGCGTAGGTGGACTGGGCCGTGGCCAGGGAGGCGCGCGCCTGGTAGAGAGCGCCAATGGTGGCTTGCCCCGCCTGATGCAGCACCTCGGCGGCCTCCAGGGCCTTCTGGTTCTCGGCCACCGTCTTGGCATCGGCAACGAGCAGAGCCTGATTCCCCAGGAGCTGATAATAGGCCTGAGTCACGGTAAAGATAACTGCCTGCAGGGTCTGGTTCTGGGTATAGCCCGCCACCCACTCCTGGGCCTGGGCGGCATCGGTCTTCGCCGCGCGCAGGCCAAAGTCCCACAGGGTGTAGCTCAGGCTCAGGCTAGGCATGACGCTGTTGCGCGCCGGCACACTGAAACCCGCCGTCGACACCGCCTGACGGCGGGAGGCGCTGGTGCTGAAGGTCAGGCTGGGTAGCCAGGCGCTATCGGCCACCCCCAGGGCCGCGGCCTGGGCCCGCAGGGCCTCCCAGGAGGCCGCGGTTTGCGGATTATGGGCCAAGGCCCAGGTCGTCAGTTCCGGAAGGGTCCAGGTTTTGGCAGCCATTGCTGCCGGCCAGGCTTGGGACGAGGGCAAGGCAGGGAGGCGCTCGGGGACGCCTTTCCAGGACTGACCCGCTTGCCCAGGCAGGCCGCTATCGGTGAAAAAGGGGTCGTCGAAGGCGGCGCCGATCCCGGCCTGCGCCACACCATTGACCAGCAACAGGCCGTAGAGGAGCCATCGACAGTGCATCGTTTTGTCATCGCTATATCCTGGGACGCCACTATTGTCCTTGATCTTCTCGTCCTGCGCAGCAACTTTTTGCCCGGCAAATTATGTACGTCTGTGACGATCTACGTTGATTTTTGTAAGAATTTTTCACTAGATTGATCGGCCGGGCAACCGTATTCTGCCTATCGAGCGATAGCGCTCGGCCGTTATGTACTGTCAAGGAGATGTCGTTATGCGGAAAACAATGCTTTCTCTGCTCACTTGGTCCGCCCTGGCCCTGGCTCCCGTGGCCAGCATGGCGGCAGACATGCCAGCCCCGGTGATGCACGGACCCATGCATCCGCATTGGGGTCCGCGCGCTGCAATGATGAAGAATGCCCCCGTTCCCATGCTCATGCCGATCGTCTGGCGCCATGCAGTGGAACTGAAGTTGACACCGCAGCAGGAAACCCAATTGGAGACCTGGCGGAAAGAGCAAATGGGACAATGGAAAGGACAGATGGAAAGCATGCGTGCCCACAATCAGGCCCTGCAGAGTGCCCTGCTGCATGGGGAGACGGGTAGCGCCCTGAAGCCCTTAGAGGACGCAGTCCTTGCCGATCATCAGGCCATGTTGCAGCGCGGCATTGCCCAGGTCGGCTTCGTACATAAACTGCTCAACGCGGAACAGTGGCAGAAAGTGACGGCAATTTATGCGAAGATGGAAAATGGCCCGCAGCGAGGAGGATGGCACAAACCGTGAGTAATACTGCCCGCATCTTGTTGGTGGATGATGACGCCAAGTTGCGCGCGATATTGATGCGCTACCTGGAGTCTCGGGGCTATACCGTGCATGGCGCCGCTTCGGCGGCGCAGATGGATCGGCTCCTGGAGCGGGAGCGCTATGACCTCCTGCTCCTCGATGTCATGATGCCGGGGGAGGACGGCTTCCAGATTTGCGATCGTCTGCGCAAACAGGAATCCTTGCTGCCGATCATCATGCTCACTGCGCGCGGCGACCTGGACGATCGCGTGCAGGGCTTGTCCATGGGCGCCGATGATTATGTCGCCAAACCCTTCGAGCCCGAAGAACTGCTGGCGCGCATTGGCGCCGTCCTCCGGCGCAGTCAGGACAGCGGCACCGTTGAGCCCAGCCCAGGCGCCATCGACTTCGGCCCCTTCCATCTCGCCCTCGACTATCGCCGCCTGTACCGCGGCGACCAGGAAATCGACATCACCGAAACCGAGTTCGCGCTGCTGCGGGCCCTCGCCGAGCATCCCTGGCAAACCCTGTCGCGGGACAAGCTCCTGGGCATGATCCACGGGCACAGTGAGGACATCCCTGGCCCGCGCGGAATCGACGTCTTCGTTTCGCGCCTGCGCCGCCTGATCGAGGATGACTCGAGCAAACCGCGCTACCTGCAAACGGTCTGGGGGCGCGGCTACGTCTTCGTTCCCGACGCCGGGAGTCCGGAACCACGCCAGTGAATTTACGAAAACTCTGGTCCGATACCCTCTTCGGGCGGATCTTCCTGCTCATCGGCGCCTTGTTGCTGATGAGCCAGTTCGTGGTCTATTGGTACTTTACTATCTACCTGGGAAATCCCCAGGCGCGCCATCTCGCGCAAAGCTGGGCACAGATTCTTACCCTGAGCAGCGCCCTCGACGTCGGCGAGGCTGAATGGCTGGCGCCACGCCTGGCGCGGATCGGCATTGCGTTCTACCCGGTCGACGAGATGACCGGCCATGCGCCACGGCAACCCATCATGCGCAATGCGCAGCGGCTATTGCACGACATGGGCTGGCCACACGCTCAGGCGCGGGTAGATGATCAGCAGCATTTGTTATGGATTGATCCCGACCCGCACAGCCATGTGGTGGTGGCCATGCCCATCCCCAAGCCTCCACCGGGGCCTTCACCGCAGTGGTTCAAACTGAGTGCCATCCTCCTGCTCTCCCTGCTCGGGGCCTATCTGATCGTGCATCAGATTACCGGTCCCTTGCGGCGCCTGGTGCAGAGCCTGAATGCCAATCGGGGCCGCGAGGGGCCAGTCGTCTTGCCGGTTGAGGGACCCGAAGACATCAAGCATTTGGCGGGGGAGCTGAACACCGCCCTGCGGGAGCGCTACGAGCTGACAGAAGAACGAGAAATGGTATTGCTTGGTGTGTCGCACGACCTGCGCACCCCGCTCACGCGCATGCGGATGCTGGCCGAATTTCTGCCTGCGGAAGCGGCAGAGATCCAACAAGATCTGGTCGACAATCTCTGGGAAATGGACGAAACGCTGCACCAGTTCCTCGACTATGCCCGCAGTGGCCGCGAGGAGCTGGCGGAAGAAATCGATTTGTTGGCCTTTCTCCGCCAGTTCGCGGAGCAGCAGGGGGCCGATGTCACCTGGCATGAACCGGCGCAGGGATCCGCGCCGGAGACGCTCTACCTATCCGTTACCCCGGTGGCACTGCGTCGCGTTCTGCAAAACCTGGTGGAGAATGCCCGTCGCCACGGTAAGGCACCGATCGAACTGCGCGTCGTGCAGGAGAAGGACCGGGTGACCATCGAGGTCCGCGATCATGGTGAGGGGATCGCGACAGAAAAACTGGCCCTCCTGGGCAGGCCATTTGCGTTGGCCGGTCGCGGTGGGGGCACCGGCCTGGGCATTGCGATCGTGCAACGCATACTGCAGCGCCTGGGCGGCTCCATCGCCTTCAGTAATGCCAGCGATGGTGGGTTACTCGTGCGTCTTTCCCTGCCCCTGCGCCAGGCTTGAGGCAGCGGCCGCCTGCTGCGGACAGAGTTTGCGCAACTCGCGCAGTTCCAAGGGATCCAGCTTTTGCCAGGCAATGTTGCCACAGCGGCCCTGAATGGCGCCCTCCAGCGTCCCGGTTTGGGAAATCCCCGGTGCTACGACGAAATTCGGCACCGACACGGCGCTCCCCGTTGGCGTGACGGACTGTAACGCAGAACTCGCCGATTTTGCTGCGGGCTGAACCCCCGGACCCGTAGGATGCAGCCAGAGAAAGAAAAATCCGACCAACACGATCAACGACAAAATGACAATGACCACCGCCATCCAGGATGCCTTGCTGTTCGTGTCCGTGCTCATCTGCGCCCCTCCTTACTTCCTCTCAGGATAGTTTTTCCAGACTCACAATGCCAAGTGCCAACCATTTGGTGCCGGTGCTGAACTGAATTTGCACTCGCCCCTGACGCCCGCCGCCCTCGTAATCCAGGACGGTACCTTCGCCAAATACCGGATGGCGGATCCGCCCACCCAGGGGATAGGGACAGTCACTACGGCTGGCAACCGCGGGTATGGCCGCGGCCAGCGGTCGAGAAATCCGGGCGCGGGGACGGAGTTCCTCGACTTCCTCAGGCGGGAGATCACGCAGGAAGCGAGAGGCCAAGGTCAGACGCTCACTACCATGCAAACGGCGGCTCTCGGCGTGGCAGAGGACGAGCTGTTGCATGGCGCGGGTCATGCCCACATAGCAAAGTCGGCGCTCCTCGGCGAGGCCGGCGGGATCCTCAAGGCTGCGCTGATGGGGAAAGAGGCCCTCCTCCATCCCAACCAGAAACACCAAGGCAAACTCCAAGCCCTTGGCACTATGCAGACTCATCAACTGGACCGCGTCCTCCCAGGCCTCTGCGCCTCCTTCCCCTGCCTCCAATGCCGCGTGGGTGAGAAACTCACTGAGTAGATCACCGGGGACCGGGCTGAGTGCCCGCAATCCATCGGAACTGTCCTGCAGGGCAAAACTACGGGCGGCATTGATCAACTCCTCCAGATTCTCCAGGCGTCCTTCGCCACGGTCGCCGTCGCGTGCGTGCCAGTCGCGCAGGGGCACCCGTTCCAGAACCCGCAGTACCTGCTCATCCAGGGCCTTGTCGGCACAGACCGCCGCCAACTGGTCAATCAAGGTGAGAAAGTCGTTGAGCTTACCCTGCCTCAGCTCGCCCGCAGCCTGCCACAAGGATATTCCGCGTTCACGAGCGAGACCGCGCAGCCGCTCGAGGGTAACGGCGCCAATGCCGCGCGCAGGTACATTCACCACCCGTTCGAAGGCGGCATCGTCATGGCGCTGCAGAACCAGACGCAGATACGCGAGAACATCCTTGATCTCGGCCCGCTCGAAGAAACGCAGGCCACCATAGACCCGATACGGCATTCCGGCACGCAAAAGATGCTCTTCAAAGGGCCGCGACTGGGCATTGGAACGATAAAGGATCGCACAATCCTCGCGCTTTCCCCCCGCCGCCACCCATTGCTCGATGCGACCTACAACAAAACGTGCCTCATCCTCTTCGTTGAAGGCGCGATAGAGTTGCAGCGGATTCCCTTCTTCGCGTGCGGTCCATAAGGTCTTCCCCAGTCGATCGCTATTCTGCGCGATGATCGCATTGGCGGCGGCCAGGATGGGCGCCGTAGAGCGGTAATTCTGCTCCAGACGAATCAAGCGTGCCCCAGGAAAATCCTGCTGAAAGCGAAAGAGATTTTCCACTTCCGCACCGCGCCAGGCGTAGATGGACTGATCATCATCACCGACCACAAACAGGTTTTTGTGCTCTGCGGCCAAACGCCGCAACCACTGATACTGCACCGCATTGGTGTCCTGAAACTCATCAACCAGAACCTGCTGAAAACGTTCCTGATACTGGGCAAGCAGATCACGATCCTCCCAAAGACGCAGGGCATACAGGAGCAGATCAGCAAAATCGAGGGCACCAGCCCGCTCGCGCAGCAGCTCGTAGCGTTGGTAAATCTCCAGCAGCGCAGCCGGCACCGAACGCTCTCCGGCCAGCTCCTGCGGCCCGAGTCCGCCATCCTTCCAGCGGCTGATACGCGCGGCAATCTGTCGTGATGGCCATTGCTTTTCGTCCAGTTGCAATTCGCGCACGGCACGGCGCACCAAGCGCTGGCTATCATCGGCGTCGAGCACGGCAAACTGCGCCGGCAAACCGAGCGCTTCGTGGTGCATACGCAACAGACGGTGCGCAATGCCGTGGAAGGTTCCCATCCACAGTCCCCGCAGATCCATGTCGAGCATGACGGCCAAGCGCTCGCGCATGGCGCGTGCGGCTTTGTTGGTAAAGGTAACCGCAAGGATCTGTGCCGGGTGGAGGCCTTCTTCGAGCAGATAGGCAATACGGCTGGTAAGCACCCGCGTCTTGCCGGAGCCGGCACCCGCCAGGACCAGCGCCGGCCCGGGCGCTAGCAATACCGCTTCCCGTTGCCGCTCGTTTAGCTCCATGCTTGCCTCATCCCGCTGGTGACTTGAAAAAACGCTGCTGCGCCCCCACTGTCGCATCAGGTTCATCAGATGCCAGAGGGCATGATACGGGGGGTTCCCTTGGAATACAAAGACTACTACCAGATCCTGGGGGTGGCGCGCGACGCCGATGCCGACGCGATCAAATCCGCCTATCGAAAAATGGCACGCAAGTACCATCCCGACGTGAGCAAAGAGGCCAACGCCGAGGAGCATTTCAAGGAGGTTCAGGAGGCCTACGAGGTGCTCAAAGACCCGGAAAAGCGGCGTGCCTATGACCAACTTGGCAGCAATTGGCGCGCTGGGCAGGACTTTCGGCCACCCCCAGGCTGGGAAAATTTCGCCGGAGGCTTTGCCGGCGCGGCCGGCGGCGGGCCGGATATCGGCGGCTTCAGTGATTTTTTTGAGGAGCTCTTTGCCCAGCGTGGGCGACGAAGCCCGCATGGCGGTGCGGCATTTCGGATGCGCGGCGAAGACAGCGAGGCGGAAATCCAGGTCCCTCTGGAAGATGTTTTCCGGGGTGCCAAGCGGGAGATTTCTTTGGAAGTTCCAGTGCGTGGCGCTGATGGACGGGTGCATCGCGAACGCCGCCAACTGAGCATCAAGATCCCGGCCGGCATCACCGAGGGGCAGCGGCTGCGCATTGCGGGGCAGGGTCAGCCGGGTGCTGGTGGCGGGCCCAATGGCGATCTCTATCTACGTATTCGCTATGCGCCCCATCCGGATTTTCATGCCGAGGGCAAGAATCTCTTCCACGAGCTCCCTATCAGCCCCTGGGAGGCGGTGCTGGGTGCCTCCGTTGCGGTGCCCACCCTCGATGGTCAATTACGCGTGAAGATTCCGGCGGGGAGCAGCAGCGGCCAGAAACTACGTTTGGGTGGAAAAGGCCTGCCCGGCCCAAAGGGCGGGGCAGCAGGGGACCTCTATGCGGTCCTGCAGGTCGTTACGCCGAAACAGATCAGCGAAACAGAACGGGCCCTGTGGGAAAAATTGGCGGCCGAGAGCCACTTTCAGCCGCGCGACGGGTGACCAAGTTCAGGGGCGGGAAAAGCAAACCACTTGGTTTCGCCCTTGTCTCTTGGCCTCAAACAGGGCGTGGTCGGCGGCCTGCAGCAAGTCGTCACTGGACTGCATCTGCGCATCGCGGCTCGCCACCCCAATACTTACCGAGATCACGTGTTCCAAGCCAGTCCAAGTCTCTGCTGCAGCCAGACGGGCACAGATTCGCTGCGCTAACACCTCCACCCCCTGCAAATCGGTTTCTGGACAAAGGATCGAAAACTCGTCTCCACCAATGCGGCAGGGAACATCCTGATGCCGGGCGAAATCGCGCAATACGCTGGCAACCCTGCGCAAGACCTCATCGCCGCCAGCGTGCCCCAGGGAATCATTGATACTTTTGAAGTTATCCAGATCCAGGAGCATCAGCGCCAGATTTTTCTCCTGCCGCTGGGCGAGGGTCCATTCCTGCCGTAAGCGTTCGTCGGCATAGCGACGGTTGCGCAGGCTGGTCAGCGGATCCGTCAGCGCCGCCTGACGCAGATCCCGATTGATCTCTGCCAGGGAACCCGTAAAACGACGCATCCGTTGCTGGCGCTGCGCATATTTTTGCCGTGCCTCGCGGCGGCGGTAGGCGCGCTGCAGGTGTTTCTGAAGGGCCTCGCATCGCAATGGTGTGCACTCATAGGCATCGACCCCAAGCCGAAACAACAACGCTTCACTCTGGGCGTCCAGTGCTTCGCCATAAAGAAGCAGGTAAGGCCCAAACACCGCATCCAACCCGGCCAGAAGATCCTTGATCTGTTCCGCATGCTGGGGGTGATAGGCAACAAGGAGCAGATCCAATCCATTGGGCACCGATACCGCTGGCATCTCAAGAAACGACAGCAAATTGAGGCACTCTGGCGGCAGATCTGCCTGTTCGCCCAGGCAAAGCACAGACAGTTTGGAAACATCGTCAGACGATACCTCTCGCTCCACCGCCAGCGACTTCCAGTCCAAGGGTTCAGAGAGCAGCGGAGCGGCCTCCTGCAGCAGATCCTGCCAATGCTCCCAATTCACCATGAGGCGCGATAACTGCTCTTGCAGCAGCAGGTCATCCACGCCCAGAGCCTGGGACTCTACCACCAGCCGCTGCACGTCCTCTACTCGCTCGGGGTTATCCAGCAGGCACATTCCCGCCATGCCCTGGCCTAGGCGCAGCAGGCGCGCCAGGTACAGAGGCCGGCTGGCATCAGGAAATGTGCTCAGCGCCTGCGGATGCGATTGATGGAAGACCGCCTCGACGAAGACGACCGGCAATCCCCATTCTTCTACCAGCAAGGAAGACAGTTCATCCTGATCGATCCCATACTGCTGACGTTCCGCCTGCAATCGCACTTCAATGTCGTTGCATCCCTCAAGCGGTGCGGCCAACTCGACATAGCTCTCCGTGAAGAGGCTCACCAAGGCCAGCTCACCCACTTTTGCCAGCAATGCGACGACAAAAATTTCATCTGCATTTACCTGCCCAAGGTGCTCGGCCAGGGCTTGGGTCGCGAGCGCAGCCAGCAGCGCGCGTGTCCAAAAGTGGGGATAATCAAAGCCGGCAACGCGGGGCGTGGTCGATTGCAGAAGGGCCAAAGCCAGAATCAAGCGTTTGATTTGTGCCTGGCCCAAAACCAGGATCGCATCGGCAACCGCCACGATGGGTCGCGAGCGCGTACGAATGGAGACATTCGCGAGCTGCAACAAGCGCGCGTTGGTCGCAGGATCGGACTGCAGCACCCGGACCAATTCACGACTGTCCACTTCCTCCTGCTCCAACAGGCGCAATGCTTCCAGGTACACGCCTTTCGGCGACGGAAGTTTACCGCCCTGTCGATATTGCGACAGCCAGTCTGCGTTCCTGGTCGTCATTTCGTTCCCCGGCAAACCTTGGCAATTTTTCAGTAGGATATACTAGCCTAATTTTTACAAAATGCCGTACCCGATAAATCCATTTGCGCGTGACTTTCGCTGTGTCCTTCCGCGATTGGGGCTGGCACGGCCCGTTCTGCCGCGAGAAAAACGGGTGCCACCCCAAGAGGGTGTAAGGGGACGCTGCTACGCAAACGACCATCCTTGATACCTCCCCAAGAGAGACCGAGATTTTGACATGCCGCTTGCGCCTCCTGCACAAAGCGGTGCAACATCTGCGCCTGGGCCTGCCGCTGCGCCGCCGCAATGGCAGCACTAGAGGCTTGAGAGTGCAAGGAGCGCAACTGCAGCCGCGATTGGAGCGTCGCCAATACTGGCAAGAGAACTTTCGGGTCGGCACGCAAGGATAGATTTCCCTGCATCTGCCAGTCCTTGTCCCCCTGCTGACCACTACTGTAGCCCACTAATTGCCAGTGAATATCCGTAAAAGCAGCCAATTGCCCCTCGGCCCAGCGTAGATCGGCATTCACCGCGCTTGCTGCTTGGTCTGCCCGACTCTTGACGGCGGTCGCACTCAGCTCGGCGACAAGCTCACTATTGGCAACAGAATAGTTCTGCGTAAGCTGTAATTCTACCTGCGGCTGGGTATTTGCGGTCTGCGCCCAAGCCGCGGGAGCCACCATAAAGGTGACGGCGGCCAAGCCATTGCATAGGGTTTTCACCATTGTTGTTCTCCTCATAAAAGTTAGGGCGTCACGCAGGTAAGGAAGTGTGCCCGGGGACGTATCCTAACCGCCCGCTTTTACATTCTCCAACTTGCAGATAGTTTACTCCAGACTTAGTCGATTTAGGTGAGCTCAAGGTTGTCGTCTCCTTCCTAGCATTATGACCAGATTCGCCCGCCCCTGCGACTGCAAGTGATGGCTTGGGGCAAACACACCCATTCACAATGATAGTCGGTAGCATTACAATCAAAAGGGTAGTAGGACTCTGATACCTCGGACCGAACGTGTTATTCGGCAATGCGGGACGCTATGCGGCAATAGTCATCAGGAATCTCTTATGAATGCAAAACATCCCGGGAAGTGGATTTTTGGGAAAGCAACTTATTCAGCGGATAATGTGCCCATTTTTTCTGGAAATTGTTACTGCGAAGACTGCCAATGTTCATCTGGATTCGAATTTTTGGGAAAAGTTTTTTAATGGAGGTCATTTTGGCAAAGAGATTCTTCGGATTTGTCGTAATTTCAGGCGTTCTCAGTCTCTGTTGCGGGTGTACGTCACAGCAACTCTATACGACTGGACAGTCCTACCAACGCAATCAATGCCTGCAAACTCCCAATCAAGGAGATCGGGACGACTGTTTGAGCAGACCAAATACAGCATACGAACAATACAAGCGTGAAACTGGTTCGGATAATAAATGATGACAGTATGATTCTGAAGAACCTTTCGTCTAAGAAACAGCCCCCGGAACTATCAGGCAATTGGGGATGGCCAAATGCTCATCCTCAATATATGCACTAAGCACCGGCCGGTCTTGCCCAAGTCGGGAGCAAACTTTATTGCCTGCGAACACCAATGACAGTACAACCACCAGCTATTCCACGGTCACCGCTTTGGCCAAATTGCGCGGGCGATCGACGTCGGTGCCTTTGACGAGCGCGGCGTGGTAGGCCAGTAGTTGCACGGGAATGGCGTGGAGGACTGGCGAAAGCAGGCCGACATGCCGCGGCAGGCGAATGACATGCACCCCGTCGCCTGGCTCGTAGTGACTGTCGAGGTCGGTAAAGACGTAAAGTTGACCACCGCGCGCGTACACCTCCTGCATGTTCGCCGCCAATTTCTCCAACAGCTGATCATTAGGGGCGATGACCACCACCGGCATCTGCCGATCGACCAGGGCCAGGGGGCCATGCTTCAGCTCCCCGGCGGGATAAGCCTCGGCGTGGATGTAGGAAATCTCCTTGAGCTTCAAGGCACCTTCCAGGGCAATGGGATAATGCAGGCCGCGCCCGAGAAATAGCGCATGCTCCTTGTCGGCAAACTGACTGGCCCACAGTTGAATCTGTGGCTCGAGATTCAAGGCTTGCTGGATGCTCCCCGGCAGTTGGCGCAAGGCCTCGCGGTGTTGCTGCAGCGCATTCGCGTCCACTCGCCCGCGCAAAACCCCCAGACTCAGGGCCAGCAGATACAGCGCCACCAGTTGGGTGGTAAAGGCCTTGGTCGAGGCGACACCAATCTCTGGCCCGGCGCGGGTCAGAAAACGGAGCGCAGAAGCGCGGGGAATGGCACTTTCGGCGACATTACAGATGGATAGGGTCTGGACATGCCCGCGCGCCTGGGCATGGCGCAGCGCCTCGTAGGTATCGAGGGTTTCGCCAGACTGAGAGAGCGTCACGATGAGCTGGCGCGGATCCGCAATGCTTTCGCGGTAGCGATACTCATGGCCCAGCTCCGCCTGCGCGGGAACGCCCGCGATGGATTCGAGCCACTGCCTACCTACCAAGCTCGCGTAGTGACTGGTGCCCGACGCCAGAAACAAGACCTTGTCGATTTGCCGGATGCGCTCTGTCGCTCCCGCACCCCAGAGCTCTTCGATCGAGAACTCCATCCCCAAGGCGCCCTCCAGGGTATCGGCAACAGCGCGCGGCTGTTCGTAGATCTCCTTTTGCATGAAATGACGGTACGGGCCAAGATCGATGGCCGCTGAACTGAGCTGACTCCAATGCTCCTCACGCTGCAGCGGGACAGCATCAACATCTTGCAGCACAACCTGGTCCTGCTGTAGTCGGGCAAAATCCCCATCTTCCAGGTAGACCACGCGGCGCGTCACCGGAAGCAGTGCCGCGACATCCGAGGCGAAGTACCGTCCGTTTTCCCCCAGACCCAGCAACAAGGGGCATCCCTTGCGGTGGAGGATCAGCTCCTTGGGATCCTGGACGCTCAGAACCGCAAAGGCATAGGCGCCCTGAAGCTCGCGGCTAGCCGCTTGTACTGCGCTGAGCAAGGTCGGCAGTTGCTGCCGATACCAGTGGATCAGATGGACAATGACTTCGGTATCCGTCTCGGACTGGAAGGCATAACCCAAGGCCTGCAGACGACCGCGCAGATTCTGATAATTTTCGATAATGCCATTGTGAACCACGGCAATCTCGTCGTGCGAGATCAATGGATGCGCATTCTGCTCCGCGATGCCACCGTGCGTAGCCCAGCGCGTGTGGCCAATTCCCACCTGGCTGCGGAACCCTTCCTGACCGTGCACGGCCGCCAGCTCTGCCACCCGACCGACACTCCGACGGCGCTGCAGTTTGCCCGCAGCATCCAAAAAGGCCAGTCCCGCCGAGTCATAGCCGCGATATTCCAGCCGCCGCAGCCCCTCCAGAATGACCGGGACAATGTCTGCTGTCGTGATACCACCAACAATTCCGCACATGATACGCCCACCCTCTGTTCGTTTACGACGGTGTACAGGTTTTTTTCGGCCCCTGCCAGTGCGGGATCGATTTTTGCGGACTACGGCTCAGCGTCAAGCCTCCCGCTGGAACATCCCGCGTGATGGTGCTGCCCGCGCCGATCGTTGCGCCAGAGCCAATCGCGACCGGTGCAACCAACTGCGTATCGGACCCCACGAAAACCTGATCACCAATCAAGGTACGGTGCTTGTGTACTCCGTCATAGTTACAGGTGATCACCCCGGCGCCGATATTTACCCCCCGACCAATCTCGGCGTCGCCCAGATAACTCAAATGATTGGCCTTGCTGCCCTCCCCCAAAATAGTCTTTTTGGTTTCGACAAAATTTCCTACATGGGCATGCGCACCAATCAGCGATCCGGGCCGGATACGGGCGAAAGGACCGATACGTGCAGCGGCCCCAATCGACGCCTCCTCAAGCAAGGAGTACGGCAGAATTTCGACGTCTGCCGCAATTTCGCAGTCGCGCAGGATTGCCCCGGCACCAATGCGCACCCGATCCCCCAGGCACACCTTGCCCTCGATAATGACATTGGGCTCGATCCAGCAATCTGCACCAAACTGCAAGGTTCCGCGTAGATCCAGACGTTCGGGGTCCGCGCAACGCAGGCCGGCGCGCATCAGTTCCTGCACTTGCTGGCGTTGATAATAGCGTTCTGCGGCCGCAAGCTGCGCCGGGTCATTCACCCCCAGGGCCTCCTCCGGGTCGGGAAGGCGATGACCGTGGACCGGCACCCCTTCCGCCCGGGCGAGGGCGACGACATCGGTCAAATAGTATTCGCCTTGCGCGTTACTGGGTTGTAGGCGCTCAAGCCAGGAGCGCAAGGGCGCCGCAGGCAGCAACAGTATTCCCAGATTGACTTCCGCCACGGCGCGTTCCGCACTGCTACAATCGCGCTCCTCGCGAATGCCGAGCACTTCCGCCTGTGCCCCCCGCAAAATGCGACCGTAGCCGCAAGGGTCCGGCAAGAGCCCGGTGCATAGCCCCAGAGCATTCGCCGGCGTGCTGTGAATGAATTGCTGCAGGGTATCCGCCCGTAGCAATGGGACATCCCCATAGAGGACCAGGACTCGCTCCGCATGCTGCAATCCAGGCAACGCTTGACGCACAGCATCACCAGTACCCCGTTGCTCCTCTTGTTCGTGCCAGAGGAGATCCCCGTCTTGGGCAAAGGCTGAACGTACTGCTGTTGCAGCATACCCCACGACGATGTGGATTTGGCGTCGCTCGGGTAGTTGTCTGGCGCTCGCCAGCACGTGCGCCAGCAATGGTCGTCCGGCGAGGGGCTGCAAGACTTTGGGCAGCGGCGAGCGCATCCGAGTACCTTTCCCGGCAGCCAAAATGACGACATCGATAGTCATGCGGATCTCCATAGAAAAAGGCCCCAGCACGCCGACGCGCTGGAGCCGCAGATGATGGAATGCAGGACCGAGATCCTAGCGCAAAATCCCTTGCTCACGCAGGCGTTGCAGGGTCTTGAGGCGAGCCATTTGCTCCAAGAGTTCGGCTTGGGCCGCCGCATAATCCAATTCATCTGCCTGGTTGGCAAGGCGCGCCTCGGCGGCTTCCTTCGCCGCCTTGGCCTTGGCTTCGTCGATATCCGCCGCCCGCTCGGCAGAATCTGCCAGGACCGTTACCACGTCGGGTTGAATCTCAAGAATCCCACCATTCACGAAGAGATACTCGGTCTCCGTACCGTGTTTGATCCGGAGTTCGCCTGGTCGCAAACCGGTCAGCAAGGGGGCATGGCGCGGCAGTATGCCGAGCTCACCCATTTGCCCCGGTGCCACCACCATCTCTGCCGTACCCTCAAAGATACTGCCCTCGGCGCTGACTACACGGACATCTATCGTCATGGCCATGGTGCTCAGCCTTGCTGCAGCTTCTGTGCCTTGGTCAGGGCTTCGTCAATGGTGCCGACCATGTAGAAGGCCTGCTCTGGCAGGTGATCATACTCACCGCTGACAATGGCCTTGAAGCCGCGAATCGTCTCTTTGAGTGAGACATAGGTACCCGGGCTACCCGTAAAGACCTCGGCAACAAAGAAGGGCTGCGACAGGAAGCGCTGGATCTTGCGTGCCCGGCCTACCAAGACTTTATCTTCGGCAGAGAGCTCATCCATGCCGAGAATGGCGATGATGTCCTGCAACTCCTTGTAGCGCTGCAAGGTCTTTTGGCAAGAACGCGCCACGTCATAATGCTCCTGGCCGACAATCTGCGGGTCGAGCTGGCGGCTGAAGGAGTCCAGGGGGTCGAGGGCGGGGTAAATCCCCAGTTCCGCGATCTGACGCGACAGCACGACGGTGGCGTCCAAGTGGGCAAAGGTGGTTGCTGGCGACGGATCGGTGAGATCGTCGGCAGGCACATACACCGCCTGGACGGAAGTGATCGAGCCAACCTTGGTCGAGGTGATCCGCTCCTGCAGCTTACCCATTTCCTCTGCCAGAGTCGGCTGATAACCCACTGCCGAGGGCATGCGCCCGAGCAGAGCCGACACTTCCGTACCGGCCAAGGTGTAGCGGAAGATGTTATCGATAAACATCAGGATGTCGCGGCCTTCATCGCGGAAGTGCTCCGCCATGGTCAATCCCGTAAGACCGACGCGCAAACGGTTGCCGGGCGGCTCATTCATCTGACCATAGACCAGAGCGACCTTGTCGATCACGTTGGAGTCGGTCATTTCGTGATAGAAGTCGTTGCCCTCACGAGTCCGCTCGCCGACACCGGCAAAGACCGAGTAACCCGTGTGCTCGATGGCGATGTTGCGGATCAATTCCATCATCAAGACAGTCTTGCCCACGCCGGCGCCACCGAACAGACCCACCTTGCCGCCTTTGGCGAAGGGGCAGACGAGATCAATGACCTTGACGCCCGTTTCCAGCACTTCGGTACTGGCCGCCAGTTCATCGAATGCCGGGGCGGGACGGTGGATCGCCTTGCGCTCTTGGCTCTGCACCGGACCTTTGCCATCAACGGGATCGCCGAGGACATCCATGATCCGACCCAGGGTTTCGTGGCCCACCGGGACGCTGATAGGCGCACCCGTGCGGCGCACGGACAGTCCGCGCTTCAAGCCTTCGCTAGAGCCCATGGCGATGCCACGCGCCACGCCGTCGCCCAGCTGGGTCTGCACTTCGATGGTGAGATTGCGATCTTCGACAACGATCGCCTCCATGATCTCGGGCACCTGCCCGCGGGGAAAGGCCACGTCGATGACTGGGCCGATGATCTGAACGATCTGGCCGACCATCTGCTCTGCCGTTTGTGCTTCGCTCATGCTCTGCTTCCTCAATAATCCAAAAATTTACACTGCCGCGGCGCCCGCACTGATCTCCGCAATTTCTTGCGTGATCGCGGCCTGACGCGCCTTGTTGTAGGCCAGTTGCAACTCGCCCACCAGTCGCTTGGCGTTATCCGAGGCATTCTTCATGGCTACCATACGCGCGCTCTGCTCGCAGGCCAAATGCTCGATCACCGCCTGATAGATGATGGATTCCACGTAGCGCTGAAGCAGATGGTCCAGGACCGGACGCGCTTCGGGCTCGTAGATATAATCCCAACGCTCGCCGGCGATGACGGTCTTTTCCTCGGGCTTCTTCACCGGCAACACCTGTTCCAGCGTGGCCCGCTGCAACATGGTATTGATGAAACGCGACGAAATCAGATAGAGGGCGTCGATCTCGCCATTGCGATAGGCTTCGGTCATGACGCGAATGGGACCGACCATATCCGGCAAGTTGGGGCGATCACCCAGGCCCGTCAGTTCGGCGCTCAGATGGGCACCATGCCGCCGCAGGAAGCCCACCCCCTTGTTCCCGATCGCCGCCACCTGCACCTCTACACCCTGTTGCTGCAATTCATGCATCTGCTGCACAACAATTCGCAGCACGTTGACATTCAGCGCGCCGCAGAGTCCCCGGTCGGAACTGACCAGCAAGAAACCCACCCGTTTGATGGGGCGCTCCTGCAAGAACGCATGCTCGTACTCTGGATACGCCTGTGCTACGTGCGCAAGTACCTCACGGATCTTGTCCGCGTAGGGACGCGAGGCCGCCATCCGCTCCTGAGCTCGACGCATCTTGCTGGCCGCGACCATTTCCATGGCCTTGGTGATCTTGCGCGTGTTTTTCACGCTCTTGATCTTGGCGTTGATTTCCTTCGCCTTTGCCATTTCCGGTCCTCAGTAACTTGCGGTGGACTTGAACTGCTTCAGTGCTGCCTCAAGCTCTGCCTTGATCTCATCCGTCAATGCCTTTTTCTCTTCCAAGGCATCAACTGTCGCCTGATGGTTGGAGTGCATGTAGGCGAGCAGGGCCTTCTCAAAGGGACGCACCTTGGCAACCTCGACATCGTCCAATGCCCCACTGCTCGCGGCAAAGAGAGATATCGCCTGTTCGGCCACAGACATCGGTGAATATTGATCCTGCTTAAGCAACTCGGTAACGCGCTTGCCGCGTTCGATCTGCTTACGGGTGATCTCGTCGAGGTCAGAGGCAAACTGCGCAAAGGCTGCCAGCTCGCGGTACTGCGCAAGGTCAAGACGAATGCCACCACCCAGCTTCTTGATCACCTTCGTCTGCGCCGCACCACCTACGCGCGACACCGACAGGCCGGCGTTGATGGCCGGTCGAATACCAGAATTGAAGAGATCAGACTCCAGGTAGATCTGGCCATCGGTAATGGAGATCACATTGGTCGGCACGAAGGCGGACACGTCGCCCGCCTGCGTCTCGATGATCGGCAGCGCCGTCAGTGAGCCGGTCTTGCCCTGTACCGCCCCATTGGTCTTGCTCGCGACAAAGTCCGCGTTGACCCGCGCGGCCCGCTCCAACAAACGGGAGTGCAGGTAGAACACATCGCCAGGATAGGCCTCGCGACCTGGAGGACGACGCAACAACAGGGAGATTTGCCGATACGCCCAGGCCTGCTTGCTGAGATCATCATAGATGATCAGTGCGTCCATGCCGCGATCCCGGAAATACTCTCCCATCGTGCAACCGGCATACGGCGCAAGATACTGCATAGCGGCAGAATCCGATGCGTTGGCCGAGACCACGGTGGTGTATTCCATCGCCCCATATTCTTCGAGCTTGCGGACCACACTCGCGACGGTCGACGCCTTCTGGCCGACGGCAACATAGATGCAGTAGACGTTTTGGCCCTTCTGGTTCAGGATGGCGTCAACGGCCACTGCGGTCTTGCCCGTCTGGCGATCGCCAATGATCAATTCCCGCTGACCGCGACCAATGGGAACCATCGCATCAATGGCCTTGACACCAGTCTGCATCGGCTCGTCGACACTCTGGCGATCAATCACCCCAGGGGCAATCTTCTCGAGCACGTCGTAGGCTTCTGCTTCGATTGGGCCCTTACCATCAAGTGCCTGACCGAGGGAATTCACCACCCGACCCAGCAGACTTTTGCCGATGGGAACCTGCATCACCTTGCCAGTGCATTTGACAACGTCGCCCTCTTCCAGGCCAGAGAACTCGCCCAGGACCACCGCGCCGACGTTATCGCGCTCCAAGTTCAACGCCAAGCCGTACTTGCCCCCCGGCAATTCCAGCATTTCTCCATACATCACGTCTTCCAGGCCATGGATACGGAGGATACCGTCGCTCAGGCTGGTGATCGTTCCCTGCGAGCGGGTTTCTACCCGCCCCTCGAAACCCGCTATCCGCGCGCGGATCAGGTCACTGAT
The DNA here is from genome assembly GCF_023277115.1 of Acidithiobacillus acidisediminis. Lineage (NCBI taxonomy): Bacteria > Pseudomonadati > Pseudomonadota > Acidithiobacillia > Acidithiobacillales > Acidithiobacillaceae > Acidithiobacillus > Acidithiobacillus acidisediminis. Next base: position 393,844 of record NZ_JALQCS010000001.1, read on the forward strand.
TTCCGAAGGATTCAGTTGTTGCATGCCATTCCCTCAATTCAATTGCGAAGATTTTGCGCCAGCTGTTCCAGCTGACCGCGCACGGAAGCATCAATGGACTCGTCACCCGCTCGGATCACCACTCCACCCAGCAGATCTGGATCCAGGGATTCCCGCAGCGTTACCTGCATCCCAGGGTGGCGACGCTCCATCGCGCTGGTTACGGCCGCCTTTTGCCCAGCATCCAGGGCGTAGGCGCTGATGACCAGCACGTCGAGTTCGCCCTTGGCGCGTCGCAGGGCAGCGCGAAACAGGTCGGCGATCTCGGTCGCGAGAGGCCAGCGTTCGTTGTCGATCAGAAGCTGTACGAATCGGCGCCAGCCCTCTGCGTCTACACTGACCGGGATTCCCGCGAGGAAGGCAACCTTGTCTGCATCGGCGCGCTCCGGATCAGACAGGAATGCACGCGCATCCTTGTCCTGCACCCAAGAGGCAAGCGCCTGCAAGGCATCATCCCAAGCGTTGGTGGCAGCCCCCACCGCCGCCATCTCGAACAGGGCTTCGGCATAGGGGCGCGCCAAGGTGTTGAAATCGGACATCGCCGCCTCCGTCAGAGCTGAGCAACCAGACGATCAACAATATCGCGATGGTTGTCGGCGTTGATTTCCCGGTGCAGGATTTGCTGCGATCCGTCAATGACCAAACGCACCACTTCACCACGCAGCTGCTCACGCGCCCGATTCTCTTCCACGTCGATCTCGGCCCGCGCCGCAGCGATGATGCGATCTGCCTCCTCGCGCGCCTTCACCTGTGCTTCTTCGCGCATTTCAATGCCGCGGCGCTCGGCCATGGCAATGATTTCTCCCGCCTTCTCCTTCGCCTCGCGCAGGATCTCAGCGGCGCGCTTCTGCGCCAGATCAAGTTCTTGCTGACCGCGCTCGGCGGCCGCCAAACCATCGGCGATCTTGGTCGACCGGTCTTCCATCACCCGGCGCAACGGACCGTAAAGATACTTGTAGAGCAAGATCACCAGGATCACAAAAGTGATCAGCTGGATGATCAGCGTCCCATTGATACTTACTGGATTCATGATGTCCTCTCTCGCACGCGGGCCAACTCAAGCGGCCAGCGGCATTAGCCGACGAAGGGATTGGCGAAGAGGAACCAGAAACCGAAAGCCAAAATGATGAAGGGGAAGGACTCCATCAAGCCAGCAAAGATAAAGGTATTCACCAAGAGCTGGGGGCGCATTTCCGGCTGCCGGGTAATACCTTCAATCGTCTTGGAGGTGATCAAACCCCAACCGATGGCCGAACCGAGGCCCGCGGCGCCAAAGATGATGCCCACGGCGATGGCAGTCGCTGCAACGATAATGGTATGTGCGTCCATGTGTAGACTCCTCGAAGTTAAGACAAAGAAAATTTAGTGGTCTTGCATATTGGCCATGCCCAGGTACACCACCGTCAAGACGGTAAAGATGAAGGCCTGCAGCATGATGATCAGAGATTCAAAAAGGGACCAGACCTCACCCAAGACCAGCGTCCCCCACCAGGGCAAGAGGGCTAGGAGGAGGAACACCAACTCGCCGGCAAACATGTTGCCGAAAAGTCGCAGGGCAAGACTGAGGGGCTTGGTGATCTCCTCAATCGCCGTCATGATGATGTTCACGGGCACCAAGTACTTACCGAAAGGATGGGTGAGATACGTCTTGAAGTAGGCAAAACCCTTTACACGCAAACTGGTAAAGATGGTCAAGGCAAAGACTGTGATCGCCACGGCGAAAGTAGTGTTGAGGTTCACCGTGGGCGTGATCCGAAAATGCTCTATCCCGAACCAACCCGTCACGACGCCTGGCAGATAAGCCGGAATGACATCCATACTGTTCATCAGCAGGATCCAGAGGAATACGGTCAAGGCAACGGGCGCAATCAGGGGATCACGCACGGGGAAGCTATCGGTAACCAGCTTATCAATGAATTCTACCGTCCCTTCGAGCCAGGACTGCATACCCGCCGGTGCACCAGCCCGCAGGCGGCTCCCAACGACCATGGCGGTAATCACCAGAATGGCGGCCATGATCCAGCCCACAAGGATGGTATCGAGGTCAAAGGTCCAGAAGCCCTGGCCAACCGTCCAGTTGGTCAGGTGGTGGGCGATGTCGCCAGATGCCACGTGTCATCTCCTTTTCCTGCTGCGTTCCCGCAACATGAAGCCTAAGTATACGAAATGGGCGAGCAAAAACCCGATCACCAAGCCGGGAACCGGCAGCTTGAGCCAGGCTACCGCCAGCAACAATGCCACAATGGTGAAGACCCAACGCTGCAGCACCGCCCCACCGAGCCGCTTGCCAGCGGCTGCAGGTGCAACGGGGAGCGCCAAAAGACGGCTTCCCAAAATGAGCATGTTGATGACGCTCAATAAGGCGGCGTAGAGTACGGCCCAAGCCTCCGTGACACTCCAACGCCACGCGCAGAGGGCAGCAATGAGGAGGGCCAGAACCAGTACCCACGCGGCGACGCGGCCTACATAGGCCGAAATCGCCCAGGAGGCCGTAGATGGTGGTCGTTCTTGCACCGGCCTCACCGCAAATTGGCAGCGAGTCTAAACAGGCACTCGGGCGAGGTCAAGAGCACGACGCCGCATCGTCCCCGAGGCCCAGACGTTGCCATAGCGCCTCGGCCTCCGCCGTATTGCGCCAGCGCAAACGCAACTCCCCGCCCTCGCCGCGCGCCGTCAATCGCACCGACAGGCCCAGAACGGACTCTATCTGCTGGCGCAATGCATCCAGGTTGGGGTCTGCCCGGATGGACTTCGCGCTTTTATCCGCCTCCGCTTGCAAGCGCTGGACCAAGCGCTCTGTCTGGCGCACATTCAGCGCTCCGGCGACGATCTCGGCAGCGGCGCGGCGCTGTGCGGCAGGCGACAAGGACAACAAGGCGCGGGCATGACCCGCACTCAGGGCACCGGAAGCCAAATGCGGCGCCAGCGTGGCATCAAGACGGAGCAGACGCAGTTGATTACTAATGGCGGCACGCGAACGCCCCAGGGCCTGCGCCAAAGCCTCATGGCTGAGGCGAAACTCTTCCACCAAGCGCTGCAAGGCAGCCGCTTCTTCCAGGGGGTCGAGATCCTGGCGCTGGATATTTTCGATGACGCCAATCACCAGGGCCTGTTGCTCCGATGCCTCACGGATCAGTGCGGGGATCTCGCGCAGGCCAGCGCGTTGTGCCGCCCGCCAGCGTCGTTCGCCAGCGAGAATTTCATAACGCCCGCCTGGCTCGGCACGGACCAGGATCGGCTGCAGCACGCCCTCCGCCCGAATCGAGTCGGCCAACTCGCTCAAGGCCACATCATCGAAGTGCTTGCGCGCCTGATGCACTCCGGGATGCAACAGGTCCACAGGTAGGTGACGCAGGGTACTGGTTTCGCGGTTACCCGCAAACAGGGCATCCAAGCCCCGTCCCAAGGCGGCGGGTTTCTTACTCACGGGCGTTGCTCACGTTGGAGAAATTCTTGCGCAAGGAGACGATAGGCCTCAGCGCCTGCACACTGCGGATCGTAGTCGATGGCGGCACGCCCAAAACTCGGCGCCTCGGCCAAACGCACATTGCGCGGGACGATAACACGGTACAAGCGCTCGGGAAAATGCTGCTCCAACTCCCGACTGACCTCGGTGGTGAGACGATTACGCGCATCGAACATGGTGCGCAGCAGACCATCTACCTCCAGCCCTGGGTGCAATTGCGCCCGTACTCGCCGCAAGGTGTCGAGAAGTTGGGTGAGGCCCTCCAGGGCAAAATATTCACATTGCATGGGAATCAACACACGATCTGCCGCCACCAGGGCATTGAGGGTCAGCAGACCCAGGGAAGGGGGACAGTCGATGAATACGTAATCCCAGTCCTGGGTTTGCTGCAGAGTGCGCCGCAAGCGAAATTCGCGCCCCTCCTTCCCAGCCAACTCCAACTCCAGCGCTGCCAGATCTGCACTGGCTGCCACCAGAGAGAGCGCTCCCCAGCTTTGCGCTACCGCCGCGAGATCCGCTTCTTCGAGCAACAAATGATAGACGTTGGGCCAACGCCCTTTTTCGCCGCCCAGACCCGTAGTCGCATTACCCTGGGGATCGAGGTCGACCACGAGCACGCGCTTGCCCAAAGCAGCGAGGGCGGCAGCCAGATTCACTGCCGTGGTCGTCTTTCCGACGCCACCTTTCTGGTTGGCTATGGCCACAACCCGCATCGTCTAGCTCTCCGTGCCTCTGCGCTCCAAGGATACCGATTGCGACGTAGCGCGACCAGTAATTTGGCCATCCTCATTCTCGATATCCGCGCAAAGCACAAAGCGTGGGGGTTGATGCGGAATCCTGAGCGGGTGCACACGGAAGCGCTCGGCCCAAATCGGCGCCAACCGTTCCATTTCCGCGGACCAAGCGGGTCCCTTTGCCAGAAGCAGGCTGACCCCCGGACGGAGGCAGCCCTGCAGCAGCGACAAAAAATCTGCCAGCTCGGCAGTGGCACGACTGACCAAGACCATTTCCGGCACGCAAGATAAGGTCTCAGCGCGGGTTGGAAGTACGTCCACGTTCTCCAAACCCAATAGCAGCAAAACATGACGCAAGAAGGCGACGCGCTTGCCCGCCGGCTCAACCAATACAAAGGGCTGTTGCGGGCGGACAATCGCCATTGGGATACCGGGCAAGCCAGCACCACTGCCAATATCATAGACCGGACGCACCGGTGGCAGATAAGGCAGCAATGCCAAACTATCGAGTAGGTGCCGATGCAGGGCGACCTCGGCGTCGTGAATGGCGCTCAGGTTATGCACCTTGTTCCAGCGCAATAATTCCGCCAGGTATTGGAGCAGGCGCAGGCGTGCTTGCTCGTCGAGCTGTGCGTCCAACTGCATTGCCTGCAACCCTTGATCCAGGACTCGGCGCAGTCCCTCGCCATCGCTCGAAGCCAACACCGGCATTCAGCTCGCTGCGGCCCAGTGGTGACGTTTCACGTGAATCAGCAGAAGCGAGACCGCCGCCGGCGTGATGCCAGGGATCCGACTTGCCTCCCCCACCGTGCCCGGCTTTTGCCGCTGCAATCGCTGCCGCACCTCCGTGGAAAGGCCCGCAATCCGACCATAGTCGAGGTCTGCCGGAATCTCCATCGCCTCCCAGCGCAGGTTGCGCTCCACCTCTTCCACTTGGCGCTGCACATAGCCGGCATATTTGCAGTCGATTTCCAACACCGCCGCCAAGCTGGGGGGCAGCGGCTCCGCAACCGCACAATCGGCAAGGAGATCTGCATATCCGATCTCTGGCCGCCGCAACAATTCCCACAGACTGTGGTCGCGCCGTAGCGGCTGCGGCAGACGCCCCATCAACCGCTGTGCCGCTGCCGAATCCGCACTGATGCGGATGGTTTCCAAGCGCTGCCGCTCGGCCTGCAGAGCGGACTGTTTCTCCCGGAAGCACTGCCAACGCCCCTCGTCGACCAAGCCCAACTCGCGTCCGACCGGCGTCAGGCGCTGGTCGGCATTGTCTTCGCGCAGGCGCAGGCGATACTCGGCGCGACTGGTAAACATGCGGTAGGGTTCATCCAATCCACGGGTGACGAGGTCGTCCACCATGACTCCGAGGTAGGCCTCGTGCCGACCTGGACACCAGCCTGCTTCCCCTCGTACCCAGCGTGCAGCATTGATGCCCGCAAGCAGGCCCTGCGCCGCTGCCTCCTCATAGCCCGTGGTCCCGTTGATCTGACCGGCACAGAAAAGTCCGCGCAGAAGCTGGCTCTGCAACTGCGGGGTCAGGGCGCGGGGGTCGAGATAGTCGTACTCGATGGCATAGCCCGGACGCAGCAAAATGGCGTTTTCCAGACCCTGCATACTGCGCACCAAGGCCTCCTGCACCGGGAAGGGAAGACTGGTAGAGATGCCGTTGGGGTAGACCTCGTGCGTACGTAAGCCTTCGGGCTCCAGGAAGATTTGGTGGGCTGCCTTGTCGGCGAAGCGCACGATCTTGTCTTCAATGGACGGGCAGTAGCGTGGTCCTTTCGACTGGATATGTCCGCCGTACATGGCCGAGTGTTGCAGATTGTCCGCGATGATGCGATGCGTCTCGGCATTGGTGTAGGTGATGTAGCAGGGGCGTTGCTCTACCTCAATATGGTCCGTGAGAAAAGAGAAGGGCGGTGCAGGATCGTCGCCGGGCTGCATTTCCAGCACTGAGTAATCGATACTGCGGCCGTCGATCCGTGGCGGCGTCCCGGTCTTCAGCCGCCCAACAGGAAATTGTAGGGCGCGCAGACGCTCGGCGAGGGCGTTGGCCGGGGCATCGCCGGCCCGCCCAGCAGGAACGCTTTGATCGCCAATGTGGATGCGACCGGCGAGGAAGGTTCCCGTCGTCAGGACCACCGCCCGGGCGCGAAACTCCTGCCCATTCTCCAAACGCACTCCAGCCACGGCGTTATCTGCGACCAGTAGATCTCCGACGCTGCCCTGAAAGATTTGCAGCGTCGGCAACTCCTCCAGCAACTCGCGCACCGCGAGTTTGTACAAGGTGCGATCTGCTTGCGCGCGGGTGGCACGCACTGCCGGCCCCTTACGCGCATTGAGGATGCGAAACTGAATCCCGGCACGGTCGATGGCACGCGCCATGATGCCGCCGAGGGCGTCGATTTCCTTGACCAGATGCCCTTTGCCAATGCCACCAATGGCCGGGTTGCAGGACATCTGCCCGATGGTATCGATATTTTGCGTGAGGAGCAGGCAGGAGGCACCACTGCGCGCAGCCGCCGCTGCTGCCTCGATACCGGCATGGCCCGCACCTACCACAATGACAGAAAAAGTGTTTTTCATAGCTCGGGATTATCCTGCGCTCCTCGCCGGGGGGCAAGGCATCGTAAAAGCGCTGTTTGCTGAAGAAGGACGACGCGCTATGCTAAAAACTGATTTCTTGCCTAATTGCTGCCGCTATGAACCGTGCCTCCTCCGCCGAGAATGACGACCTCACCACTTTATTGCCAGAGCGCTTTGGGCTGGATTTGCAAAGCTTTCTCGCTGGAATTTTTGCCGGGGACTTTGAAGCCGTTAACAATCCCGAGAAACAGATTTTTCTCGCCAATTCTCCCCAGGAGGCGGTAGTTTACGGCGCGGACCCACAAGACGCAGGGAGTCGCTGGGTGTTTCGCGGCTGGCAGGATGACGCGTTGTGTTTTTCTCCCTTGGCACCGGAAACGGATACTCCTGAGAGAGGTTCCGTGTTGATTGTCATGGAAACCGAGCAACATATCATCGGCTTTCTCAGCACCTTCCACGGCGGGCCCCATCAGGTTGCACAACCAGCACAGATACTGCGCCGCCTGGCGCGCAAGAAGAGACGCTTGGCGGTGCGCGGGTCGGTCCTGTTGCGCAGCCGGGCGAATCAGGCCCTGCGAGCCAGAATCCATGACTTCAGCCCGCGTGGCATCAGCTTTGTGCTGGAGAGCTACCAAATTACTGCGGGAGAAAGCCTACTGGCCACTGTCGAGCTGGACGGTTGTGGCAGCTGCGACGTCATTGTCACGGTGCGCAGAAAGGAGCGCTTCGGCAGCACCAGCAGTCTCGTTGCCGCGACCTTCCAGAGCACGACCGAGCAAACCCTCCGCCTGCAGCAACTTTTTCAATGTGCGCTGGGCTAGGCTTCGTGGCGAATGCGTGGCAGGAGCTGGGTGAGATTGCAGGGGCGATGACGCAGATCGAGTTGGGGCAGGATCATCTGGCTCACCCCCAACCGTACCGCCCCAGTGGAGCCAGGTAACAGGAAAAACAAGGTACCAGAACAGATTGCCGCCTCGGCACGCGACTGAATGGTGCTGGTGCCAATCTCCTGATAGGAAAGAAAGCGGAACAGCTCGCCAAAGCCGGGGATAGGCTTCGTGACCAAAGGCGCCATGGCCTCGGGACAGACATCGCGGCCAGTAAGGCCGGTACCACCCGTGCTCACTACCACATCCACTTGCGCCGCATCGATCCAGGCCTGCATCTGTGCCCGCAACGCAAGCAGATCATCCGCAACGATGGCGCGCGCCTCGATTCGGTGTCCTGCCTCGCGCAGCAGCGCCGCGGCCGCATCGCCTGACTTGTCGGTATCTGGAGTACGGGTATCCGACGCCGTCAAGACCGCCACACCTAAAGGTTGAAATTCTACAGCCTCCATCAATCCTCCAGATCCTCGTCGCCGCGGCGTTCGCCGCGCAGCCCAATGCCAAGATTCTTCAACTTTCGGTAGAGGTGGGTGCGCTCCAGCCCAGCGACTTCCGCAGTGCGTGCGATATTCCAGTCATTGCGGGCCAGGTGATATTCGAGAAAGGCGCGCTCGAAGCGCTCCCGCGCGCGTTTGAGGGTGCCGCCAAAATCCTCGGGGGAGGCATTGCCGAGTGGTGCCAAACGTTGATCCAGACCCAAGGCACCCTCGACCTCTTCGGCACTGACTTCTGGACCCTCGCTGAGGATCATCAGGCGCTCCACCAAGTTCTGCAGTTCCCGCACATTGCCGGGCCAGGGATAGTGGCGCAGGACCTCCATGGCCTCGGGCAAGAACTGACGTCGGCTCAGCCCATCGCGACGCCGATGTAGCGTCATGAATTCTTCGACAAGCTCGGGGATGTCGGCGCTGCGTTGCCCCAGGGTAGGCACATGCAAGGGGAGCGCTTGCAGGCGATAGAAAAGGTCCTGGCGGAAATTTCCTTCGGCTACGGCCTTCTGCAGATCTCGCGCGCTACCGGCAATGACCCGCACATCCACCGCCACCGGTGTGGTCCCCCCTACCCGTAGGATGCGTCGCTCTTGCAGGGCAGAAACCAGGCGCGCCTGGCTTTCAAGATTCATGTCCGCAATTTCGTCGATAAAGAGTGTGCCGCCATGCGCCAACTCGAGGCGCCCACGTTGCACCCGCCCCCCTTCTTCGGCGCCAAAGAGTTCGACGGTGACATTGGGCTGGGCGATGACAGCGGCGCGCAGATCAATGAACGGGCCATCTGCTCGGCGGCTTTGGCGATGCAAATACCGTGCTGCGACTTCCTTGCCAGCGCCCGATTCCCCCAGCAACAGGACCCAGGAATCCACCGCCGCCACCCGTTTGAGCTGCTCGCGGAACTGCTGGATTGCCGCACTGTTACCCGTTGGCCGTTCGACCAACCCCGCCTGCGCACGCAACTCGCGATTCTCGCGCTGTAGGCGGAACGCCTCCAAGGCATGACTGACGCTGAGCAGGGTCTTTTCAAGGGACAGGGGCTTTTCGATGAAATCGTAGGCACCCAGCTTGGTTGCCTGCACCGCAGTCTCGATCGTGCCGTGACCCGACATCATCACTACCGGCTGGTCGAGACCTGAAGCTGCAAGACGTTGCAGGAATTGCAGACCGTCCTCGCCCGGCATCCAGATATCCAATAGCAAGAGATCGAAGCTTCCATCCCGCAGCCGCGCCTCGGCCTCTGCTGCGCTAGCCGCCTGCTCGACCCGGTATCCTTCGTCTTCGAGGATATCGGCGACCGTGCTGCGAATGTCTGGTTCGTCGTCGATTACCAGAATACTGAGTCGTCTCGTTTCCATCACTCTTCCTCTGCCACCCCTGCTGGGAGGGGAAAACACATGCACACCCGGGCCCCCTGTGCGCCGTCCCGACTGCCCGCCTCAATCTGCCCACCGTGCTCTTCGACAATACGGCGGACAATGGCCAAGCCGAGACCCGAACCCTTGCTTTTACTGGTAACATAGGGCTCGAAGACGCGCGCGAGGAGTTCCGGCGGAAAACCGGGACCGTCATCCTCTACGATCCATTCTAGCATGCTCGGGTGGCGATCGAGAGCGAATCCTGTGCGAATCCAGATGTGTTTTGCCTCGTTTACTGCCTCGCCAGCAATGGCATCGAGGGCATTGCGGAGCAGGTTATTGAGAATCTGGCGCAGGCGGTGGGCATCGGCACGCAAAGGGGGGAGATCTGGCGCCAAGTCACAGCGGATCTCGACGCCGGTGCCCTGCCCCCGATAGAGTTCAACGATATCGGCAATGAGTGCATTCAGGTCAACGGGGCGCAGGTCCAGCTTTGGCGCCCGTGCGTATTCGGAAAACGCATCGACCAGGACCTTGAGGGCGTCAACCTGCTGGATGATGGTGTGCGTGGCCCGATCCAGGGTTTCGCCTTCACCCCCCAATTTTTCCAGATATTTGCGCCGCAGACGTTCGGCCGAGAGCTGAATGGGGGTCAGGGGATTTTTGATTTCGTGCGCCAGACGCCGCGCGACTTCCCCCCAGGCCGCACTACGCTGTGCGGCAACCAGCGGACTGATGTCATCAAAAACCAGGACAAAGCCTTCGGCGCCACCGAGCTCTGCAAAGCGGGCCCCGTGCAGAATCAAGGTTTGGGCACCCTCATTGCGGTCGATCTGCAACTCACGCTGCATGTCATTGCGTGGCTGTCGGATCCAGTCCTGGGCCTGGGCCCAGAACTCTGCCAGCTGTGGATCGCTCTCTGGATCCGGCAAGCCCGCATCGGTGAGACGCAGAATCTGGCGCGCCGCGGCATTGATTTCCGAGATTGCACCATTATTGGCAAAGATCAGGATGCCGCTGGAGATCTGCGCCAGAATCGTCTCCAGATAATAGCGGCGTTGCTCGGCCTCTTCCTGCGCCTTGGCAGCCTGCTGCTTGGCGCGGGCGAGCTGGCGCGTCATGTTATTGAAAGAATGCAGCAGAACGCCGAGTTCATCGTTGCTGGGAATGATCTGCAGCGGGATGAACTCCCCCCGGGCAACGGCTTGCGTCCCAGCCGCCAGGCGGGCAATGGGAGCGGTCAGGCGGCGCGCCAACAACAGGGCGATCCACAAGGCGGTCAAGGCGGTGAGCAGCAAGGCCACCGCCAGACTCATCTGGAAAGCCGTCTTCATCGGGTCGCGCATCAGGGTCAGCTGGCGGTAGCGATGATCAGCATTCTGCACCGCAGCGGCGGCACGGCTGAACTGCTCCGGCACCACCTGTTCTACATAAAGCAGGCGGTTGCCCTGACCAAACTGGGGATTCATGACCGGGATCAGCACGCGTACGACGAGCTCGCCATGCACCGTCGCCATTTTCACCACCGGATGGTTTTCGTGCAGGGTGAGGAGAAGGTCGCGCGGAAGACGGGGGACGAGGGCGAGATTGTCGCTGCTGGTGGCGATGATCCGATTATTGCTGGAGAAGAGGGTGACACTGCTGAGACGAAATTGATCCCGCATCTGGATCACGGTAAGTACGGCGGCACTATCCGAGGACCCGGTCAAGGCCTGGGCAATGGTTTCGGCCGATAGGAGGGTGCCGCTGCGATATCGTTCAACCCCGGCTTTTGCCACATCCACCGCCTGCTCCAAGGCACTCTCCACCGCCGTACTGAGCCAGGAATTGATGCCCTGATTCAGGTAGTGCCAGGAGAACGCGAAGACCACCGCCGCCGGACTCAGACTCAGGATGGTGATGATGACCACCAGGCGGGTAGCGAGCTGGCTACCGACCTCGCCGCGCCGCAGGCGCAGCAAGAGGCCAGCGATAGCCAACAGGACCAGGATCAGCAGCAGCAGGACGATCGCCGCTGAAGCCAACAGCATGGGCACAAAAAAGGGGCTTAGGGGACCGGCAGCACTGACAAAAAAGGTAAAGCCCAGGAAGGCCAGTACCAATAGAATCAACAAGATCGCCCACCAGCGAGGGAATATCCGCACCGTTTCTTCGCTATCCGTTTGGCGCAAGGCGTGCAACCAACGTCGGCGTGGCGAGGGATGTTGGCGTTCGCTCATGCCGCCTCGCCCGCGGCGGATTTGCGCAGCAGCGCATAGTAGAAACCATCCATTTCCTCTTGCCCAGGCAGGCGTTGCCCACAGCGGGGATCATCCACCCGACAGGCATCTGCCTGTGTGTGCAAAAAGTCTTGCACCAGGAGCTCATTCTCCTCGGGAAGGAGCGAGCAGGTGGCGTACAGCAGGCGTCCACCGGGGGCCAGGGCGGGCCAGACACCGCGCAGCAAACGCGCCTGCTCTTGACAAAGGCGCGGGAGATCCGGCGCATGATGGAGGATATCGGGATGGCGGCGGATGATCCCCGTGGCGCTACAGGGGGCATCGAGCAGGATGGCGTGGAAAGGACGCCCATCCCAGTAGCTGCTGATTTGCGCCGCATCGGCCACGCGCGTCTGCGTGCTCAGCCCCTGCCGTTGCAGCGCCACCTCCAGGCGCTGCAAGCGCGGTGCCGCACTATCCAGTGCCAGCACGTCGTCCGCCCCCAGGCTCAACAAATGGGCCGTCTTGCCCCCCGGTGCCGCACAGGCATCCAGGATCCGTTCCCCGGCTTGCGGCGCAAGAATTTCCGCCGCCAACTGGGCCGCGCCATCCTGTACCGCTACCCAACCGTCCTCCCAGCCCGGGAGCTCACGTACCGGCAGACTCTGTGGCAAGATCAAGGCATCTGGCAGGGTGGCACAGCGCTGACTGGCGTGCCCTTGCTCCTGCAATAGCGCTTGGTACTGGTCACGGCTGATGCGCCGCCGATTGACCCGCAACCACAGGGGCGCCGCTTGCAGATTGGCGCGCACGATAGTGGGCCAATCTGTCGGATATGCGTCTTGCAGGCGCTGCAGCAGCCAGTCTGGGTGCGAGGCGGAAACTGCGTCGGCATCGAGCCCTGGGCGCTCGCGCAGGTAGCGGCGTAGTACAGCGTTGATCAGCCCCTTGGCCCAGGATTTTCCCACTAGCTGACTGGCACTGACCCAGTCGTTGACGATCGCAAAGTCTGGGCGTTGGCCATGCCGCAGCTCGAACAGGGCCAGTTGCAGCAAGGCAAGGATCTGCTCGTCCTGCTTTCCCGGGCGCAGTAGATGTTGCAAGAGCTCTTGCAGTATCCCGCTCTCGCGCAGGGCACCGCTGAGCAGCCATTGCAGGCTGGCTCGTTCGCTGCCGCGCAGGCCGGAACGATCCAGGAGAAAATCCAGGCGCTCCCCGGCCAATACCGCCGGGTAGACGGCCAAGGCAGCGCGGCGCAGGCGTGCGCCCTGCACGCCCTCGGTCAAACGAAGACCTCTCCCTCTTCGGGGCGGTATCCGCGCAGGAAATCTGCTCCCGCCAGCTGTCCTTTCCCGGCCGGCTGCAGGCGCGTCAGAATCAGGCTTCCCTGCCCACAGGCAATCTCCGGCCCCTCTGCTCTGGCAGCGAGCAGCGCACCCGCCGTACCCCGGCCCGTTCCAATCTTTGCCGCCCAGACGCGCAACGGCTGACCGCGAAAGTGGCAATGGGCCACCGGATACGGGTTGAAGGCACGGATCAGACGCTCCAGCGTCTGCGCATCCTGCGACCAATCGATGCGCGCCTCCTCCTTGCGCAGCTTTTTGGCATAGCTGGCTTTTTCGTCATCTTGGGCTTCGGCGTGCAGTTCGCCACACCACAGCCGATCCAGCGCCTCCCCCAAGGCCTCCGCCCCGAGCTCCGCCAGACGATCATGCAGACTCGCGCCGGTATCGTTATCGCCGATCGGCGTTTTCCGCGTCCACAAAACTGGGCCAGTATCCAGGCCTGCCTCCATCTGCATGATGCAAATTCCCGTTTCCGCATCCCCGGCAGCCAGGGCACGGACGATGGGAGCGGCACCCCGCCAGGCCGGGAGCAGGCTGGCATGGACGTTGATCGCACCCAGGCGCGGGGTGTCCAGGATCGCTGCGGGCAAGATCTGACCAAAGGCAACGACGATGAGGAGATCTGGGTTCTGTTGGCGAAGCCAGTGCAAGGTTTCGGGAGCCCGGCTGGAGGCCGGCTGCAGCAGCGGGAGTCCGGCCTGCAGCGCCAAGGTCTTGACCGGACTGGCCTGCAGCCTGCGCCCGCGCCCCGCCGGCCGATCGGGCTGCGTCAGCACACCAACCACATCCTCCTGGCGCGCCAGGAGTCGCGCCAGGATGCGCTCGGCAAACTCCGGCGTACCGGCAAAGACGATGCGTCGGCCATCAGCCATGGTGACGGTTCCGCTTCTCCGCCTTGCGCCGAATCACGCTCTGCTTGAGGCGGGAAAGATGATCGACGAAAAGTACGCCATTCAGATGATCGATTTCGTGCTGCAGACAGACCGCCAGCAGACCATCCGCCTCCAGCTCCAGGATCTTGCCCGCAACATCCTGCGCGCGCACCGTAACCCGCTCAGCGCGTCGCACCGTCTCCAGCACGCCGGGAACAGACAGACAACCCTCCTGCATTTCTTCTTCCCCGGATTTGTGGATGATCTCCGGGTTGATCAGGGTCAGAAGCTCATTGCGCCCATCGGAAACGTCCACCACGATGAGTCGCTGTCCGGCCGCAACCTGGGGCGCTGCCAGCCCAATGCCTGGGGCATCGTACATGGTTTCGGCCATATCATCGGCCAGTTGGCGAATCTCCCGATCGATGCGCGCCACGGGCTGGGCCATGCCTTTGAGGCGGGTATCGGGATATTCGACGATTTTCAAAAGCGCCATCGCATCACCGTTCTCGCAAAAATTGCTATCTTGGACTAATACTATGGGGCGCGGAAGTCCTGAGGAGAAGAGATCATGCGGAAAAGTGTTGCGCCCCTGCTCGTCATCGGTGCCCTACTGGGTCCTCTGGCCCCAGGCGTCGCCTTGGCGCAACCGGCTGCGGAAACCCAGCAGCTGGGCAGTTATGTCGTTCAACCTGGTGATACCCTCTGGGGTATTGCGGCACATTTTCTCAAAAACCCTTGGGAATGGCCGAAAATCTGGCACGCCAATCCACAGATTCGGAACCCGAACCTGATCTACCCGGGGGACCGCATCGTTTTATATCGTCTTCCCAACGGTGAGACGGCGGCAGAAGTCATTCCCTTGCAGCCCAGCCTGCGGGTAACGGCGATTCCCAGCTACCACACCGGGATTATCATGCCCTTCCTGCACAGTCCCGCCATCATCAACAGCAAGAAGGACTATGACCGGCTACCCTATCTGGCAGCGGCATTGCATGAACGTCCAGCCTATACCGCCGGCGACCGGGTCTTTGTCAGTGGCTTGCGGGATGTGCCGGTGGGCACCCGCTACAGCATTGTACGACTGGGCACCGTCTTGCATCGGCTGGCCGATCCCAAACCCCTGGGCTACAGCATGATCAATCTCGGTACGGCAGAATTGCTGCGCTCGGGCAGCGAGGCGGAGATCCGCATCACCTCGGCGCGGCGCGAGATCGAGCTGGGCGATCGTCTGGTTCCCATCAGCTCTAGTCCTACTCCGCATTACTTTCCGAGTACGCCGAAAGAGGCCGTTGCCGCACAGATCGTCGCCAAGATGAATAACGCCGAAGAGCTCACCGTGGGACAGGTAGTGGTGTTAGATCAAGGCGCCAATGCCGAGCTACAACCAGGCAACGTACTGGAGATCGCAGATTCTGCGCGGATGAGCAAAAATGCCGTGACGGGAAAGAATTTTCCCCTGCCCCCGGAAAAAATTGGCACCGTGATGATCTTCCGGGTCTTTCCGCAGGTATCCTATGCCGTGATTACCTCGGCCACCCGTGGCATTCCCCTCGGCGCCAATATCTATTATCCCACCTCCGGACCGGCAAAACTGCGCCAAGAAGCCCAACTCACTCCTTGAAAGACATTGCCTGGCTTGCCCTCCTGCGTTGTCCCGGGCTAGGGGCCAAACGACAGCGGGCGCTGCTGGAGAAATGCGGCAGCGCGGAGGCATGCTTCAGCGCTCGTCATGCGGAACTGCCCAGTGCTAGCCAGGAATGGTTGCGCCGCGATCCCGAGGATTGCCTGACTGCGGCCGATCGTTCGTGGCTGGAAAATCCGGAGCACGATCTATGTACCTGGTGGGATGACGATTATCCACCGTTACTGCGGGAAATCGATGATCCGCCGATGGCGCTGTTCTTGCGCGGCCAGCGGGCACGTCTGCGCGATCCCTTGTTTGCCATGGTGGGCAGCCGCAATCCCAGCCCGCTGGGTAGCGCCACGGCGCGCGCCTTTGCCGAGGAGCTCGGTCACAGCGGTCTGGTCATTGTCAGTGGCCTGGCCGTGGGCATTGATGCCGCGGCCCATCAAGGGGCACTGACCCGCGGCACGCTGGCAGTCCTTGGGACCGGCACCGACTTGGTCTATCCGCGGGAAAATCTGGATCTCGCCCGGACGATCTTAGCCACCGGGCTGATCATCAGCGAACAGGTACCCGGTACCCGCATCCATCGCGGACTCTTTCCGCGCCGGAATCGCCTGATCAGCGGCCTGAGCCTGGGCACTCTGGTGGTCGAGGCGGCCGAAAACAGCGGCTCGCTGATTACCGCACGCCTGGCCATGGAGCAAGGGCGGGAGGTCTTTGCGATCCCGGGATCGATCCACAACCCCCTTGCCCGCGGTCCCCATCGTCTGATTCGTGACGGCGCCAAACTGGTCGAGACGGCGCGGGATATCCTCGAAGAACTGGGACCGCTCTTTGCTGCCACCCAAAGCAGCAGGCGCAGCGCCAGTGCCCCCGCGGATCCACAGGAACGACAGGTATGGACCGCGCTGGGACACGAAACCCTGAGTAGTGAAGAAATCGCCAGTCGCTGCGGATTGACGCTACAGACGCTTTCGTCCATCCTCTTGCACATGGAAATCCAAGGAACTATCGCCTCCTGTCCTGGGGGGCGCTTCTGCCGCCTTCCCAATGCCACCTAGAGGTCTACCATGGAAGACGTCATCGATATCATCAGCTACCTCCTCGATCATCTCGACGACGAGGACGAGAACAGTGAAATCGAGGATCAGCTGCGTGCGGCCGGCTATCCTGAGGAAGGAATTCAGCGCGCCTTGGACTGGATGGACGGGTTTGACGAAGACCATAGTCCGGAGAACAGCCTTGCGGCGGTGCGCAGCTACCAGCCATGGGAAAGCCTGCAACTTTCCCTCGCCACACGCGGGCAGCTCGCAGAATGGGAGCACCTCGGCGTCATCAACAGCAGTATCCGCGAACGTATCATTGATCGTCTCCTCGCCCTCGAGTTGGAAGAGACGGATCTGGAAACCTTGGACTGGGTCGCCTTCCTGGTCATGGTCAACGAAGACGGGCCCGAGGGCTACTGGATGGACCAGCTCCTCAGCCCCGACGGCCAGCGCATTCTCCACTGAGTCATGACGCAACTGTTGATTGTTGAGTCGCCGGCAAAGGCGAAGACCATCCAGAAATATCTGGGGGGAGATTTCACGGTGCTGGCCTCGTACGGCCATGTGCGTGATCTCCTGCCCAAGGAAGGTGCCGTCGATACGGAGCACGACTTTGCCATGCGCTATGCGGAGATCGCGCGCAATGGCAAGCATGTCGATGCCATCGCCAGCGCCTTGCGCAAGGCCGATGGACTCTGGCTCGCCACCGACCCGGATCGCGAGGGCGAGGCCATCTCCTGGCATCTGGTTGAACTACTGCAGCAAAAGAAGTTACTCGAGGGGAAGTCGATACAGAGGGTGGTCTTTCACGAAATTACCCCGCGCGCTGTCAAGGACGCCGTCGCGCACCCGCGCCAAATCGCCATGGATCTGGTCAACGCCCAGCAGGCGCGGCGCGCCCTCGATTACCTGGTCGGTTTCAATCTCTCCCCCTTGTTGTGGCGCAAGGTGCGTCCGGGCTTGTCGGCGGGGCGGGTGCAGAGCGCTGCGCTGCGTATGATCTGCGAGCGTGAGGCCGAGATCCGCGCCTTTGTCGCGCAAGAATACTGGACCCTTAGCGCGCAATTGGAACAGGAAGAAAAGCGCTTTCCCGCCCGCTTGTCGCAGTGGCAACAAAAGAAGCTAGAGCAATTCGATATTACCAATGCGGCATCGGCCGAGGCCATCCGCGCCGAGATCCTTGCCGATCTCGAACGCCATCCGCTGCAGGTCAGCAAGGTCGAGCGCAAACAACGCCAGCGCCAGCCGGCCGCGCCCTTTACGACCTCCACCTTGCAGCAGGAGGCGTCGCGCAAGCTGGGCTTCAACGCCAGTCGCACCATGCGCGTTGCGCAACAGCTCTATGAAGGGATCAGTGTGGGGAACGAGACCGTTGGTCTGATCACCTACATGCGTACCGATGCAGTGAATCTCTCGGAAGAGGCGATTGCCGCCCTGCGCGACTTTGTGCAGCAGCACTTTGGCGCGGAATATCTCCCGCCAGCAGCGCGGCGCTTCAAAACCAAGGCCAAGAACGCACAAGAGGCCCATGAAGCGATCCGCCCCACGGACATTCGTCGTCATCCTGATCAGCTGCAAGGCAGACTGGACAAGGATCAGTGGCGTCTGTACGACCTGATCTGGAAGCGCGCGGTGGCTTGCCAAATGGCTGCTGCCCAGCTGGATCTGGTCGCCGTGGACTTTGCAGCGGAGAGCCACTGGTTATTGCGCGCCAACGGCTCGACGGTAACCTTTCCCGGCTTCCTGGTCGTTTATCAGGAAGGGAAAGACGAACAGGAAGAAGAGGACGAACAGCGTCTCCTGCCCGCCCTGCAAGTGGGGGAGCAGCCGCTCTTCCACAGCCTCGATGCCGAGCAGCATTTCACCGAGCCACCACCGCGCTACAGCGACGCGAGCTTGGTCAAGACCTTGGAGGCACATGGCATTGGCCGCCCCTCCACCTACGCGAGCATCATCCAGACCCTGCAGAATCGCGAGTATGTGGCGATCGAACAGCGCCGATTCCATCCCACCGACCTGGGTGAAGTGGTCAATCAGTTCCTCGTGCAGCATTTCGATCAATACGTCGATTATGGCTTTACCGCGGAGCTGGAAGACCAACTCGACGCGATTTCCCGGGGCGAAAAACAGTGGCAACCGGTATTGAAGGAATTCTGGCAGCCCTTTCACCAGCGTCTGGAGGAAAAGGCCAATGTGAGTCGCTCCGAGGCGACGAGCGAGGCCATCGACGAAAACTGCCCCGACTGCGGCAAGCCTCTGCGCCTCAAGCTGGGACGCTACGGGCGCTTCATTTCTTGCAGTGGCTATCCTGAGTGCAATTATGCCCGGCCCATCGACGGGCCGCGCGAGGCCCCGGAACCGGTCGGGCGAGATTGTCCAGACTGCGGCAAGGCCCTGGTCTATCGCCAGGGGCGCTACGGACGCTTCATATCCTGTAGTGGCTATCCGAGCTGTAAATACTTGGAGAGCTTGACGGCAGCCAAGTCGACGGGGGTCACCTGTCCCGAGTGTGGCAGTGGCGAATTGGTGGAAAAGCGCAGCCGCTATGGGAAGATTTTTTACTCCTGCAACACCTATCCCAAGTGCAAGTATGCGGTTTGGGGAGAGCCTGTTGCTCGCGCCTGTCCCCGCTGTGCCTGGCCTGTGCTCTACCGGAAAAGCACCAAGCGCCGCGGCGAGGAACTGGTCTGCCCGCAGGGGGATTGCGCCTTCCATTTTCCGGAGCAGGCCGAAGCAGCGGAAATCACCGAGCTCCTACAGGACTACCAGGCGCCAGAGCCCAACGACGAAAAGGCGGCGAGCACCGGCAAGCCCAGTGCCCGCCGCAGCAGGAGCGCTACCCCGGCGAAAAAACCCGCAAAGAAGACGGCTTCCGCGCGCGCCACCCGCAAGAAACCCAGCCCAGCCAAGGTTTGATGTATGACCTATGTCGTCACCGAAAACTGTATCGAATGTAAATACACCGACTGCGCCGAGGTATGCCCGGTCGAGTGTTTCCACGAGGGACCGAATTTTCTGGTCATCGACCCCGTGGAATGTATCGATTGCGCCGCCTGTATACCCGAGTGTCCCGCCGACGCGATCTTCGCGGAGGATGAGGTCCCGGCAGATCAAAAGCACTTTACTGCCCTCAACGCCGAGCTGAGCCCACACTGGCCGGTCATTCTGCGCAAGAAGGAAGCCTTGCCCCATGCCGAGGAATTCAAAGGCAAGAAAGACAAGCTTCCTTTACTGCGGCGGGAGCGGCCCTAACGGGTTTCACGTGAAACATGACCGCCAAAGCAAACCCATCGACCCTGCGTTTTAGTGGCGGCGTGTTCACCCTCAGTCTCCTGCACTTGCCGGATCAGGAGATGGGCAGTCCTCGCCAGGCGCTGGCAGCGCAAGGCACAGCCCTGCAATTATTACGGGGCGCAGCCGTCGTCCTAGATCTCGCGGGGACCGATCCCGCACGGGTACCCGCCTATGCGGAGTGGCGCCAGAGCTTGCGCGAATTCGACTGCTTTTTGGTTGGGATACGAAACGCCAGCGATACCCAGGCTGCGGCAGCCGCGGCGCAAGGCTTGCCGCATTTGCGCGGCAATGAAACGAAGGAGGCGCCCCCTCCCAAAACGCCCCAGCCAGCGGGCGCAAGCTCCGGTACCGTACTCATCCAGCCACTGCGTTCCGGTCAACGCCACTATGGCCGTGGCGGCGACTTGGTATGTGTGGGGGCGGTGAATGCCGGGGCCGAGGTCCTGGCCGATGGCCATATTCATATCTACGGGCCCTTGCGCGGACGCGCCCTGGCCGGAGTACAAGGGGATGAGACGGCCAGGATCTTCTGTCAACGCCTGGAGGCCGAACTGATCGCCATCGCCGGGGTATATATGACGTTGGACGATACCCAACCCCTCTGGGGACAAGCCGCACAAGTTTCCCTCGCCGGCGAACACCTGCATATAATCCCTTTAGACAAATAGGAGAGAAACTCGTGGCCCAAACCGTCGTCGTCACCTCCGGCAAGGGAGGGGTGGGCAAGACCACCACCAGCGCCGCCTTTGCGAGCGGGCTCGCACAGCGCGGTCATCGCACCGTCGTCATCGACTTTGACGTCGGCCTGCGCAATTTGGATCTGGTCATGGGCTGTGAGCGGCGCGTGGTCTACGACTTCATCAACGTCATCCAGGGCGAGGCGCGACTGCAACAGGCGTTGATCCGGGACAAGATGCTCGACAACCTCTACATCCTCCCCACCTCGCAGACGCGGGATAAGGACGCCCTCACCGCTGACGGCGTGGCACGGGTCATGGATGAGCTACAAAAGGATTTTGATTACATCGTTTGTGACTCCCCCGCTGGCATCGAGGCCGGCGCCCTGCGTGCCCTGTATCACGCCGACGCGGCGATTGTCGTGACCAATCCGGAAGTCTCCTCGGTACGCGACTCTGATCGCATCCTGGGCATCCTCGCCGCGCGCTCCAAACGCGCCGAGGAGGGCGCGGAACCGATCCGCGAGCACCTACTGCTTACCCGCTACGCCCCGAAACGCGTGCAGGGAGGGGAGATGCTCTCCCTTGATGACATTCAGGAACTGCTGCGCATCCCCCTCCTGGGAGTGATTCCGGAATCGGAGGTCATCCTCCAGGCATCCAACCAAGGCATTCCCGCAATCCATATGCAGGGGACGGACGTGTCCCATGCCTACGATGACGTGGTGGCGCGCTTTCTTGGCGAGGAGCGCCCTTTGCGCTTTGTTCAACCTGAAAAAAGCGGCTTTTTCAAGCGGCTTTTTGGAGGCTGAGATGTCCTTCCTCGACTATTTTCTGGGATCGCGCAAGAAGACCGCCACCGTCGCCAAGGATCGCCTGAAACTGATTCTCGCCCACGAACGCAGCGCCGACGCACCCGATTTTTTACCCGCCTTGCAGGCCGAATTGCTAACGGTGATCAGCAAATACATTCCCGTAGAACAGGACCAGATTTCCGTGCATATGGAACGACGCGGCGACTTTGAGGTCCTGGAACTCAACATCCTCTTTCCCGAACAGCACTGACAGCGTCCCGGAGGGTTCGATGCGCAGACGACACCTGGTTTCACGTGAAACCAAGATGGCCGCGCAGTCGCGTCGCCGGGGCCTACCTCCCGGAACCCTCCTGGATAGCCAAGCGGGGCCTCTAGCCTCTTTGCGCCTGCTCCAGTACGGTGCGGAAAGTTATGCGGAAATCCCCGAACCCAGCATTGCAAAGGCCGCTGCCAGCATAGCAGGACAAGCGGGTGTCACTTGGCTACATCTGCAGGGCGTGCCGCAACTCAGCCAGCTCGAAGAACTCGGCCAACACCTGCAAATCCACCCGCTCACCCTGGAAGACATTCAGAGTGGCTTCCACCAAGCCAAGCTGGAGATCTTCGACAACTACCTCTATCTGCGCTACGAGGTACTCCACAGCCATGGCGAAGAAATTGATGTCCACCCCTTTCATATTCTGTTGCAAGAGGGCCTGGTGATCAGTGTCGCGACGGGCAGATACGACATCACCGAAAGCCTCTTACCGCGGCTGCAGAGCGCGCAATCGCGCCTGCGCCAACGTAGCGCGAGCTATCTCCTCTATGCGTTGCTCGACCTGGTCGTCGACCAGGCCTTCCCGGCCTTGCAGCATTTCACCGAACGAGTGGAGCGCCTCGAGGAGGATCTGCTGCTCCATACCCACAAGGACCAGCTTGCCGCCATTCAGCAGACAAAGCGCGATCTTCTCCTCTTCAATCATGCCCTCTGGCCCATGCAGGAAACGGTCTCGCGCCTGAGCCACAGCATCGGCGAGCACCCGCTGCTTCGCCCGACGCTGCGCCCCTTTCTCAACGATCTCTACGATCACACCATCCAGTTGATGAGCTTGCTCAATAGCGAGCGCGATGTCGTCGGAGGCTTGATGGATATCTATCTGTCCATGGTCAACAACCGCCTGAGCGACATCATGCGGATATTGACCATCATCTCCACCATCTTCATCCCCCTCACCTTCATTACCGGCATCTACGGCATGAATATTGATGGCATTCCCCTGTTACATTATCGATATGGTTACGATATCGTCGTCGGGTTCATGTGGCTGGTCGCCGTGGCGATGCTCTCGTATTTCCGCCGTCGCGGCTGGATTTTTCAAGGCCAAGGAAAAGGCAAATAGCATCCGGCGCAAGTCTTGGATCTAGGAGTTTGCGGCTCGCTGCAGCGCGCGGATGACACCCCCAAAGCGATCTGGACTCATCGATAGGCGCCGAATGCCAGCGGCAACCAGCGTAGGCACCAGCAACGGGTCGCCCGCCGCCTCGCCGCAGACAGATATCGGCCTATCGACCGCCTGCAGCAGGGCACGCACGGCGGCCATTACCGCTGGATGCCGAGCATCCCCCAGATTTTGCAAGCGATCATCACCGCGATCTGCGGCCAGGACGTACTGGGTCAAGTCGTTTGTCCCGACGGATACGAAATCCACCAGCGAGCGAAAGTTTTCCGCGGCCAGGAGCATTGCAGGCACCTCCGCCATGACCCCAACGGGCACCGGCCAAGCGTGCGCAACGCCTGCACTCAATAATTCTGTGCGCACGACGGCCAAATGTTGGCGCAGCGCCTGCACCTCCTCGGGGTTAGTCACCATGGGTAGCAGCAACTGAATGGACAGGCCTTCGCCAGCGCGGAGAATGGCGCGCAGGTGACTGTGGAGAAATTCCTTGCGTGCCAACAGCGCGCGAATGCCCCGCAATCCCAAAGCTGGATTTTCCTCGCTGGGCAACCCGAGAAAGGCCATGAGCTTATCCGCTCCAGCATCCAGCAAGCGCACGACGGCGGTTCGGTCTGCCATGGGCAGCAATATTTCCCGCAGCCGCTGGGCCTGGTCTTCCTCACTCGGTAGCTGCCATTGGTCGAGATACAGAAATTCAGTGCGTAACAGTCCGATCCCGAAGGCTCCGACCCTACGCGCCGCCACGGCCTCTGCGGCCGAGGCCACATTCGCCCAAAGCTCGACCGAGGAACCCTCGCTCCACGCCACCCTTCCCGTAAAGCCAGGCGTCACCGCATCTTCCTGCACCTGCCGGTAACGCGACTGGAACTGCGCCAACGCCTGCGCGTCGGGTGAAATCACCATTTCGCCGCTTCCACCGTCCAACGCCACGAATACCCCCGCTTGCAGAGCGGGATCCGTAGCCTGGATGATGTAGGGAATTCCCCGGGCGCGCAGCAGAATCGCGGCGTGACTGTTTTGCGCACCGTGTCGATCTACCACCCCTAACACCCGCTCCGCGTCCAGGGCCGCTGCGACAGACGGCAGGAGTTCATCCACCAGAAGGATACGGGGCTCCTGCAAGGTAGTGTTGTGCTCCTCCACGCCCAACAACCTGCGCAGCACCCGCGCCCCGAGATCACGCCAATCCGCGGCGCGGGCACGCAGCACGGGGTTTTGCAGACTCGCCATCTCCCGCGCAAGGGCTTCGATCGCCGTTACCCAGGCATGCGCCGGCCCTTGCCCAGTGACCAGTTCGCGCTCAATCAGCGCCAGCAAGCGAGGATCCTCGAGCAGTGCACGTTGCGCCGCCATGATTCCGTGACCAGGTGCTACCTCAGCCACGGCCTCCATCGCTGCGTGAATACGCGCGAGACCGTGCTCGTCAGCGGCTTCCTGTGCTGGGAGGAGATCCCATAGATCCTGCTGCGCGGGCGCGAGGACCCCGCAGGCAAAACCAGGAACGACCCCACGCGGTAGTGTTGCCTCCTGCTCTCCACGATCTTCACCGGGCGGGCTACCCAATATCGCCGCCAGGGCCTGAGTCAGCTCCGCGGCCAGGGATTGGCGGCTATACACGCAAAGTTCTTCGCCCTGGCGCAGCTCCAGCGCCAAGAGGGCGCTGAGGCTATTGGCGGAAGCGAGCGCAGCGCCGACGCCAGCGCGACCAACCCAGACTTTGCCATCGGCGCCACCAGCCACGCGCACGATTTCTGTGGCGGGGCGTAAATGCAAGCCCATCGGGTCGTGCAGACGGTAACACTGCCGCATCATGTCCGGGTCCGCGTGCTGTTCTTCTCCCCCGCTGGTAAGCTCGGCGCCCCCAAGTTGATCCTGCTTGCCACGCAGTGCGCTTTCCGCCTCGCGCAGCACCGCATCGATCTGCGTGCCCGCCTGTGCCGCCAAAGCCGCCGCCACAGCACCTTCCACAAAAGGCGCGGAACACAGCCGAATCCGCCTCCCATCATCGTTGCCGAGCAGGCCCAAGGCCATCTCCGTGCTCAATAGCGCACTGCCGAGGTCCATCAAAACTACAACATCGTAGGTCGCAACGAGACCCTGCAATGCGCTGGCAATGCGGGTCGTATCGGTACCGAGGATCTCACCTTCGTCTCCCGCACCAGCGGCTACCACAACCGGCACCGCATCCGTGGTCATCTGCCAGATCAGCGAGCGGGTCGCCTCCGCCAGCGGACGGCTGTGCGAGACCAATAGCAGCGCAACGCCGCGTGGCTCTGCCATCCTCAGCTTCCCTGCTGGGCCAGACAGGAAAGGATCAGCGCCGCCGACGCAGCACCCGGGTCAACATGCCCGATGGACCGTACCCCCAAATAACTGGCCCGCCCCTTGCGCGCCTGCAAAGGGATGGTTGCCTCCCGCCCCTGCTCTCCAGCACGCGCCGCCGCTGACGCATCCCCCGACGCCGCGAGGGCATCCACGGCAGGGATCAGCGCATCGAGCATGGTCTTATCCCCTGCACTGGCCTTGCCCAAGCGCTGTACTCCAGAAACGCCACTTTGCAGACAGCGGCCAAGCTCTTGGCCGCTGAATTCCTTGCTCGACCCCATCGCCTTGCCAGTCTCCAGGAATAATGTTCCGTACAACGGCCCGGAGGCGCCACCTACGGTACTGATCAGCGCCATGGCCACCGCCTTGAACAGGCTGGCGGGGGGCTCTTCTGCACCAACTGGTAATTCCGCCACTTTACGAAAGCCGCGCGACAGGTTGCTTCCATGGTCTCCGTCGCCAATTTCGGCATCCAGACGATCCAGCATGGCGCGTTCTTCCTCCAGGCGCCGTTGGATGCAGCCCAACCAAGCACGAAATACCTCGTTGTTGTAGCTCATCGCAGCCCCCTTCAGGCACCCCAGCGCAGCGCCGCTGTCACAACGGGGGCATCCCACCATTGTTGCAGATCAGCTTCCAGACGCAGGATGGTAATGGCGACGCCAGCCATATCGAGACTGGTCATGTAGGGTCCGACCAGACGGCGCTGTACCTGCAGCCCGTACTCTCGGGCAACCGCCTCCGCTGCCCGATAGACGATAAATAGCTCCAACAACGGTGTCGCGCCCAAGCCATCGACAAAGATCAGTACCGGATCACCGGGGTGAAAAGGGAGATCGCTGAGGATCGGTTCCATGAGCAAGCGCGTCAGTGCATCGGCCGAGGCCATGGCGATGCGCTCCCGACCTGGCTCGCCATGAATGCCGACGCCAAATTCGATTTCTTTTTCGCCCAGTTGGAACCCTTCCTGTCCGGTGCTCGGATTATGACAAGGACCCAGGGCCAACCCCATCGAGCGTGCCTGAGCATTCACCCGCCGCGCCAGCGCTGCCAAGTCGGTGAGCGGCATGCCCGCCTCGGCCGCAGCACCACAGATCTTTTCGGCCAAGACGGTTGCGCCGACCCCGCGCCGCCCCGCGGTATAGAGGGAGTCCTGGACGGCAACATCGTCGTCCATGAGCACTTGCTCTACCGCCACCCCCTCCGCTTGCAGCAGCTCGGCCGCCATCTGAAAATTGAGCACGTCGCCAGTATAGTTCTTGACCAAGTGCAGCACCCCCGCGCCAGCATGGGCTGCTAGGGAAGCGGCCGCAATCTGGTCGGGGGTGGGGCTGGTGAATACCGCCCCCGGGCAGGCCGCATCGAGCATGCCTCGACCCACAAAACCGGCGTGCATGGGCTCGTGGCCAGAGCCCCCGCCAGAAATCACGGCGACCTTACCGGCAATCGGGGCGCCCTTGCGCAGGACATAGCTCGGTGCCTCGTGTACCTGCAGCAAATCCGCGTGGGCCAGGGCCATGCCGGCCAGGGACTCGGCGACGACGGTATCCGGATCATTGATGAGCGCCTTCATGATTTTGCCTCCTGCTCTTCGATTTGTTTGCGCACCTCATCCAAGGCCTTCTGCAGCTTTTCCAGTTTGAAACCCAAACCCTTTTGCTCCACACGCGGCTGCTTTTCCTGTAACAGTTTCGCGCGCACGCAGAGGGTACGGCTGATCAGCCATTCATAAACGTACACGGCGATCGTGGCACCGATGAGCGGGCCGACAATGGGTACCCACCAATAACCATGGGGGCCGGGAAAGGCATTGGCGCCCCAGCCTTGCAGCCAGCAGAAAAAGCGGGGTCCAAAATCGCGCGCCGGATTGATGGCGTAGCCGGTGCCCACGCCAAAGGACATACCGATGGCCGCTACGGCAAAACCAATCATCAGGGGCGCGAGGTTGGCGCCCGGCCCTACATTCATGTTGTCGATGATGGCCAGGACGAACAGCAGCAGGAAAAAGGTGGCAATCACCTGATCCAGGAGCGCCAGTCCCATCTGGTTACCATAGTAGGCGGCGGGGAAGGTGGCAAAGATACTGAAGGTGGTCATTCCACCCGGGGCCGCGCGGGAGACCACGTGATGCACAAGATTCCATTTGTCGATGGCCAGAAAATAGTCGTAATAAACAATGGCCGCACCCGCAAAGCAGCCCACCACCTGAGCCACCCAGTATGGCAGCACCTTGCGCCAGGGAAAATTGCCGCGCAAGGCGAAGGCCAGGGTTACCGCGGGGTTGATGTGCGCGCCAGAGACGCCTCCCGCCACATAGACCGCCATTGCTACGGCCATCGCCCAGCCCCAGGTAATCAGGAGCCAGCCCCCAGCGCCCTGAAAGATCACCAGGGTCCGCCCCGACTCCGTCAAACCCACCACCGCCACGGCCACACAACCGGCACCAAAGGCCAAGAGAACGAAACAACCGAGAAACTCGGCAATCATCTCCGCCCAAATGGACTGGGCACGCCAGCCCGATTTCACTCCAGCAGCCATTTGTGTCGCCATGTTAGTTTTCCTCCACCCAAGCAAAAGACCGCTGTACTGCCTTCTTCCACGCGTGATACAAGCGCTCGCGCGCGGCGGGCTCCATCTGCGGCTCCCACACATGATCCACGCCCCAGTTAGCGCGCAGATCCTCGACACTCTGCC
This sequence comes from Acidithiobacillus acidisediminis, assembly GCF_023277115.1. Classification (NCBI taxonomy): domain Bacteria; kingdom Pseudomonadati; phylum Pseudomonadota; class Acidithiobacillia; order Acidithiobacillales; family Acidithiobacillaceae; genus Acidithiobacillus; species Acidithiobacillus acidisediminis. The sequence goes on from NZ_JALQCS010000001.1 coordinate 421,735, forward strand.
ACAACCCCGTTGCCAAGCCTGCCGCATAGGCAGAACCCAGCGCTGTCGTCTCGACAATGCGTGGCCGCTGTACCGGAACCGCTAACAGATCGGCCTGGAACTGCATCAGTAGCTCGTTCAACACCATGCCGCCGTCACTGCGCAAGGCGCGTAAAGGAATGCCACTATCTACTTGCATGGCCTCCACCACATCCCGCACTTGGTACGCGGTCGACTCCAGCGCGGCACGGGCGATATGTGCCTTGGTCGCAAAGCGCGTCAGACCGGCAATCACGCCACGTGCATCCTCGCGCCAGTAGGGAGCGTAGAGACCGGAAAACGCGGGCACGATATAGACGTCGCCATTATCTGGGACGCTACGCGCCAGCGGCTCGATCTGCTCTGCAAAATCAAAGAAATGCAGATTATCCCGCAACCACTGGACCAGCGCGCCGGCGATGGCGATCGAGCCCTCCAGGGCATAGTGCGTAGGACCGTCGCCGAAGCGATAAGCGACCGTACTCAGGAGGCCTGCCTTGGACTGGACTGCCTCGGTGCCGGTATTCATCAACAGGAAGCAACCGGTGCCATAGGTATTCTTGGCCTCCCCGGGGGCAAAACAGGTCTGTCCCACCAAGGCTGCCTGCTGGTCACCCAGCATGCCGGCGAGTGGGGTACCACGCAGCGGTGCGGTGCGAATTTCACCATAGACCTCGCCGGAGGAGACGATCTTGGGCAAACAGGCGGGGGGAATCTGGAATTCCTCGAGCAGTTCCGGATCCCAACGACAACTGCGCAGATTCATGAGCAAGGTGCGACTGGCGTTGCTGACATCGGTGATGTGCAGGCCACCCTCCTTGCCCCCCGTCAGATGCCAGGCGAGCCAGGTGTTGATATTGCCGAACAGCGCCTCGCCTTGTTCCGCCTTGCGTCGAGCCCCCGGCACATTTTCCAGGATCCAGAGCAGCTTGAGTACCGAAAAATAGGTGGTCAGGGGCAGCCCACTGCGTTCTCGAAACCAGGCCTGCTCCCGCTTTTGCAGGAAGCGGCGGACCAACTGATCGGTGCGGGTGTCCATCCAGACGATGGCAGGGGCCAGCGGCTCGCCGCTGTGGCGATCCCAGAGGATGGTGGTTTCCCGCTGATTGGTGATACCCACGGCGCGCAGATCTTTGCCGCTGAGGTTGGCACGCGCCAAAGCCGCGCCAATCACCTCATTACTGTTATGCAGAATCTCCATGGGGTCATGTTCGACCCATCCCGGCTGTGGGTAGATCTGCCGATGCTCCTTTTGCGCTTGCGTGAGGATCTTGCCTTCGCGGTCGAAAATGATGAAGCGGGTGCTGGTGGTTCCTTGATCAATGGCCCCGACATAGTTGGACATGGGTTGTACTCCTCTCTTCGTTTTTCCTCGTCAGTCGCTGCTGACGATCTTCACCAGAATTTGGCGCAAGCGTTGCTCGGCCCCAGCGGGTATGTGCAGGGCCAGCTTAGATCGGCGCCAGAGGACATCTTCTGGCGACCGTGCCCATTCCTGCTCCACGAGATAGCGCAGCTCCGCCTCGTACAGCCCGCCACCTAGGTCTTCGCCCAAGTCCGCTGGTTGCTGCACACCCGTCAAAAAACGGGCAACGCGAGTACCATAGGCGCGGCCATAGCGATGCAAGAGCGGGGCGGGAAGGCCCGGGTATTGCGCAATCAGTTGCTGGTAAAAAGCGGTAAAATCGGCGCCAGGGAGATCGCCCCCAGGGAGGGGGGCGGTCGCTGTCCAGGACGCACTGACGGCCTTGCCCAAGAGGGGCTCGAGCAGCTGTAGGGCGTGTTCGGCCAGCCGTCGGTAAGTGGTGATCTTGCCGCCAAAGATGGAGAGCACGGGTGCACCCGGTCCCTGTTCGAGATCGAGGACATAGTCCCGCGTGACTGCCGAGGCATTGGCCGCGTGGTCATCATACAGAGGGCGAACACCGGAATAGCTGCGCACGACATCCGCAGGCGTCACCGCCTTGCGTAGATAGCGGGAAGCGCTGGCACACAGATACGCCGTCTCTTCCGGGCTGATCTCCAGCCGTGCTGGATCGCCATCGTAGGGGATATCGGTAGTGCCGATCAGGGAGAAACTCCCCTCATAGGGGATGACGAAAATGATCCGTCCGTCGGGATTTTGCAGGATGAAGGCAAAGTCTTCATCGTAGAGACGGGGCACGATGATGTGGCTTCCCTTTACCTTGCGCACGCTCTTGTGGGTATGGAGATTCAGGGCTTGTCCCAATACGTCTCCTACCCAGGGTCCTGTGGCATTGACCAGGCTACGCGCCCGCAGGGTCTCCCGCTGCCCGTTTGCCGACTCGATTTCGGCATGCCAGAGGCCATCGACCACGACGGCTTTCTTCAGGGACGTATGCAAGCGGATCTCTGCGCCGCGCTCGCGCGCATCCAGGGCATTGAGTACCACCAGGCGACTGTCCTCTACCCAACAGTCCGAGTAACTGAATCCATGCCGGACGCTTTCTTGCAATATCTTGCCTGCCGGATGCTGGGAAAAACGCAGGGCGCGGGAGGCGGGCAAGCTTTGCCGCAGCGCAAGGTGATCATAGAGCCAGAGGCCGGCGCGCAGCTTCCACCCGGCACGACTTTGCGGACCTTGCGGCAAGACAAAGATGAGCGGCCAGATGATGTGCGGCGCGATGTGCAGCAGTCGTTCTCGCTCTTGCAGCGCCTCGCGCACCAAGCGAAATTCGTAGTATTCGAGGTAGCGTAGTCCACCGTGAATCAGCTTGGTACTGGCCGAGGAGGTATGGGAAGCAAGATCGTCCGCCTCGACCAGGGTTACGGAAAGTCCGCGCCCGACAGCATCACGCGCAATGCCAACACCATTGATCCCGCCACCAATCACCAGAATATCTCGTAGTTCGTTCATATCGGTCATTCCTGTGTTTAGTTATTTTTGGGCTACACGGACACAAGACGTGTCATTTTTTTAACATTGTAGTAGAAATTTTTTCCAAGGAGATGGATCATTTTATAAGCATATTTTTCTATAATCGTACAAGATTCGATCTATATTCGAGGCAGACTTGATCTTTTTGCCGAGGGAGTCCGCATCCATGCCGTCCAAACCAACCAGCCTTCTCTGGCCTTCACCAGCGCCGCCGACCAGAGGGCAGCCGGATGTACTCTTTTTGCGTGCCCTGGGCGAGCAGGGCGCGACGCCTTTGCAAATCTTACCCACCGCGCCAGAGGCGAGCAGCTTCGCGGCGGAAATTTTCCATAAAGCCATTCTCGATCAAGACCTATAAAAAACTTCTACTATTCACAAATAATAGGAATCTATGAAGAAAATAAAGCTCATTGATTTTTTCGTTGGGTAAATTTCTTGCGCGGGCTGTTCCCCTGCACTATACGTTTTTAGGTCATTATAAAATTAGCAAAGACGGAGAAGCCATGAATCAGGGCGAATATTCCCTGGATACCGGCGTGTCTCGGCGGCGGTGGGTCCATGTTGGTCGTGGTCGGCAGTTGTAACATTGATCTCGTTCTGCGGCTCGATCGCGCTCCCACAGCTGGGGAGACGCGGATTGCTCGCAGTCTGAGTCTGCATAACGGCGGCAAGGGCGCCAACCAAGCCGTAGCCGCGAGTCGAGCCGGTGCGCAGGTCCGCCTGCTGGGCGGCCTCGGACAGGATCCCTACGGCGGCCGGCTCTATCAGGCTCTCACTACGGAAGGCATTGATCTGAGTGCGCTGTCCTGGAGCCAATTGCCCACCGGTACGGCGTGTATTTTTGTGGAAGACTCTGGCGACAATCGCATCGCCATCTATCCCGGCGCCAACCGTGACATTCCCCTGGCCAACTTGGAAACACAAATCGCCGGTGCCAGCCATGTCTTGGCGCAATTGGAAGTCGACCCGCAACTCGTCACGGCCGCGGCCCGTATCTGTCGGGCGCAGCGGATCACTTTTGTGCTCAATGCCTCCCCAGCGGCAGAAATCTCCCCAGAGCTACTCGCTCTGGCAGATATCTTGCTGGTCAACGCCGAGGAGGCAGCGCAAATCCTCGGCGCGTCCGTGTCGTCCGCCATGGAGGCTGCGGCACGCCTGGCCCAGGGTCGACAGGCTGCGATCATCACCCTGGGCAAGGATGGTGCGGCATGGGCCAACGCTACGGGGCAGGGCTGCCTCCCAGCGCACCCGGTTGCTGTCGAAGACAGCACGGGCTGCGGCGATGCCTTTGCTGGTGTCCTCGTTGCCGCCCTGGCCGCAGGCGCAACCTTGCCTACTGCCATTGCCCGTGCCAATGCCGCGGCGGCGCTGACCGCCACGGCCCTCGGTGCACAGGACGCCATGCCGTCACGCCTAGCCATCGACCAGTTCCTGGCTTCCCAATAATCCCAACTCGGAGGACCTCCCCATGCAAGCCAAAAAGACCGCCACCCTACTCCTTGCCGCCCTGAGCAGCGTCGGTCTGCTCAGCACTGCGACCGCCGCACCCCAGTACACCTTCGGTCTGTTGCTCTCGGCCATGACGCCCTATTTTGCCACCATCAAAAGCGGCGCCGAGGCCGAAGCGAAAAGGCTCGGGGTGCAACTGCTCATCGAAAATGGCAACAACGATTCCGCCACCCAATCCAATCAGGTGGACACCCTGATCGCCCGCAAGGTTAATCTGCTACTGATCAACCCTACCGATGCCAAGGCGCTGGTCCCAGCAGTCGAGAAAGCGAATGCGGCACACATTCCGGTGGTGTTCATTGATCGCAAGGCAGATGGCGGAAATGCCATTGCCTACTTTGCCTCAGACAATACCCAGGCCGGTGCCCAGGCGTGCCAGTTCCTCGCCAACCGCCTCCATGGCAAAGGAAATCTGTTCCTGCTATTGGGGATTTCCGGTGCGTCCGCCACCAATGAGCGTACGGCGGGTTGTGAGTCGGTCCTGCAGCACTACCCCAACATCCACGTCGTCGCCCGGCAGTCCGGTCACTTCAGCCGCCGCGGTGGTCTCACGGTGACGCGCGAGGTATTGATCGCTCATCCCAATCTCAACGCCATCTACGCGGAAAATGGCCAAATGGCCATCGGTGCCGTACGCGCGGCACAGGCTGCGGGGCATCTGAAAGGCCTGAGCATTGCCATGATCGGCAGCGGCAGTGCTGGTGAGACGCAACTGGTCAAAGAGGGAAAGATTTCTCTCAGCGTCGCCCAACAACCCGCCGTCATGGGTGCCCTGGGTGTGGAGGCAGGGTACAACTATGTGAAAAGCGGGACCGTTTTTGTGCCCGTCCCGCTGCATATGGACTATGCCCCCGGTCAGCGCCCGTGAATCTGCAAAACCCGTCAGAACCCGCCGCGCTCCTGCAGCTACGAGGGATCGGCAAACGCTTCGGTGCCGTGCATGCCTTGCGCGGCATCGACCTGGAGGTCCATCCTGGGGAGGTGCTCGCCCTGCTCGGCGACAATGGCGCGGGCAAGTCGACACTGGTAAAGATCATTGCCGGTGCCCAGCCCCCGACGAGTGGGGAGATGATGATGGCGGGCGAAAAGGTGACCCTGTTTGATCCCCGCCATGCCCACGACCTCGGAGTCGAGACGATCTACCAGGATCTGGCGGTCGCGGAAAATCTAGACGTCGCCACCAATATCTTTCTTGGACGGGAGCGCAAGTCACGTCTGTTGGGGACAGTGCCCATCCTCGCCCGGCGAGAGATGCGCCGGGAAGCAGCCTCAGCACTGCGGCATCTAGCCATCGAACTGCCCCTGCGCCAAGCGGTCGGTGAACTTTCCGGTGGGCAACGGCAGGCGGTCGCTATTGCTCGTGCCGCCTATTGGCAGGCACGTCTGGTGATCATGGACGAACCCACTGCAGCGATTGGGGTGGGCGAACACGAGGCGATTCTCCAGCTCATTCAAAATCTGGCCCAGTCGGGGGTGGCCGTGATCCTGGTCACCCATACCATGCCGGACGTCTGGCGTGTCGCCACTCGCATTGTCGTCCTGACCCGCGGCGAGAAGGCCCTGGAAGGGAACACCACAGAGTTGGATGAAGAGCGCGTGGTACGCGCCATGCTGGTGGGGAGGGAAGCGCGTGCCTAACGATCTGCGCCATAATCCCGTCGTGCAGGCCATGGTCGATCAAGGGGTACTGATTGCCTTCCTGTGCTTGCTCGTGTTTCTGGCCTTTGTCGCTCCGCATTTTGTCTCCGCCGCCAACGCCTTCAGCATCCTGATCGACGCCGCCCCCCTGGTACTGCTCGCTCTCTGTGAATTGGTGGTGATGCTCGTCGCCGGCATCGATCTCGCCGTTGGTGCCATTGCCGGATTCACGGGTGCCATCGCCGCCACCCTGATGCTGCAGGGCATGGCCTGGCCTCTCGCCACCCTGCTCGCACTCCTCGCCGCCACCCTCGCCGGTGCCCTACAGGGAGTCGTCATCAATTACCTGCGCGTTACCGATTTCATCAGCACCCTGGCCGGGCTATCGATCTTCTCCAGTCTGACCCTGATCATCACCGACGGCGAACCGATGAATATCAACGCCAATGGTTTCAATGCCCTGGGCGAAGGGCATCTGCTCGGAGTGCCGACACAAATCTGGATTGCCGCCTTTGTCGTGGTGCTGGTAGCACTGTGGCTGGGCCTGACGGCATCGGGAATGCATCTGTACGCCATCGGCGGCAACCGCACCGCTGCCTATCGCGCCGGCATTCGCGTGCGCCGCCTGCGCAGCCTGGCCTACGCCTTCTCGGGGCTCTCGGCAGGAATCGCTGGGGTGATCCTCGCGGCACAACTTGCCACCGCCGATCCCAATGCCGGCCGCGGGCAGGAGCTGCCGGCCATTGCTGCGGTGGTGATTGGCGGAGTTTCCCTCTTCGGCGGTCGCGGATCGGTGTGGGGGGCCGTACTCGGTGCCTTGATCTTGAGCACCATCCTCGATGGCCTGGTTTTATTGAATATATCTCCCTTCTACACCGAATTGGTGGAGGGCATCGTTATTCTTCTGGCGGTCATGATGGGCCACCTGAGAAAAAGGAGCAGCAATTGATCGCTGCACGATAGGGGGGCAATCCCCTGGTAACACGGAGGAGTACACTATGAAAACAACAACACCACGCACAACACCAAAACTACGGCGCCAAGCCGTCCTCGCCAGTGCAACCCTGGCCGCCACCTTGCTGTTGGGTAGTTTCGCCCTACCCGCCTATGCGAGTAGCCACTCCCTCATCCCGAGCAATAAAATCCTGGAGCAGGATCTCGGTGGCACAAAGATCTCGGCCATGCTCGGCCTGATCAACTTCAGTTACCTCAATCACGCCCACAGCATTCAGGACACCCACTCCCTGGCCCTGGGCGGGCATCTGTACTTACACAGTCCTTCCTTTGTTGGTTTGAGCCTGGGGGTGGGTGGTGACTTTGCCACCTGGACGGGCTTTTATCAGCATGAAGACCCAGAGTTGACTGGTCCCTACCCCAGTCACGGCTTGGCGATCCTGCGGTTGGGCTATCTCCAGTATCACTATGGGCCGGTGGTCGTCCGGGGTGGACGGGAGTTCATCAATACCCCCTATGCCAACATGGATTACTACACATTCAACCCGCGTGCCTTTACCGGTGTAGCCGCCGTCTGGGATGTGCTCGGGCATCCGCAGAGTGCCAATTGGGCGGGTAACGGTCCCTTGACCCTGAGTGGATCCCCCGCGACCGTGAGCCTGATGTTTGCGCGCGAATTCAGTTATGCCAGCCGCTATAGCGCCACCTTTACGACCGGCAACCGCTACACCGACGCCCATACCAATGGTTTCTATACCATCGGCCTGCGCTATCAGACGCCGTTTCTCGGCAATCACCTCGCCGTACAGCTCTGGGACTATAACTTCTATGGTTTTGCCAACATGTTCTACGGACAGGCGAATTTTTCTGCGCCCATCGACCAGAATCTAGCAGTTCTTGCCGGATTCCAGATGATCGCCGAGGGTAACTCTGGGTCGGGCACCAATTTTCTCGGGGCACTCAACGCCGAATCTGTGGATGCGCATATCTATGGTGGACGCATTGGCGTGCAATTTGGGCACGAGAAGGACACGGTAGCGCTGGTCGGAAATTACAGTCCGATCAACTACAACTCCTTCCGTCATGGTGGCCTCATTCATCCCTACAATGACCTGAGCGGAACGGAGTACACCACCACCATGCAGACAGGGCTCTCGGATATTGGTCCCGGCTATGCCTATGGAATTGCCAGCAATTTTGGCTTCCTACAGCACAAGCTCCTGGTCAATGCCAGCTTCATCCGTTATGTGGCACGTTATGGCTACGGTGGTAGTGCCTACACTTACAATGGCGCCTATGGCTTTCCCAGCGGCGAGGCGGTGCCGAATCAAAAACTGTGGTCCATGGATGTCGGCTTCTCCTACAACCTCTCGCGCTTGTTAGCGGGCCTGACCGTGGCGGACTACACCGATATTTCCATAGCGCAAAACGAGGCCAATTACCCGCAGTATCGCAATCCCTATTTCAGCAACCGTTTCTATCTGAAATATCACTTCTAGAAGAACAGAGGAGAACACAACCATGAAACATCCAATGAAAAAAGCCCTGGCCCTCGCCATTCTTGGCCTGGCGGCCCTGGCGACCGAGCCGGCTCTGGCCAACAACAGTTCCCTGAGTGTCATCAATTGGTGGACCGCTGGCTCCGAGGCCAAGGCCATGAATGTATTGGTACAGATGATGAAGGCGCAGGGCGTGACCATCAAAAATGATGCCATTGCTGGTGGTGGTGGGGCGCAGGCCCGCACCATCCTGAAGACGCGCCTGATGGAAGGGGAAATTCCGGGTGCGGCCCAGATCAAAGGCGTCGAAATCCAGCAATGGGGCAAGACCGGCCTGCTGGCCAATGTCGATGCCGCCGCCAAGGCCGACGACTGGGACAAGAATATCCCCACCGAAATCGATAATTACATGAAATACAAGGGCAACTATGTAGCAGCACCTATGGATCTGCACCGCCTGAACTGGCTGTGGTACAACCGTGCGGTATTGGCCAAGGCTGGCATCAAGGAAGCACCGCAGACCTGGGACGAACTGGTGGCCGATCTCGCCAAGATCAAGGCGAAGGGGATTATCCCCATGGCCGGCGGTGGCAACGGCTGGATGATTGCCACGGAATTCGATCCCATTGCCCTGGAAACCGGGGGACCGGCTTGGTACCGCGATGTCTTCGTCAAGCTCGATGCCAAGGCCATCGATAGCCCGACCATGGTCAAGGCCCTGGAGCGCCTGCGCCAGATCGAGGCCTATACGCCGAAGAGCCTGGCAGGTCGCACCTGGAACTATGATACGGGCCTCGTCGCCCATGGCCAGGCAGCCTTTCAGATCATGGGCGATTGGGCCAACGGCCAGTTTGAGTTCCTGGGCGTGGAGCCGGGAGGACCGAAGGTAGGCTGTGTGGCCTTCCCCGGTACCGCCAGTGACTTTATCTACAATGTCGACAGCTTCATCTTCTTCCGTCAGCATACCGCTGCCGCGCGGGAGGCGACGATCAAGCTGGCCGAGACGATGACCAGTCCCAAGTTCCAGCTCCTGTTCAACAAATACAAGGGCTCGATTCCGGACTTGATGAACGTGTCCCTGAAGGGATACAACCCGTGCCAGCTGAAGTCCCGGGCGCAGTTCCTCACCGCAAGCAAGGAGCATAACCTGGTACCGAGCTTCTCGCAGGACATGTCCACCTATGGACCACCGACTGGCGCCTTCACCGACTCCTTGGATCATTTCTACACCACCAATGAGAGTCCACAGGCAGCGGCGGCAGCCATGGCGAAACGCGTGGAAGTAGCAAAGAGTCAGGACTAACAGCACGTAGCGTGATGGGAGGGCGCTCCGACTTGGTCGAAGTGCCTTCCCGCGTCACCGAGGAAGGATACGGATGTCACAATCATGGATGCAGCGTATTGGGGGCAGGGACCAGGTCTGGGCCGGACTGATGCTGTCCCCCACGGTTCTGGCAGCAATTTTTTTCATTTACGCCTTCATTCTGTGGACGGTCTGGTTGTCTTTGACCCGCTCGACCATCCTCCCCAGCAATCACTTTGTCGGTCTCGCGAATTACCAGGATCTCTTTGGTAGTGGTCGCTGGTGGCGCTCCTTGATCAATTTGGGCATCTTTGGCGGGCTATATGTGAGTATCTCCATGGCCATTGGTCTGTTTTTGGCCATTCTTCTTGACCAGAGAATTCGCGGCGAACGCCTCTTCCAGGTGGTGTTTCTCTACCCCATGGCGATTTCCGCCGTGGTGACGGGAGTCGCCTGGCGCTGGCTACTGGACCCCAATTTCGGGGTCCAGGCCATTGTTCGTTCCCTCGGCTTCAGCCATTTTCATTTTGCCTGGATTGATGATCCGGATCTCGCCATCTACACCGTGGTCATTGCGGCAGTCTGGCAGAGCTCTGGTTTCATGATGGCGATTTTCTTGGCGGGCTTGCGTGGTATCAGTCCCGATATCATCAAGGCGGCCCGAATTGACGGCGCGAACACCCTGCGCATCTATCTGCGGGTCATTCTTCCCAATTTAGCGCCTACCTTTTTCGTCGCCTTCATCCTCAGTGCCGGCCTCGCGATCAAGGCCTTCGGCCTGATCATCGCCCTTACTGGTGGCGGTCCAGGCTACAGCACCAATGTGCCAACCATTTTCATGTATGTCTTTTCCTTTCAACGTGGGGAGATGGGGGTTGGTGCAGCCAGTGCCCTCATTTTGCTGTTGATCATGATGGTCGTCGTGGTTCCCTTTGTGATTCTGGATGCGCGGAGGAAAATCTGATGCGTCGCTTGGCACTGTATCTTGCCCTAAGTATTGCCGCCCTGTTCTTTCTCTTACCGCTCTACATCATGCTGGTCACTTCCTTCAAAACCATGCCCGAAATCTACAATGACGGCATCCTAGCATTGCCCCATCAGCTCTACCTCTATGCTTGGCATCATGCCTGGAGCGGAGCCACGATCGGTGCCAGTAATCAGGGTATTCATCCGTTCTTTTTCAACTCATTCGAACTGGTGATCCCAGCAGTGATCATCTCCACGGCCATCGGCGCGATCAACGGATATGTCCTCACCCAATGGCGCTTTCGTGGCGCCAATGTGATTTTTTATCTTCTTCTTTTGGGTACGGTATTCCCGTTTCAGATCATTCTGTTGCCCATGGCCTGGGTGCAGGGAAAATTGCATATTGCGGGCACCTTGATCCCCGGTTTGGTATCGGTCCATATCATCTACGGCTTGGCCTTTACTACCCTCTTTTTTCGCAATTACTATGTCAGCATTCCGCGAGATCTGGTGCGCGCAGCGCGCGTGGATGGCGCTGGTTTTTTCCGGATCTTCTGGCGCGTGATGCTGCCCTTGAGTACGCCCATCATCATGGTCACCGCTATTTGGCAATTCACCATGATCTGGAATAACTTCCTCTTTGGTGTCGTCTTTACCGATACCGATCACCAACCCGTCACCGTCGCCATCAACGATCTGGTAGATACCGTGACCAGCGTGCATATGTGGAATGTCGATATGGCTGCGGCCCTCATCGCTGCGATACCCACTCTCTTGGTCTATCTGCTGGCTGGAAAATATTTTGTGCGCGGCCTGACCGGCGGCGCGATCAAAGGATAAGACATGGGCAAACTCATCTTACGCGACATTCACAAGAGCTATGGCAAGGACGAGGTCCTCCATGGCATCAACATCGAAACCGGAGAGAATCAGTTTCTCGTCCTGATCGGTCCCTCGGGCTGCGGCAAGACTACCCTGCTCAACATCATTGCTGGCTTGGAGCAGGAGAGTGGTGGCGACATCCTGCTCAATGACCGGCGTCTCAATGATCAGAGCCCCAAGGACCGCGACATTGCCATGGTCTTTCAGTCCTATGCCCTCTATCCCTCGATGACGGTGCGGAACAACATCCTCTTTGCCTTGGAGAACCGCCGCGTTCCCAAGGCAGAACGCCATCAGATCCTGACGGATGTCGCCCGCATGCTGCAAATTGAACACCTTCTCGATCGCCGCCCACGCCAGCTATCGGGTGGACAGCAGCAACGTGTTGCCATTGGCCGCGCCATTGCGCGGCGCCCCACACTCTTTTTGTTCGACGAACCGCTGTCCAACCTCGACGCCAAATTGCGCGTCGAAATGCGCAGCGAAATCAAGCGTCTACATCAGAAGTTGCAGACCAGCATGGTCTATGTGACGCACGATCAAATCGAGGCCATGACCATGGGTGACCTGATTGCGGTAATGAATGGGGGAGTGATCCAGCAACTGGGCAGCCCGGAAAGTATTTATAACGACCCAGCCAACCGCTTTGTCGCCGGCTTCATGGGCTCACCCTCGATGAACTTTCTGCCGGTGACAGCGCGGGAAGAAGAATCCGGGTTATGCCTACGGATTGCCGGCACGGAAGGGGACGGAAATCGTCTCCCGCTGCCCGCTCGCATGCAGGCGGCGCTGCGCTCCCAGTTGGGACGTCGTATTACCCTCGGGATTCGTCCAGAACAGATCACCGACCCTGGGAGCGCGCGGGAAGGAGAGGCCTTGCATACCCTGGAGCTCAACGCCGAACTCCTCGAGCCTACTGGACCGGATACCTTGGTCTTCACGCGCCTGGACGGTCATGCGCTGGTCGCCCGCGTCCATCCCAGTGCCCGGGTAGCGCTGGGTGCGCCCTGCACGCTGTCCTTTCACATGGAACGCGCGGTCTTTTTCGATCCCGACAACGGCGCGCGTCTGGCGTAGAGCAGCAACAACCGAGTCCTGCCATGCGGCGTGCGGGAACCCCCTTTCTGCTCATCTCCGGGATCGCCGGACTGGGCGGGCTGCTGTTTGGCTATGGTACAGCGATCATTGCCGGAGCGTTGTTCTTTTTGCAGCAATGCTTCGCGCTTGACCACAGTCTTACCGGGCTTTTAGTCGCTACAACCTTGGCTGGGGCGGCCCTGGGAGCCGGTGTTGCCGGTCCGTTGGCCGATGCCCTGGGGCGAAGGCGGGTCATTGCGTCCGCCGCCGTGCTCTTTGCCGCGGGCTCCCTCCTGGCCGCCAGTGCCGATCTGCGTCTTTCCCTCTTTTTCGGCCGCGCCTTGGTGGGATTGGCGATCGGCTTGAGTTCTACCGTCACGCCACTCTATCTATCGGAAATTACGGCTGCCGAACAGCGGGGCGCCATTGTCACCCTCAATCAACTCCTGATTACCGTGGGAATTCTAGTCGCCTATCTGGTCAACCTAGCCTTCGTCGGCACCCCACTCGGTTGGCGCTGGATGTTTGGTCTGGGTGCCCTGCCTGCCCTGGTCTTGCTCGCAGGCCTCGGCATTCTGCCCGAGAGCCCGCGCTGGCTCTTGCGCCAGGGCCGAATGGAGGCCGCTGCCGCGGCACTGGAGCGCCTGCGCCAAGATCCGCAAGCGCGCGCGGAGGAGTGGGCGCAACTGCAGGCAGCGGGCGATTCCCAGCGGGGGGGCTGGCGCGAGCTATTTCGTAGCCGCCTGCGTAAGCCGCTCCTCATTGCCCTCGCCCTGGCTCTGTTCCAACAGATCACGGGTATCAACGTCGTGCTGTATTACGCACCGATCATCTTTCACGCCGCAGGCTTCGCCTCCACCCAAGGCGAAGTACTGGCCACCGTGGGCATCGGAAGTATCAATGTGCTCGCCACCCTGATTGCCGTCCGCCGCCTTGACCGGTGGGGCCGGCGTCCGCTGCTGCTAGGGAGTTTTGCCGGAATGCTACTGAGCCTGCTGATTCTGGCCACGGGGCTCCGTCTAGCCCTACAAGGTCCGTGGCTCTATCTGATCGTTGCCGCCATTGCCGCCTTCGTCATCTCTTTTGCCATGGGCATTGGCCCGATCTTCTGGCTCCTCATTGCCGAAATCTTCCCCAACGTCCTACGCGGCCGTGCAATGGCCCTCGCCACCGTGCTCAACTGGCTCAGCAACATGCTGGTCACCGGCGTCTTTCTCGACCTGGCAGCCCGCCTAGGTGCCGGTGGAACTTTTTATCTCTATGCCTTCGCCAGCTTTCTGGCTTTGCTCTTTACCTGGCGCTGGGTACCAGAAACCAAGGGTCTGCGTTTGGAAGACATCGAACAGCGCCTGATGGCGTCGGGCAAGGCTCCACCCCCGCAACACTAGCCTTGCTCCAGCTCTTCCAGACTTTTCTGCCGAGATTCCAGGCCATAGCGCCAGGTCACGAAGACTGCAAGGAGGGAGATGGCAGCCATGACGACCAATAAACGGGGAATGCCCCAACTTTTTTCGACGATCGGAAACAGCATTGCCGAGAGCAGGGCACCGGCGCGGGAGAGCCCCGTGGCCAAGCCCGCCGCACTGGCACGTAACTCCGTCGGAAAGATTTCCACCGCTAGTGCAAAAACCGTTACCCCGGGGCCGATACCCACGCCAAAGGCATAGACGGCCGAGGCGCCATATACGCCGGGCAGGTAATGCACTGTGGATGCGAGGGCAAATCCCAGCAGACCCGCTGCCATCATGGTAAAACCGGCCATTTGCAGCGGGATTCGCCCCCAGCGGTCGATGCGCTGGAGGATATAGGCAATGCCCAGAGCCGAGACACAGAGAATCGCCGCATTGATCGCGGCGGCTGCGGCGTTACTGGGGGCGAAACCATTGGTACGCAGGACCAAGGGGAAATACAGCCCAATTCCCAGCCCAACCACATCCAGACAAAACCACGGAAAGACACTTAGAAAAAGACGCCGCAGCCAAGAGATTTGCAGCAGCACCCGCCAGGATTGTCTGGGTGCCGCAAACTGCTGCAACGCCGATTCCCGCTCGCCAGCGCTCGCGTCTGGCAGCAATTGCGCAAGCGCCGCGCGGGCAGACGGGATATCGCCGTGACGTACCAACCAACGGGGCGACTCGGGCAAGCCGGCACGCAACCACAGTAGGGCCAAGGCGGGGATGACGGCGCTACCCAGCATCCAGCGCCAGGAGTCGAGACCGGTGAAGAGCAAGGACCAGCCGACCACCGTAGAAAGAAGGGCTCCTGCATACCAGGCCAAGTTCACCCGTGCGAAGCGGTTCCCCCGTTGGGAGGCGGGGCTGTATTCCGCCACAATCGTCGCCACGAGGGGATAATCGAGGCCAATCGCCAAGCCGGTAATGAGGCGTCCGGCAAAGAGCAGCAGCAGGTTGGGGCTAAACGCACTGAGCAAGGCACCCACAATGTACAGGAGCATGTTGGGGATCAGCAGGCGCCGCCGCCCGAAACGATCCGTGAATACCCCACCGAAAAGCCCGCCCAGCAGCGAACCGATCAGCGCCATCCCCATGAGTAAGCCAATTTCGGCAGCATCAAGATGCCAGGCATGGTGCAGAGGAAGGAGGACGACAGCCATGATGCTCAAATCGTAGCCATCCAGGAGCATGCCGAGCATGGCAGCAGCCAGCGCCAGACGAACGCCGTTCCGCGGCTGGGCAACTGCGCCTCGTGGCCAGGGCGTGGGCATTTATGGCTCTTGTGACGGACTCAGGCGCATGGCCCCTGTTGTACCACAAAGGCGTGCGGGATGCTGCCCAGACTGCATCTTGATGGGCGCTGAGCGATCCGACGAAATCCAATAACAGGGGCGGCGTTGGGACATCAAAGTGCGGTTTCCTGGTGCTCAGGAAGCAGCAATCGGTAGCCAATGCCCAATTCGGTGATCAAATAACGTGGCTGATTGGGATCCTCCTCTATTTTTTCCCGCAGTCTCTGGATGTAAATACGCAAATAATGGGTTTGACCCAGATGCTTCGGCCCCCAGACCCCCATCAGCAGCTTTTGATAGGGGATGACCTGACCTGCATGCTGCAGAAACAGACGCATCATCAGAAACTCTTTCATCGTCAAAGCAACCTTACGCCCATCGTCCAGCACCAGGAGGCGGACATCCTCTTCCAGAGTCCAGGAATCCGACGGCAATAGTCCTCCCGGATTTTGCCACAGGCGGCGCAGGTGGGCGTCGAGGCGCGCAAGGAGTTCACCAATGGTGAAGGGTTTGGTCATATAGTCATCAGCGCCCTGCTGCAGGGCACGGACCTTGTCCTCCTCCCGATGTCGCGCAGAGAGCACCACAATCAGGCCCTGAGGTTGTATGCTGCGTAACCAGGAAAGGATGTCGAGGCCGTCACCATCAGGAAGCCCCAGGTCCAGCAAGGTCACAAGCCACGGGCTAAGGCCAGTCTCCTGCCGCTGCCTTGCGAGTTCCTGCACCTGCGCAAGACTACCCGCATGCTCCATGCGGTACCGATGGTCCGATTTTAAGGCGGTCCGTAGAAAGGTGACGATGGACGGGTCATCTTCCACCAACAGTAGATCCTGCAGGGCCATGTTCGTTCTCCTCTTCTGGTGGAGGGGGTGGCGTATCCAGCGGCAGGGTGAAGCAGAATCGCGCACCTGGGTTCATGTTTTGATTGCTGGCATGAATCTGCCCACCATGCATCTCGACAATGCTTTTGGCAATGGTCAAGCCGAGCCCACTACCCCCCTCGCCAAATCTCGGCTTCACCTGACTAAAGCGCGCAAAAATTTGTTCTTCCTTGCCTGGGGGGATCCCCAAGCCTTGATCGATGACGCAAACACGCGCGATTTCTGCGTCCATCCACGCCTGTATGATGATCGGTGTGTGCGCAGGACTATAACGACAGGCGTTATCGAGCAGATTGCTGAGGACCTGTGCGATCAGCCCGGGATCGACATGGAGCAGGGGCAGCCCAGACGCTATCTGGTACTGAAAGTCGCGCGCACGGCAGGATGGTGCCAGTTGGCGCTGTGCCATGCCAATAATTTCGGCTAGTGGAACCCATTCGCGGCGCAGATCCGTGCCCTGGGAAAGCAGACTGGCGACCCGCAGGATGCGCTCCATCGTATCCGCCATCCGCTGCGCATCGTTGCGCAGGTTGCGAATCAAGACCTGCTGATCCTCGAGACTGATGTCTTCGCGAAAATCTTCCAGGGTGCTGAGGGTCCCCAACACAGCGGTCAACGGGGTGCGTAAATCGTGAGAAATTGCGCTGAGCAGGGTGTTTTGCATCTGCTCCATGCGCAATTGCAGCTTCGCCTCCGTACGTAACGTGAGTACCGCGGCTGCCTCCATGGCGGCAGCAATCAGACGAGCAATGGTTTCCAAATAACGCAGCCACTCCCCCGGTATCCGCTGTATCTCGAGATCACCGATCTCCATTACCCCAAGTACCTGGTCGCCATTGCATAAAGGGAGTAGCAATGCCGGGAGGGAAGACAAGGTGTCGGTGCCCATTCCCGCAGGACGCTGATTCTGGAATACCCACACCGCCCCCGATCGGCTTCGCGCCGGATCTCCCTCTTCGCTAGTGTCTACCGGGTGCCGATGGAGAGGAAGTTTTCCGTCGGGTTCCGGTAACCAAAAGCGGATATGGAAGCCCAGACTGCGGTGGATTTGGCTGATCGCTTCACTAAGTACCGCGTTTACATCTTGCTGGGCACTGAGTTCCTGCACCAGGTTATACAGGTTGCGGGCGCGTCGCTCCCGCATTCGTGCCATCAACGCTTGATCGCGGGAGCGGGCCACCAACTGGCTGATCAGGATCGCCACGGTCAGATTGGCCAAAAACAGGAGCAGGGATTCCATGGTGTCTGGCAGATTTTTGCCTTGCCCAAAGAGAAAGAATGCCGCCTGTGCACTCACGATCACGACAATGGCCGGCCAACGTCCGTAGCGTAGGGCAGCGATGACCGACCCCATGAGCGCCAGCAGAAAAAAGGCTGCAGTTCCCAGCCAGGGGCTGAAGAGCATCCCCAATGCCGTGAGCACTACTCCTCCTGCCGCACTGATCAACAGCGGGCGGCTCGCACGCAGGCGCAATTCCCGTCGTGGAACCGCCTTGAGGTAGGCCGGATTGGCGCTGGTGTGATTCTCTGGCGAATGCAGCGGACAAATGACGATGTCGATGGCTGGGGAGTGGCGCAACAGTTGCCGCAGAGGGCTACGGAGCTGCTGCCAGAAATGACGCAAGCCGCTCCAGCTGCCCACCACGATTCGCGTCACTTGGCGCGTGCTGGCATAGGCCAGAATCTCCGTAGCCACATTCGTCCCGGTAATACGAACCGTTTCCGCGCCCATGCGCTCGGCCAGATGAAAATGGCTCCATAGCCATGCCTGGTACTGCGGGCGTTGCCAGAGTCCTCTGGGGGTATCCACATGCACCACCAGCCATGGGCAATGCAGGGCTTGGGACAATCGGTAACCGGCGCGGATCAGTTGTTCACTCTCCGCATCGGCGCCAATGGCTACGAGCACCGTTTCTCGTAGACGCCCACCGTCGCGCGTATCCTCGGGATGCGTGGTGCGAAAGATTTGCAGCTCACTATCCATCCGATCAGCCGCGACCCGCATGGCCAATTGGCGCAAGGCCATGAGATTACTCTTGCGAAAGAAGTGCTGCATGGCGCGCGCGCCCCGCGCACCCAGATAGACCTTGTTTTCTCGCAGGCGTTGGAGAAGATCCTCCTCACTGATATCGATGAGGGTAATTTCCTCCGCATCGGTCACGACCCGATCCGGGACCGTCTCGCGCACCCGCACCCCGGTGATCGCAAAGACCACATCGTTCACGCTCTCCAGGTGCTGCACATTGATCGTCGTGGCGACATCGATACCCGCAGAGAGCAGCTCTTCCAGGTCTTGCCAACGTTTGCTGTGGCGCGCACCGCGGGCATTGCTATGGGCCAGCTCATCCAGCAACAGGAGCTTGGGTCGACGGGCAAGGGCGGCATCCAGATCAAATTCGCGCAGCGTCTGGGAGCCGTCGACGGGCATCAGGGGAAGATGGGGAAGTGCAGAAGCCAGGGCCTCCGTATCGCTGCGTTGATGGGTTTCCACCACACCCACCACAACCTCTCGCCCTTTGCTCTGCTCATCAATCCCAAAGCGCAACATGGCATAGGTTTTGCCCACCCCGGGAGCCGCACCAAAGAAGACCTTGAGTCGCCCACGCTTCTGTCGTTCGGCGGACTTTTCAATGGCTTCCAGGAGCGCTTGCGGGTCGGGTCGTTCGGGATCGGCAGGATTTCCAGCCACGGACATCGCTCAGCAAAAAGTAGAAAACTTATCTTAAGTCGAAAACAAAGGAAGTCAATCCGCATTATTTTTTACGGCTTTTTTATGCATTTTTTATGGGTTTTTTATAGACGGCTGATTTTGACCGCTGATACGCTGATTTTTGTTTACGAAGGAAGAGGTGCCGATATGTTTGTTCTCTATCTTCTCTTGCTTTTGCTGCCCTTTGGCCTGGCCGCTGGGTTTGTCCTCCTACTCGATAAAATGAGGGCTTGGTCATGAGCGTGCTCGTGTGGGTCGGTTTGGGGCTGGCAGTGTTCCTGCTGGTGTATTTGGCGGTATTTCTGATCTATCCGGAGCGCTTCCTATGACCAACGCGATCCTTCTCACCCTGGCAGTATTTGTCGTTACCCTGGGCTTGGCCTGGCCCATCGGCGCCTATATGGCGCGGGTCTATGGGGGCGAGTCCTTTTGGGCCAGCCACTTTCTGGGCGGCCTCGAACGGGGCATCTACTGGGCGGCCGGGGTGTCGCCCAAACAGGATATGAGCTGGAAGCGCTATGCGCTGCTCTGGCTGCTCTTCAACCTCGTGGGCGGACTGTTTCTGTATTTCCTACTGTATTTCCAGAACTTTTTTCCCCTCAATCCACAAGGCTTTCCCAGCCCCGGCGCCGGCCTCAGCTTCAATACCGCGGCGTCCTTCATCACCAATACCAACTGGCAGGCATACTCGGGGGAAACGACCATGAGTTACCTCAGCCAAGTGCTGGGCATAGGGATTCAATACTTCTTCTCGGCGGCCTCTGGCATGGTGTTGGCGGTGGCCTTGACGCGCGGCTTCTCCCGCACCGAAAGCCACGGAATCGGTAATCTCTGGGTCGACCTGACCCGCTCGGTGCTCTATATCCTGCTCCCGCTGGCCATTCTTCTGGGCCTGTTTCTGGTGAGTCAGGGGGCGATCCAGAACTTTTCCGCCTACCTGCAGGTGCATCTCATCGATCCCTTTGTCCAGGGCGGTAAATTGATTACCCAGCAGACCCTGGCCATGGGTCCAGCGGGGTCCCAGACCGCCATCGAGATGCTGGGCAACAACGGTGGCGGCTTTTTCAATGCCAATTGTGGCCAGCCGTTCCAGAGCCCCACGGGGATGACCAACTTTGTGCTCAACGTCGCGGAATTGCTGTTGCCCTTCTCCCTCCTATTTTACTTTGGTCGCGCCATTGCCAGCCGCAAGCTGGGCTGGGCCCTGGTGGCGGTGGCGCTCTTGCTGCTGGTACCGCTGGCTGTATTCAGCGAGCAACAGGACCTAGCCGGCAACCCGGTCTTTACCCAGTTGGGGGTGACGCAGGCGCATACGGCCGCCCTCGCTGGCGGCGGCAATATGGAGGGGGTCGAAGATCGGTTTGGTGTTGCCGGCAGCGCGCTCTTTGGGGCTTCCACCACGGGGACATCCACCGGCGCCTCCAGTTCTTCCTACGACTCCTTCATGCCGTTGTCTGGTGGCGTCAACCTCTTCCTCATGCAGTTAGGTGAAGTGGCGCCGGGTGGTGTCGGTTCCGGGGTGGCGTCTTTGGTGGGATTTTTCATCATCGCCGTCTTCATTGGTAGTTTGATGGTGGGCCGAACGCCGGAGTTTCTGGGCAAAAAGCTGGAAGCCTATGAGATGAAAATGGCGGCCTTGGCAATCTTGATCATGCCAATTCTGATTCTCGTCGGTACGGCGCTCGCCGTCTCCCTGCCGGGTGGTCGGGACGCCATTCTCAATCCGGGCCCCCATGGCTTCTCCGAAATCCTCTATGCCTTGACCAGTCCGGCCAACAATAACGGCAGTTCGTTCGGGGGCCTCAATGCCGATACGGTGTTCTACAACATCTTGACCGGCATCGTGGTCCTGATGAATCGGTATTTGACCTACTTTCCCCTCTTGGCGATTGCCGGGTCCTTGGCGGCGAAGCGGCGGATGGCAGCGGGTGTGGGCACCTTGAACCCGACCACCCCGCTTTTTGTGGTCTTCTCGACCGGGGTGATCTTGCTGGTAGGGGCGCTGAACTTCATCCCTGCCCTCGCCCTGGGACCGGTGGCCGAGGCCTTGTCCTTGCCCGCCCTGCATTTCCATCCTTGAGGAATCGTCATGACACAGCACACGTCGAAATCGGAATCTGTGGATCAGGGCTACTGGGCTGCCATTTTCCGGGAAGCGGTCAAAGAGAGCTTTCGCAAGCTCAAGCCTCAGGCGCAGTGGCGCAACCCGGTCATGTTCGTGGTCTATGTTGGCGCCATTCTGGTGACCTTGATGGGATTGGAAGGGCTCGGAGCGAAGCACGCCGATGCCGGGTTTGACTTGATCGTCGCTCTTTGGCTCTGGCTGACCCTGCTCTTTGCCAACTTTTCCGAGGCCCTGGCCGAGGGCCAGGGCAAGGCCCAGGCCAGCAGCCTGCGTTCAGCGAAGCGGGAGGTCGTTGCCTATAAGATCGAGCGCGCCGACCCCAAGGCCAGCGTCGTGGAGGTGGCCGGACATGAGCTGCAGCGCGATGATCTAGTGCTGGTCCAGGCCAATGAAGTCATCCCGGCGGATGGTGAAGTGGTCCAGGGCGTTGCCTCCGTCGATGAAAGCGCCATCACCGGCGAGAGTGCGGCGGTGATTCGCGAGCAAGGGGGAGACCGCAGTGCCGTGACAGGAGGTACTACGGTCCTCTCCGACTGGCTGATCATCCGCATCACCAGCCGCCCCGGCGACACCTTCCTCGACCGGATGATCGCCTTGGTGGAGGGCGCTGCCCGGCGCAAGACCCCCAACGAGATCGCCCTGGCGGTGCTCTTGGTGGTGCTGACCCTGGTGTTTCTGGTGGTCACCGTGACCCTCTATCCCTTCTCCTTTTATAGCGTCCATTTTGCTGCCCACAGCGGCCGGGTAGTCTCGCCGACGGTCTTGGTCGCCCTTCTGGTATGCCTCATCCCCACCACCATCGGGGCGTTGCTGCCCGCTATCGGTATTGCCGGCATCATGCGCCTGCTCAAGGCCAAGGTGGTGGCCAAATCCGGGCGCGCCATCGAGGCCGCCGGGGACGCCGACGTGCTGTTCCTCGACAAGACCGGCACCATCACCTACGGCAACCGGCAGGCGGCAGAGCTCCTTCCTGCCCCCGGGGTCGATCTGGCAGAGCTCGGTGCTGCGGCACGGCATGCGTCCTTGAGTGATGACACCCCCGAGGGGAAGAGCATCGTCCAACTGGTGGATCGCCTCTCCTTGCCCCTACCAGCGATGTCGGAGGAGGGCACCTGGATTCCCTTCAGTGCCGAGACGCGCATGAGTGGCGTGGATAGTAGCGGTCAACAATTCCGTAAGGGCGCACCTGACGCCATCCGTCGTTGGGTCGAACAGGCCGGCGGCAAGTGGCCCCGGGCGGTGGACGAGGATATCGAAAAGATCGCCCAAACGGGGGCTACACCCTTGGTGGTGGCAGTGAATCAGCAGGTCTTGGGGAGCATCAGTCTCAAGGACATCGTCAAACCCGGCATCCGGGAACGCTTTGCAGAACTGCGCCAGATTGGTATTCGGACGGTGATGATTACCGGAGACAATCCCATCACCGCCGGCGCCATAGCCGCAGAGGCCGGCGTCGATGACTATCTGGCCGAAGCCAAGCCCCAGGACAAACTGGATCGGATCCGTGAGTACCACGATAAGGGCCATCTCGTTGCCATGACCGGCGATGGGACCAATGACGCCCCCGCCCTGGCCCAGGCCGACGTGGCGGTGTGTATGGCCAGTGGCACCCAGGCGGCACGGGAGGCGGCGAACATCGTCGATTTGGAGTCAGACCCCACCAAGCTGCTGGAAATCGTGCGCTTGGGCAAGCAACTGCTGGTCACGCGCGGGGCACTGACCACCTTCAGTATCGCCAACGACGTGGCCAAGTATTTTGCCATCATCCCAGCCGCCTTCGTGAGCACCTACCCGCAATTGGGGGCCTTGAACGTGATGGGCCTGAATAGCCCCAAGGACGCCATCCTCTCGGCGGTGATTTTCAATGCCGTGGTGATCCCGTTCTTGATCCCACTGGCCCTGAAGGGAGTGAAATACCGCGCCATCAGTGCCGATCAGCTGCTCCTGCGCAATGTACTGATTTATGGGCTCGGTGGCCTGATCGCGCCGTTTATCGGCATCAAGCTCATTGACCTGTTGTTGACTGTCCTGTGAGGTACACCATGTGGCAATCCCTGCGGCAAACCGTAATGACCTTCCTCCTCCTCGGCCTCTGTGTGGGCGTCGCTTATCCCACCCTGATGACCGCATTGTCCCAGCTGCTGTTCCCGCAGCAGGCCAACGGCTCGCTGATTCGGGAGCACGGCAAGGTGGTAGGCTCGGCGCTCATCGGCCAGTATTTCACCAGCCCCCAATACTTCTGGGGGCGACCATCGGCTACCGACCCCGTCCCCTATGATGCCGCGAATTCCGGGGCGTCCAATTTGGGTCCGAGCAACCCCGTACTCTTCCGCCATATCGCCCAGCGCGTTGCCTATCTGCGCAAGATGGACCCGGCCGAAGGCCAGCGGCCGGTACCCGTGGATCTGGTGACCTCGTCCTTCAGTGGACTGGACCCGGACATCAGCATTGCCGCTGCCCAATATCAAGTCGCACGCGTCGCCGCAGCTGGCCATCTGCCAATAAAAGAGGTGGCGGATCTCGTGCACCAGTATACGCACTGGCCACTGCTGCCCTTCATCGGCGAGCCAGTGGTGCGGGTCTTGCCCTTGAATCTGGCACTACAGCGGGCTTATCAGCAGCGTCATGGGAAATGATACTTGAAGTTCTACATTTCCTGACCTGGGGCGGGATCGTACTTGCTCTAGTCATAATCTTGGTCGGCATCTTTTTGATGTAGCAGGGACAACGCCTGGGTAGAGGCCATCATTGCCTCTTCCCAGCCACGAGCCGCATATCTGCTAACGGAACTACTACCTTACACTAGGGTGAAATAATGAAACAGAGAACAAGCATCTGGATTTTTACCACCGCAATGGCCAGTGTGCTGGGCATACCCGTGGCACAGGCATCCTTGAATTTGCCCAATCCGATCAACGTGGATGCCGGACCTTTGGGCAAAATCGGCGTGCAGGGCGTAGCCAGCGCCATGGGATTTTGGCAGGACAATCCCCAAGGCACGCCTGGCACTCTCGGGGCAAAGTATGCTGGAGCAACCATTACCAATGGCATGGTAATTGTGCAAAAGAGTAGTGGTCTGGTGCAGTTTTACGCGCAGGCGGGAGCCTATGGTTTTCCGACCCTGGCGGCCTCGCTGGCAGGCGCCAACCCCACTTCCGCGATCAACGATTTTGGCGCATTGCCCGTTGCTTACCTGAAAATTGCGCCAAGCTCCAATTATTCCGTAGAGATCGGCAAGCTCCCGACCTTAATTGGTGCGGAGGGCGGCTTTACCTACCAGAACATTAATGTCGAGCGTGGCTTGCTCTGGGATATGGAGCCCATCGTCAGCCGAGGCATTCAATTTAACGCGAGCGCAGGGCCCGTGAGTGCTTCGCTCTCCTTGAATGATGGCTATTACTCTAATCGTTATAATGTACTAAGCGGCATCGTGACGTACGCCATCAATGGCGCCAATACGGTCAGCTTCTATGCCGATGGCCCCCTTGGTAAGGTACGGACTTCAGCTAATAATGCCGCCTACTCGGCCATTGGTACCGTCAGCCAGATCTACGGCTTGGAATATGAATACAGCTCTGGTCCTTGGATGATTGAGCCCTATTTCCAGTATATGCATACGCCTAAAAGTGTGCAAGCCGGAGTTCCCCATTCGTTTGACAACTATGGCGGATCAATTCTGCTAAATTACAGCTACAACAGTGACTGGTCTATGGGCGCCAGGGTCGAATATCTAGAAGTTGGTGGACCACTGGGATACGGACTTAATCTGCACTCCGTCGCTTCGACACTCACAGATTTACCCGCAGATTCCCACGCCTGGTCGCTAACTATAACACCAACTTACCAGGCCGGGGACTTTTTCGCGCGCGCAGAACTGTCTTATGTAACGGCTTCCACGCCAACGGGTACGGGGTTTGCCGGACGAAGTGGTCTGGCAAAAAATCAGGTGCGCGGCATAGTGGAAACTGGACTTCTGTTTTAACCCACCGTTGCGCGCCAGAAAGCAAGATGTCGATCCTTACAGTGAGAGTGCAGCCCGGCTTCCTTGAAGAAACCTTGGCAGCACTCTCCCCAGTTCCATTTGCCTCCTGGTGGATGACTGAAGTGCGCGTTCTCGATCAGTGCAAAGCCCGTTGGGTACTCCTGCATAGTGCCATAATTGAGGTTACAGAGGCGTTCGAGCTGCAGTTGGAAATCGTTCTTGAGGCGCAGTTTCTCCTTGAAACGCTTTCCATTCTGACCAGTCTGAGTGGTGTCCACGAGATGTACGTTATTGAAGCCGGCATCGCTCGACAAACCCTTCCTGGAGAGATGGCCGAAGAAATAGCGGCCATAAAAATATGCTCACCGATTCCTGTGGGAACGGCCTATGAATAGAACCACACGTTTCCGTCGGGGGTTGTCCCAACTCGACCTGATCGTAATCGGGATTGGCGGGGCAATGGGCACGGGGGTACTGTTTGGTACTGCTGGCATGGCAGCTCTGGCGGGGCCAGGTGTCGTGTTGGCATGGGTACTGGGCGCCGTGATGGGCTTGAATGCGTTATACCCGCACTTGGTGACACCGACCGGTACGCCGACCTTACAGGCCGATTTTGTTCGCTATTCTGGAGCACGGTCATCGCTGCTCTAGCCTTCGTTTTGGAGCGTTCACTCACGCCAGTAGCTCAGCGAGCAGGAGCGGTTCGTATTGCCCTCAGACTGATCCGTACAGATGCATTATTTATGCATTTTTTACGCATTATTTATGGGTTTTTTATGGAAAGTCGATCTCCACGGAGCTAGCCTGATCTTGGTAGGATGAGGAACCCATGGAGACTAATCTCGATGATGTATAACATCAATGCAGAAAATCAGTATGGCTGGCGTGAAATTCGCAAAGAATGCCAACGTCGTGCAAAGCGCTGGGTAGTCAAGGTTGGAACCAGTTCTTTGGTGCAGGTAGATGGCGCGCTCGATCAAAAGAAGATTGCCACTCTCTTGCAACAAATTTTGGCTATGAAGCAAGGGGGGCTGGAGGTCGTTATGGTCCTCTCCGGCGCGGTCGGCGTCGGCGCATCCCGGCTGGAACGGCCCGTTGGCAAGCTCTCCGAGCGGCAACGCCGAGTAGCGGCAAGCGTAGGGCAGAGCTGCATCATTCAGGCCCTATTACAGGCCTTGAGCCGATTTTCGCAGCTGGGTGATGGGAAAGAGCTGGAGCTGAGTCAGATTTTATTGTCCCGCGATGACTTTTCCCATCGGAAACGGTACCGCAATGCGAAAATGTTGCTCCGGGACCTGCTACGCGAAGACACCATACCGGTCGTCAACGAAAATGATGTCATTGGCAGTCGCCTGCACAACCTAGGGAATAATGATCGGGTTGCGGCGCTGATTGCGTCCATGATCGACGCACAACTCTTGGTGTTGCTGACCGATCAGATAGGCCTGTACACCGGCAACCCCCATCAGGATGCGCAGGCACAACTGATCACCGAGGGGATCGCCGAAGACCCTCAATTGCTCAAAATGGCGACCGGCTCTGGGAAGTTTGGAACTGGCGGCATGTTGACGAAACTGCTCGCCGCCCGTATGGCTGCACAATGCGGAACAGACACCATCATTGCGTCGAGTGCGGAGCGAAACATTCTGTTGCGGATCGCTGAGGGCGAGCCAGTCGGTACTTTCCTGTATCAAAAGAAACGGCTGGTAAAGACCCGCTTGGACGAGCGGCTGGATCACCTCGCACAGCGGATGTTTGGCTATCCAAATGCTGCGCAAATCGCTATCGGCGCTGTGTAGCCATCGATTGCCCATATTTTCCAGAATGCTCAAGAAGAGGAGTGTTATGATGGACTTGCGCGCGATCTTGCAAAAAGTGGAAACCGACGGATATCTATGGGCTGTCAGCCATCCTCACGCAACAGCGGGGCAACTTGAGGAGGCATGTTACCAGAAATATTCGGACTGGGAAGCGGATGTATTTCTATATGCCTTTGAGAAGGGGTGGGCGAGAGCCAAACGGCTATCAAAGCGTCTATTTCCTGACTGATAGAGGCACTGGATAATTCCCCAGTGGTACTGATGTTACTCAAGTTCGTAATGGAGCTTAACCATGAGAGACTTTCCAACAGAAGTTAAAGAGGCGGAGCGCACAGGGTTCGCTTGGGCGGAAAAGCATCCGAATGCCAGCTCAGACGAAGCGAATCAGGCCGCTGGCGCATTATATCCGACAGACAAGGATGGGGCGTTATATGTTGCCTTCATCAACGGATATTTTTCCCAGAGAGATGCGTCTCGATTAGGATAGCGCGGATTGTATGGTAGGGCTAATGAGAGAAGCGCGTTTTTGACTCATTTTATGGAGGACACAGCAACAATTTTTAGCAGGAATAGTTGCTGGATGTGGATAGCCCTTTACTCGGACTCCTCTCTGAAGGGGTAATGGCCCAAAGGAGGTCAATGAATTTGAATCCGTGGCGTTCGAAGCTATGGCCCAAGGCCTCTGCACTACCAGCAACAATTCCTGTCTCTGTGCTTTCCTACTTGCGTTGATCAGCAGACAGGCTGGCAAGGGCACGCCAATGCCATGCACTTGCCGCCCAACTGATTTTTGGTCCTGAGGCCGGATGCTGAACGTTCCACAATGTCTGAAACTCGGTTAGCGCGGCAGAGCGACGCCTGGCATCTACGCTTTCCCTATGTGTATGAGCGTAAGGATGTTGAGGAGGGGCGGATCAACTGCTAGAAACAGCGTTTGATCTGATCGTCGCTCCCCAGAGCTTGTGGGCCCTGGCGCCCGCCGAGGCGCTGACCCCCTTATGTCGCGATGTTGCCGAGATAAGTGAGCCGGAGAGTCGCGAACAGGCTTGGGCTCCGTCGCCTTGGAATCACGCTCTCCCTTCAGGCTCATCCTTCATTGGAAGAGGCTCACTCCTGACCATCGCTCTGGGCGAAGTAAGCCTGCCGAGAAGGCCAAACGGCGCATGTTGTACACGATCACCATCATGCCCATGGCAAAGGAAGCCCGGGCCTAACCGATGATACGAATCTGCTTGCCACCCCACTAGGTGATCGCAGCAAAGACGTGCTCAAACCGCGCTCGCACCTTGGCAATGCGCCGATTACGTCGTTCCTTGCAGGCAGAAATGGGTTTTTCCTCTTTAGCATAGCGCTGAATGTGGATGCGACAACCTTGCGCTTGTAACCGCTCTTCCCATTCTGCGCAAACATAGCCCTTATCGGCATAGATCTCAGCCCTGTGGTTCCATTCGTCGAGGGCGGCCTCCAGGTGCTTGGAGTTGAGCAAACGAAGTCTCCATGGGGCATATCATGCCTGATCAGTCCGATCGCGATACCTCTTTTTGTGTTGCGTTTTTTGATACGCGCTCACGATATTTTTGCACTTTACCAATGCGCTTCATATCACGATCATAGCCATGTGGCGATTTTTGAGAGATATCGTCTGAACATATGGAGTCAAAGGCATGACCACAACCGGTTAGCGCCGGGCGTCTTCGAAGCCGACGAAACGAAAAGATGGCCTAGCTTGGATTGGCCTTCAAAACTGATCTCGAATTTATGTAAAACATTTGGGAGATAATAACTTATGAACTTTGCACGATATATAATCTATTTTTTATCGGCTTTTTGTTTTCTATGGCCTTCCGTTGACAATGCGCAGGCCAATCAGAAGCCCTCGGATCTGGGCGGTAATGGGTATTTAGGCCTATTAATTCCCGTGGGCCCTGCTCATTATGGCGTCATCCTTAAAAAGTTTAAAAAGATTAAATCCGTTCACATAGGTCAGTTTGATTATCAAATTGGAAGTATTTATAAGATTCCTGTAGTTATCTGCATCCAGCCGTTTGGCGGAGAGTTTACGCGCGCGCTTACTGCGCAGGTTATGGTCGATCACTTTAATATAAAAGCCCTACTTTATCCTGGGACATCTGGCGCCCACCTTCCGCCAGGACAGATGCGTGTAGGAGATATTGTAATAGGAACAAAACAAGTAAACTTTGGAAATTTTTACATGTCGCCGACAGGTAGCCTCGTCCCAGATGAGTTTTCTGGAAAGTCCAGTCTTCAGGATTATCAATATTTTTTCCTAAACAAAAAGCTGGAAGAATATACCGCTTGTGCGGCACAATACGTTGCTGACAGAGAAAAGTTACCATCGTGGATTAACGGCGAATTCAAAATACAAAAGCCAGAAATATATTATTATGGAATACAGGGAACGTCTTCAATGTGGCTTGCCGATAAATCTTTTATCAAGAAAACAGACGACGTTTTTCATGAGGTAGACGAAGATGGGGATTGGTTTTCAGCTACGGTTGCAAAATTGGCACAAATTCCTTTTATCGAGGTGAGCACTATATCCGACAGCGTATTTGAATTTAGCGGAAACGGCGTTCCTCCTCAAGGTTCGCATCGGAAGACTGCGTCGCAAATAACACAGAATATAAGCGACAAGATAATGCTAAGAGTAATTAAGATCTATGGCACAAATCTACTTAAAAAGAAATATATTTATCCGTCTGGCGATCCGTATCCGAATTATTTTTACCAGACCCCGAAGGATTCTCGTGGGTTGGTTGAAAGTTGTAAGAAATAGTAACGAGTATTCTTTTAGATGACGTAGTACGCACCAAAGTAATCATTTTATAAACTGCGCGCACTATTTTTGTGCGGTAAGTCAGGCTAGGCGATGTAATCAATTTTATGATGCCTAATTAAAACATGACATTTTATTTGTTGTGTAAACGGCACAGTTTAACCTTTGTACCATAGCACCATCAACTATAGAGGAGAAATTTAGATGAACACCAAACAAGGTAATAAAACCTCCGCCGCCCGACGGTTGCAAGCCGCGGTCTCAAAAATGGCACCAGCGATACTTTATGCGGCAGTAGTAGCAGCGATCAGTGTATCAGCTAGTAAATTCGCTTATGCCGGCGAGACCGGCGTTGTCGCCTCTCCCGAAGGTCAAAATCCTTCTAGTGAGGTGACAGAGATCGGCTCCGTGAAAAAAGTCGCCCCTCCGGAAAAAGCGGTGACCTCCGTCAGTAAGAAGACCGTGACCCATGCATCGCCGGCCCAGAATTTTCAGTCTGTACTGAAGCATGTTCCAGGGATGAACGTAATCTCCCAAGGCCCTGGTAATCTGTCTTCGGTGAATAACGAATTTACCTACCAGGGATTTACAAGCAGCCAGATGGCATCTAACTTTGATGGCGTACCCATTATCAATACCTTTCGCGGTGGCGCCGGCGGAGCAGCTGATGATCATGCCTACACGCCACTTACGATAGGTCAGTTTTCGACGGTGAAGGTATTTAGCGGTGCTAATCAACCCTCGCAAAATGGTATAGACTCGCTTGGCGGCACGATTTCTTACGAGCCCGCATTACCCACATCAAAGTATTATCTGGATGTCAATGCCTCTGGCGGAAAATATGGGTATCGGGGCGGCAACTACACGACGGGTATTGCGGTGAATAGCGGGGCATTGCCAGGAACTGATACCGAAATGTTATTCAAATACTCCTATACTCATGCCCCCAGTTTCATGAACAACATCTTCGCCAAAATAAATTCTTATTATGTTGCGCTGCTCCAACCGTATAATAACGGCTTGTCACAATTGAAACTAATCGCCGTTTATAACAACGAGTCAGCGCGTCAGCCATCTTTGGTGCCGCTGGCTCTGATTGCCCAGAACGGTCGCTCCTACCAGCCACCGCTGGATGTGGCGTCCACTAGCACGAATACCCATGCGTTGAATGTGATCTTATCGTGGAAAAGCATGTTAAACGATTATATGCTCGCCAAGACGAAGGTCTTTATTCAGCAACAAGCAGCGAATAGTACCTCTCTAACGAATTCTTCCTATTATAATCCAAGATATTATGGCTACGCGACTTATGAAGGATACCCGGTGGGGACGAATCTTGAGCCCTGGGCGGCGTTTCCCTCCGCAAACAATAGCTATGATCCGGTAGCGTTGTTTGGATCGGGGGTAGCCGGAACGCAGTTCCTCAATTATATCGATAACATTCAAAGTGTAGGCTTTTTGCCATCGATGACGTTCTTTGCACCGCACAACACCATTGAGCTTGGAGCAATGGTTGATTACAGTCAGGATCATAGTGCCGAGTATTGGTACGGCAGTAGCCCGGTTCCGAATATCGACGGATATAATAACGCCTGGAATGAGCATGATGCGCGTAATTATAATTATATCTATCTTCAGGATAATATTAATCTGCTGAACGGTAGCCTCCATATATACCCTGGCGTAAAATATAACATCGTATCTACTGCTTGTAATGAAGTGCCTGGTTATTATTACAAATACGGCGGCCATGTCAATAATACTTACTACTTCTGGGAGCCATCGCTGGGCTTCTCCTATACACCGATTCATAACGTGAATCTGTATTTTAGCGTGGGTAAGACAAACAAGGTGCCTAACATTAGCGCCTTTTATTCTGTTGTGGGCGCATCCCCCACGCCGGCGCCCATCACTGTTCAGCCGGAGAGTGATATAAGCTTCGATGCGGGTGTGCGATACAGGAGCAATGTAGTATCTGGTAATTTGTCCGTATTCAGGCGTAACTTCAGCAATATCTTTAGCCAGTATTATGATCCATCCACAGGCCAAACCTATGAGTACAATAATGGCAACGCCCTGTATCAGGGGGTTACCCTTGGTTTAGATGTACCCATTAATAACCATGTGTCATTTTTCGGGTCATACAACTACACCAGCGCTAAATACAGTAGTCTATCCACTGGTGTGAACGGCACAGCCTATCCGGGAGAATACCGGCCTTACGTCCCGATGTACTCGGCAACGACTGGTCTACGCTACGAGCACGGCGGCCTATACGCGGCGCTGACCGGCCATTTTGTTGGACGTCAATATATGGCGACCAATAAGGGCGAAACGATTGGTAGGACTTTACCGGCATATGACACGCTCGATTTTACAACATCCTATGAGATGCCGATCAAATCGACCTATGTGAAGTCGGTTAAGTTCAGTCTTTACGCCGATAATATTCTTGACAATAACTATCTGGTCTACGCAGAACAGGTTCTGAAACCGTTCACGTACTACCAGGGGCAGGTAGGCGCACCGGTGTTTGTTGGGAGCAATGTGAGCTTTCGCTTCCAATGAGCGCTGAACGTTTGATGGCCTAAAAGCCTGGTTCTGCAGGCGCCACGCATACCCTTTTGAAGCACGTGTGGCGCCCGCATTCGTTCAAGTCTGGACAAAAATATGGGATTAGTCGAGGTTAGCGCGTGCTGCTGATTGACTGGGTGACTTGATATCTCGATATTGCGGCAAGGTGTGTTGGTACGCGTTGAAAATTACCCAGGTGATTAACATCTTTCGTTTCGGCTTTCGGGATGGAGAAATCAGGGTGATGACCACCATGAACATGCTGGGTGGAGTAAGGCGCTTGTATTGCCAGGGCGGGTTATCCCCGTCGGAGATCGAGCGGCGCACGGGACTGACGCGCAAGGCGCTCCGCAAATGGCTCAATACGGAGGAGCGGACGGAGCCGGAGTGCCGCTGGCGGTCGGTCGGCGGCAAGATCGCACCGTATGCCGAGCGACTGGCGGACTTTACTGTTCCATCTGCTGTCGGAGCTATACAAACACACCAGTGTGATTATCACGACAAATCTGACCTTCGGCGAGTAGACCAGCGTGTTCGGTGCGGCACAGATGACTACGGCTCTGCTGGATAGATTGACGCATCCCTGCCACATCGTCGAAACCTGCCACGAGTCGTATCGGTTCCGACACGCAGTGCAACAGCCAAGGCGCGGATCAAGGTTCGAGAGCAAAGCAAGCGGGGGAAAATCATCACGGTGGAGGAATCGTTCTGACGAAACCGACTGGGAAGGGGGCTCTCTGCAACAGCCCTCCCGGCACATCCAGGAAGCAGAAACTGGCAAAACTGAGCTACACTCATTCGTGGCCGCCACGCAAAATGGCGCCTAATGTGCCTGGGTAAAATTCAACGCGCAGGACTGGGTAATTTTAAACGCGCGCCAAAACTTGGGCTCCGTCGCCGTGGCGATCGCACTGACCTTTGGCCTGGGCGGCAGGGACGCCGCCAGCGTAATTGCGCAACATTGGGCCCCAGGCTATCTGGAAACGCGCAAAAGGGATGATGCGTCTGTCCCTAAAGAACAGAAATAAAATATCTGCGCCGATAGCGATGGAAACCTTAGTCGTTCGCTCTGGGTTCACTCATCGAGATCTTGGATTCGGGATCTCCAAGGAAACCTGCTGCAGGATCCGATCCAGCCA
Source organism: Acidithiobacillus acidisediminis (assembly GCF_023277115.1). Taxonomy (NCBI): domain Bacteria; kingdom Pseudomonadati; phylum Pseudomonadota; class Acidithiobacillia; order Acidithiobacillales; family Acidithiobacillaceae; genus Acidithiobacillus; species Acidithiobacillus acidisediminis. The sequence continues at coordinate 455,254 of NZ_JALQCS010000001.1, forward strand.
CTGGGCAGAGAGACGTTCGAGCAGTCGGTTCTGGCTCTGGCGGGCAACGAGGTTGTCGAGATCGACCCAGGCGAGGGGTTGGTCCTGACCAGCACAGGTGAAGACCGCCCGTGTGCGCTTGCCCGTCTCTGGATCCACCTGCCACTGCAGACATTGTGCGCAAACGCCTTTGAGCATGCACTGCATGGGGCTACCAACCGTGGCGACCGCCTCCAGATGTTGCGGGAAGAGGCGGGCGAAATCGCCCTGCAGTGCCGTCTGAAAGCCCTTGAGCAAGCCGGTGGAGCCCATGACCATGAGTCGATCGACCTGCTGCAGGGAGATACCACCCTCAGTGCCCTGCCCCGCAAGCCGACCGGCGCCATACTCGCGCAGGAGCTGCACCATGTCGGCAGCCTCGACACTGAGGTCTTGCGGACGCCGGGCCTGGATCAGCGGACCGCGGGCAGTACACCATAGGATCTGGTCCGCCGCGGCTTCCAGTTCCTCCTGATGATCCAGCTCGCTGGCCTGAGCAAAAGCGGCAACGTAGAGCACCCGGTTACCGGCGGCGCGCAGTGCCGGACCGATGTCGAGCATCACCGCGGCACCCCAGCGCCCGGCAACGACCGCGATGGTCTTGCCTTGGGGAATATCCGTCGGCGCCCCCGTCGGCCCCATCAACAGAACCGCATCGCCCTCCTGTAGGCGCCCGGCAATGCGCGGGGCCGTGCCCCACTGCAAGACCATCAAGCGAATCAGGTCTCCCTCTACCCCAGCGCCGCTCACGGTGAGGACTGGGATCTGCAGGCGGGTGCCCTCGACCACGGGGCTGCCGGTCTCGAAACTCTGCAGGCGGAAGAATTGTCCCGGCTGGAAATTTTTCGCCGCCGCCGGGGCCTCTACCCAGAGCTCACAGACCGCCGGGTTGCTGCGATCGATGCGGCGGATGCGCGCGCCGAGCTGCGCCGCCAGACGTCCCTGAAAAGCGGCAAGATTGCGGGTCGCTGCAGGTGGCAGAATCTCCATCGCTGCCAGCACATCGGGATAGCTGCGCTTGGCCGAGGCAATGGCCTTCACCACACTACCGTGATACACCGGATGGGTGTCGCCAATAAAACTGACGCGGTGACCCGCTCCGTCCTGATAGGAAGTGAATGGCCCGGGTTCCGGCGATTTACAGTGTTCTGCCACCTGCACGCTCTGTACACTGCGATCATGGTGCGCCAGATGGGGCTGAAAATGATCCCCATCCAGTTGCAAGGTGCCCGGATACTCCCGCTCATAAATGGTGTTCGGCACCGTGCCGGCAGCGACGAAGACCCCGCGGGCCGGCAGCCGCAACTCTTCGCTCGTCGCCACCCAGCGCCCCTCTTCTTCTCGCAACTTGCGGAACACCATCGCCTCGACGTGGCCATAGCCATCCAGATCGGCACGCAGGGGATCGACCCCTTCCTGATAGAAGAGCCCCTCTTCCATCGCCTTGATGAGTTCTTCATGGTTACGGGTGTACGCAGGGGATTGCCGCATGCCCTTGCGATAGGCGAGGGTGACCCCACCCCAGGCGTGCAGTAGCGGAATGAAATTCGGCTTGTCACCGGCGGCAGCAGCACGCTCGCGCTCGGCACGGACAGCGCGACCATGCTCGAGGAACTCCTCAAGAATACCGAGGTCCTCTGCCGACAGGCCGGCACGCAGCTTTTCCTCACCGACTTCCGGCAAGAGGGTCTCATAGCGCGCCAGAACCTTCTCCACCTGCCGAATATAGTAGGCCTGCACTTCCGTCGCGGTATCCACCGCCGTCAGACCGCCGCCAATGACCACCGCCGGCAGGCGCACCTGCAGGTTGGCGAGACTGCTCTGCTTGCCGGCGCCGGTGAGCTGCAGGGCCATGAGGAAATCACTGGCCTGCCGCATACCACGGGCAAGACTGCCAGGCAGGGACAGGACGCGCGGTAGGCCGGCACCCGTGGCCAGACAGACATGATCAAAGCCGAGCTCCCAGGCATCCTCGAGACGCAGGGTACCGCCCAAGCGCACGCCGCCAAAGATCTGGAAACCGGGGCGACGCAGCAGGCTGAGATAGATCAGTTTCAGGAAATTCTTGTCCCAGCGCACGGTGATGCCGTACTCGGCGACGCCGCCAAAGCCGAGCAGGATGCGCTCATCGAGATCTTCCTGCAGCGAGGACCAGTCGCGCACCGGGGCATCCCGCAGGGATGCTGGTAGCGGCTCGATCTTCAGGCCATCAACGCCGACCACGCTGCAACCGGCCTGAAGGAGATGGTGCGCCATGGTGAAACCCGCCGGTCCCATACCAGCGACCAGGACCTTGCGACCGTTGTCTGCGGCGGCACAATACTGCTCCTGCCGCAGGGGATTCCAGCGCGTCAGCAGGTCATAAATCTCCACCCCATAGGGTAATTCCAGCACGTCCGTCAGAATCCGTGTCTCGACCTGAGGGATATTCACCGGATCCTGCTTCTGATAGACACAGCCCTTCATACAGTCGTTGCAGATGCGGTGCCCGGTGGCCGGGACCATGGGATTGTCGACCATGATCATGGCGAGAGCAGCGATGCTGAAACCATCGCGCCGCAGGATCTGCATTTCCGAGATCTTTTCTTCCAGCGGGCAACCGGTCAGGGTGACACCCAAGGGATCGACCTTGAAGCCGAGCTCCGGCACGCCCTTTTTCTCCGGAAAGCCGCGCGAGCAGAAATCACCGTCGTGGTCGTGGCAGTAGAGACAGTAGTGGACCTCGCTTTGCACGCTGCGCAAATCCATGCGTTGGTCGGTGAGATGGAAGGCATCGCGACGACGCCAATGGGCCGGATCGGCTGCCAAGGGGTGGTCGGGACGAAATTCTGCCCGCTGCAGGGGAACCAGGGCCTCATGGTCCATGCGCTCAGGCAAGCGGAAACTCGACCACTCCCGCACCGCCATCCGCGCAGCCGGGTCGCTCAGGGCCAGGGCGCACCACTGGGTCAGGCGCTGGACCTTGGCGGCGTTTTTGGCCTCGTCTTCCAACCAGCCCACGCCCAGACGGGCGATCGACCATTCCCGATCGTCGGCAGGTAAGGCGGCCGCATGGATTTCCTGATCCAGCCAACCCTGCAGATCGGCAAAGCTCTCGGCAAATTCACCGCGAAACCGCCGGCCGCGGCGCAGGACATAGAGCTTCTTGAACTCCATGACCACGTCTTGCGCACGGATGCTGTCCTGCAGTTTCCGGTTCTCCGCCTCGATGGCAAAGAATTCCGCCAGAAACTGCTCGACATGCGGGGCGAGGCGAAGCAGGAGTTCACTGCGTTCTTGCCCATCCTGGGCTGCCTGACCGGAACGATGATCAAGCAAAAGTTGTGCGAGATCTGCATCGCGTGCACGCAACGCATCCAGAAAAACCGCGTCCAGACGTTCCGTCATTCCCGCCTGTACATATTCGGAAAAAGCAAAATCACTCAGCTTCAGCACCGTATACTCCCTGCATACCCGGCCGGCAGAAGCCGGCCATTTTGCGCCCCAGCGGTCTCAGATGTCGAGACGCGACACATAGCGTGCATTTTCTTCGATGAAACGGCGGCGTGGCTCGACCGCATCGCCCATCAACATGGAAAAAACCTCGTCTGCGGCAATGGCGTCTTCCACGTCAACCCGCACCAAACGCCGGTTCTCCGCATTCATGGTCGTCTCCCAGAGCTGCTCCGGGTTCATTTCACCCAAGCCTTTGTAGCGCTGGATCTCGACCCCGCGCCGGGCATCACTGAGCAACCATTGCATGGCCTCGCGAAAGCGGCGCACATCGCAGCCTCGCTCGCCCCGTTCGATCCGCGCCCCGGCGGCCAAGCCCGCCTCTACCTCGCGGGCGTAGCGGGCCAGATGGCGAAAATCACTGCTGGCGAAAAATTGGCTGTCCAGATAGCGCTGCTCGCGGCTACCGTGAAACTGGCGGCTGAGCAACAGACGCGGTTCCTCGGCACTCCCCACCCAGTCCAACTGCCACTTTTCCCCCGCCAAGGCGGTCGTGTCCAGTTCCACTGCCAGGGCCTGGACATAGGCGCCCCATTCAGCATCCGTGGCAGCTTCCACCGGCGCCGGCACACTGGCCATAGCCCACAGCATCGGCTGGGGATAGCGACGCTCCAGACGGGCAACCAAGCCATCGATGTTCTGATACTGCCGCATCATGGCAATGAGTTGTTCACTGTCTACCGACTGGTCCTGGCGCGGGATAAAGTTCGCACCCTGCATGGCAATTTCGCGCAAGTAGGCGGCTAACTCGTTGTCATCCTTGATATAGCGCTCATCCCGCCCCTTCTTCACCTTATATAGCGGCGGTTGGGCAATGTAGACATGACCGCGTTCCACCAGCTCCGCCATCTGCCGGTAGAAAAACGTCAGCAAGAGGGTGCGGATATGGCTGCCGTCCACGTCGGCGTCGGTCATGATGATGACCCGGTGGTAACGCAGCTTGGCGACATCGAAATCTTCCTTGCCGATCCCCGTGCCAAGGGCGGTAATCAGGGTGCCGATCTCATCGGAGGACAACATGCGATCGAAGCGCGCTCGCTCCACATTGAGAATCTTGCCCTTGAGCGGCAGGATGGCCTGGTGGCGACGATCCCGCCCCTGCTTGGCAGATCCACCAGCGGAGTCGCCCTCCACCAGATAGATTTCACACTTGGACGGATCCTTTTCCTGACAATCCGCCAGTTTGCCAGGCAGGTTGGCCACGTCCAGCGCGCCCTTGCGCCGGGTCAGCTCGCGCGCCTTGCGCGCCGCCTCCCGAGCCCGTGCCGCCTCGATAATCTTGGCGGCAATCGCCTGTGCCTCCTTGGGATGTTCGTCGAGGAAGATGGTCAAAGCCTCGGTCATGGACGACTCGACAATCGGCTTCACCTCGCTGGACACCAATTTATCCTTGGTTTGGGAGGAAAACTTGGGGTCCGGCACCTTGACCGAGAGCACCGCTGTCAAGCCCTCTCGCGCATCGTCGCCCGTGGCAGCGATCTTGGCCTTGGCCAGCAGTCCCTCACGTTCCATGTATTGGTTGAGGGTACGAGTGAGGGCGCCACGCAGGCCGGCGAGATGGGTACCACCATCGGCCTGGGGAATATTGTTGGTGAAGCAGAGGACTGATTCGGTGTAGCTGTCACTCCACTGCAGGGCGGCCTCTACCGTTACCCCATCGCGCTCGCCGGTGAGGGAGATGATGCTCGGGTGGATGGCGGTACGGTTGCGGTTGAGGTGCTCGACGAAAGCGCGGATACCCCCTTCGTAGTGAAAATTCTCCTCCCGTCCCTCACCCCGCTCATCGACCAGACGAATTCGCACGCCCGAGTTCAAAAAGGCCAGTTCACGCAGCCGTTTGGCGAGGATCTCAAAATGGAAGCGGGTTTGCGCAAAGATTTGCGGTGACGGCAGAAAGCGGATCTCAGTTCCGTGCTTGCGAGATTTTTCTCCCTGGGCCAGGGGGGCCACTGGCTCGCCATCGCGATATTCCTGCGTCCAGACATGGCCATCGCGCTGAATGCGCAGTCGCAACCAGCTCGACAGCGCATTCACGACCGATACCCCAACGCCATGCAATCCGCCGGATACCTTGTAGGCGTTGTCATCAAACTTCCCGCCGGCATGGAGGACGGTCATGATCACTTCGGCCGCCGAGCGCCCTTCTTCGGCATGGATGTCGACGGGGATACCGCGGCCGTTGTCGATGACGCCGAGAGATTCATCTTCGTGGATGGTAACGACGATCTGGTCACAATAACCGGCCAGGGATTCATCAATGGCGTTATCGACCACCTCGAACACCATGTGATGCAGACCACTGCCATCGTCGGTATCGCCAATGTACATACCGGGGCGCTTGCGCACCGCCTCGAGGCCACGGAGCACCTGAATGCTCGAAGAATCATAGTTTTTGGTCATTGGATTTCCTCAATCAAGTGGCCTGCATGTAGGCGAAAAATGTTGCCGCCAAGTTCTTCGGGATCTTCCGTACTGGCGGCAAAAATCTGGGTGTGCAGGGCCTGGAGCTCCTGCATCCACCAATGTCGGGCAGGGGCATCGAGTTCTGCCGCAAAATCGTCGATGAGAATCACCGGTAAGGCCGCCCCAGCCTCCTGTTGGGCGGCAATCTGCGCCAAACGAAAGGCAATTCCCAGCAAGCGGAGTTGACCCCGGGACAACTGCTCGGCAGCCGGATGGCGCTGGGCGCGAAACTGCAAGCGAGCCCGATGCGGTCCGCTATGGGTGTACGCAAACTGACGGTCCAGGGCAAGATCTCGCTCCAAGGCCTCAGCGAATTCCCCCGTCCATCCCGGGTGGAGGACAAAATCTACCTCTTGGATGGCCTGGGGTCCCGCCGCCCAAATCCGCTGAAAATGACCTTGCAGGGCATGAAGATGGGTTTCTCTTTGTTGCTGGATGGTAGTACCCAGATGCAGGAGCGCCGAATTCCACGCCTCGGGACGCAACCCTTGACGCAGAGCTGCATTGCGCTGCTTCAGGGCATGGCGATAGGCGCGCAAGGTGCTGCCATAGCCACGATCCGCGTAGTACAGCCCCCAATCGAGGATGCGCCGGCGTTCTTCTGCGGGGGCAGAGACAAAGTGCGCATTGCCTTCATGCCAAGCCTGCAGAGGGAGGGTGTCGAGCAGTTCCCAGGCGCTGTGGATGCGCTCGCCATCACGGGACAGCTCGCGTTGTTCGCCCTGCCGCCGCATTCCCACGAAGCCCGCGTTGCCCTGACTGAGACGGGCACCCAAGAGATAGTGTTCACTGCCATCACGAATCAACTGCCGTTGTCCACGGCGCCAACTCTGACCCATGGCCAGCAGATGCAACGCTTCGAGTACGGTGCTCTTGCCCACGCCATTGGCACCAATGAGCCAGTTCCAACCCGGCTGGGGATGCAAGCGAAGCTGGGAAATGCTGCGCAGATTTTCGATCTGTAGCTCCACTACCGGCATCACAAACGGATGGGCATCACAACATAGAGGGGGTTATCACTCTCCTGGCCACGCAGGAGGGCGCTGCTACCACTATCGCGCACCTGGATCAGCAGTTGTTCGCACTGGAAGATTTGTTGCGCGTCGAGCAGATAGCGGGTATTGAACGCAATTTCCGTGGGTTCTCCTTGCAGTACGGCAGGCACGCGGATCTCGCCTTCCTCCTGTTCTTCGTTGCGACTCTGCAAAACCAGTTCTTCTGCCTGAAACTGCAAGGTGCAGGCGGGATTCTTGTCACTGGCGATGACGTCGATCTGCTGTAGGGCTGTTTTCAGAGTCTGACGATCGATTACACATTGGGTGGGCTGAGCTAGGGGAATGACGCGGCGATAGTCCGGGTAATTGGCATCCACAAAACGGCTGGCAAATTCCTGCTGTCCCTGCTGCATGCGACAACCCTGTTCGTCAAAGCTCCACGCCACATCGCCCGCATTGAGGATACGCTGCAGTTCCAACACCGCCTTGCGCGGCAGGATGCCCTGAAAGGGTTCTGCCTCGGGCGCATGAGCAAAGGGAATTTCCATCCGCGCCAGACGATGTCCGTCGGTGGCAATGAGGCGCATCTTCTGCTCTTGAATTTCCACGAACACGCCATTGAGAAAATAGCGGGTGTCGTTATGGGCCATAGCGCTGGCGGCTACACTGAGTCCGCGCTGAAGATCTTCGCCATCACAGTTGCCGGATAGGCGCGCAGTCCGTTCCGCCATGATGGGAAAATCCTGGGCCGATAAGGTGGGAAGGGTGAAGCGTGCTGATCCTGCGCGTAGGGTGAGACGTTCACCATTTTTCTGCATGAGAATTTCTGTGCCGTCGGGCAAGGTGCGACAGATGTCGTAGAACTTGCGTGCGGGGATGGCGGTCTGCCCCGGTTCTTCCACGTGGAGTTCCAGTTCCGCCATCAGTTGGATTTCGGAATCGGTAGCCAGCAGCTGTATCCCCTTCTCGCTGCTGCGCAGCAAAAGGTGCGAGAGAATGGCTTGTACCGGCCGACGATCGGCAATGTTCGCCATGGCAGCGAGAACGGGAAGGATCTCATCTTTTTGCACGCGAAGTTTCATAGGCTTCTCTCCCAAAAGAAGAATAAATATCTTTTCTTTGTTTTATTATGATTATTAAGGGCCGATCTGCCTGTGGAAAAGCACCACAAGCCGTTGATCGAAAGAGTTCTCGCTAAGCGGTGATCGGTCCTGGATTCCTGTGGATAAGTCGGTATACTTGGGGACGATTTGGACCGCGGATTCCATCCCCAGCTCAGTACCCGAGTTGTTCCGGGGCTTATCCACAGCTTTTTCGGCTCGCTCATCCGCCCAGTACCCGCAAGATATTGGTGTAGTCCTCGGCCACCTGAGAGTCGCTCTGGCGCAGCTTTTCGATCTGGCGACAGGCATGCAGGACTGTGGTGTGGTCACGCCCCCCAAAGGCCTCACCGATTTCTGGCAGGCTGTGCGAGGTCAGCTCCTTGGTGAGTGCCATAGCGATCTGCCGCGGCCGGGCAATGTTCCGGCTCCGGCGTTTGGACTGCATTTCCGAGCTGCGAATGTGAAAATATTCGGCCACCACCTTTTGGATATTCTCCAGGCTGATCATGCGCTTTTGCACGTCGATCAGATCCCGCAGGGCCGCCTTCGCTGTCTCGACATTGTAGGGCTTACGGGTGAAGTTGACGTGGGCGATGACGCGGCGTAATGCGCCCTCCAGTTCACGCACGTGGGAGCGGATCTTCTCGGCAATGAAAAAGGCGACCTCGTGGGGTAGTTCCACCCCCGCCTCTTCGGCCTTGCACAGGACAATCGCCATGCGGGTTTCCAGATCGTGGGGTTCGATGGCTACGGTCAGGCCCCAGCCAAAGCGCGACTGCAGGCGTTCTTCCAACCCTTCCACTTCCTTGGGGTAGCGATCGCAAGTAATGATGATCTGGCGGCCGCCATCGAACAGGGCATTGAAGGTGTGGAAAAATTCTTCCTGGGTTCGATCCTTGTTGGCGAAGAACTGGATGTCATCGATGAGGAGCACGTCCAGTTTGCGATAGCGCTGTTTGAACTCGGCGGTGCTGTTGTGCTGCAGGGCACGCACCATATCCATGATGAAGCCCTCGGAGCTGATATAGAGGATCTTGGCTTGTGGATTTTCCCGGAGAATCTCGTTGCCTACCGCATGCATGAGGTGGGTCTTGCCCAATCCTACGCCGCCATAAATATACAAAGGGTTGTAGGATTTTCCTGGATGCTGGGCGACCTGGCGCGCCGCGGCTACCGCCAGTTGGTTCGATTTGCCTTCGACATACGCCTGAAAGGTGAAGCCGTTATTGAGGTGATGACCGTTCAGTCGGCGCTCGGGCGCCGGGGGGGCTACTCTCTCCTCCACGGCAGCGACTGCTTTCGTCTCCAGCAACGCGATGCGCAAGTGGAGTCCTGGGAGCAGATCATGCAGTTCCTTTTCCAGCATTTCCCGGTAATGATGTTGCACGCGGTCACGGACGAAGGTGTTGGGGGCGAGGAGCAGCAGTTCCTCGGCGTGCAACTCGGCGTGCAGGGGACGCAGCCAGGTGTTGAACTGCTGTGCCGACACCAATAATTCCATGCGGACGCTGAGAGCGCTCCATAACGCTGCTCCGTCCTGGCTTGCCGTTTCGTTACTCATGGGGTCCTTGTCATGGATACTGCTGTCTTTCCCGGCGGCGTGCAGCGCCGAGCGCTACATTAACCATCAACATCGTACCTGAAGGCGGGAGTATACGACATGGCCCTTTTCGCCGCCAGCGAAGGCTTTCGGGTGTGCAGTTAGGAGATTGTTTCATGGACATTTTTTCTTCTTCCAGAGCGGCTGGTGCCATCGTCATCACGGGTGCCGGTAGCGGCATCGGCGCGGCCCTGGCGCGCTGCTATGCGCGACCGGGCCAGAGCCTTTTGCTTTTGGGCCGGCGGCGCGATCCCCTGGAACGGCTGGCGGCAGAGTTACGGCAGCTGGGCGCCGACGTGGAGCTGGCGCCAGTGGATGTCCGCGCCGCGGATGCCCTGCAGCACATCGCCGCAGATTTCGCCCGACGGCGGGGGGGTGTTTCCCTCCTCATTGCCAATGCGGGCATCAGCATCGGTAGCTCCTGCAGCGAGCCCACCGATTGCGCCGTCTTTGCCGAGATCATCGATACCAATCTCCTGGGAATGCACTATACGGTGGCCGCATTCTTGCCCCACATGGTGGCGGGCGGCCGGATTGTGGGCATAGGCAGTGTAGCGGGCTTTCGCGGCTTGCCCGGTGCGGCGGCCTACGCAGCGTCCAAGGCTGGCGTAGCGGTGTATCTGGAGAGCTTGCGCTTGGAACTGCGTCCGCGTCGTATCGGGGTGACTTGCATTGCACCGGGCTTCATCGCCACACCGATGACGGCGGACAATCCCTATCCCATGCCTTGGTTGATGCCCGTGGAGCGGGCGGCGCGACAAATGCAGCGGGCCATCGAGCGGGGCCGACGCCTTTTTGTCTTGCCCTGGCAGATGCTGCTGCTCAGCTTGCTCTTGCGCGTCGTGCCAGCGGGCATCTATGCGCGGTTTTGGCCGCAAGATCTGGCCAGCAAAGCGCGCCGGACCGATTAGTTTTCCACAACGCACTCATAATCGAGTTGCAAGACATTTCTCCACAGATTCTTACGATAAATTCTGTAACTCAACGGTTTTTATGAATTTAATTATGAATATTTTCTATCAAATCAGCCCATCGCCAAAGAATCGTCATTGACAGGCTCCCTATACCGATTCTATCCACAAAGTTATCCACAGAAAAACGCCCCCGTTTGGGGGCGTAGGAGTCGGCAGAACCTTTTCTCAAGCCGCCAGGCGCGGTTTCAGGAACCAGAGCTGAATCAGGCTGAGGAACATCTCCAGCAGCGCGATGGGACAGGACAGGGCACCACCAATCAGGACCAACCAGACAAAGGCGGGATTCTGGTGGGTAAGGAACCAGCCCGCAAAATCCACGGTCATGGCGATGAAGGGCAGGATGATCAAGACGTATTTCGGTGCTGTCGGGAAACGCGCCTTGCTGAAGATCCAGCCGGCGATCCAGAAGATCACACCAAGCATGGTGAGATGGATCATGCCATTGAGGAGCATGGTGTTGATGCTCATCCCGGTGTCGACCTGGGCCACCTTCTTCACATCGTCGTAGTTGGCGAGAGGCGGGTTATGCAGCACCTTGCTCATGGCAACGCTATGACACTTCAGGCAGTTCCCGGCAATCAAGGGTTTGATACTGCTTTCATATTCTGCCTTGCTCTCGCCATTGGCAATCCAGTGATTCACTGCCTCGGTCATCTTTGGCTTTTCACTGGCCGGCATCCCGGCAAAGCCCATCATGCGCGGCAATACCGCCTGGATGGTCGATGAACTGCGATTCCCGTAATAATGTTGGGCCACGGCCTGTACGGTGAGTCCGTGCTGGCCACCCACGGTGACGTAGACATAGGCCTCCGCCACCAACAGTCCCAAACCGACCAGAAAAATGAAGCCGGTGTGGACCAATTTTTCTGCTATACTCAGCTCCGGCAATTGCCGCATAGTGAAAACCTCCCTTTTTGCTTTTCACCGTTTAGGGCAAGCAATTATCCTGCCGAGATCCATGTCCAAGCCAGCACCATCCTCTCGTCCCGTCGTTCTCAGCATTGCCGGCGCCGATCCCAGCTCTGGAGCGGGTCTGCAGGCCGATCTCCTGACTGGGGCAGCGCTGGGCGTGCATGTCTGCACGGCCCTGACGGCCTGGACGATACAGGATTCCCACGGCGTGCAGCGGGTGCAGGCGCTCGATGCGGCGGATACCCGCGCGCAGATCGACGCGCTGCTGGCAGATTTTCCTGTTGCGGCGATCAAGATCGGGCTGATCGGCTCGCTGACGATGGCGCAGATGCTCGCGGAGCTTCTTGCCACACGGCGTGACCTGCCGGTAGTGCTCGACCCGATCTGGCGGGCGGGGGGTGGACAAGAGCTGGCGGCGGCGGCCCTCTACGATTTTCTGCGCGATGTACTATTGCCCTTGGCACGGATTGCGACGCCCAACCTCCCCGAGGCCCTGCAATTGAGCGGAGCGGACTCGATGGATGCAGCGGCGCGTGACTGGCCCAGTGAATGGCTGTTGATCAGCGATGGGCACGGGAGCACGGGAGAGCTCGATAATCGTCTCTATCAGCGCGGCAAGCTATTTGCCCGCTATCCGCAGAAGCGCCTACCCGGCGAGTTTCATGGTACCGGTTGTACCCTGTCTACCGCCATTGCTGCCAGCCTCGCGCAAGGTAAATCGATGCCGGCGGCCGTGGGCACCGCCCTCGCCTTTACCCATGCGGCGGTGGAACGGGCCTACCGATTGGGTAGTGGTCAGAGTTTTCTGGAGCGCGGGGCGTTTCACCCATGATGCGCGCGCGCGAACGCATCACCGGCCTTTATGGCATCACCGATACGCAGCTTTTGCCCGGCAACCGGCTGCTCGAGCAGGTGGACATCGCCCTGGGCGCCGGCTTGCGCCTACTGCAATATCGGGATAAGAGTCAGGAAGCGGAACGCCGGGAGCGGGAGGCGGCAGCCTTGTTGGAACTGTGCCAGGCACAGGATGCCTTGCTGGTGATCAATGATGATCCCGTGCTCGCCCGCGCAGTGGGGGCGCCGGCGATCCACGTAGGAGAGGAGGACCCGGACATCGCGGAAATCCGCGCGTTTCTGGGGCCAGAGATCCTGATAGGGGTGTCCTGTTACAACGATCTTCGGCGGGCCCAGAACCTTGCCGCTGCCGGTGCCGATTACCTGGCCTTTGGCGCCATGTACGCTTCAGCGACCAAGCCGTCGGCCCGATCAGCGCCCCTCTCGCTCTTTGCGGCGGCGCGTCCCTTGGGTTTGCCACTGGTAGCCATTGGCGGGATCGGGCAGGATAATGTGCAGGAGGTGGTCGCGGCAGGGGCCGACGCCGTAGCCGTGATTTCCGCCCTGTTTGGGGCGCCAGATGTCGCTGCCGCTACTCGCGCCCTGCGGGCGCCCTTTCTACGGCAAACACAGGAGAAGCCATGACCAGCAGTGCCGAACTCTTTGCCGCCTCTCAGTGCCGGATTCCGGGCGGCGTGAACTCGCCGGTGCGCGCCTTTCGCGGCGTCGGCGGTGATCCACTGTTCATTGCCCGCGCCGAGGGGCCCTACCTCTGGGATGTCGAAGGTCGCCGCTATATCGATTACGTGGGTTCCTGGGGCCCCATGATTCATGGTCATGCCCATCCCGAGATCCTTGCTGCCGTGGCCGCGGAGATGCAGAAGGGTCTGAGTTTTGGTGCACCCACCGCGATCGAATTGGAGCTTGCGGAAGCGGTCTGTGCCCTGATGCCCCATATCGAGATGCTGCGCATGACCTGCAGTGGCACCGAAGCGGTGATGACCGCCATTCGTCTTGCCCGCGGCTACACCGGGCGCGAGTACATCATCAAATTCGAAGGCAATTATCATGGTCACAGCGATAGCCTGCTGGTCAAAGCCGGATCCGGGGCCCTGACCCTGGGCCAGCCCTCCAGCGCCGGGGTACCGGTAGAGCTGAGTCGCGAGACCCTGGTTTTACCGTACAACGATCTCGAGGCGGTGGCGGTAGTGATGGCAGAACAAGGCCAGCAGATTGCCGCCATCATCGTCGAGCCCATTGCCGGAAACATGGGCTGTGTGCCGCCCGAGCCCGGTTTTCTCGCGGGACTGCGGGCGCTTTGTGATCAGCACGGTAGTTTGCTGATTCTGGATGAGGTCATGACCGGCTTTCGCGTCGCGCCGGGGGGTGCGCAGGGGCTGTATGACATTCGCCCGGACCTCAGCACCCTGGGCAAGATCATTGGCGGTGGTCTACCCGTGGGGGCCGTGGGCGGTAGCCGGGAGATCATGGAGTATCTGGCGCCCAATGGACCGGTTTATCAGGCGGGTACTTTGGCGGGGAACCCCCTGGCCATGGCCGCCGGTCTGCGTACCTTGCAGCTCTTGCAAGAGCCAGGGTTCCACCAACGCCTTGGGCAGCAGACGGAAAAACTCTGTGCTGGCCTGGCCCGGGTTGCGCAAGAGGCCGCTGTGCCGTTGTTCATTACCCAGGTGCCGGGGATGTTTGGTCTGTTCTTTACGGCGCAAACCGTTCGTAGCTTTGCGGACGTCATGGCCGCCGACAAGGAGCGTTATGCGCGTTTCTTTCATCTTCTCCTCGCCGAGGGGGTTTACCTCGCCCCCAGCGCCTATGAGGCGGGCTTTGTTTCCGCCGCCCACGATGATGCCATTATCGATGCCACGATCAGTGCCGCGCACAAGGCACTACAGCAACTCTGAGGAGCTTCCATGACGACGCTATTCACCAAGATCATTCGCGGCGAGATCCCTGCCGAAAAAATCCTTGAAGATGAGCAGTACTTGGCCTTTCTCGACATTCGTCCGATTCGCCCCGGACACACCTTGGTCATCCCGAAAGTCGAGCACGACTACATCTTCACCCTCGATGACCCCACCCTGGCAGGACTGTTGCCCTTTGCCAAGCGGGTGGTTCCAGCCTTGGAAAAGGTCACCGGCTGTCTGCGGGTGGGGGTCATGGTCGCTGGTCTGGAGGTGCCGCACACCCATGTGCATCTGGTCCCGATGACCGCCATCAGCGACCTGAACTTTGCCCTGGCGCGCGATAGTAGTGCGGCAGAGCGGGCCGCCATCGCAGGCGAGATCCGCACCGCCCTGGCGGGCTGAGATGGCTTGGCTGTTGGCCTTGCTCCTGCTGCTTGCCGCGCCGCCTAGCTGGGCGCGGGAGCATCGGGATTGTCCGGCGCAGGTCGACATCAATCATGCCGATGCCCCTACCCTGCGTTGTCTGCGTGGAGTGGGGGAAAAACGCGCGGCGGCCGTGATCGCCTATCGTGACGCCCATGGGCCATTTACCGGCCCCATGGGAGTGGCAGCGGTGCTCGGGGAAAAACTCGCCCTGCACCTGCGCTCCCGTTTGCAGATTGGCCATTAAAGAAAAACGATGTCGTACTGCTCCTGGGTGTAGGTGCTCTCGGCCTGGACCTTGATCGGCCGGCCAATGAACTCTTCCAACGCCGCAAGACTGGTGCTTTCTTCGTCCAGGAGCTTATCTACTACCTGCGGTGAGGCCAGGACGATGAAGCGCTCTGCTGGGTAGGCGCGCGTTTCTCGAACAATCTCCCGTAGGATCTCATAACACAGGGTCTCGGCGGTTTTCAGAAAACCCCGCCCTTGGCAGTACGGACAGGGTTCGCAGAGGATCTGGCGCAGGCTCTCTCGGGTGCGCTTGCGCGTCATTTCCACCAGCCCCAGGGCGGAGATCTGGGTGATGCTGCAGCGGGTGCGGTCGCTTTGCAGTGCCTTTTCCAGCGTGCGGTGCACGCGCCGTTTGTGCTCCTCGTTCTCCATATCGATGAAATCGATGATCACCATGCCACCAATGTTGCGCAGACGCAGTTGCCGTGCAATGGCGGCGGCGGCCTCGAGATTGGTCTTGAGGATGGTCTCTTCCTGGTTGCGGCGACCGACAAAGGCGCCGGTATTGACGTCAACCGTGGTCAGGGCCTCGGTCTGATCAATGATCAGGTACGCACCCGACTTGAGAGTGACGCGGCTTTGCAACGCATGTTCTATCTCGTCCTCGACATTGTAGAGGTCGAAGATTGGACGTTCACCGGCATAGTGTTCGATCCGCTCGGTGACCTCGGGCACCACTTCCCGGCAGAATTGTCGAGCGGCTTCGAAGGCCTCGCGGCTATCGATCCGAACCCGCTGGATATCATCGGACATCACGTCGCGCATCACGCGTAGGGCAAGGTTGAGATCTTCGTGGATGATTTGCGGGGCACGGCTTTGTCCAAGCTCTTCCTGCACGTTTTGCCAGAGGCGTTGCAGGAATTTCAGATCGCTACGGAAATCGTCGGCATCGACACCTTCGGCCAGGGTTCGGATGATGAAGCCACCGCTCTCTTCTTCGGGCAGGAGAGACTTCAGCAGATCCTTCAGGCGACTGCGTTCCTCGGGGGAGTCGATGCGACTGGAGACGCCAATCCGTGGCGAGAAGGGCATGTAGACCAGGTAGCGCCCGGGTAAGGTGACGCGGGTCGAGAGGCGCGCGCCCTTGCTGCCCAGGGGATCCTTGATGACCTGTACGAGGATTTCCTGCCCTTCGTGCAGCAGTGTCGAGACGCTGCGCAGATCGTGCAGGCTGATCGTGCGGCTCTCGATGTCGGTTTCCCCTTCCTGCAGCAGTTCCTCTTCATTTTCCGCCCCCTGGATATCTGCCGCATGCAAAAAAGCGGTGCGCTCCAGGCCCACATCGATGAACGCCGCCTGCATGCCGGGCAGCACCCGCCGCACGATGCCCTTGTAGATGTTGCCAACAAGCCCCCGATGACCGCTGCGCTCAACCTGCAGTTCCTGGAGTACCCCATTGTCCACCAAGGCGACGCGAATTTCCTGCGGGGTAACATTGATCAGCAATTCTTCACTCATAAGCACTCGCCAATTGGGGCGGGGGAAGGCCGAGGCGGGTAAGCAGGGCCGAGGTCTCGGCCAACGGCAAACCCATCACCGCCGAGTAGGAACCCCGCAGGCCGCGGACGAAGACGGCGCCAAGCCCCTGAATGGCATAAGCCCCGGCCTTGTCCAGGGGCTCACCGCTGGCCCAATAGGCGCGCGCTTCGGCAGTGGACAGGGGACGCAGGAAGACGGCATTGCGCGACAGGATTTGTTGTACCTGGACGCCATCTACAACGGCAACGGCGGTAAGGACTTGGTGCCAACGGCCAGCCAAGGCATGGTAGGTGGCCTCGGCCCCCGCGCAATCCGCCGGCTTGCCGAAGACCTGATCGTCCAGGCAGACCACGGTATCGGCGCCGAGCACGAGGGCGTTTTCGGCCGCTCGTGTGGCGGCCAGTGCCTTCTCCCGGGCCAGGCGCCGGACCAGTTGTACTGGCGATTCCCCCGCCTGTCGCCCTTCATCAATGGCCGTAGGCCGCAGTTCCGGGCGGTATCCCAGCCGCGCAAGAAGTTCTTGTCGGCGCGGAGAGGCCGACGCCAGTACCAGCTTGGGCATGGTGTTACGAGCCGTTGGCCAAGAGGATCTGGGCCATGCCGCTGGCGACCCCGGAGCCGGAAGCCAAGGCCAGGCGCGAGTCCGGAACGCCAGCTTGGCGGAGACTTTGCAGAATGGCTTCGGCCCGTTGGGTGGCCAGATTGAGCCCTCCCGGTTGCGCCGAAACCCGCACC
The DNA here is from genome assembly GCF_023277115.1 of Acidithiobacillus acidisediminis. Taxonomy (NCBI): domain Bacteria; kingdom Pseudomonadati; phylum Pseudomonadota; class Acidithiobacillia; order Acidithiobacillales; family Acidithiobacillaceae; genus Acidithiobacillus; species Acidithiobacillus acidisediminis. The sequence continues at coordinate 472,495 of NZ_JALQCS010000001.1, forward strand.
AGAATTTGCGTTGCGGAAATCCCCTTTAGCGTACCGGCAACCGCGCGCAGACGCTGGCGACCATTGGCGGACAGCGTCTGATCGCTGGTGAACAGGGCCGACACCGGCATGTTGAGCTCCGTGCCATACTGCCCCTGGCGCAAGGAACCATAAGCCGCCAATGCTTGAGTGGGGGTAGAGGGGACCGCAGTGGGTGCCGCGCTACTCGGGGGGATACTGGGCGTGCTGGTGCTTGGCGCGGTGCTGGGTTGCATCGCTGCCAGGCTCTGCTCTTCCTGTTGCAGGGTTTGCTTTTGCTCTTGAATTTCCTGCGCCAGGCGAGAGCTGCGCGCGTTTTGCATGGTATGGCTCGCCAATTGCTGCTGTAGGCGCGCGTACTCCGCCTGGAGGGCCTGATATCGCTGATTCAATGCTGTGAGTTCATGAGTCAGGCGTTCCTTTTCCTGCCCGCCCGTTTGCCCGCTCTGAGCCTGTCGCAGGCCCTGCAGGCGCGCTGCGAGAATCGCCTTGTCGACCGCAAAGAGGGGCGGATTGACCTGATCCGCGGTCATTTGCTGCAGATCCCGTTGCAGGCTGGCGGACTGTTGGGGACTTAGGCGGTGCGTCTTTTGCAGGTTCTGCACTTGCGCATAGGCCTGTTGCAAGGCTGTTGTCGTGGCTACGTCGGCCCAGGCCAACGCGGGCAGGAGGAGAAGGGGCGCGGCGAGCAGGCTGCGGCGGATCATTGCTTCATCTCCTGTAGTTGCGCGCGGGTGGCGGCAATCTTTTCCTGCAGACGGGCAATGCGGCCCTGCAGATCCCGAATCTGCCCTTTCAGCTGCTGGTTTTGCTCCGTTGCGGGATTTTGGTCCAGGTGTTGCTGGATATTGTCGAGACGAATTCGGGCCAGATCCGTTTGCCGCTCGGCATAGAGATAATCGCCGCGATTCTGCGCGCTCTGCGCCGCCGCCAGGGCCTGCCGTGCCGGCTCCAGCTGTTTATTAGAGACCTGTGGTGAAAGAGAGAAGATGTGAATCCGCGCCGCCTGTACCGCAATCGCATTACTACTGCTTTGCTGTGGGGTCGGGGTGACCATCTGGGCGCAGGCACTGAGCCCCAGGCTAAGACTGATGAGTAGCCCCAACCGCGCTGCCACACGTTGATACGATTTCACCATCCACTCTCCTCTCCGCCACGGTGATAGGGTAATCCAGCGCGGATACTCCAAGCGCGATACAACTGTTCCGCCAAGACCACGCGCACCACGGGATGGGCCAGGGTCAGGGCCGATAACGACCAGCGCCAATGCGGCCGCAGGCTCGGATCAATCCCGTCTGGACCCCCGATCCACAGGGTTACGTCCTGGTGATCGTTGATCCAAGTATCCATTTTCTGCGCCAGTTCGGCGCTGTGCAAGCTCCGGCCCTGCACCTCCAAGGCCACGATTTCACTATCTTTGAGGCTGCTGGCCAGCAGTCGTTCGCCTTCTTCCCGGCGCCAGCGCGCAGGGTCCTGCTGACGTCCGCGCTTGGCCAGCGGCAGACTTCGCCATTCGAGCTGTAGCGGTGCCGGAATCCGCCGGCGATACTCTTCCACGGCACTGTCCACCCATTCCGGCATCCGGGTGCCCAGGGCGAGCACCAGCAGGCGCATCCCTAGCCCTCGTTGTGGCGAACCTTGGGCAGTTCGCCCCAGAGCCGTTCGATCTGGTAGAAATCGCGCGTTTCGGGACGCATCAGGTGTACCACCACATCGCCCAGATCCACCAGCACCCAGTCGGTTCCCGACGCCCCTTCCTTGCCCAACGGGCGGACCCCTGCCGCACGGGCCTTCTCGATGACCGCATCGGCGAGCGCACGCAGTTGCCGATCAGAATTGCCCGAGGCAATGATCAAATAGTCGGTAATGTCGGTCTGTTGCCGAACGTCGATGCTTTGGATGTCGATGGCCTTGTGTTCATCAAGGGCGGCGATACTCAGATCGCGCAGGCTTTCTGGTGTGTTGGGCAAGATTTTCGGTCCTCCAGTTCAGGGTTCGTGGTAGAGCTGATGTTGCTGAATATAGTCTAGGACGGCATTGGGCAACAGAAAGCGCGCGCTGCGGCCCGCGGCAAGCAGGCTACGAATATGGCTGGCAGAGATCTCCAGCGCGGTAACGGTGTGAAAGGCAATTCTTCCGGCGGCCAGGCCCTTCAGTTGTCCGAGTTCTTCGACGCGGCGTTGGTACAAGACCTGGCGCAAGGCTTCCGGGAGTTCTGCCATGGGCCAGCCGGGGCGGCCAATCACCACCAGGTGGGTGAGTTTCAGGATCTGTTCCCATTCGCGCCAGGTATCGAAGCGTAAAAAGGCATCCATACCGATCACCATGGCCAGGAACCCTTCGGGATCCCGTCGGCGCAGCTCGCGCACGGTGTCGATGGTGTAGGAGGGGCCGCTCTTTTCCACTTCGAAGGGAAGCACCTGCAGCCCTGGTGCTTGGGCTGCGGCGACCCGGGTCATGGCCAGACGGTGCTGAGCTGGCGCCCAGGGGCTGCCGCGATGCGGCGGATCACCCGCCGGAATCAGGGTCGCCTGCTCCATGCCCAAGGCCTCGCGCACCTCTTCCAAGGCACGTAGATGGCCATAGTGGATAGGATCGAAGGTGCCGCCCAGAAACAGACCCGTTTTCTGCATGCTTGCAGTGTAGAGGATGCTGTGGGCAGGAGAAAAGGGGAGGCGTCTTTCCAAACGCCACAGTTGTCGCGCGGACTGCCTGATACGGCAGCTTCGTCAGTCAAGCGTCCAGTCTACTGTGGCAGATATCGGTCGAAGTCGAGCGCGCCATGAAACACGCCGAGAATTTCGATCATGTCCGCATCGGCGCGATGCAGGTAGGCAATGCGGCAAGGTTGTACTACCTGCAAGCCGGGATTGCGACCCATTGAGGTATCCTGGCAATAGTGGACAGGCCAGTTTCAAGCGGCCGCCCGTGTGAAAGACTGTGCGAACACAGTGGGGGCCAGATAGCCAATCCGTGAATGCCGGCGTTGGCGGTGAAGCATTTCATTTTTCAGGCTGCCCCAGAAGCTTGATCTACCCTGGTTCCCGGGTACACCTCATTTGTGAGCCAGGCTGAACCGACATCTGTAGAAGGTCCCGCCTGGATGGAAAAGCTGATCAGATAAAAGCTAATGAGAATCGTTATTGACTGGAAAAGGACGATCCGTCATAGTCGCAGCGTCTGATCTGAATAGAGCGTTTCATGAAGACCCGTATTCTCCCGTTTCTGACTTTCTTCCTCAGCAGCCCCAGCTTCGCTGCGGCTTTGCCCGGACCAGAGGCGGATTCCCCCGTTCTGGACCAGAATGGCCTCTCGCCGCGCTATCTCACCGATTACCAGCACATCGGTCAGGGCATCTCTTGGTCAGCCCATGCCGATACAGAACTCTTTGCCAATCTTGCCGGCGGGATTCGGACCGGCGCGGCCAATACCACAGCCGGCCAGATCGGTCTGCAGTGGGATTCGGGCAAGGCGGGTTTTTGGCGCGGCGGCCAGTTTACGAGCTCGGCTTTTGGCATTTATAGCTCTGCGGAGGACACGGCGTACAGCGGGGATCTACAAACAGCCAGCAACATCTACGCGCCTTCCGCTGTCCGCCTCTACGAACTCAATTACCGCCAGCAGTGGGCGAAGGGGTTGGCCACGCGCATCGGCTACACCGACTTCAATCTCTATTTCGACGTTGCCAGCAACGCCCTGCAATTACTCAACGGCTCTTTTGGTTTGGATGCCAGTTTGGCCGGTAACGTGCCAGCGCTTCCCACCTATCCCTACTCCGGCTTGGGCTTCATCGTTCATGGCTACGGCCAGTACTGGAGCAGTAAGGCGGGCATTTTTCGGGGAGATGCGGTGTACCAATTTCGGGGCGTCTTTGACCGAGGCAATTTCGCCATTTGGGAGGGCGCCCTGCATTGGGGGCAGGAGGACGACGAAGCCCGCGATGATGACACCGACGAATATGGGCAGTATGTGTTTAAGCTAGGCGCGTGGTACTACCGTCAGCCGCGTACCCCCGCCTTTGATTTGAGCCACTCGACCCATGGCATCTATGGCATTGTAGAAGCCCACTGGCAGCTTGCTGGTGCGGAGTTGGCACCCTTCCTGCAGTGGGGCAAAGCCTTTGGTACAGAAAACCTGGTTCCCTGGTACCTTGGGGTGGGGGCACGGCTCAGTCATTTTCTGCCGGGACGTCCCGATGATGCCTTGTCCCTGGGCATGGCCCGGGCAGCATTGCGCAGCGGGGTGGTGGCCGCGGGTTTTGAGGATGAAGCACAAATTCCGGCCGTCTATCCGGCGGAGACCAGCTATGAGCTGACGTACGTCGCCAAAGTCAACGAGTGGCTGAGTGTACAGCCTGATCTTCAGAACATCACGCACCCCAGTGGTGTTTATCGGAATGCCACCGTCGCTTTGCTGCGCCTGCACTTGGAGTTTTTCTAGGATGCCCTTGCGTGGCAGAGAGGCGCACTCCCTTTGCTTGACAGCCAGGGCCGCCCTTCTGACAATAGTGCAACCAAGTTGCATTTATGGAGAATGCCGCAATGTCCGTTTTTCTTCGTCATTTCCTCAGTGTCGGCCTGGCCTGCTCCGCTTTGCTTGCGATCGGGGCCCATGCCGCGACCACCGTCCGTGCCGTCGGCGTGGAAAATGAATATGCCAATGTCATCAGCCAGATTGGTGGCCCTTACGTGCAGGTACGCGCCATCGAAAGCAATCCCAATACCGACCCGCATACCTTCGAGGCCAGCCCGGCCATCGCCCGCGAAGTGGCGGCGGCGCAATTGGTGGTGCGCAACGGTTTGGGCTACGACACCTGGGCCAAGAAGATTCTGGCCGCCAATCCGAATGCGGCGCGCCAGGTCATTGTGGTGCAAGATCTGCTTGGTTTGCCCTCCAGCACACCCAACCCGCACCTCTGGTATAAGCCAGAGACTATGCCCAAGGTTGCGGCCGCAGTGGCGGAGGCATTAGGTGCCATGATGCCGGAGCATCGTGCCTATTTTGCCGCCCAGGTGAAGACCTTTGATGCCTCCTTACAGCCCTGGCTGCAGGGTTTGTCAGCGTTCCGCAAGGAATATCCCCATACCCGCGTGGCGGTGACCGAACCCGTTGCCGACTATATGTTGGAGGCGGCTGGCTGTGCGATCAAAACGCCCTGGAGTCTTCAGGCCGCGATCATGAATGGTACCGATCCAGCGCCTCAGGATGTGAGTATTCAGAATGCCTTGTTGGCCCAGCGCCAAGTCAAGGTCTTTATATATAATCAGCAGGTTACCGACAGTTTGACGCAATCCTTTCTGGCCACAGCGAAAGAGGCAAAGGTTCCGGTGGTTGGCGTCTATGAAACCATGCCCACGGGTTATGACTATCAACGCTGGATGATGGCAGAGCTCAATGCCCTGCGTGTAGCCGTAAGCAAGGGACTGTCGACCACCGTCCTGCATTGATAGCGCTTTGGTGCCTTGCCAGGGGCGCCGCCAGTCACTAGGCTCCACAATTTGATTCTGTGGGGCCTTTGGTATGTCCACTTTGCCACCTGACTGGTTTCCTTCTTGGTCTGCGGTGATCCACGATCACCTGTGGGCCTGGGCTAATCATCTCCTGGCTGCGGTTCTGATCCTCGTGCTCGGCATCTGGTTGGCGCGCCGGCTGGGGCGTCTGACTGCCCGTACCTTGGAGCGAGTGCATCACGACCTCACCATCGCGCGCTTCCTCGAATCCCTGATCAAGATCGCCTTATATATTGTCGTCGCCATTGCGGTCTTGGGACAGCTGGGGGTGCAGACGACCTCTTTGTTGGCCATGCTCGGCGCCGCAGGTTTGGCCATTGGTTTGGCCTTACAGAAGTCGCTGGCCGATTTTGCAGCGGGGGTTCTGCTCTTGATTCTGCGCCCCTATCGTGTGGGCGACTTTATCGACGTGGCGGGGGTGAGCGGAACCGTGGAGCGCATCCATCTATTCCAGAGCGTTATCAACAGTCCCGACAACCGTCAGCTCTATGTGCCCAACAGCAAGGTCCTCGGGGATGTGCTGAGTAATAGTTCGGTCCATGATCATAGACGCATTGATCTGGTCCTTACCCTCGCTTTGTCGGCAGACCTGCAGCAGACCAAGCAAGTGCTGGCGGAGCTCGTGGCCGCTGACGACCGGGTTCTGCAGGAACCGGCGCCAGCGATCGGCGTGCAGGATCTGACCGAGCTCGGGGTGCAAGTCTATCTCCGTCCTTGGGTGCAGAGCGGCGATTACGCCAATACCCGCAGTGATCTCCTCGAGGCGATCAAGTTGCGCTTTGATGCCGAGGGCATACCCCTTGCCCAGCGTTTGCCCAGCGCCCTGACGATATGAGTGCTGCGCGTCTGGATTCCGCGCTGGCAACGGTGATTGCTGCGCTGTTGCGGTTGCTGGCCCACGCACCACGCTCCGTGCGCGTTTGGGCCGGCAATCGTCTGGGAAATCTGGCGCGCCTGCTGGTGCCCCGTGGGCGCAGGGTGGCGCGTACCAATATTGGGCTGGCCTTTCCCGAACTCAGCCCAAAACAACGCAGGGCACTCCTCTACCGACACTTTCGCCAGCTCGGCCAGGCCTTTGTCGAGTTGGGACCTCTCTGGTTTTGGCCCCTGCCACAGAGCCTCGACCTGATCCGCTCCGTGCGCGGCGGGGACGCCGTGGATACCGCTTTGCAGCAAGGAAAAGGCGTGATTCTCTTCACCGCGCACTTGGGGGCGTGGGAGGCGGCGGTGCAATACATCGGCCAACGTTGGCCAGTGACGGTGCTCTACATGCCCACCCGCAACCCGGCCATCAACGCGCAGATGGTGGCCGGGCGGGGACGCAGTGGCGCGCGTTTGCTGACCAAGGAAGGTGGCATTCGCGGCCTGTTGCAGACTCTGCAGCGGGGGGAGGTGGTCGGCGTGCTGCCGGATCAGAATGTTGATCCTCGCGAGGGGGTTTTCGCTCCGTTCTTCGGCCGACCCGCCTGTACGACTCCACTCCTGGCACGGCTGGCACAGCGGCGCGGCAGCCCGGTCTTTGGCCTGTTTGCCTATCGTTTACCCGCCGGGCGGGGCTTTGAGATCGAGATCATTCCTTTGCCAGAGAGCTTTCCCTGCGGCGACGATGCGCTCGATGCGGCGACCATGAACGCCGCATTGGAGAGCGCCATCCGCCAAGCGCCCGAGCAGTACTGGTGGGTCCATCGACGGTACAAGGATCCCGCTCCAGGCTGGGATTACCCCTATTGACGAGCTCTTGAAAATCTGCAGACCGGTCCCCAATTCTGGGACAGGTCAGCGAGGGCCAATTTGTCAAGAGGAGATTAATCATGAGTCAGGAAAAGGCTGTCAGTCATCAATCCGTGCGCGTTACCGATCCGGTGGAGCAAATTTTTGATGCCGTATTGCCGGGGTTCTTCCGCCCCGTGCAGGGTGGCGGTGCGTCGCCGCGGCCCAGTGTTGCCCACATCGACGTCATCGACCGGGACAATGAAATTGTGGTCAAGGCGGAAGTGGCAGGGGTCGACAAGGATAAGCTGGATATTCAGGTGCATGGCAACCAGGTGTACATCAGTGGTGCCAAGGAAGAGGACAGCAGCAAGGAAGAGGGCAAGTATATCTATCGTGAGCGGCGCTACGGCGAGTTCGCTCGTACCATCCAACTGCCGGTGGATGTCGATGCCAGTCAGAGCAAGGCGGCGTACAAAGATGGGGTATTGGAATTGACGCTACCCAAGGCCGAATCGGCCAAGCGCCGTAAGATCACCGTCGAATAAGACGCGTCGTAATGAGCAAGGGGGCATCTGCCCCCTTATTCAATCGTCGACCCGTAGGCTCTTTTCGCCGGAGCTCGTTTGGCCGCGATTATTGCGCCAACGTACCTTGATCAGACCACTCTTCTCTGCACGCAGAGGCACTGCCAGTTGGGGATTGGGGCTGATCATGCTGGACCAGTCAAAATGACAGAAGGTCTTGCCATCAAAATCCACTGCGACCTCTTCAATGAAGATTTTCTCACTCTCGGCAGATTGGTTTTGGCTGGGATGCAAGATCAAGGCACGAATCTCGATGACTTCGCCCTTCTTCGCCCGCGCAGGCAAATCGATCAACACCTCGCCAAAACGCCGCGTCAGTTGGCTGCCCATATTCGCCAGGACACTCACTTTGCTTCTCCTTTCTTCAGCAGGCGCACCGATTCTGCCTTGGCTGCGAAGATATCGCCGCGATTGCTTTGGGCAATGACCCGCACGGAACTATCCTGCAGGACCTTGATGCGTTGATAGCAGGCGGCCCTACCGTTGGCCGGGCTGCAGTGGAAGATGCTGACCAGGGGGGTCGGGTTCCGATCGACTAGTACAACAATGCGCGCAATATAATCGTCATCGGTCATGGGGTGATCCACCAGCACCGAGATCGGTACGGTGAGGGCATCGTCGACCTCGGTGGGAACGCGTACATGAATGCGATCCGATTCCGTCAGCTCGCGCATCTGAAAGAGATCCTGCAAGACCTGGTCGACGCTGGTCGCGGCGAAGGGCTGTGCTGGCCAGTCCAGCGCATTGGCAGCGAGGGCAATGCGCGTACCGATGATCGACGCCCCCAGAGCGAGGCTGCTGCCCATCGCGCTCAAGCGCAGGAAATCTCTTTTGTGCATGTTTGTTCTCCGGCGATTGCTATCGCTCTACAGAATAGTCGAGAAGGGCAACGCTGACAAAAGCGGGACTATTTGCCAATGCAGAAGCGGGAGAAAATTTCGCCCAAAATATCTTCCACGTCGACCACCCCAGTGACGAGGCCCAAGGCCGCGGCGGCCTCGCGCAGCTCTTGCGCGAGGAGTTCCTCGCCGCCCTCCTGGCGCACGTGGTGCAGGGCCTCCTGCAGATGGCGTTCAGCCTCTTCCAGGGCGAGGACATGGCGCTGCCGAGCCGACCAGCCGCTATCATCGCTGCCCAGCAGCCGTTGCTGCAGATGACTACGCAAGTTTGAGAGTCCGATGCCTTGGGCCGCGGATAGACACAAGCTGGGCAGACCGAGCTCGGGGGGGGCGAAATCCGGGACGAGATCGATCTTGTTCCACACCAAGGTGCAACGCTCGCGGTCGAGCTCTGCCAGCAGAGCCTGATCTTCTGCTTGCCAGCCCTGACTGGCATCGAGGAGCAGAAGCAGCTCCTCCGCGCTCTCCAGTAGGGCTCGACTGCGCCGCATGCCCTCCTGCTCGATCGGGTCGTTGCTGTCGCGCAGGCCAGCGGTGTCGAGCAGTTCCAGCGGCAGGCCCGCCAGTTCGAGTTCTTCGCGCAGGATATCGCGGGTGGTGCCCGGGATCGGGGTGACGATGGCGCTGTCCCGCCCGGCGAGGGCATTGAGCAGACTCGACTTACCAACGTTGGGGCGGCCAATAAGGAGAATCCGTGCACCACGGGCCAGACGTGCGCCGGCACGACTCTGGGCGAGGGTCGCGCTGAGATCCTCCTGTAGATGTTGCAGCTGCGCTGTCAGCGCTTCCCAATGCGCTTCGCCCAAGTCCTCTTCGCTGAAGTCGAGACCAGCCTCGGCAAGGGCAAGCGCCTGGAGAATGCCGATGCGCAGGGCATCGATAGCGGCGGAAAACTGCCCTTCCAGGCTGGCCAGGGCGGCGCGCGCCTGCGCCTGACTGCGGGCGTGGATCAGGTCCGCCACGGCTTCCGCCTGGGCGAGGTCCAGCCGGCCGTGAAGAAAGGCCCGCTCGCTGAACTCGCCGGCACGGGCAGGTCGTGCCCCCAGGCGCACCGCATGTTCGAGCAGTAAACCCAGGACGAGTGGGCTGCCGTGCCCTTGAAGTTCCACCACGTCCTCGCCGGTGTAGCTGTGCGGCGCCGGAAAATAGAGGGCTATGCCGTGGTCTATTTTTTCTGCTGGCGCCTGAAAGAACTGGCGCAAATAGGCGTGGCGTGGGCGCCATTGCTGCCCTGCTGGCAAGGCACAGAGGGCGTTGGCGATGGGCAAGGCGTCGGGTCCGGAAAGACGCAGAATGCCAATGCCGCCTGCGCCGGGGGGCGTGGCGATGGCGACGATGCTGTCGCCGAGCTGGTAGCGCCCATGGCGCGCCACCCTAGCGCTCTTTCATCACGTGGCGGGTAATCAGGTATTGCTGGCCAATGGAGACGACGTTATTGGTCAGCCAGTACAGCACCAGGCCCGCCGGGAAGAAGGAGAAAAAGATGGCAAATGCCACGGGCAGGATCGACATGATCTTTTTCTGCACTGGATCCATGGGCGCGGGATTCAGGCGTTGCTGAATCAACATGCTGATGCCCATGAGCAGCGGCAAGATATAGTAGGGATCGGGCACCGCTAGGTCATGAATCCAGAGGATGAATGGCGCCTGTCGCAGTGAGACGCTCTCCACTAGCACCCAATAGAGGGCGATGAAGACGGGCATCTGGATGACGATGGGCAGGCAGCCGGCCATGGGGTTGACCTTTTCCGTGCGATACAGCTCCATCATCTTGGCGCCCATCTTCTGCCGATCGTCGCCACATTCCTTCTTGATCTGTTCCAGTTTTGGCTGCAGCTTGCGCATATTGGCCATGGAACGATAGCTGATGGCAGAGGGGTAGAAGAAGATGATCTTGACCGCGACCACCAGCAGGATGATGGCGAGGCCCCAGTTATCAGCCCAGGAATGGAACCAGTTCAGGACCCCGTGCATGGGTTCGGCAACAATGGAGAACCAGCCGTAGTCGACGGTTTGCTCCAGACCGCGCCCAAGAGACGCGAGTTCGTTCTGCTGCTTGGGCCCCAGGAACAGCTGCTGGCGCAGGGTGTAGCTCTGTCCGGGCTGCAGTGTGGGCAAGGGCTGCTGCACCCCAGCGACATAGTTGCTGCCCGCGGGACGCGCATAGAGCTGCACCGTTGCATGGGGCTCGGGAAGCACCGCCTGCAGGAAGTAGTGGTCGGTCATGCCGGCCCAACCAGGACCGCCGTGCTCTTCCGGATGATCGCGGATATCGGAGAAGCCCTTTTCGCTCAATTCCCCGCTGTGCATCAGCAAGGTGCCGGTGAAGATCGACATGAACCAGTGGCTTTGGGTGCGATCATTGCGCAGAATCTGATCGAAATAGCTGCCTTTCCAGGGCGCCTTGCCAGTATTGGTAACCCGGATATCTTCCTTGACCAGATACGTATGCGGCTCGAAGGAAAAGGTTTTCTCGATCTTCAGGGGCCCGGCCTGGCCGCTCAGGGTAATTGGCCCACCGTCGCTAACGCTGGTCGGCGCCGTGAAGTCGGTGCGTAGGGTCTGGCCACTGGCGTCGATGAAGCCGCTCTGTTGCGCCGTCAGCCGTGCCGCACTGCTATCGAGAATGGGGTAGGGAGCTTTGTTGTCTACGGCAACCGGATACTTGCGCAGCCCGAGATTTTGGATGTCCCCGCCCTGTAAATAGATCTTGCCAGTATAGAGCGCCGTCTGAAACGCAACGCTGGGCCCTTCCCCTACCGCTGTACTCGTTGCCACCGGAACGGCACTGGGGGCAACTGGTGAGCTGCTCACGCTGCTCGAATGGGTACTCGCCACAGCCGGCTGGGTAGGCACCGATTGCGTTACCGCCGTTGGCGTTTTTTTGGGTGCCGGCTTCGGATGTGGTGCCAGCCACTCGAAAAGGATCAGGACGACGACTGAGAGGACAACAGCAATGATGGTACGTTGGTTATCCATGGGGCTCCGTAGACTCAGGGGACGGGGTCGTACCCCCCCGGGTGAAAAGGATGGCAGCGGGCAATGCGTTTGATCCCCATCCAGGCACCGCGCAGCACCCCATAGCGTTCAATGGCCTCACAGGTGTAATGCGAGCAGGTTGGATGGTAGCGGCAATTCTGCCCGAGAAAGGGACTCAAGACGAGCTGGTAGCCGTGAACCAGAAGGATGACCGTCCGTCGCAGCACGCGCATCAGCGCAGCACGCTGTTCAGGCGCCGGCAGAGCGAGGCGTAGTCAGCGTCCCGCGCCGCTGGTCTGGCGACGATCATCAGATCGTGCGGCAGAGCCCGCCCGGCACTCAAGCGAAAGGCCTCGCGCAAGCGCCGCTTGAGTCGGTTTCGGTACACCGCTTTACCGACCTTGCGGCTGACGGCAAGCCCGAGACGGGCGTGGCCCAGCTCGTTGTCCAGGCTATACAACACCAGCTCGGGAAAACTGCGTTTCTTGCCCTCGCGCAAGGCCCGCCGAATTTCGGCTTTGTTGCGCAGGCGATCGTTACGAGTAAAAGACTGACCGCTCATGCCTCAGGGGCAGAGCTTGTACCGGCCCTTCGCGCGCCGCCGCTTGAGCACCAGGCGGCCAGACTTGGTCGCCATGCGGGCGCGAAAACCGTGGGTGCGCTTGCGATGCACGACGCTAGGCTGAAAAGTGCGCTTCATGATGATCTACCCCAAAATTTCGTAAGGGCACAGAAGATAAGGAGAAGGCCTTATAAAGTCAAGGCGCATTCCATCTTCCAACTGCTGCTGACCGGCCCGATGTCAGGGCGAATGATGCCAACGCTCGATGGCCAGGAGCAGCTCTTCGTCGAAGCGCTCCGGCGCTGCGCGACGAATCCAGTCTTTTGCCTGCTGTATGCGTTTGGCTAGGGTGAAGGTGGTATAGAGTTGCTGAAAGAGCGGATCTTCGGCCAGATAACAATGAATCTGCTCCTCCTGCCGGCGGAGCTTCCAGAGTTTGCTCGTGCCCTCTGTCCGGCAGTAGAGCGTCTTGCCATCCACCTGCACCACTTCGGCGGCTTCGATGGCCTCCACTGTGTCGCTGTAGGGCTGGTGGCGGAGACGAAAGAAACGATCTCCCGGTTCCGCATTCCGCATGTCCAGGAAACGATATTGTGCATCGCCACAAGTCTTCAGCATGATCTACCCGAGCACCGTGGGGCTGGCAAAGAGCCACCAGAGTACGACCAAAGTTGCCGCGCTGGCCAGCGTGATTGCGCCACTGATCAACAGGAGCTTGAGCAAGGCTCGCGCCTCGGCATAGGAAGATTCGTTCGCCATCGTTCTAGTTGGAGTGCGTTTTCGTCCTAGAGTTTCCGGGAGTTGCCGTTTTGGCACCGCTACATGGGTATAGAACGATTTCGTCTTAGCGCCCCTTTCCCGCCTTCTTCTGGACGACTTTGCTGTTCTGCTGGGCGCGCAGGTAGTCTTCGTAGCTCCCCTTGAAATCCTCTATCCCCTGCGCCGTAAATTCAATGATCCGGGTGGCGAGGGAAGAGACGAATTCACGATCGTGGCTGACAAACAGGAGAGTGCCGTCAAATTTTTCCAAAGCCGTGTTCAACGACTCGATGGATTCCATGTCCAAGTGGTTGGTCGGCTCGTCGAGGATCAGGACATTAGGCCGTTGCAGCGTCAGTTTGCCAAATAGCATGCGCCCCTTTTCTCCACCGGAGAGCACCTGTACGGGGCGCCCCACCTGATCCTGCCCAAAAAGGAGCCGCCCCAATATCCCGCGCACTGTTTGATCGTCGTCCTTTTCGCCACGCCATTGGCTCATCCAGTCAAAAAGGCTGAGATCTTGTGCAAATTCGGCTGCATAATCTTGCGGGAAATAGCCGATCTGGGCGTTTTCCGCCCATTTGATGACCCCCGCATCCAGCGCGATTTCGCCAAGCAGGCAGCGCAAGAGAGTGGTTTTCCCTAAGCCGTTCGCGCCAATGATGGCCACCCGCTCCCCAGCTTCGATGTGCAGGCGGAGCTTGTGAAAGAGCTGCAATTCGCCGAAGGACTTGCCGAGATCCTTGCCATCCAGGGCGTGACGATACAGTCTGCGCTCTTGCTGAAAAACCAGATAGGGGTTCTGACGGCTGGATGGCTTCACCTCTTCCAACTGGATCTTTTCCAGTTGTCGGGCGCGTGAGGTCGCCTGCTTGGCTTTGGAGGCATTGGCCGAAAAGCGGCTGACAAAACCTTGCAACTCCGCCATCTTTTCCCGCTTTTTATCATTCTCTGCCAATAATTGCTCGCGCACCAGTGTCGATGCACGCATGTATTCATCATAATTGCCGGGATAGATGCGCAGCTCGCCATAATCCAGATCGGCCATATGTGTGCAGACGCTATTGAGAAAGTGACGATCATGAGAAATGATGATGATGGTGCTGTTGATCGTGCCTAGCAGTTCTTCCAACCACTGAATGGTATGGATATCGAGGTTGTTGGTCGGCTCGTCGAGGAGCAGGATATCCGGGTCGGCAAACAGGGCTTGCGCCAGGAGCACGCGCAATTTCCAGCCCGGGGCGACAGCAGACATCAAGCCCCCATGTTGCTCCAGAGGGATACCGACACCGGTCAGCAATTCTCCAGCTCGCGCCTCAGCGGAGTAGCCGTCGAGCTCAGCATACTCCCCTTCGATCTGGGCGATAGCCATGCCTTCTTCGGTACTCAATTCACTCAGGGCATAGAGACGATCGCGCTCCTGCTTGATCCGCCAGAATTCCGCATGTCCCATCATGACCGTGTCCAGCACGGTGTATTCCTCGAAGGCAAACTGATCCTGACGCAGCTTGCCCAGCCGCTCGCCACTGCTGAGACTGACGTTGCCCGAGCTGGGCTCGAGGTCGCCGCCGAGAATCTTCATTAAAGTGGTCTTGCCGCTGCCATTGGCGCCGATCAGGCCGTAGCGATTCCCCTCCCCAAATTCGACGGTCACGTTCTCGAACAGGGGCTTGGCACCAAATTGCATGGTCAGTTGATGGGTACTCAGCACGGCAAACTCCGAAGCGATCAGGGAAGACGACGGCGGCGATGATAGCACCGAATGCGGTTCATGGAGGGAACGGCTACCGGATGATTGTATGGTACCTACGGGCGGTAGTTTGTGGTTCTAGATTCGCATGAGGTAGCTGACGCGTTCCAGCACCGCCATGATGATGTGGATTCTGTTCAGTAGGCCAACAAAAAACCCGGACCGCAGTCCGGGTTCAAGCATGTTCTTCAAATAACAGGCGCGTCGGTCTTAGGAGAAGCGCCCGGACAGGCCAACCTCAATGAACCTCGGCATCCCAGGGTAGGCTTCGGCATAAGGTGCGCCGACTCCAGCAAAAGCATACTCCTTGTAGGCCTGGTAGTAGTGGAGGTAGTAGCGATTATCCAACAGGTTGTCCACGTTCAGGCTGACAGTAAGGGATGACAGACCATCCTCGTGCACTGGGACCTTATAGCTTGCCTGCAAATTGGTCAGGAAGTAGGGATCCAGGCGAACTCCAGGGTTCGGCGTTGTCGCGTCCTGCAGTAAGGGGTTGGCCTCGGTGGGCGGCAAGTCATAGGTGGTGACCTGCGGACCGGTGTAGCTTTCACTGAGTGAGGCCCGGAAGTTGTGGTGATGGTAGGTCAAGCGTGCGCCCGCCAACCAATTGGGTATGGATGCCAAAGGGTCCCCGGCGAACACGTAGCCATACTGGCCCTCGAAGGGGGTTACGTTAGCCGAGAAGCTGTTCATGTAGTTGGCACTGGTGTAGGACAAGTGGCCAGACACCGTCCAGGTCGGATCAATCTCATACTTACCGGAGAATTCCAAGCCCTTCATCTGTTCTTCACCAACGTTGGCATATTCCGCCAACCCGGTCAGGTAATTAATGTAGAAAGAAAACATGCCATGCATGTTTTGCCAGTAGCCGTCAAAATTCAGGTAGAGATGTTTCCCGACATAGCGGATGCCGGCCTCATAAGCGTTGACGGTTTCTGGTCCCGGGGCGAGGGTCGTACTGCCCGAGGGGCCGAGAATGTAATCCGCTATGGGTGCGAAGCGAGCGCCTTTGCCGTAACTGGCGTACGCTATCAGATCATCCGGCAGATCGTAGGACAAGCCCAGATACGGCAGGATTTCCTTATCATAGTTGGACAGCGTGTAGGCATTGGGTGGCGAGCCATACAGGTTGGCGGCTACATAGTTGCTGCTGCTGACGCCAGTAATGGTCACCCCTGGTTCTATATGCAGGTGGTTGTCGATCAGGTTGATTTTGTCCGACACATAACCGCTATAAACCGTACGCTGTGCCTTGTCCGCGGGGTCACCGTAAGAGTTATAGCCGTAGACTTCAGGCATATTCAAACTGCCATAAAAGTAGGAACCACCGCCTGGTCCTGCGGTCTCCTGAGCGATCAAGCCACCAATGGTAATATCATTGTGTGGCAGAAAGATGTTGATCTTCGGCGCAATGCCAATGGTGTGGGACCCGCCTTTGTTGATCTGTGCTGCCTCACCCGCATGATAACTACCAAAAACTGCGACAGGATCATAGGTATGTGGGATGACACCGGGACCCCCAGCGGTGGGCGCCAATGGGCCATAGCCGGAATAGGGGTTATTAAAATTCACCTGATATGGATAGCTCGGTAATATATAGCTGGGCTGCAAATACCCTGCCAGGTAGGAATGCTTCTGAATGTAGAAGGCCTTGGCGCCAATGACAAGATGACTGTTGATATAGGTTGAGTCACCCAAGATGGCGGTTAAGTACTGATTTTTTTGCAGCGTGCTGGCCTCGGAGAGGGGGTAATTGTAGAAAATCCCGTACTTATCCAGCTCAGCAACGGCATTGGGGGCACTGATCAAGTAACCTCGGGCGCGGTTATAAATGACAGTTGCCGTTACTTTGGACAGGCCATAATCATAGGGCTTCACAGCGCTAAAGAGAAAGTCGGTGTAGCGAGCCGGAGTATTTTGGATGTAACCATCCGTCTGGGTTTGGCTCAGGCGCGCATAGATCTTCAAGCCGCCGGTTCCGGGGATATTGCCACTGTTGACATCGGCTCCGTAGGTATCGGTGGAGAAAGAGCCGATCTTGGAGAACAGATTGGCATAGAATTTGGAGGTGGGGGTAATCGTCGTGTAGTCGACGGTGCCACCCACCGTAGCAAAACCGCCGCGGTCTGGTGGTGCCACGCCAGGATAGACGTGAATGCCCTCAATCTGTCCGGTGCTCACCAAGGTCCCCACGTTATAATTCAAGAAGGCACCTTGCCCACCAGAGAGCAGGCTGGTCATGGGAATGCCATCCAGGGTCTGCGCCAACTGACTCATACGTACACCGCGTACGGTCAGAACAGGCGTTCCCGGGCCAATGTTCTGCTGGTACTCATTGACCGACGGCGTCTGCTTTAAGAGGCTATAGACGCTCTCCGCACCGCTGGAGTGCTTGATTACGTCCGGACCAATGACCGACATGGCCGAAGCGATATTTTTCTCTCCGATCAGAAGCTTCTGATACTTCTTTTTGATCTCTTTCAGTTTGACTACCTTCCCCGAGTCTTGACTGGTATCTGTTGTGGCATGGGCGGCGAGAGGGGCGATCATGACAGCAAAAGCGGCCAAGACGGCGGCGTTGACTGCGCGCCGGGTAGCGTTTGAGACGCGGTGAGGGGGTGTTCGTAGAGGTTGTTGCATAGCTGCCTCCTATTGGGCGCCAGTGGGTATGTTGTAACAGCACGGCGGTCAAGGAGCACAAATCGTGCCCGGCATTATGGGCCGGTCGGTGGTTTATTTGCACGGGAAGAGTGCGCCTGTCGCACCATTAGAGTACAACAGGGTGTCAGAATTGTGCAACAAATTGTGTAGGGTGCAGATGGCCTAGTGGAAGCAACTTAACTAGCCTAGCCGAACGCCGTGTTGTTTGGCAGGGATTTCTTGGTATCACACGGGTTTCTGCCAGAATTCTGCCGTATCTTGATCCCCTTGCAGTTGGTACGGGCCGAAGCCAAAGCTTCTATAGAGACTCATTGCTTGGCTGTTTCTGGTCAGCACTTCCAGGGTCAATTTGCAACACCCTAGGCCGATGGCCAGCCGTTCAGTGGCCGATAACAGGCCCTTGGCGATGCCCTGACGCCGGTAGCTGGGATCGACGTACAGGTCATGGATGTTCAAGACGGGCCGATTTTGGAAGGTCGAGAAGCTTTCGATGGTGATACACAGTCCTGCGGCCTCGGTATCCAGGCTGGCCAGCAGGATCCGTATCCAGGGGCGACTATAGACGCTCTCCAGCAGCGCGTGTCCGTCCGGCAGGGCGGCGCCAGGGCCCATGGCCATCTCATCGCGGCCGTAACGCGCAAATAGATTCAAAAAGCGTTCAGCGATCTGCGGCTCTTCTCGAGTCAGGGTATGTATTTTCAGCATGGGATCTTCCTTGGTTGTTCGCTTGACGTCAGGTTGCAGGCGCTAGGAGCTGGGTGTGGCGATGACCTGTGCATCACTCCCTAAGGCTAAGTACTCTGTAACCTCGGGTGAGCACAACAGGTTTTGTCCTTGCGCCTCGCCTTGGCAGAGGCACGCACGAAAATGCTCGCCTCTGCCATGGGCAATCAGAAATCGGGGGGCAGCGTCGTTCTGTAGCTTATTATACAGGGTGTAGGGCTTGGCTTCGCGCACCGCCTTGAGGGCTGGCAATTTGCCGATCAGGCTAGGCCCCCCGTCAAGCACATCTACATGGGTGCTGCGCACAAAGCCTTCCTCAAGGAGTAGATGCATTGCCCCACGGGCATCTGCTGCGGCATTGCCTAGCTGGGAGATGAGTTCGGGATCCAGCGCTTGCCGGGGGATATCTGCCAGGGGCAGGTAGTGGTGAATGAAATGCGCCTCGTCTTCGCCCCGGATTTGATCCATTTGGCAGAAGTCGTGGGGATAAAAGTGGGCGCTGACCTTGGTCCAGAACGCTGGCTGGTCTCCACCGTGGCGGGTGGGTCCGCGCAGGTCGGCGTAAAGGATTTGCATTTCTGGCCAATGCAGGGCCAAGTACAGGAGTCGAGCGCGGGACAACAAGGGTGCAAGACCCCGGCGGCGCCATTCTGGATGCAGGAATAGGGAGCCTAGACGGATCTCTCCGAGTGGCTGGCGGTCCAGGCGCAAGGTACCGTCCGGTTGCTGGAGATAATGGGCGCTGGCTGTGAGCGTCCGCTGAAAGCCACTGATTCCGATCAGGCGGTCGTCAGCATCATCGAATAGACCTAGTAAGACCCGCTGGCCCATGGCAATTTGCTGGGGCGTTCCGACAGTGTGGTGCAAGGTACCTTCAAGTTTTTTTGCCAAGTGTGCTGGTGATTTGGGCAGACTGGTAAACCCCGGGGGAAAATGTTCTGCCAACCAGATCAATTGGCCCAGGTCTGACGGAGAAATGGGACGTAGGTAGGGCAA
This sequence comes from Acidithiobacillus acidisediminis, assembly GCF_023277115.1. Taxonomy (NCBI): domain Bacteria; kingdom Pseudomonadati; phylum Pseudomonadota; class Acidithiobacillia; order Acidithiobacillales; family Acidithiobacillaceae; genus Acidithiobacillus; species Acidithiobacillus acidisediminis. The sequence continues at coordinate 491,649 of NZ_JALQCS010000001.1, forward strand.
GACAGGACTCCTAGGTGCGCTGGAAGTCGTATAAGCAGGGCAGCTGAAGGATCTGTGTCAGTTCATCCAAAGCCGTACAGATTTCGGTATACAGTGCCGGATCTGCCAAGTCCGCAGCGTCCAATTGCTCTCGATAATGGCGTTCGATCCAGTTGCGCAGGGCTTGGTGGAGCGCGGGGGTAAAAAGGATGCCTTGGTGGGTGGTCGCCAATTCCTCGGCGCTCAGGGGAACCCTGAGACGTAGGCAGGCCGGTCCGCCGCCATTGCGCATGGACTGGTGGAGGTCTACAGGGATGATCTGGTCAATGGGGATTGTGGGATCGTCCTGCAGCTCTTGCACATAGGCCCGAGTGAGTGGCTCTTCGACACAGTCGCTCGGGACGATCATCTTCAGGGCCGCATCTGCGGCTGGCGCAATCAGCTGACTGTTGAATAGATAGCTCTGGATGGCCGTGTCCAAGGGTAAGCGGGTACTGCTGACCGAAACCACACAAAGGGGAGACCCTTGCCCCTCGAATCGCTCCTTGATGCGCTCCCATACTTCAGGTGCCTCGATAAAGGCCTGCTGGTGATGCAGGCAAAAGTGCCCTTCGCTGGTGGCCACTACGTCATTGTGGAAGGCCCCTGCGGCGATCGCCTCGGGTCGCTGTTGCAGGAATATGGTGTGCTCTGGATCTAAGCCGTGTTGGCGAGCAATGGCTTGGCTTGCCTTCAGCGACTGGCGTGCTGGAAAACCACCGTGATGGGCAGAGCCCGCAGCGTCGCCATAGACAAATATCGAAAAGCCCGGCAGTCCGTGCATGCCCTGTAATGAGCAATGGTTGGCCGCCCCTTCATCGGCGTACTCGGGGGTGGCGGGAAGGGCAGGGTGATGAATGAAATGGGAGCTCGGAAAAATGCGCTGCAGCACGCGGCTGGTGAAGGGGGTCTCCAGGGCACGGTGAAAGTGAGTGCTGAGGTTGGCCGGGGTAATATGTACACGACCGTCCTGGCACAGGGCCGAGGAAGAGACGGTAGCGGCGTTGGCCGTCCACATGGCGGAGGCTGAGCTGACCTGGCGCAAGAGCTGCGGCGCGGTGCGCGCGCACGCAGCCAACACATGCTCAGGTGTGCCGGAAAATCCCAGTTGGCGGAGGACGTCCAGGCGAGGCGTTTGATGGGGCGGCAACACCCCTTGCAGGCCTCCCAGATCATGGACCAGTGCCATTTTTTCGAGGCCCTGCAGTGCGGCCGCCCGAGGATTCGAGCGTCGCCCACCATGCCGGGTACTGGCTAGGTTGCCCTGGCTGAGCCCCGCATAGTGGTGACTGAGACCAACGATGCCATCCAGATTCAGGATGCGGCAAGCGACATGAGGCACAGGGATGGCGGCCTTCAGCTTGTCTTGGTAGCGATACCTATTTGCGTCACACCCGCTTTCTGGCAGGTGTCCATCACATGCACAAACTTTTGGAAGGGTACGCCCTTGTCGGCGGCGATGGTCACCTGGGTATGGCCCACGTCGCCATCCGCCGCGAGAAAGGATTCCAACTGAGCGGGTGACATTTCCTTACCCTTTACCGTCACGTTACCGTCTTTCTGGATGTTGATGACGAAGTGTGGATGGGGCAGGGTTTTTGCCGTGCTCGAGGTAGGCAGATGCAGCTTGAGGCCCTTATCGGTGATCATTTGCAACGTGATCATGATAAAGAACACTAACAGAAACAGCATCACGTCGATCATGGGGATTATTTCGACGCGGCCTTTTTTGCGTGGTCTGCGGTGCGGCAGCATAGTCGTCTCCTAGCGGAATACGGAATGTTCAGCTCTTGTTGGGGGCGCTATCCAAACGGTTAATGAGCAGGATCTTGATCGATTCCAACTGCTGTATCGTCTTGTCGATGGCGTTGTTGAAGGCGTTGAAGGTAATCAGGCCAACCATGGCGATGAACAGACCAGATGCGGTGGCGATCAGGGCATCGGCGACGCCACCCGTGACCTGGGTGGGGGCATGGCCCGGTGCCGCCAGAATCGAGAAGGCGTGGAACATGCCCAGGATGGTTCCAAACAATCCCAGGAGCGGGGCCAGGGTTACCGTGGTATCCAAGATCCACAACCGTTTATCCAAGAACGGCGTAGTCATGAAGATGGCTTCGTCGAGTCGGTTGTCAAAAGCCTCTCCCCGGGCGCTACCATAATGGTGCACCAGATCCATGTGTCGGTATGCCGCAGCGATGATTTGCTCCTCCGGCTGACCCTGCGCCTCCTTCATGAGGTCTTCGAGGGTGTTGCTGTCCAGCTTGGCGATTTGCGAAAGCTTGAGGATGATGCTGCGCCCCTTGCGCAGTGCCGAGCGCATGAACCACGCACGATCAAAGATGACCGCAAGCTCGACGAGGAAGAGGATGGCCAGCAAATACAACACACCATCGGAGTAGTTGGCTAGGTGCACAATATACTGAAAGGACATGAAGAAAGACTCCTCTGGTTAATGGGTATTATGCAGAATCAGGAGATGTCGATAGGGACGGTAAAAGTCAGAGTATGGGGAGGCATGTGGCTCGTGAAAGCCGGAAAGGTGCTGTTCTCCACGGCTCGGAGTGCTGCCTTGCGGATCAGCGGGTTACCCGATCCCCCCACGATATGGACGTTCTCTGCCTTGCCTCCCTGGGGGGACAACTGGAAACTCACCATCACCCTACCGGTGTAGTGCATCCGCTTGATCAAGCCACCAATATGCACGTTCTGCTTGACGAGGCTGCGTGCACTGCTGCCGTACGCCCTCACCCCGCTGTAAGCGGGCGCTGGCGAGGGAGGTACCTTGACCGGCGGCGGTGTCACTGGCGGGGGCGGTGTCGGTGCGGGAGGCGTTGGCTTTTGCAAGACCGGCTTGGGCGGTGCGGGGGGCACCGGTGGCCTTACTGGCAACGGCGCGGGTCGGTGTACGACCGGAACCGGCGGCGTAGGCTTGGGAGGCGTAGGCTTGGGTTTCACAACCGGCTTGGGCGGCGGAGGCGGTGGTAGGTGCACCATCTGCACACTGATCACCTTGGGCTTGGGCGTTGGCGTTACGTGATGCTCCGAGAAGAACACCAGGCCCGCGACCAAGGCTATCTCTACCCCCAGGGCAGCGATGAGCGCGAAGCGAAAGGATCGATTGTTGTTTGCCTGCTGTGTCCATTGCAAGGCGGTCTCCGTGTTCTCCGGAGATGCGTCATTACCCACTAAGCACCTCTATCAAATAGTTTTTTGTAGCTCGCCTGTCACTGTACAAGACGACTTCAGCGTTCCGCAGGCGGGATTCTATGTGCATTCTAACACACATTCCAAGCGCAGGAGTAAGCGCCGAATGATTTCTTGACGGCGCGGCTCCCCGGTAAATCGAATGTTGAGGCGCAGGCAGGGGACACCGTTTACTGCGGCAGGGGCTTCTTGAATATCGATACCGGTCATGGAAATCCCCCGATTGGAGAATATCGATGAGACCAGGAACAGGGTGCCAGGCTGGTCTTTGACCAAAAGCGCAATCGTGTGGCTGTCGGGGACGCCCTCTTTCATTTCTGCCATTGACGTAATTTCTCATTGACCGTGTTAGCCGATTGCTGGAGCAGGACATGCTCACCGGAGGTGAGACCGATCTCGTGGACGGTCTCCCAGCCCTTGGTATTGATAAGGACCGGCGCCCCAATAGGGCCGTGGAAGCCTGGGAGCTCGCCGTCCAGCTGAACTTGGGTAGCGACAACGGTGTCCTTTCCGCTGGCGATGGACTTGATCAGGTCGATGGTGGCGTTGGCTGTGGCAATGTCGGTCTTGCTTCCTGAGTACAGGGTCAGAAAGGGGCCAATCACCACCCGCAGGTCTGGTGGCAGGGTATGAAATTGCTCAAAAGCCGCGGCCAAGTCGCCGCGCGCCGCGCTCTCGAGTACCGCCCGCCGAGCCCAACGTACGGCTTCGGGGAAGTCCACACTGCGGTCGCTACTGCGCAGGTGTTGTATGGCCCGGGCCGTTTCCGAGCCAGAAAAGCCCTGGATGGCAACGCTGCTCCACAAAGGCACCAAATGATCCCCATGCTCGCCCAGTACCATGGCACGAACCGCACCGCGTGGCACATTCAGGGAGCGGGCAATTTCTCGGCGAAAGCGCAGACTATCCTGATAGGCGCCCATGCCCATCACGCGGTGGCGATCATAACGTTGCGCAAAAATCGCGACCATGAGTTCAACCGGGTTGCTGACAACGATCACCACCTCGTGACCATGTCCATAACGGGCCAGTGCCTCGGCGTAGGGGAGGGCAATGCCGAGATTGTGACGGGCCAGCTCGTCGCGACTGGGCGGCGGGCTGCCGGGGGTGCTATTCGGGGCGATGGTGGAGCCGGCGGCCATGACGATGATGTCGGCGACCACTTCTTCGGGCGTCAGGGCGATATCGATAATGGGACAGTGTTCGTCGAAGGCGTCCCGGAGGTCTTGGCGGAAGCCGTAGAGTGCCTTGCCACTACTACCTTGCTGGTGTCCCACCAGTTGCAGGCGATCGGTGGGCAGGAGCAGGCGTTCCAGGAGGATCCGTGCGGCCAGGTGTTTACCTGTGCTGCCGTTGGCACCGATGATGGAAATGTCCACGGTCTCAGCCCTTGATCTGGCTCATGCCAAACCCGGTAATAAGGTCAACAGACCCTGACAAATAAAACGGATGGCGATGGCACCCAGAATCAGACCCGCAAGTTTGGTGATGATTTCGATGCCCAGACTCCCCAGAAAGGCCGAAATTCGATGCGACTGTCGCATGGCCCAATAGGCCAGCAGGGTGGCCAAGAGGATGTCGACGATGATCAGGAGGTAACCCCCCAGGCTGTCGGCGTTGTGACCGTAGATAATGACGGTGCTGATGGCACCCGGTCCTGCCAGCAAGGGAATGCCCAACGGCGTCACAGTACTGCTGCGTTGAGGGTTTTTCCCTTCGGCGGATGGTAGGAGGTTATCGGTGACCAGCATTTGTATAGACATGAGCAGCAGCAGGAGCCCGCCGCTGACCTTGAACTCAGCGATACCAATAAAGAAATACTGGAGTATTCTGGCGCCAAACAGGGTACTGGCGATCAGTACCCCGGAAACCGCTATGGCGATTTGGCGGGCGGTGCGTTCTTGCTGTGCGATGCTTTTATCGCTGTTCAGGGCGATAAATAGCGGTACGATGCCAACGGGATCCATCAGCACGACCAAGGTGATGAAAGCCTGGACGCTGATAGCCAGTTCAGTGGATGAAAAGTTCATGGAGTGGACGCCCCCAAGAGATGTTGCGCCACCGAGGTGATCCCAATAGCGACAGCGGATGGCAGTTGGTGGCGCATCCTCGACACTCGCGCGGCAAATGTCAAACTCCAGCCATGGGAGCTGCCCCCTGATGTCTTGAGACGGCAGTCCGTTAGCAGTGTGTGGTGGGGCGTGCATCATGTATCGGGATCAAGCAGGTATCGTGCCGCTGTTAGAATGGCCAAGAGGAGAACTAGCCTAGAGTCCTCGGTATGCTGGCTCTTTGACAGGGTATCCTTGGTGCGCGCGGTTTGGTGCCTGCCCCATGAAAGTGCATAATGCCACGCCATGGTGCAGTAGCGGACGGTTTGCTGCAGGCAGGGTGCGCCGGAACGCCAGTCGTCTCGTGTAGAGTTCCCGGGCTCAGCAGGCGACCCTTTCCTGATCTGGCACGGGTTATGCTCCAGGACCGCCAACTTGGCCTGAGTTGGCCTTTTCGGGCGCTGCCCTGGTGACTCTTCCGTTTTTTGTGCGTTGCTGCGGAGTTGTCCTGTTGTGAGGGGTACTCTGCGCATGTTTTGGAGTAGTATCCGTTGAAAAATTTTTGCCGCGTGATGGGAATGGCTTTGAGTATGCCATTGGGGTTCCTGGGTGTTGCCACAGCTTCTGCGACGCCGATCCCCCATGGAGGGACTATTTACACGGTGCCGGGTGTCGGTATAGCCCCGCCCGCGGCGGTAAACGGCTTCAATCCTCTACTCACCTCGTCGGCCTATGATAGTCAAGTGGAAGGTAATCTTTATGCGGGGTTACTGTGGATCAACCGGCGCTTTGCCATCAATTTCAACGAAAGCATTGCCAAGCAGATCATTGTGGGCCCGCATCACCGCAGCTTTACGGTCTTGTTGCACCATTTCTGGCGTTGGTCCGACGGCCAGCCGGTAACCACTGCGGATATCGCCTATACCTACCATATGATATTGAAGTTAGGACCTTTATACCCTGGCTATGATACCGGTGGAATCCCCAAGGAAATTAAGTCATTTCAAGTATTGAGTCCCTATGCATTTCGGATCGTGACTACTCGGCCGGTCAATCCGCAGTGGTTTGAGCTCAGTGGTCTGAGCCAGTTGACGCCATACCCCAAGCAGGCATGGTCAAAATATAGTGTTCAACAGCTCAACGACAATATGACCAATTTGAAATTTTTCAAGGTGGTGGATGGGCCATTTCAACTGGAGTCTTTTCATCCGGGACGCTATGTCAGCATTGTTCCCAATCCACATTATTCTGGTCCTAATCCGCCCCATGTGGCACGGGTTGTTTTTCGCTTCTTGAATTCCAACGCCGGTGTGTTTTTTGCGCTCAAGCGTGGTGCCATACAATTAGGAAACTTGCCTAACCCGCTGTACCCCGCGCGAAAGCAGTTGACCAATTATCGACTGCATCTGGCAGGGCCGATCTGGGGTTTCAATTATCTCGGCTTCAACTTTGCCAATCCGCATATCGCTTTTATCAGAAATGTCTTGGTTCGCCGCGCCATCATGCACGCGATTGATCAGGACCTAATGATCAAAGTCATTGCGTATGGCCACGGTAGTCGCGCTTATGGTCTGATTCCCACCCACCCCGATACCTTTCTCTCCCCTGAGGCGAAAGCCCTGTTGCGCAAAGGAGAATACGATCCCGCACGGGCAAAGCAACTACTGCGTGAGGCCGGATGGCACCGGGGTCCGGACGGTATTCGCGAAAAAAATGGGCGGAAATTGGAATTCACGCTCTATATGCCACCGCAAATGGTGCGTGGCCCCACACTGCTCACGCAGATGTTGGGCGCAGTGGGGATAGAGGTGCATTTACGGGAAAAGCCCTTCAATGAAGTCTATGCCGAGATGATCGATCCTCACAATACCCATTGGCAGGCGGTATACCTAGGCTGGAGCCAAAGCGCTTTCCCTACGGGGGGGTCCATCTTTCGCTGTGGCGGCGCACAGAACAGCTACCATTACTGCAATGCCGAGATGGATCGCCTACAAGACGCCATACGGGTACACACGGGCCTCAAGGCGCTGTATATATATCAAAACTATTTTACGGAGCAGCAACCCGTTATTGTCCTGCCCGACTGGAATTTGTTCATCATGGCGGCAAAGAACATCCATGGCCTGCAACGTGCCCTACCGCCCTTGGGAGGCTTCAATCCGCAATTCCTGTGGATTGATCCTGAAGCCAAAAAAACGAAGGAATGAGCCTATGATCTGGCGTATGATCTTGCGACGTCTGGGGACCTCAGTATTGTCATTATTTTTGTTGGTCACCATTGTTTTTGCCCTGATTCACGCCACACCCGGCGGACCTGCTTACAGTATTCTGGGTATGCACGCCACACCCCAGGCGGTGGCGGCATTGAACAAGCAAATGGGTTTGGATCATCCGCTCTGGCAACAATACGCCGTGTGGTGGACCCACCTGTTTGAGGGCAATTTGGGATATTCCTTCACTCAACACGCGCCGGTTTCCTCTCTCATGGGCTCGTATCTGGAAAACTCCATTCTGCTCTATGTCCTGGCAACGGTGATTGCCATTTTCTTTTCCATATTCATTGGCATGTTCCAGGGTTATTGGGCGGAGCGCACGCCGGGTCTGATCATTGGTGCTGGTCAGATCATCGTCTACTCCATCCCTGCCTTTTTTATCGGGGTCATGCTGATTCTGTTCTTTGCCATCGATGTGAGCTGGTTCCCGCCCGGCGGTATTGGGGGGGACATGAGCGCAAGTGGGCAAGCGGGCACCTTGAGTTATCTGCGGCACATGGTACTACCTGCTGTCACCATTGCCTTACCTTTAACTGCTGGACTGTCACGTTACTTTGGCCATCAGGCGCGTGCTGAGTACCGGCAGGAATACGTCCGCACTGCTCGCGCTCGCGGAGTGCCGGCGTTACGGCTCGCGGTGCAGCATGTTTTGCGCAATGCCATCCGTCCATTGATCACCGTGATTGGGATGATGATCCCCGGCATTTTTGTGGGCGGTATCCTGACTGAGAGCGTGTTCAATTATCCGGGACTGGGCTGGTTACTGTGGCGCTCGGCCCTGGAACAAGACTATCCCACCTTGACGGCGATCGTGCTGCTGATCGGAGTGCTCACCATCCTGGGTAATCTGGCAGCGGACTTGACCAACAGTATCTTGGATGTGCGGGTGCGCTATGAGTAGTCATCCTACCGATGTGAGCTTGAGCAATAGTTTGGTGGCGCGGCCCATCCCGGGCATGTTTCGGCGTATCTGGGGCGACTCCTTGCGCTATTGGGTGGGCCAGTATAGCCACCCCATGACGTGGATTGGTCTAGGGCTCTTCGCCTTGTTGCTGGCCTTCTCTTGGGTCGGTCCTTGGTTATATCCCGCTGATCCCCTGGCCATACACGTCAATCACCTCTTGGTCGGGCCGTCCTGGGCCTATCCCATGGGAACCGATAACCTGGGGCGCAACCTCATGGCGCGGATGATGTCGGGTGGACGAGCAACCCTGGAGGTGGGCCTGCTGGGATCGGCCATCGCTATGGCGCTGGGAATTCTATTTGGCATGGCGGCGGCCATGAGCCCGCGCTGGCTGGACAAGGTGCTGATGCGCCTGTTGGATGCCATCCTGGCGTTGCCCGGCATTGTCCTGATGATTTTCTTTGCCGCTATTGTACCGCTGAATACCCTGAGCCTGATCCTGGTTTTGGGGGGGCTGTCTTGGCCTGGTTTGGCGCGTATCGTGCGTAATGAGGCGCTGGCCTACAAAGAGCGAGATTATGTCTTGGCGGCCCGGCAATTTGGTGCGAGTACCTTCTACATTGCGCGTACCCATCTGCTGCGTTCCATGCTGCCGATCCTGATCGTCAATGCGACCTTCATGGTGGCCGATCTGATTCTGGCCCTCTCCGGGCTTTCTTTTCTGGGTCTGGGTATCCAACCGCCCCACGCCTCTTGGGGTGGGCTGCTCAATGATGGCCTGCAGCTGGTCATCATTGGGCCATGGTGGTTGATCGTCTTCCCCGGGGTTGCCATTTTCTTGGCCATCGTGGCGATGAATGTGCTGGGCCAGGGATTGTTGGCACGCCTGGAGGGTCGTTGAGATGGAGCAAAATCGATTGTCCGAGCGGGGCATGCGTACCATAGCCCAGGGTCTTGGGGCGCTGCACGTGGAAGATCTGACCGTAACCTTTGGCCGCGGCAAGAAGACGTTTCAGGTCATTGAGTCCCTCAACTTTTCCGTAGCGCCGGGGGAGACCCTGGGTTTGGTGGGGGAGTCGGGATCAGGTAAGTCCATGACCGCGGCAGCACTGTTGGGCTTGCTGCCCTGGGGCGGGCGGATCTCTCGCGGGTCCGTGCGCTTAGGGGATCAGGAGTTGACCCATCTATCTGCCAGGGCAATGCGGGAACTGCGCGGGCGGGAGGTGGGCATGATCTTCCAGAACCCTCTGTCGTCCCTCAATCCGAGCATGACCGTGGCGCAGCAGATTGCCGAGCCGTATCGCCTGTATCTCGGGGCGGATGCCCGGGCAGGACGTGCTCGTGCCTTGGAACTCTTGCAGGAGGTGGGGGTGCCCGATGCCGAACGCCGATTGGATGACTATCCCCATCAGTTTTCAGGGGGGATGCGGCAGCGGGTGATGATTGCCATGGCCCTAGCGTGCAAGCCAAAGCTCCTGATTGCCGATGAGCCGACGACCGCCCTGGATGTCATCATTCAGGCGCAGATTTTGAAGTTGATTCGGCGCTTGCAGCGGGAGCACGGGATGGCCGTGATCTTCATCACCCATGATTTGTCTTTGGTCGCCGAATATGCGGATCAAGTCATGGTGCTGTATGCCGGCCGCACGGTGGAGCGTGGCCGCACCCCGGAGTTCTTTGCCAATCCTCGGCATCCCTACAGCCGCGCCTTGCTGAACTCCATCCCGAGACTCGCCAACGGCGATGCGCGTTTGAGCGATATCGACGGCCTGCCGCCCCGTCCTCAGGCCTTTCCTACCGGTTGTCGCTTTGCACCTCGCTGTACGTTACGGACGGAGGATTGTGAGCTCCGCTACCCCCCGGCCAGCGGCGAAGGCCACCAGTTCTTCTGTGTGCACCCCGTGGGAGGTGCCGCATGAGCGCTTGGCTGGAGGTGGAACATCTCGACGTGCGCTTTCCTCTGGGTGAAGGGGGGCTACTGCGAGAGAGTCAGGGCTATGTCCATGCACTCAGTGATGTGAGTCTGCACCTCGATCAAGGGGAAACCATTGGTTTGATTGGGGAATCCGGTTCGGGTAAAAGTACCCTGGGGCGCGCCATCCTCCATCTGGTGCGTCCCACGGCGGGGGCTGTGCACTTTGAGGGAGAGAATCTGACGGCGTTGAGCGAGGCGGCGATTCGTCCCTTTCGACTGCAGATGCAGATGGTATTTCAGGACCCCTATGATTCCATGAATCCGCGGATGACGGTGGGTCAGATCATCATGGAGCCGCTGAACCTGCAGCACATTGGTACGGCGCGTGGTCGTCGCAAGAAGGCCGAGGATCTACTGGAGCGTATGGGGCTGGATCGTCGGGCAATGAATCGCTACCCGGTACAGTATTCCGGCGGGCAGCGGCAGCGGATTGCCATTGCCCGTGCCTTGAGCACGGAGCCACGTCTTTTGGTGTTGGATGAGCCGACGTCGGGGCTCGATGTCTCGATGCAGGCGCGCATTCTGAATTTGCTGAAAGATTTGCAAAGTGAGATGGGTCTGGGCTACGTCTTTATCAGTCACGATCTGGGAGCCGTATCCTATCTGGCCCAGCGTATTGCGGTGATGTATCTCGGGCGGATCGTGGAGTTGGCACCCACCCGAGTGCTTACGCAGCAACCCGCCCATCCCTATACGGTGTCTTTGATGGATGCCTTGCCGCCCATGGTTCGGCAAAACGACCAGGAACGCCTGCCACCGCCGAGTGGCGAGCCCCCGTCGCCAGTGCATCCCCCGGCGGGATGTGCCTTTCATACGCGTTGCCCACACGTGGCCGCGCGCTGTAAGGAACTGCGCCCCCCCTTACAGGAACTGAGCGGTGGGCATTACGTTGCCTGTCATTTTCCATTGGGGGGCGTGGGGACGGCGATTTGATCCCGCGCACTACTGGAGTCTCATCATGAATATTGTGGAACGTCCGTCTTTGGTCGCGCTTGCCGAGCGTGTTCTTGGCGAGCTGGGGGGCTTGGCCTGGTGGTCCCTGCTTTTGGAGGAGCGCGAAACCCTGCTGCTGCAGGTAGAGCGTGGTGTCGGCCTGGCCCCGTTTCGGTCGCGCGGCCGCAGTGCCCTGATTGGGGTCATGGCTCAGGGGAATGTGGCCTACGCCTCTGTTACGGATTTTTCCGAGTCAGCCATTCGTCAGGCGGTGGAGGCCGCAGTGCAGCGCGCCCAGTCTGCCGCGTCCGTGGCCTTGTACCATGCGCAGGACTGGCCAATGGCGACGGAATCTGGCGATTGGCACTCGGCTTTTGCGCAAGGCACACCTCTATCCGTACAGGATGGCCTGCACCAGCTGCATGCGTTGGATACCGCGATGGCCCAGTCGCCCCAGGTGGTGGATAGATACGCCGGGCTGGAAACTCGGGCCATCGATAGGCTCTTCTGGCACGCTGCGGGCGCACGGCAACGACAATACACGCACCTCTGCCTTCCGCGCTTGCGGGTTACGGTCAGTGACGGTCACGAGGTGCAAAGCCGTAGCTTCAGCCCGTTGGGCCAGGGGATTGCCAGCGCGGAGCTGCTCCAGCAACTCGGTTTTATTACGGAGACAGCGCAACGCTTGACGGTGGAGGCGCGGGAGCTGGTGGCCGCGCCCAATTGCCCCAGCGGCCCTTGGGATCTGATCCTGTCGCCAGGACAAATGGCGTTACAGATTCATGAGAGCATTGGGCACCCGCTGGAATTGGACCGGATTCTTGGTGATGAGCGCAATTATGCGGGCTGGAGTTTTTTGCAATTGGCGGACTTTGGCACTTTGCGCTATGGGAGTCCCTTACTGAATGTGGTCTTCGATCCTGCTGAGACGGGAGAGCTGGCAGCCTATGGCTTTGATGATGAGGGTAGCAAGGCGGAGCGCCACTATCTGATTCGGGACGGGGTCTTGCAGCGGCCCCTGGGCGGAGCTCGCTCGGCGGCACGCGCCAATATGCCAGCACTGGCTTGTGCGCGGGTTTGCGATCCCTTGCGGCCGCCCATCGATCGTATGGCCAATATCAATCTGGAACCCGGCAATCAGAGCTTTGCTGAGATCATCGCCAGCACGGAACGCGGGATTTGGATGGACGAGAACCGATCTTGGTCCATCGATCAGCAGCGCGACAAGTTCCAGTTTGGTTGTGAGTGGGGGCGACTGGTGGAACAGGGAGAGATCAAAGGCTGGGTGAAAAATCCGAATTATCGCGGCCGCACCCTGGCGTTCTGGCAGGCCTTGGATGCCGTCGGCGATCGGTCCACCTACGCCGTGTCGGGCTCCCCCTACTGTGGCAAGGGGGAGTTGAACCAGTCCATTACTGTGGGGCACGCCTCGCCCATCTGCCGCTTTCACGGCATTGAAGTCTTTGGGGGTGCGGCATGATGACGGAAGTGGAGGGCTGGGTCGCGAGGCTTCCAGATCAACTGGCCCAGTTGGCAGGAATAGACGAGCTGTTATTTGCCGGGGTCTACGCCGAACGCACGGATTACGCGCGGATCAGTAAGTCCCGAGTGAATCAGAGCGGTATGGTGGACCAGCGGGACCTGTCCTTGACCTTGATCCAGGGGCAACGTCAGACCCGCATGGATATCACGGCGGCATGGCCGTCGATGGCCGAGTTGTCGCAATGGGTCGCCCAGTTACGCGATGACTTGAGGCAGGTTCCTGAGGACCCCTGGCTCAACCCCAGCCAAGAAGCGCGGCAGGCCCGGGGTGGAGACTACGGTTCGTCGGTGGATTTTAATGCCATGGTTGCGGCCTTGTGTGAAGCGGGGGCCTCCCAGGACTTGGTGGGGATCGTGACCGGTGGTCCGCAGTATTACGCCGTGTGCAGTAGCATCGGCCATCGTCTGGAGTTTTTAGGCGGCGGCAGCATGGTGGATCTCAGCAGCTTTGACCCAGATAACAATGCCAGCAAGGCACTACTAGCCAACCCGACGCCAGCCCAGTTGCATGCCCTGCCCAGGCAGATGCACAAGCAATTGCAAGCCCTGCAGCTTCCGGTCCAGACCTTGCGGCCCGATGCCTACCGCGCGTGGCTGGCCCCCGAGGCGTTGGCGGAGTTGTGGGGTGTCTTGAGCTGGCAGGGCTTTACGGTGGAAATGCTGCGGAGTGGTATGAGTCCTCTGCGTCTCTTGTATAGCGGGGAGCGTCAGCTCCATGCAGACGTCTCTCTCTGGGAAGATCGTGCGGGCCTGGGACTGCCCACCTTCACCCACGATGGCCATCCGTTGCCGGGGGCCATTCCCCTGATCCAAAACGGCAAGGCGCATGATGGCTTGGCGGACTCCCGTGCCGCCAAGGAATTTGGCGTCGCCATCAACGGCTCGGGGTATGCCGCCGCTCTGTCCATGGGTCCGGGAACGTTGCCCGACGGCGATGTGCTCGAGGCGATCGGCACGGGCCTGTATTTGGGCCATCTCTGGTATGCCAACGTGTCCGATCCCGCCAGTTGTCGGGTGACGGCCATGACCCGTTATGATTGCTTTTGGGTCGAAGGCGGTCGAATTGTTGGACCGGTTGCCCCGTCGCGCATTGATTCCAGCCTCTTTCAACTGCTGGGTGAGGATTTGCTGGCCTTGGGTCAGGATTTGCATCGGCTCCCCGAACGTCATACCTATGGTCAACGCGCCTGGGGCGGGATGCGCCTGCCTGGGGCCTTGACGCGTGTCCAGGTGACTTTGTGACGCGACGTTTTCTGGGGAGGGTATCGATACCGGGTTTGCGACGCACCGCCCTCGCGGCCTGCATGATGGCAGTTCCCCTACTTGCCCAGGCCGATTCTGGTAGCCTGACTACGGTCACCAGTGTGGGCCTGTCGCCACCGGCGAACGTGAATTCCCTGATGCCGATCGTCAACAACGATTCTTCCGCAAACAGCCAGATCATTGCCCTGATGTTCCCGCCGTTATTGCACGTGGGGGTCGACCTCAAAATCAATTGGCAGCGCTCCTTTGCTCAAGACATCGTGGTGAGCCCGGATCGGCGCCGATTTGTTATCCATCTGAAGCCTTGGCGCTGGTCCGATGGGCGGCCTGTGACTGGCAAGGATGTCTTGGCGTCGTTGAAGATGATTCGGGCCTTTGGAGCACGCTACCCCAATAGCGGGATGGGAGGGATGCCAGAGATTATTCAGCAGGCTACGGCGCCCAACCCCCAGACGGTTGTGCTGACCTTGCGGCGGGCCGTCAACCCGACTTGGTTTGAATTGAATGGCCTGTCACAACTGGTGCCGGTGCCGGCTTGGTCGTGGGGACGTTATTCCATTGATCAACTGTATCGCCTACAGAATCAGGTCAGCATGGTGCAGGTGGTGGATGGACCCTATCGTCTGCTGCGCTTCGACCCGGGCCGGAGCCTCAGCTTCGTCCGCAATGCCGCCTACTCCGGTCCTCCGGCGCCACTGCAACACCTGACCTTTGTGATGTATAGCTCGGCTTCCAGTGCCTTCTGGGGATTGAAGAGCGGCGACTTGCAGGCAGGCATGATCCCCCATTATCTCTTTGCGGCGCGGGGGTTGGTCAGCAATTTACAAAGCTGCGTCAGTAATGGAGGCTATGGGTTTAATTACGTCACTCTGAATCTGCATAATCCGCGGGTCTCATTTTTGGCCAGCACGCCGGTACGGCAAGCCATGGCACTGGCCATTAACCAGGAACAAATTATCCGGGTGGCGTTTCATGGTTTGGCGGTACCCAGTTTCAACCCCGTGCCTTCGGATCCAGATACCTATCTTTCTCCGGCCATGCAGCAACTGGTTCGTCATCCCCAGCGGGCGTATGATCCAGCGCGCGCCAATGCCTTACTGGCGGCCAATGGCTGGCACCGCGGCGCCGATGGTATTCGCCAACGAAACGGGCAACGCCTGGTTTTGAGCATGATCGTTCCCGACATGAGCGAGACCCTTATCTACACCGGCGAGCTTTTGAAGGCCGACTGGCAGCGCGTGGGTATCGATCTCCATCTCCATGTCGTTCCGTTCAATCTGGAGCTGGCCAAGTTGCATCCCGGTGGAAAATGGGAGGCCGCGATGATCGTCTGGTCCTATAACCCCGACTATTATCCCAGCGGCGACGGTCTCTTTGATACCGGGGGTGGCTCCAACTATGGAGGGTATTCCAGCCAGCGGATGGATGCCTTGATTCGTGCCAGTTCTACCGACTCGGGAAACCAAGCGCTTTATGCCTATGAACAGTATGCCTACGAGCAACAGCCAGTGATTTTTCTACCCTATCCACAGTATCTGGTGAAATACGCCCCGGGTTTATCCTTGGCAAAGCTCTCTCAGGCCCTGTATTCCGTGCGTTGCCAGCCACAGCAGGCGGTGGCTCCATGATCTATTCCCCGGACGTGCGTATCTTGGCGGTGGATTTTCAGCCCTGGGCGAAAATCTTGGCAGATATTCGTATGGAGGTCTTTGTGGCCGAGCAGGGAGTACCCGAGGCCTTGGAAATGGACGACCGAGATGGGGCGTGTCGCCATTTCTTGGCCACGGTGGGAGAGGCCTTTGTGGGTACCGTGCGCTTGGATGTTGCGCAGGAAGGAAAGATCGGCCGTTTGGCGGTACGCAGGGAATGGCGTCAGCAGGGTATCGGTAGCCAACTCATGATGGCGGCGCAAGAAACCGCCAAGGGGTTGGGGCTGTCCCGGGTCTGGTGCCATGCCCAAACCCAGGCGCTGCCCTTTTATTGGCGCCTGGGATACCAGGCCGAAGGGGAAGAATTTGTCGAGGCAGGTATTTCCCATTACCACCTATCCCTGCAGTTGTCCTAGTGCCAGAAGATGCCAGCACGCACCCCACGCCTTTGAGAGGACATCATGTATCGCTACTTTGAAAGTATGATCGATATCTTTCGTGATCATCAGCATCACGAAGTGCCAGATCATACCACCCGTGCCGCCGTCTGGAAGTTTTACGGGAATTATCTGTCGCAGGTCCGTCAATCGATGGTCTTGTTGTTCATCGCCGGCTTTGTGACGGCGCTGGTGGATCTGAGCATTCCCCTGTTCATTGGCAAGATCACCGGTTTTGTGGCCAAGGCCCATGCAGAAAGCCTACCGCAGAAGGATTGGTGGGCCATTCTGGGGATGGCATTCATCATTATCGTCATCAGGCCATTTATCCATTTTTTTCACGACTTGGTGACGAATCAGGCGATTGCCGCCAACTTTACGAATTTGATCCGTTGGCAGAACCATCGTGGACTCATTCGCCAGGGTTGGAGCTTTTTTCAGAATGATTTTGCTGGTCGGATCGCCAATCGGGTGATGCAGACGGGTCCTTCCTTGCGGGAAAGTACCGTCGCCACCCTGACCGCGGTCTGGTACTTGCTCACGTACGGGGTCAGCTCCGTGTGGATCCTTGCCCGCCAAAGCTGGATGCTCTCGGTGCCGGTCGTGCTCTGGTTTTTGTTGTACGGCCTTCTGATGTGGTATTTCATTCCGCGTTTGACCCAGAGATCCAACCGGCTTTCCAAGGCTCGATCGGGGCTGACGGGGGCGATCGTGGACAGCTACACCAACATCCACACGGTGAAACTCTTCGCGAAATCCGAAGATGAGGACCGCTTCGTGCGTGATGCGCTGACCGGCCACACGTCGGCCTTCCGTGCGTCGCTACGTATGATTACCACCTGGATGGCGTCATTGACGATGTTAAACGCTCTGCTGCTGAGTGGCACCACGGGCGTCGGCTTGCTCTTGTGGCACGAGGGGATCATCGGTGTGGCCATCCTGACCACGGCTGTTCCTCTCGTTTGGCAGATTGCCAATATGTCAGGCTGGGTGGCCAGCAACCTGTCCACCATTTTCGAAAACATCGGTACCGTTCAGGACGGTATGCGATCCGTGGATCGTCCTCGGGTCATGGGGGACCAGCCTGATGCCCGTCCCTTTGTTTTCCAGGCCGGTCGTGTCGAATTTGATCAAGTCTCCTTTAGCTACCACGGCGATCCAGAGACCGACGCAATAACCAAGCATATCGATGACGTCGCGTTGTGCATCGAGCCAGGGGAGCGGGTAGCCATTGTCGGGCCGTCTGGCTCGGGCAAATCGACCATGGTCAGCTTGTTGCTGCGATTTTTTGATGTAGATCGGGGACGGATATTGCTCGACGGACAGGATATTCGTCAGTTGGAGCAAGAGAGTTTTCGTCAGTACATCGGCGTGGTGTCTCAGGATACCTCCCTCTTGCACCGATCCATCCTTGATAATGTGCGCTACGGTCGCCAAGACGCAAGTCGGGAAGAAGTCGAAGAGGCCTTGCGGCGGGCGCGCGCCGATGTCTTCGTACAATCGCTGGTCGATGCCAATGGCCGGACGGGTTTGGATGCCCATGTGGGAGAGCGCGGAATCAAGTTATCGGGCGGTCAGCGGCAACGCATCGCCATCGCGCGGGTATTTTTGAAGAATGCGCCCATCCTGATTTTGGATGAAGCAACTTCGGCCCTGGATTCCGTCACCGAGCGGGAAATTCAGCACGAATTGGATGATCTGATGGCGGGCCGCACGGTGATATCCATTGCCCATCGGATTTCGACCATCGCCCATTTTGATCGCATTGTGGTGATGGAAAATGGGCGGATCGTTGAAACGGGAAATCATCAGCAGCTGTTACAGTTGCAAGGCCATTATGCGGAACTGTGGATGCGACAAAGCCAGCCTTTAGCGTTTGACTAAAAATCAGTTGTTCCATGTTCTACCGAGGTCGCCGTAGATTTTCGGCATGATAGAAGACCCGGAAACCTCCTCCTGTTCATTTTTGGTTCAATGCCGCACCTAATTGGTGCATGAAGTAAGGGATGGTTGCGAGGATTGCTGGCAGGCGTGGTGGCACGGTGATTGCTCAACGGAAAGCGGTACGGCCTGATTCGACATGGAAGGGAATCGCATGACATTTGCGTACATTGTTCATTTAGCAAACTACTCGGACGGAGTTTTGTATCTTCTGATGGCCCTGCTCGCCATTGAGCTTGCGGTGATCTTTGATCGCTTCTGGTTTTTGCGCAACGCAATGGCGAAGGGAAGAAAGATCTTATGGTTGGTCTCGAACCGGGGTAAGCTGCGGCGGCCCGATCTGGAAGAGCTTGCCGATATGGCAAAGGGTTTACCGGAAGAGTCCTTGGTTGGCGTAGCACTGCGTCACTTCAATCTGGTTCATCATTATGGCAGCGCGCGCGGTGAGGCCTTTGCCAATCGTTTGGACGAAGCCATCTTCCTGACCACCCCCAGTCTGGATAAGCGCCTGTGGGTACTGGATACGATTGTTACCTTGGCACCGCTGCTGGGACTCTTTGGCACGATTCTGGGAATGTTTCATGCTTTCAGTATCTTGGCTACACCGGATCACGCGCCAAGCTCTGTTACCGGGGGTGTGGCGGATGCATTGATTGCGACAGCATCAGGGCTTGCCATCGCCATGATTGGATTGATCAGCTTCAATGCCTTCAACAACGCTATCGATAAGACGATCTTTCAGTTGGAGTCGCTCAAAGTCGTGTTGATGAACCGTCTGGATGGTGCCCCGGTCGTGTTGGAAGAGTCAGCGCCCAGTTCAGCGAATGCGCACCCCATCGCAGAAACGGCTGCGCACGCGTAAGGAGAGATCGTATGCTTCCGACCCGTCGACCCCGCAAGAAAGGCCGGGTAGAAATTATCCCGATGATCGACGTCATGCTGTTTTTGCTGGTGTTCTTCATCATGATCACGCTCCAGATGATCACCGATAAGGGGCTCAAATTACAGCTTCCCAGCTCCAGCCAGGCGAAGGAGCTGCCGCATCCCCACTTTGTACTGAATATCCTCAAAGATGGGGCGGTAGAGGTAAAGGGTAAGAAAATGGATTTGTCGGGATTGACTGGTTTCCTATCCGCGGATGGAGACGTGGCCCATACCCAGGTCACCATTGCCGCTGACAAATTGGTGCCCTTCAAAGACTTTGTGCATGTGATGGATGCCTGTCAGAAGGCGGGCGTAACGGCCATCGGCATCGCCACGAAAGAAACGTGATCCGATCCCAGGCCCTTGAGGAGAATCACGCAATGGCTAGTGCAGTCGTGAACACCATTCTGCCGCCGGATCCCGAGCAAGGGAGTCATCGTTTTGCTACCGCCCTGATTGCTGGGGTTATCGTCGAGATGGCTTTGATTGGTGCCTTGGTCTGGTATGGAGAGACCCATCCCGCGCATCCTGTTCCGCCGCCTAAGAAACACGTCATGGCGGTACAAATGGTGACGCTTCCCCCGCCTCCGAAGGTGGTTCCGAAGCCGGTCGTCAAACCGACCCCACCGAAACCGATGCCTCCCAAGCCGGTTATCCATCATACACCTCCGCCCCCACCGGCCCCGCACCCCAAGATGGTGGTACCCCCGAAGCCGGTACCGACCCCGCCGGCGCCACCGGTGAAGATGGCTCCACCGCCTAAACCGGTACTGCCGCCCAAGCCGGCAACTCCTCCGGCGCCACCACCGCCACCGCCGTTATCGGCGGCAGAGCGGGTGGACCTGATGGGGCAGTATGTAGCGGAACTGCGTCCGCTCATTCAGAACCAGCTGCATGTCCCTGCCGAATTGCGCGCCATGGGACTCTCTGGGACAGCGACGGTGGAGTTTGAGGTATCACCCAGCGGTCAGGTGTTGTGGGCCAAGGTGATCAAGCCGAGCCCGTTGGGTGCGGTGAACCGGGCTGCCGTGGCAGCGGTCAAGAGCGGAAACTTCCCGGCGTTTCTGAAAAAGATGCCAAAACAGAATACGGTATTCGAGATCCCTATCGAGGTCGGTGCAGACTCGGGGTCGTAACCTGCTAAGAGGTGATGTATGAGTGTCCTGCAAACGGTGGTTTGGGGAACAGCATTCACAAAGCTGAAAAGAGGTGCTCCCAGAATGCGTAGTTATAGTATGAAACCCAGGGGGCCGGTTCCTCGCGAATATGACCGAAACGGTTCGATCGCGTACTATGAGGGAATCGGCGAATCAAGATGAGCAAGCAGGAAGGGGGATGAATCGGTAGTCCATAATGGCAGGGCGGCCGGCAGTGGTGGCAGTGCGGTAAGAGGCGATGTTGGTGTGGTGGATTGTGCCGAGCAGCAGGGTTTGGGGGTCGGTGGCAGCGAGACTGACAGCAAGACGGCGCTGGGCGTAAGCGGCGTGGCCGTGGCCGTGATGGCTGGAGGCCAGGATTTCTTCGATTACGATGTGGCCGTGCAGCCAGTCGATTGTGCCAGGGGCTGTGGCAAGCAGGCCGGCTTGGGTGCCATCGATCATAATGTAATCGAGAGAGCCGTTCGTGTGGCACTCGGTGAGCTCGGCGGCGTCGGCGATGTGGAGTTCGGCGGCGAGGGTGGGGTTGGTGGCGGCGAAATCCTGGTGCCATCGGGCGGCCTGGGCGGCAGCAGCTTCAGGGGCGTGGCAGGGTTGGAGGGTGACGGTGGGGCGGAGTGGTTGCTCTGCCATGATGCCGGCGCGGCCGGCATGGATGGTCTGGTCGATCGGAAAGGCGGCGAAAGCTGGTTCGCCTGCGCTGAGGATGCGGAACTGGGGTGGGTCGAAGGCGGCCCAGACATTGGCGATAGCGGTGCGCCAGGCGGGAAGATCTATTGGGCCGGTCCATGCGAGCAGATCCACGAAGGGTTTGGTGATGTCATGGCCGTAGAATCGGATGCCACCAAGCAGATGGCCGGTACGGGTCGCGACGATCCGATGAAGGTAGTCTGTCGGGTGGATGCCGGGCAGATCGAGGTGATCGCTGAATAGGGCGGCAAAGGCGGGGTCCGAGCAATGCGCGATCTGCTGGTCGAGCCATGCGGGGATAGTGGCAGTGGGGAGATGGAGCCCGGCAAAGCGGGCGATGGTGGGGGCGGTGAAGTCGTTTAGCATGAGAAGAAGTTAGCAGACAGGTATCGGGAGTTCCATTCTGAACATGACCATTCTGTGTCTTCTCCCACAATATTGTAAAATCCTGGCCAATATTAGAAGTTTCCAGCAACACTTCCATCACCGACAGTATCCTTCCAGTGTTCGGGATCCGCGATGCGCACTGAACCGAAGAAGGTATTACTGTAGGCTAGGGGAATAGTAGGCGGTACTGTCGTAGATCCTCCTGGAGGGCATTGCACTGGGACATGGTGGCCAGTACGGTGGGTAAGTCCCTGTAGTCAAAAGCCGCTGACCAAGCTTTGGCCCGGTCCATGCTGCGCAGGAATGCGAGATTATGGAGCAACGAGTCGTGGACGACTAAGCATCCCACCTACTGGCCACTGAGGTCCAGTGAGCTACTATCAAGCGCGGTGTATGAGCGATTTCTGACATAGTTCAGGCGGCGCTCTGTTGCGGGTCCGGCTAGATATCGTTAGCCGGTACTCCGTCGATAAAGATGACCCCGGCAAAGAGCTCACGGAGTCGCTATTGCACCATCGTGAGGCCCAACGGCGTTGGGCAAGGTGTATGGCATAAGATCTACGGAAAAGCGCATATACGCTAACTATTTATATTACTTACCTTTGTTTGCTATCACTAAGACAACGATTTCTTGGCACAGAATATGCGTGCAAGTCTGGCCGTCTGGCTACAAAATCGCTGGCTGCTGCGGATGATTGCCAAGAAGGGTGTTTCCTTCCACCGGATCGTTTTTTGCGACGGTATTGTGGTGCGCGGGTCGCCCGCTGGCTCCAACTAACTGCGAGCAACGCATGCCCGTCCGACTACGGCGCTCGAAACTTACGGCACCATGATCTAGCCATGGGTTGAATTGTTCAGGGATGGCCAAGGGAATTAGAGATATGGCAGGCCAAATAACCTTTGTAGAAAGCCCCGGTATAGAGCGGTGGCGCAGTAAATCAAGCATTAGTAGGGCCCCTCAGGGAAATTGGACAAGATCGTACCATGGCGTCAGTAGTTGATCTCTTCGCGCCGCGCTGTTTTTTGTCCCAGGCGAGTCCCCTGACGGGCGTTGAAGTGATCCTGACCGATGCCCTTTCCACCATGCGATATCTACGGACCAAGCCCATTGGTAAAGTGAGTAAGACAGACAACAGGACCCATTTTTCATCATGAAAGCGCTCATTCACGCAAATGAAATACAATTCGCCTATTCCGGGAAGCCGATTCTCCTTGACGTCAACCTGCTTGTTTCGCGAGGGGAGATCGTCGCTTTACTAGGGGAAAATGGCGCTGGAAAAACAACTACCGTGCGTATTCTCTTGGGATTCCGGCGCCCAACTTCAGGATCGGTAACCGTCCTGGGGGAACATCCAGCATCACTATCTATGGCGGCACGTAGGAAGATTGGCATCATGCTCTAAGAAGAAGATGGCGCGTTATCTTCAATGCTGACCGTGAAGGAACATTTACAACAGGTTTGCGGCTATTATCCCCACCCTATTGCCCCGCAGCGTTGCGCAGAGATTACGGGGATTTCTCACCTCGCGGCAAAAAAGTACCGGGAGCTCTCCGGCGGGCAAAGACGGAGTCTTCAGTATGCCCTGGCGATTTGCGGGCACCCGGAACTGATCTTCCTTGATGAGCCCACCGTTGGTATAGATGTACGGACACGCCAGCAAATATGGGATCACCTCAGAGACTTGAAGGGCCATGGAACTGGCGTATTGTTGACCACTCACCACATGGAAGAAGCCGAAGCGCTCGCTGATCGAATCGTAGTTTTGAATAAGGGAAGAATCATCTTTTCAGGACCGGCATCAACAATATCCGGTGCCAACTCATCGATCGTCATTAGTTGCCAGACATCCATACCAATCCAAACCCTTATTGCTCACCCTGCCGTGCTTTCTGTGAACACCGAAGGGAATACGATGCTCATTACAACAAAGGACTCTGACGCGATTATCCGGTGGCTCATCCAAATGGATGACCGCTTATCGGGAATAAGCATGAGAAAAAATACCCTATCCGACCCATTTATGCGCTTGACTGGGGCTGAAGAGGATCATCTATGATACGCTCCTATTTTACGGAAACCGGCTGGGAACTCCGCGCTATGTTTCGAGAATATCCACTATGGATTCCCATCGTTCTGCTCCCCTCCTTACTTTTTTTGCTGTATGGAGTGCTCGCAAAACATACCGGAACTCCCAGTAATTATGAAGTATTTCGAAGCTTTGCCGCCATGATTACAGTGGAGAGCATGGCATCTGGGATATTCTCTATTGGTGTTGGAATATCTGCTGATCGGCAAGGGGGTGTGTTGCGATTGAAGCGATTATACCCGCTACCGCCAGGTACTTATATGGTATATAAAATTCTCTCACGTATGTTGTTATTCTACATGTCCATTTTCCTTCTTAGTCTTCTGTTATTGGCTTCCGGGTGGACTCCGTCATTTTCCGATTGGGTAGAGGCTGTTATATATGCTGTGCTCGGTGTAGCTCCATTTAGTGCCCTAGGTTTAACCATCGGACTCTTTTCTGGTAGCGTCAGTGCCGCTTCTGGGATTGCTAACATTGTCCTGATGTTTTTAGGGTTTGTTTCTGGCGTTTTTATTTCGTTGCACTCTCTCCCGGGCTTCCTGCAGAGAATGAGCATTATTTGGCCTTGCCATCAGGTTTATATCCTTTGCTACACTGCTATAAGTGGAAATCAGAATCGAAACGCTATAATACTGCACCTGAGCATACTGTCCCTCGAGACTATCGCGCTCTTCTTGATAGTTGGGTATAAATGGCGGCGTTTGCCATTATAAATTCAGGGCCTGTAAGAGTTGCCTGCTGCTGGCCTTCACCACAGCCAAGCACAGACCTGTAGCAGGCCGCGGAACAGGAGATGGTAATCCACCTATTCCATCAGCAGCCTGCTGACGTGATGATCCCATCTGTCCGCGATATGGGCGATCGCACCACGCCGGAAGAGAGATGGCTGGACAGGTTCGCCAACAATCCCTGCACCATATATGCGCACCTTGCACTACATAGGCGCGAACTCACAAGCATTGTGCAGAGTTCACCTGGTCAATGCGCTTGATCCCCCCGATCTCCCTTCAATAGATGGGATGGCATAGACCTTGCTGAAACCCTCTAGTGAACACAAAGGTTTCCTTTGTCGTTGGAACTGTACGGTCTGAACGCAAAACGCAACAAGCCTTGCAACGACAAAGAATTCCCGCATTCAGGAATGAGGCAATAATGATAACTCCGACACCGCAAACCCAGGACACGGGCCCTCTGCTGGAATTGTGCAAGGTCAGTAAGGTGTATTACAGCGATACCGTCCAGACGCACGCCCTGGTTGAACTCAACCTACAGGTGAATCGTGGGGATTACGTGGCGCTCATGGGGCCCTCTGGCTCGGGCAAATCCACTTTGATGGCTATCCTCGGATTGCTGGACACCCCGACCGAGGGGGACTACCGCATGGATGGTCAGACCAGTTTGGGCTTGAACGAAGATCAGCGGGCGTCCATGCGCAACCAATATATCGGCTTCGTCTTTCAGTCCTTCAACTTGATTGGCGACCTGACCGTCGCAGAAAACGTTGCGCTGCCATTACGGTATCGGGGGGGTATCTCCAAGCAGGAACAACACGAACGGGTCATGACCCTATTGGCGCGCGTGGGCATGGAACACCGCGCCCAACATTTCCCGGCTCAGCTGTCCGGCGGTCAGGCCCAGCGGGTAGCGGTTGCCCGTGCCTTTATCGGGAGTCCATCCATCATTCTGGCAGATGAGCCAACGGGCAACCTCGATACGCACGCAGGGGAACAGGTCATGGCGTTGATGGAAGAGGCGCGCCGCGAGAATGGCACGACCCTGTTCCTGGCCACCCACGATCCGGCCCATGCCGAGCGGGCGCAGCGGGTGTTGCACCTCCTGGATGGGCGCTTTGAAGATCGATAGCCGGCCGCACGCACGATAGCGACAAGAAGGACCGAACATGACCCACTCTCTCTCGAGCGAGCTGCAGATCTTCTTCCGAAGGTTGTGGCAGCAGCGTCTCTACTTTGTCGTGTCGGCCCTCTTTTTGGGCTTGGCAACGGGGGTGGCGGGTGTCGGTTTTCAGGTCTTGTATGCCTTTCAATTGCAACCCCTGCCCTATGTCGATCCATCCCGTTTGGTCTTAATTCGCGAAGAAGCGCCAGCCATGGGCTTGGGCACTAGCCTCCAATCCAGTGCCAAGTTGCGTCAGGACTTGGATCGTGAAGCCGATAGCGGTATTCAAAGTACTGCGCTGATCTCCGACCAGAGCCAAACCACCACAGCCCGCATCAACGGGGTGGTGGTTGCCTTGGACTACAAAGGTGTATCGCCGCAAGTCTTTCCATTGCTATTCAGCCGTCCAGTTCTTGGGGTTTGGCCAGAGCTTTCCAGTGGCAAAGCCGATGGCCCGCATCAAGCAGTGATCAGCTATGCCTTCTGGAAGCGGGCCTTTGGTGGCAATCCGAATGCGGTGAACAGCGAGCTACAGGTAGCCGGTCAAAGCTATCGGATCACGGCAGTATTGCCCAAAGGGACGCAGATCGTTCCGGGCTCTTCCGCAGAGGTATTTATTCCGTTGGTCGTGCCAACAATTCAGGAAAACAATATCAATGAGTTTCTGTATGCCCGGCTGTCACCCGGAGCATCTCTCCACGAATTGAATGTCCGTTTGGCAGCGCTTACCGCACGCCTGCAAGCATTGATTCCGCCGCAGTTTCGTAGCTTTTTTAATGGCCTTCGGATTGACGCCATGCCACTGCGGAGCGCCTTCTTGCAGGAAATGGAGATGAGCCGCCTGCCCTGGTTGTATCTCGGCGTGGGGCTGTTTCTGTGGGTCATCGCCGTCTTCAACATTAGTAACTATGCCCTCTTGCGGCACCACGCTATCCTCCGCTCTCTGGGCATCCGCCAGATCTTGGGCGCGTCGCGCCTGGGGATCTTTGCCCAACTGCTGTTAGAGCAGATCCCTATTTTTTTGCTAGGCCTGTTCATCGCCGTGCCGATCGCCGGCTTGGGAAGCCGGTGGCTGTCGGAGAGCGTGTTCTCCACCAAGGGGGACGGCTACCACTTGTTTCCTTTGCATTTCAATATTGGGGTGTTGGTTTTCGTGTTGGCCTTGCTCTTGATGGGGGTCATGATCGCTCTCGTCCTGCCATTGTTCCGGAGCCGCCCCGCTTCGCTGCGCGAGGCAATTGCTGGAGATGAGCGAACTGCCAGTCTGAGCAAGGGGATGCAGCGTTTGCTTCAGGTAGCCAGCGGTGTGCAGGTGGCCTTGGCCATTGCGGTATTAGGGGTTGCGCTGAGCCTGACCACCAGCGCCCTGATCTTAGGATATCGTCCATTGGGGTTTGACCCCGAGGGCGTGTTCTATGCCACCTTGTATTTCCCGCCGGGCCATGCCAACGATGCCAGCCTGCGCACGGTTCAGGGGGCGTTGCGGTCGGTTCCTTATGTGCATGGTGCGGCCTTTGCGTCGACTCTTCCGTGGCAAGGCGACATTATGGACGGCAATTTTTCCAGCCGGCAGCGGACGGGTATGGCGATTTTTGAGCCTACCACAGGCGAATTGTTCTCTTTACTGCATATTCCACTAGAAGGAGGGCAAGCCCTTCCTCCGCTCTCTGCCCCAATACAAGGGAACCCCATATGGATCGGTTCAGACGCCTGCAAAAGGTACTATCCCGATCAGGATTGTGTTGGAAAGATCCTACATTTAGGTCCGCAGTCTAGTCCGAAGACGAACCCTATCTCGGGCGTCTACGCGCCCATCTCTTGGAGCTTGCACAGCGTGATGCGACACAGGGTTGGTATGATGTACATACCTCTGAACACACCCGTCGGACAACGTCATTTCTTGTCTACCTTAGGAAACGTGCAACTTGTCATGCGCCTGTCTCCTGAGTCGAGTGCCGCACGAACCGAAGTGCGTAACGCCATTCACCTTGCACTGCCAGGCGCAGTCCTGGCAAACATTCACTCTTATGCCGAGCTGATCCATAAACGCCGCGCCGACTTTCTTGCCTTCGATGCCGTGCTGGTGGTGTTCGCGCTGCTGGCCACCTTCATCAGCCTCTTCGGGGTCTATGTGGTACAAGGCGCTGTGCAGTCGGCGCGCGGCTCTGAATACCGAGTTCGCCGGCTTCTCGGGGCCCAGATCCATCACTTCCGTCGCCGCGCCCTTGCGGAACAGGCTCGGATCCTCCTCCCCGGCGTGATCTTGGGGATCGCTGTTGCCGCCGCCTTGGCGCGGGCGATGAGCACCCAATTTCCGCACGCACTGCTCTATTTGGCCCCAGCACTGATTGTGGTGCTTCCTCTGGTGCTGCTGGTGTACTGGCTCAGTACTTGGTGGCCTATCCGCAAGGTACTGCGCAATGGCTGACCCGAATCGATTGACGAAATCTTGATAGCCGCGACAGATCCCGGAGCGTTTGCATGCCTGATATTGCAATACCACAAAAGGAGATTCAGCGCCGAAAAAATCGGCGCTGGCTCTTGATTCTGCTGTTCTTCGTGCTGGCTATTCTCAGCTTTGCATTGCTCTGGTGGTTCATTCCCAACGGTCCGTCCGTCTCTCGCAACAATCTCCTGCTGGGCACGGTCCAACAAGGTAAGTTCGTGGTCCGAATTCGCGCGCCGGGCGATCTGAAAGCGCGGGATGAGCGTTGGATCACCAGCCGGGTCGGGGGCACCATCGAAAGCCTCCTTGTACACCCGGGCAGTGAGGTTCATCCCCAGTCCCCCCTGCTGCGCCTGCAAGACCCGACTTTGCACACCCGGCTCATTCAGGCGCAGTCGGCACTGGCGCAAGCTCGGGCCAGCGCGATAGCCAATGCATCGCAACTGGAAGATCAGCTCTACTCCCTGAAAAGTACATTGGCCTCCGCCCGTTCGGCGGCAACCAGCGCCAAGATGGAACTCGAGGCAGATTCGAGCCTCATGAAGGAACACGTCATCTCCCGCCTGCGCTACGAAACGGATCAGCTCCATGCCACCGATACTACTCGGCAGGTACGGGTGCTTCAGGAACGGGTTGCGGTCTTTCAGCAGAATATTGCCGCACAGGCTCAAGGGCAACAGGCCGTCATTGCTTCCCAACAGGCAAGCCTCGCGGCAGTAATGGCCGATATGAAAGCACTGCGCCCCACTGCACCGATGACAGGCATCGTGCAGGACGTGTCCGTACATGCCGGACAACAGATCGCACCGGGAACGGCCATAGCGCGAATTGCCAACCAGCAGAGCCTCGAAGCGATGTTGGCCGTATCGCCAGGCGATGCAGAGGAAATCTCCCGCCAGCTACCCGTGCAGATCCTGGTTCCTGGCGCCAATGCCCAGGTGATCGCCGGACGGGTGTCCCGGGTCTCGCCCAACGTGGTGCATGGATCTGTGCCGGTTACCGTGGAATTGTTGGGTACACTCCCCAAAGGAGTCCGGCCCGACTTGGCGGTTACCGGAGTCATCCGTGCCCGCAGCATTCCCCATACCCTCTATGTCTCTCGTCCGGTGGGGGTGGAGCCCAACAGCGTGACCAATGTCTATGTGCTTTCCGCCCAGGGTGACCGCGCGTTACGGCGTGAAATTCGTGTTGGAGCGGCCTCGTCATCCAGCATTCAGGTACTGTCAGGCCTTCGCCCAGGAGAGCAGATCGTGCTCTCTAACACGGAGGGTTGGGGTAAATCTATGCGGGTGCGCACATGAAGTATTGGCGAATTGCGGGGAGTGCCATTCTCCTGTCTGCGTTCGGGTGTAGCATGGCCTCCGCCAGTACGTTATGGCAATTCTGGCAAGCTGTACAGGACCACGATCCTCAGCTTCGCTTCTATCGGGATCGTTTGCAGGGTGCGTCCCAGGCACAGCCCTTGGCCCTCGCCGCGCTCTTACCACAGGTACAGGCCGATGCTGCCCTGCAATGGGCGACCAACGACGAGACCGAGCGAGAATACAGCACGGGGCCGCTGGCCCGCATTCAGGCACCGTATCGCAGCAAGAGTTGGCAGGTACAGATCAGTCAGGCGGTGTTCAACTGGGCGGCCTTGCAGGACTATCGGGCGAGTGGTGATCAGGTGGCGGCGGCAGCAGCGCAGTATCAGCAGTCGTTTCAAGATCTGGAGAGCGCTGCCATTCAGGCCTATGTCCACTGGTTGGTAGCGGCTGCCAATCTGCACAATACCCGAATGGCGCAGCGTGGCTTCACACACTCGGCGTTTACCGCCAAGGCGCTCTATCAGTCAGGAAAAACCGGTATTTTGGGTGCCGAGGAAACCCAGGTCGCGCTACTCAGCAATCAGGCGGGCTTGGCGCAAAGCTCGGCAGTGCTCCATGCTGCCGATGCAACCCTGCAACAGTTCACGGGCATCGTGCCCAGCCTGCACGTGCCACGTTTACCGCAGCGCTTGGCATTACCCATCCACTCTCTGGCCTACTGGTTACGTTTGGCGCGGATACACAGCCCGATCCTGGCGGCTGCAACAGCAGATCTGCACGCCCGTCAAAAGCAGACATCCGCCGCTTGGGGCGGATTTTTGCCTCAACTCTCCCTGGTGCTCCTGCATCAATGGCAATCCGAGAATGGTCCACTGTACTACGAGATCGGTAATCAGAGCGGCAGCTACTCCAATCCCTACCGCAGTAACAGTAACAGCGTAGGCTTACAGTTGACTTGGTCCATTTTCTCTGGTGGGAGCCAGCAAGCACAGCTTTCGCAGGCACAATATCGGCAGGAACAGGCCTTTGCCAGCCTGCAGGCAGAGCGGCGGTCTGTAGAGCAATCTCTGCGCGCCACCTTCGCCAGCTACCAGTCGGCCCGCCATCGTGCGCAGCTGTACCGCCATGCCTTGCGTGTGGCTGACCGGGCCAGTAAGGCAGCAGATGATGGCGTTCGCGCCGGTCTGGTGTCGGAAAACAATGCCATCATCGATCGACAGAATGCCCTGCAGGTGCGCAACGAGCTTAACCAGGCGAATGCTGATCTGCTGGATAGCTACGCAACCCTCTCAGCGGCCGCAGGCGTCCTATCTCCCACCGTTCTGCACCACGTATCGCGCTTATTGACTACCTCAACACCGTCTCTACCACGCACTGAATAAGCCTTACTGGCAGAGGAGAATTTCTTCCACCGCAATCAGTGCAATCGACACACCACGAAACCATAGGAACAGGAGATATCCGATGACAAGGTTGGTAGCACTCAGATCGATACAATGCATCAAATCTACCCAACGCCGGTATTTAGTGGCCTTGCTTGGCATCGCATGGCTTACAGTGCCCACCAGCGCGTTGGCGGCAGAGCATCTTGTTGTCCGTGAACTGGCCCATATCGCTGTTCCTGCGGGGGGTAAAATATGGTTCAACATGGCTGCGCGAAGTGTGGGGGAACGCTTTGTTCAATGAAATATAATTCAGCTATTCAGGGAAGCCGATTCTCCTTGACGTCAATCTGCTCGTTTCGCCAGGAGAGATCGTCGCTTTACTTCCCGATCAGCAGATCCGGCTCGATCTATCTCCGTCCGGTCCTGCGGTTCTTTGGACTGAAAGGATTTTTGGGACGCCCTAGCTTCCAGCAGTGTCCACCCACCGAATTCGCCCCCTACCACGCACATTGTGGAGCCTACTAATGTCGGAATTTCAATTTCTGTTTGAATTTTAAATAGAAATATGATGATCCTAATGAAATAATAGCAATAAATATAATAAACTCAATTTCTCTATGTTGCTGCGGAATTAGGATTGAAAATGAAATCGCCAGAAATATTACCAAACGTTTTTTCATATCTTCTATCCTGTGGTCTTCAGGCTTGGAGAAAGCAATACTTAACGTTGAGTAAAGGAACAGGCCGAGCAATGCCGGAATAATATCCAAGAAAGAAAACCCAATGAAATAAATCGACACCAGAGATAGCAAGACCCCAGTACCAAAATAAAATATTCTGAAGTTTTTCATGAAATTACTCTCTGTTTTAAAGTGGGAAAGAATAAACCAAATGGTACAGCCAGCCGTTCAAATTCCGTCGACCACGGCGTGGGCGAAGCCTACTGTAGGGGGCCGGGTGGAATGCCGGGTTGGACGATGAAAGGATACTAGCCATCAAGGCTATGGATGACCACATCCGGATCCTCCACCTCGACAATAAGTTGGTTGTAACGGTTATTAGTAAGCGTAACAAAAATTGCATTATCGCCGTTGCACGAATCCCAAAAGCTTCGTTTTCCGTCGCAATAGTAGGTGCCTGCGGTAATCAAGTCGGGAATATAGGTGCCAGCGACACGCCATCCCTTTGAATCATGAGCGGCAGCAGAGTATTTGTGAACAGAAATGATCTCAGATAGCGGAATCTCCAAACGGCTCTTGAGAGACCAAAGCTTATGAAGGCCCATCACCTCAAAAAGGACTGTGTCATTCTGAAGAGTGACGTGAACCATTACAACACCTCCATACTGAAAATAACGCACAACGTATATTCAACTGCATGAGCTTTGCGGCATCCAGCTCGGCGACCAGATCTTCACTGCGCAAATGCGCGTAGCGATAGAGCATCTGCGCACTCTTATGCCCAGTAATCTGACGGACCTTGGCATCGGAGAGTCCCATCTCCACCAGGGTGCTGGTGGCCTCGTGGCGCAAATCATGGTAGCGCAAGCGGCCCTTGATACCCACTTCTTCCAGCACGTCCTGCCAGATCTTGTCGATGGTGTACGGCCACGCTGCCCATCCCTCCCCGGCTCTCCCGGAAAGACAAAACTGGTACCGTCACGCGGATAGGTTTCGATCGCCTCGCGCAGAATGTCCGTTGCACGCTGGGTCAGGGGAATCATACGGGTGTCGTTGTTTTTGGTATCCCGAAAGATTGCTGTACGCCGCACCAAATCCACGTCACCTACCCGCAACGAGAGAATACGTGCCCAGTGCGGTGCGCAATACCTTGGCGCTGGTGTGGTCCCGGCGCTGTGAGCCGCCTTCCTTTTTGCTGGGGGTAACCTCTCGCAAATACCGATCCAGTGCAGCGGCAAGGGTCAGCTTCTGGGTCGGAGTACGACGGATGAAAACCCCGCGGACCATTTCGTCTTCCATCTGGCGTGCCCAGTCTTCGGCATCGCGCTTGGTGCGAAAGGTCTTGATCGTCGTCGGCCAGCCTTGTTTGCGCACCATGGCCTTCCAGGTGCCTGAAGGGGTTTTGACGATAGTAGGCATGACTATTCCTCGTGACCGTACCGGTACTGTACCGAATCGGTACCGAATGACTGGAGGATTGTCAAGAGATATTTATTAACAACCTGATTTATATGGTGCCCAGGGGCGGAATCGAACCACCGACACGAGGATTTTCAGTGCGATTTAGACGGCGCAAATTCAAAGCCACAATCGCAAAATCAACCCATTAAGCGCCAATCTGCCACCGCTTTAACCCATTCATCCGTGCCATTTGGCACAATTCTGTGCCCTCGGGCACCCACCAATCCCTGTGTCAATCGAAATGCATTGTGCCATAAAACCAACGTCACGCCGGGTCGGTCCCGGGGTACTCCAATAGCAATTCCAGGGCAGCGAGAACATCTTCCTCAACAGGATCCGTGCCGCCCATGCCCGCCCGTTCAAACAGCCGCTCCACCAGGAGCAGCGGAATGGACACCCGGACCGTGTTGCGAACCGCAGGGGCCTGCCGTTCCGGTGTGCCATCAGCATCGACCCGGCCGTCGTGAGAGTCCTCGCTTTGCGGATCTCCCGCATCATCGCCTTCGGCGGCGGAACTGCCATACCGGGAAGCTGCCACCATCGCGGGATGCTCCGTGCTGTCACCGTCTTTATCCCAGATCTTTTCTTCGCCGTTTCCCGGTGCGGTATGGCTCTGCGAATCCGCCATTGGTGGAACGTCTGCCATGCCCGGCGGCGGAACCGCTGTATCGCCTGCAGGTAGAGGAACCGCGACGGCCGTATTGCCGGTGAGGGTGGCAGGGTTGGGCCCCGGGCGCTGTTCCCTTTGCTCTATCGCATTCAGAAGCGCACGGCTGAAGGGCGCACCCTCCTGGATGGCTTCGGCCACGGCATCGATCCAATGGCTTTTTTCCGGGTCCCCCTGCCAGGACAGCAGGCGTTGCAATTCCAGTATTCCCAGGTCCTCCAGGGATACCCCTACCTGGATTGCCAGTTCGGACGCGGCGGGATCGGCCTTGGCGAGTATCCGGGACACCCAGGATCTGTCGCGTCCGATACGCCGCGCCAATTCCGCCTTACTGATCTGCAAGGTACCCAGGAGGGATTGCAGGGCGACGGCTATGTCCGTATCCCGCATATCGGCACGGGCCAGATTCTCCACCAGCTGCATCTCCAGGCGATCCGCCGGATTCTCCGAGTGGGTGATGACGGCGGGGATGCGCTGGAGATCGTAATCCTTTCGGGCGCAGGGCTCCCCCCGGTCCCGGGCGATCATCGCGGCACGCCAGCGCCGCTCTCCGGCCACGATCCGATACTTTCCCTGCCCATTGGCCTCCACCGTAATGGGCTGGAGCACCCCGTGTTGCAGGATGCTGTCCGCCAGTTCCTCCAGACTCTGGCCGCCCTCTCCGGCCTCCAGACCGCGGCGGGGCTGGTTGGGGTCGGGCTCGATGTTGTCCAGGGACAGATACAGAGCCACCAGATTGGTGTTACTCCCGTCCGGAGCGGCTTGCAGAGCCGCACGGGCGGCATCCAGATTGATACCTTTCAATAACGATTCTTTCACGACATCACCTCGCCACGGCGGGCTTCCTGTTGCGCCAGTATTTCATCCGCGTTGTCCGGGGCATCGACTTCTACCCCTTGGGTTTGCGCCTCGTCTCCTTCGACGCCCTCCAACAAACCGTCGAAGGTCTGGTACCAAGCGTCCTGCTGCCCGGCATCGCGGCACACTTCCCAATAGGGCTTCCCGAGTCGAAGGCCAGTACGCACATCTTCGCGTTCGTACAGATCGTCCGGCAGGACAAACTCCGGGAGCTGATCGTGCAGGTTTTGCGCGATAGCCCGGTTCTTGGGGGAGTTGGCCTTGAGCCGGTTGATCAGCACCCGGAGTTCCAGCTTCGGGTTGACCGGGCGCACCTGCGTCAGGCCAAGCTGGATCATGGACGCCAGACCTTGTGTGCCCAGGGCATCCGGAGTGACCGGCACGACCAACCGGTCTGCCACCATCAACGGCGCCATCTGCCGTACCCCGGGTGCGGGGGGACAATCGACGACGACCACGTGATACGGGCCCTGACCGCTGTCCACGACGAGCAGCCGGCGCAAGGCCCGTATGGCGGGATCCAGATCATCGTCCACGGCATCCAGAGCCGCCGACGCCTGGAGGAAGTCGAACCCGAAGATGGGGGACACCTGTACGGGCACCTTACGATTCGGATACCAGAGATCTAACGCGGTCCCCGCTTCGGTCTGGTGGCGATCCGCGTCTCCGGTCAACAAGAAGGTGCTGCTTCCCTGCTGGTCCAGATCGACCAGCAAGGTCCGAAAGCCCATGTTGTGGGCATGGATGGCCATATGTACGGCAAGCGTGGTCTTGCCCACGCCGCCCTTCTGGTTCGCAAAGACAACGCACTTCGGTTCCATGACAATCTCCTGTAGTGATCCAGACCGGTATAGCCAGCGCCCGTTGCGCCCTGTATCGCTAGCGCAGATGATCTCGTCACCGCCGCAGAATCTCCTGCACGATGGCCGAGACGCTCACGCTGTCCGGCAGCTGCGCGACCTTGGCCGAAGCCTCCGGGGTGAGCGCGATGGCGAAGGGTTCGTAGGGCGGTTCCGGCACGGGGCGACTGGCCCGGCGCAGACCCATGCTGCGCAACTCCACCACCGAAAGCCGCACCAGTTCCTGGCTCACCCGCACCGCCCGGGCGTTGGCATCGTCTTGGTATTGCGGGGCGATGAGATCTCGCCGCAACCGGGGGATGATCCGGGACTTCACCCGCCACCTCCTTGCGTATAAGGATTGGCTTCGGAAGGTTGGTCAGGAGCCTGGGGCGTCATCGCCACCGACCTGGTCCCCACCAGATTCACTCCGTGCCGATACGGTCCCGGGAACACCAGATCCTTCGTCACCACCACGTTGAAAGCGTATCCCGGCCGGATGGTGAGGGTCGGCGCGATATTGATGTATTTCTGGAACAACTGGGCCTCCGCCTGGCCGAAGGTCTGGGCGAGGGCCTGCTCCCCATTCTGCAAGGCTTCGTTCGCCGTAACGCCCGTCGTATTGGTGGAGGTGCTGGTCGGGCTCGCCTCGGCCATACCCACGTCGATCAGGGACAGAAGCAGGGCGTTCTTGAAGATCTCCCAGGTGTGGTTGTTCACCAGGTCCTTGAAGCCCGCATAGCCGCGCGGCGACGTGCCCGGCATGTTGGATAGCCGAATGTAGGTGCCGTTGGGGAACTCGATACGAGTCCACTCCACGCCTACGCGGGTCTGGCCCATGACCGCCCCGGACCGGTAATAGCCGATCAGGCGACTGCCCGCGGGGATCAGCACGTAGGCCGCGTTCAGACTGTTGTAGACGGGATGGGCCACGACCGCCGTGACCTCGCCGGCAAGATCGGACTTGATGCCCGTCTCCAGGATGGCGGGTATCACGGCGCCCTGGAGCAGCTCCCAGGGGCTGACCTCACGCCGGTCCAGGTGGGAGCTGTACACCCCGCCCTGCGCCTGGTTCTTGCCCGTCATGAGCGCAATGGACTTTGCCAGGGTCAGTGCACCTTCCGGGTTCGCATCCGGCAAGGGCGAGGCGGCTGCCGACGCGGCGGCCGCAGCCACCATGCCGGTGGGGTTCCCTCCCCAGGACGTTCCGGATCCCCCCGGCCCTCCCTGCCCACTCAGGGCCTCCATAAAGGCAGTCTCCTGCGGACTGGGTTGGCTGTTTCCGGGAGCCGTCGCCGGGGACGCCACGTACGCCTGAGCCTGCGACCGGGCGCTCGCCGTCGCGGCGGTCGCTGTACTGTTTACCGGAGCAGTCACGTCAGGCTTCGATTTGGGTAGCGCCCGCATATCCGGGGCCTTGTGTGGCTTCTCCTGCGCCGCGGAAGGCCCGGCTCCAAAACCATGGAGCTTGTCTATGGCAAGCAATCCTCCTCCACCTGCGGCCACCAGTGCCAGCACGGTTGCGGCCACGATCTTTTTGGATCTCAGGTGAGCGCCCAGGCTCCGTTTGTCCGGGATCAGGGATCCCTTGACCTTTCCCGGGCCTTCGCCCAGGGGTATCCGATGGTCTGCCACGGGTCCCCTCCTTAGTTGCGCTCGTGGGTGAGCCGGACCACCTTGCCGCTGCTGCCCTTGCCAGCCAGAAGCAGGATTTTGTGCGGCACTCCGTCCACGATGTAGTAACCGTCCCGGAACGTGGTGTTGACGATGGCGTTCTGTCCAGCCGCGTTTTCCGCCAGCACGGATGGTATGCCGCCGTGGCTGCCCTGACCCGGCCGGAACTGGATGAAGGTCTGCTTGCCGTCGTCGAAGACCCGCAAGGGCTCGATGGACCGGCAATCTCTATCGGAGAACCAGCCACCACCAGCGCAATGGAT
Organism: Acidithiobacillus acidisediminis; assembly: GCF_023277115.1. Classification (NCBI taxonomy): domain Bacteria; kingdom Pseudomonadati; phylum Pseudomonadota; class Acidithiobacillia; order Acidithiobacillales; family Acidithiobacillaceae; genus Acidithiobacillus; species Acidithiobacillus acidisediminis. Next base: position 528,560 of record NZ_JALQCS010000001.1, read on the forward strand.
TTTCCAGTGGAAGTCCAGGTTGGCGGCATCGATGGTTGGCAGGACCGCCACGGTCTGACGCGAGACCTTCTGCGCGAAGGCCGCCTTGGCTGCGGCATCCTGCTTCCAGGTACGGACTATGGCGTCCGGGTAGTAGAAGCCGATCATGGGTGTGTAGCGCGTCTTGTCGCTGGTCACCTCGATGACGTAGTTCATGGCCTTGCCGGAGGGCGACGTACCCGTCACCACCAGATTGGCGTGCAGGCCCGCAAACCGGGGCGTGACCGCTAGTTCCGGTTGCTGGCCAGCCATGAGGGCCTCCACCTGCCAGTAGGCCGGCGACAATCCGACCGCCTTGGGACCCGTCATACCGGAGCGAAAGACGATGACCGACGTATGCAGGGGTGCGGTCACCAGGGTCGGCAAGGACTGCCCGTAGGCGTACAGAACCTCGCCGTTGGTCCCGGCAATGGGCGGAAGGTTCTGCGTCTTGCCCGCCTCGTAGGCGGCGACCAAAGCCTTTTCCGCGGCTTTCCTGGACCGCTCCGAGATGCGGCCCTGCGGCGGCGTGGCGATGGCTTTTTCCCAGATTTCCGTGGAGGTCTCCTGGGTCGGCATGGCGGATCCATCCGTCCCCGTGGCCTGGGCGTTGGGTTGCCGCACGGCGGGTACCGTATAGGAAGCCATGGGCGGCACCTTGCCCGGAATCCCGCCTGGATCCGGAGAGGCCGGACCGCCGGTGACGACACCGGCAATCGCTACCCCGCCAATTCCAAAAGTGGCCGCGGCCACCGCCGCACGAAGCATGTATGAACGCATGACGATCTCCTTTCAGGGAACCAGATTCCAGGTGAAGGACGTGAGATAGATGCCGAAGGGATCCACTTTGAGGACCGCGGGATTATCAGAGGGCGGCTGGATGCGGTAGGTGACGGTCCCCTCGTAGTCCTTTTGCCACGTGATGGACCCGCCGGCTCCGTACTGCGTCTCGATCCACTGCACTTGCATCGTTCCGCCCTTGGCCTTGGGCGTGCCTACGGGCAGGACCGACGTGATCTCCACGGTCCGTCCGCCCTCGTTGTTGGTGAAGTTGGAGTACGGGTTGTGCCGCTGGAAGTACGCAGTGAGCTGCTGGCTCTCCTTATTGCCCACGATGTGGTAAGTGGACTGATAAATCTGCTTCTCGGCGGCCACCACGGGTAGCCGTTCCCGCACGTCCCGCACCCAATGGGCGATGACGTGGCGCACGACGGGCAGATCGTAGGTGCCCGCCTGCACTTCCTGGGCGAGATGCACGGCCTGCCCCAGATGGTTGACTTCGACGACATAGGGCACGACATGCACCCGGCTGGCCTCGTACACCATGCCCGCCCCGAACAGGGCGGCAATACCGATAGATCCGAGTGCAGCCATTCGCCAGTTCTTCGCCTGGGCGATGTAGTCGCCGTACCGTTCCAGCCACTCCCGCCGCGCCACCAGGTAGTGTTCGGCGACTTCTTTCTGCTCTGCCATAAAGGGCTCCCTTTTCCAAAAGCCAAAACCCGTTTCCTGCTCTGGTATAGCCAGCCAAAAAGGGGATAGGCAGGGGATTGCGCCTGGCAGGGGCTACAGCCGGCATGGGTTCTGGGGACTGATCCGCTAGGTTCTATCTGTGGATAAGCCGACGAGAAAAGGGCGTCAAAGGATGACGAACACCCCACCCAATTTGCTTCTACACGGTATTATCGCCCGCGATCAGGACCTCAGCCGGAATACCAAGGACGCGGTGCAGCCTACGGATCATGGGCAGGGTTAATGGGCGCTTGCGATTCAGGATCTCGTAAATCCGTTTACGCTTGCCGATGATTGGCTCCAGATCCTTGACAGACAGGCCGATTTGCTCCATCCGAAACTTGATGGCCTCGATCGGATCCGGCATTCCCACGGGAAAATGCCTAGCTTCATAGGCGACCACGAGCGTGGACAGGATATCCAGGCGATCCCATTCCGGAGTACCCGCCTCCGGGTCGGAGTCCATCAAAGCCAATATCTCCGTGAGGGTCGCCCGGTAATCTGCCTCGGTGTGAGTAGGGTGAATATCCATTTTGTCCTCCTGACCTCAAGCCAACTCAATGCGTTCCGCGTCGATTTTGTCGTATTCCTGATGCGTGCCCACAAACTTCACGCAGACGATCTGCAGTCGGAAGGCAACCGAAACAACCAGCCGGTAGTCATTGCCTTTGATGTTAAAGACGACGCGGCGATTCTTCAGAATGCTGGTACTCCTGTACTGCGCCATGATGTCAGACGGCTGCGTCCAGCTGGCGTTCCTGGCCTCGTCGAACCATGCTTTCAAGGGCTGCTCGGCATCGGGGCAGATCTCCCAAAAAGCTCGCAGCGTGGAGACAGCTATCACTCGCATACCGTTCAGGGTAGTCCCATTATGGGACCATCGCAGCCTGGGCCATTCTTCGGTGATGGCTGGTGTTTCCGCCGGGGGTCCGGCTCCATGTTATGGGATACCCGGAAAGAACAAGCCCCGCGCGTTGGCGGGGCCTTCTAAACTGCAGAGATCGCTTCAGCGGTCAGAGGTTACTGTTACGGCCCTGATGGTAGCCCTCGCTGCGTGCGCGGGCCATGTCGCTAGCACTGTATCCTTTGAATGCAAGACCACTAAAATCTGCCTTGTGGGGCACGAGCATGAAGTACAGAGCGCCCATCACAACCGGGCCGATCACGGTAAGGTACACCAAATCCGTCCCGATAAAGGGAATTGCCAGCGTGATTGGCGAAAACGCCATCGCCAGTATCCAGAAAATGAATATCTTGAGCTTCACGGCCCCACCTCCATTCATCAGACTCAACCCCACCGCTTCTTGCCTATAGCGCGGATTGTCTCGTCGCCGCTACTCGCTGTGCTTCAAGCCGAACCCATTCGCTTGTACACCCACTTTGCTCTCCTCTCCGGGCGACAGGATTTTTTCTGCAACACCATGTATGGCGGTAAGGTTTTTATGCTGTTTCATCATTCTCTCCGCCAGCGACATAGGCTTGTCCTGCCCTTCGCCAGTGGCACCGCTCCGCTCCGCAGCGGGTGCCGCTCGCCTGGTCTCCGCCACACCGGAAGGTCCCGCGTTCTGCAGGGAATCCAGCTTAGGCGGCAGCACCGTGTTTTCGGGAAGCCCAGACGGTTCCGGTGGTGGTGGCGGGGCCTGTACGGCGTTCGCCATACCGGCATCCGCCGCACCGGATAGCGAGCCCGCCTCACCGGCGCCCAAGGCCGTTCCACCAGCCCCCGCAGCACCACCGGCTGCACCGGACAGCGCACCCGCTTCGCCAATCCCAGCGGCTGCGGCTTCCGCGCCCGTCAAAACCCCAGTGCCCGCGCCCGCTCCGGCGGCGCCCAAAGCGGCACCGCCCGTAGCCAGGGCCGCGGCTCCGAGCGCGGCGGCCGCCACACCACTGGAGATCAACTCACCACCGGACATTGTGGACCCGCCCGTCAGGACGCTGGCCGCGATGCCGGGCAGCTTCTTCGCCATCCAGGCAATCAGCAACACAAAAATGAGCACATTGGCATAAGCCGAAAGCGTGGTCCCGATATTGGTCCCGCCAGATTGTTTCACGCCGTTCAGCAGATTGGTAATGATGGACGAAGAATGGTTCTCGATGAAGGCAATCCAGATCACGAGGACCATGAACCGGATGCCCACGGACAGCGCGTACTTGAGGTACCCTTCCGTGTGCTGCACGGTCCAGCGGCTACCCGCAAAGCCCATCATGATGATGCCCACGGACGCCACCAGGGCGGCCTCCAACTGGATGGCCAGATACTCCAGCGCCAGATAGATCAGGGCCAGAATAGCGATGATCCCGACGACCATCCCGACAAACGCACCCAGGATGGTGGAGATCAGGGTTTTCCCGCCGGAAGAGACCAGATCCCAGACATACTTGATGGCTCCGCCCGTACCGCTCTGCACCGGCCCCTGGACACAAGCCGTGAAAATCTTGCCGCCGGTTCCGAGTATCCAGTCGAGGCTCGTATGCGGCTGCCCGGCGGCGGCGACACCGGATGCCTTGAACCCATAGATGACCCAGCCAATCAGCTCATGCCCGTTGAGCAGGATGGTAAAAAACACCCCAATGGTGATGAGTTTCTTGATGAAGGACGTGAACACTTCGTGTACGTCCTTTCCGCCGATGAGCCATTGGGCCACCAAGTAGACGAAGTCCACGCCGAATAGCGTATAGAAAATTCCTTCGGCAACGCTTTTCAGGGAACCGTACCACCCCGTTGTGGCGCTGATAAACGTATTGGTAATGCCGCTGGCCCCAGACGTGCCCGCGAAGGCGTCCGGCGCGGCGAGGAGGAGCAGCGCCAGTAATACCCAGGGTGCGAGGGCTTTGCGCCCTGCCAGGGGCCAAGGTCGTCTGTGCATTTCAATCCCCTCCCAGAGTCTGGGCCAGGGTGTTCAGTGTGCCGCCCGAAGCGCTCACCGCAGGCTGCGGGTTGGTGCCATTGCCATACAAGGCCTGAGTGGCCTCCTGGTTCGCGGCAACCTGGCTGGTCTGGTAGGCCAGCTGGTTTTTCCGCCATTCCATTTCGGCCGATGCTTCCGTATTGGCGGTCTGCTGCATCTGGGTCAGTGCCGATACTGTGGCCTGCCCGGCTTCCACGGCCCCCTGCAGCAGGGCATTGCGGCTTTGCGGGTTCTGCAAGGCCTGACTGATGGCCTGCTCCGCCTGCGCCTGGGTAGCGAAGGCGTCCGGGTTCAGGTTCGCGGCCTGGATCGCCGTATTCAGCGCGTTGTTGAGCCCGGTCGTGATGCTCTCGTATTTTTGGGTATATTCGTCCGTGAGCTGCGGGTTGAAGCTCGCATTGATGTTCTGGAACTGGTTGGCGATGTTCATGGCGTTGGTGCCCAGCTGCTGGGCCTGCGCGGCCATGCCGTAGATCTGATCGATGGGCTGCAGAATCCGGTTCACCAGGCTCTGCGGGAGGGTGACCATGTTCTGGACCATGTTTTCGTACTGCTGGATCTGCTCTACCAGCCGCTCCGCACCGGAAATTTTTGACTGGATGAGTGTGGCTTCCTGCACGATCTGTTCGGGCAGGGTGGCTCCCCCGGTGACCGCGCCGCCTGCCAGAGCCGGGACCGGCGGCAATGCCATCAGGATTGCGAGGAAGACACGGCGAATGCTCTGCTTTTTCATGATGGACCTCCTTAGTTTTCCGTTCCGCCAGATCGGATGATCTGCATGATCTGCATGATCTGCTGGACCTCCTGGTCATACTGTTCCAGGGGCGCGGTGATCGGGGCCATGTAGCCGGCGATACCGGTCTCGTCCGTCGCCAGGGCGGCCACGAGATCTTCCCGGGCCGGGTTGGCGGTCCCGCCGCCGAAACCATACGGGCTGGGGGCAGACCACGTGCTTCCGTTTTCCATGGGTTGCGCCACCTGGGCCAGGGACGGCTCGTCGCTTATGGCTTGTTGCACCGCCCGCATGATTGGCGCTTTCAGCGGCAGGGTCGGCAAACTGCCCGTGCCCGTAGGGCAGATATCCACCAGGCGGGTGATCTGGGAATCCGGGGCTATGCCATCAAACCAGCCGATGGGCGCTCCATCGTTTGGCCCGGCCACATACTGCGCCCGGGCCAGATTCGGGGCGTCTCCAATCCCAGCCTCCCACTGCGTAATGGGCAAAGGCTGCAAACTGCTGTTGGGTCCGATGGCGTTGCTCAGTTGCGTTGCCGTGGTATTCAACAGCGTGGACAGATCGTTCAGAGACGCCAACAGAGGCCCTTTCTGGGCCATGATCTGGTTCGCCAGAGCCTCTTCCCGGGGGTTGCCGGACTGCACCAGCTGCACTAGGTAATCCGACAACTGTTCCGGGAAATCAGCGGCGACGGCCTGTATGGCGTAGGCTTCCGCCTCACCGTCACCGCCGATATTGAGCGCGCCGGTCACCAGATATTGGGTGACCTGATCCCATCGGGTGTTGTGGCATTGCTCACGAAAGCCCATGGGATTGGTGACCACCGGGCCGAGACCGGCCCAGGTGGCGGCGGCGTAGGGCGCGAGTTGCCCATACGACTGCGCGGCGGACTGTACCTGCGCCCAGGTCTGCGCCATGGCACCGAGCGCCCTGCTGTCTGCCTGCATGGCGGACAACGGATCGGCCAAGGCGGACGCCGGCATGGATACCACGGCCAGAGCGGCCAGGAGAGCGGTTGTAAAACGGGTTTTTCGCATGAGTAACCCCCAGAGAGAAGACGATTCCCTCCGGGTATAGCGGGGCAAAACGGGGATAGGTAGTCTATCTGGGCCGCGTTTACAGCTAGTTCAGGGCCTTGGACAGGGTGCTCAGGGTGTCCGGGCTGGCTTTGTACTCGATATCCTGTTGTGCCTGATCCGCATTGGTACAGTTCGGAGAGGATCCATCCGCAATGCACGGTGCGTGGTTACATTCCTGGATCAGCTGCTTTCGCTGGCGGGGATGGTGCTGGTAATAGTCCGTCGAGTGATATTGGCTTGCCATGTCGTAGGGCTCCGGCTTGCATACTGCTGTCTGGTCTGCTGGTGCCGGCTTTTTGTGCTCATGCCCACATCCGGCCAATCCCAGGACCGACAACGCGGCCACCACAGCGATCTGCGATACCTTCATGAAATCTTCCTCCTTCGGTTCTATGGGCCGGGAAATCCGGCCCGCACCCAATGGCGCGGATTGTCTCGTCAACCTCAGAAAGCCGGATACAGGCGTTCCAGAAGGCCGATCCAACTCCCCTGAACCGGAACGGGGAGCCGTTCCCGCAACCAGGCCACGGGCCATGTCCGCCCATACTGGTTCCGCAATTCCGCTACCCGCTTCACGTCGCGAGGATCGGACACGGCGCAGAAAGCCAGGGTCACCGGACCCATGGCAAAAGACACCAGCCGCTGCCCATTAGGGCTGCTCACGTAGTAATCCTGCTTCGGGGTCGCGGTCTGCAAAAGCTGGATCTGCCGGTCCAGCAGGCCAAAGGCCGTATACATGGGCAGCAAGGTGGTCGACCCGGCTTCCCGGTTGGGCAGGAAAATCTTGGTCGGGCAACTCTCCTGCAAGACCGGCAGCAAAGGGCTTCCGATCAGGTCCGCCAGAGACTGCGTGGCGAAGAGGACCGCCGCGTTCTTCTTGCGCAGCACCTTGAGCCACGCCCGGATTTTGGCCAGGAACAGCGGGTTGTCCAGCAGGGTCCAGGCCTCGTCGAGCACGATCAGCGTGGGGCTGCCATCCAGCATGGTTTCGATGCGATGGAAGAGGTACAGCAGGATGGGCACCACGATGCCCCTGGCGGTATCGCCCTGGGGCAGGCTGTCCATCTCGAAGGTCAGAAACCGGCTGGAGAGATCCAGACCGTCGTGCCGGGCATCCAACAGATCCCCGTACTTGCCCGTGCCCTGGTACACGCCCACCGCCTGTTTCAGGCGGGCATCCTGCAAGAGGGACACCACGTCGGTAATGGACCGTCCCTGTTCCGATGCCAAGCCCTCGATGGCCTGGTGGATGACGGCCCGCTCGGCGGAGGTCACCGTCACCCCCTGGAGCACGGCCAGGCTTTCCAGCCATTCTTCGGCAAACACCCGCTCGGCCTGGCTATCCACCCGCTCCAGCGGGGCAAAAGACAGCTTGCTGTACTCTCCGCCCAAGTCGTAGTGCTGGGCCAAGCCCGGCGCGGCAGCGCCCACGGCCTCGGTGAGCGCGAAGAGGGACCGCCCCTTGTCGAAGGCGATGACCCGCGCGTTGCGATAGCGCAGCCACTGGGCCACGAGCAGCGCCAGCAGACTGGACTTACCAGCACCGGTGGGCCCCAAAATCAGACTGTGCCCAACATCCGAGACATGCAGATTGAAGCGAAAAGGCGTGGACCCCGAAGTCTTGGCGAAAGTGAGGCACGGTGCCGGTTGGTTCCCCGTGCGCATGAGCGGACTGGGGCACTCCCGGTCTCCCGCCCAGATCGCCGTTTTGGGCGAAACATCCGCGAAGTTCATGCTGTTCAGCACCGGGCGGCGCACGTTCTCCCAGGTGTGGCCCGGCAGGCTGCCCAGGAAGGCCTCCACCACATTGACCGTCTCCCGCTTGGCCACGAAGTTGGCGTTGTCGAGCAGGTTCATGACGATCCGAACCCGATCCTCCAGCGTCTTGGCGTCCTTCCCGCGTAGCACGACGGTGAATGTGAAATAGCCCAGGCGCACGGCACCGCTGGACACGTCGCCATCGGCCAGCGCGGTTTCTTGTTCCATGGCCTGCTTGAAGGGATCGGCCCGGTCGTGCCGGACCTGACCCCTGTCCAAGGCGGCCGAGAGGTAATCCCGCAGGCTGAATTTGGAGCTGGCCCACTTCTCCCGATACTTCCCGATCAGCTTCTTGGACTCCTGCTGATCCTGGAGAATGAAGCGGGTGGTGTAGCGCAGAGGGAACGGCAGGCCGTGCAAATCTTCCAGCAGCACGGGATTCGTGCGGTCCGGGTAGCCCGTCACACTGACCACCTCGATCAACTCCCCGTCGATGGATGGCTCCACGCCGGCGATGAAATCGTGGTGCCCGAGAAGCACGTCCAGATAGCCCGGGATCGTCGGGGGATTCACGCCGTGCGCCTTGCCGGTCAGGCACTCGTGATAGTGGGTCAGCAAGCCGCGAGCATCGAGCGGGGATAGCAGAAAGGTCTGCTGCAAGATCCCGGTGACGGCGCGAATGGCGTCCTCGAATTTCTGCAGGAGCACGTCGAAGGTGTCTGGCTGCGCGTCCTTTTTGGACTCCAGAAACATCTGCCCGGCGGACACTTCGGACTCCGGCGGGGTCTGCCAGGTAAGCGCCAGAGTGTAGCGGCAGAGAAAGTGCAGGCCCTCCTGCTCGAATTGGGAGCGGCGCTCCAGATCGATGAGGGCGGATACGGGATCGGGGAAGAAGCACCGGCTTTCTTCGATGTATCCGTCCGCAGGGACACGGGTGGCCGAGATCTGCACGGTCCATCCCGACCCGAGCCGCGTCAAGGCGGCATTGACGACCGCCGACATACGGTTGATCCCGGCGTGGGAAAGACTTTCCCGGTCTGGCCCGGAAAATCCGATGACGGACAGGAACGAACCGTCCTTGTTCAAGAGGACGGCGCAGGGTTTACCCAGTACCGTGATCTCGCCCGCCAGGATGGCGGGGTTGAGCAGATCGGGCAGCGCAAGCTCCTTACTGCGAAACTCTTTGACGTTCAGCATCTTTTCGGGCTCCCAGTCGGGCTATCCAGGACAGCAGTTTGGTGGTGGCGGGGATGGGGTGCGGGTTGGGGATCTCCCGGTACCCGGCCTCCAGCGTCGCGCCGCTCCCATAGAAGGTCTGGTACTTTCTGGACCGGTTGACCACCGCGATCATTTGGGCGTCGGATTTCGCCAGATGTTGCAGCACCGCCTGAATCAGCATGAACAGCAGCACGGCGATGACAGCGCCCGGGATGGAGAGGGTGAAGAAATACACCAGCATCGCAAATCCGGCGTTGTACATTGTCGCCGTGCGTTCCGCCCCCATCAGCAGATGGGGACGGACCAGCGACTGGTACAGCCGCACCTGCCGTGTTCCGTCCATCTTTCCTCCTCTGGTCGGGCCGTTACAGACCCAGGCCGTGAGCCAGGGTCGCCAACAGGCCGGCGTGCTGGCCCAACACGGCCGCCTGGATACCGGCCTGCTGGCCGAACCACCCATACTGGGCGATGAGAAAGCCGCCGCCCGCGGCGGTACCGATACCGACGGCGGCCTTGCCGTAGTCGTGCTTGAAGGCGTGCACCGCGCCGTAGCCGACGCCGCCGGCCACGCCCACGGACCCGATGAAGGGCATGAAGTTCTGCTGAACGAAGTTGCTGATGTCCCCGAAGGGGCCACCGGTGGCCGCCAAAGCGGCCGCGGTTCCCGCCAGGGTAAGCCCCACGCCCAGAGCCAGCTTGGCCTTGCGGCTCAAAGGCCGGCGATTGTACTGCGGCATTGCGTCTACCTGTTCCATGTTGCGATTCCTCTTGCAAGCAGGTTGTCCCGTTACCTCGACGCATCGGTAGGGACCACTCCCGACACGCCGCAGGCCCCTCGGCCTAGGTCGGTATAGCGGGGCCAAAAGGGGATAGGTAGTCCAGTCGTGCTGAGTGCACGGTCACCCCTGTAGCGGCGGGGGCGGCGTGATGAGGACTTAGGCAACGGCTGGCTCAGACACAGCGGCTTCTTGGGCAGGGGATCGATGCCTTCCCCCAGAAGCTGCAAATGGATCGACTTTCTCAGATGGGGATCCAATCTGCGGATACCAGGGGCGCCAAAGAAGAGTTCCGGGAGCAGGTAAAGGTATCCCCTAGGCATCGTCATTCCTTCAACGGCGCGTTGTGGACCACCAGGACCTGGCCACCCATCAGGGCAAAGCTGCCTTGGATGTAGGAGATGCCGGCAATCCGCTCGAGCAGTGTGATGGCGGGGACCGCCTCCCCATAGGGGATTTTCTCCCCGATCATGGCGTAGTTCGGCCCGGTGAAACGAAATTGGATATGCAGCTTGCGGGCAATATACCGCAGTGCTCCGCGCTCATTGACGCGATAGCTGGCCGGTAGCCGCACGTCAAAGAAAAAGATCGCGGGGGGATCGGAAAAGAAAGAAACACTTGGCTTGGGCCTTACCGGCGGACTCCGATGCAACACCACCGGGACCGATATTACCGGAACCACCGGAATCTGGAGTTCTGGGGCAAGAGCGTACCACATGGGCTAATCCTCACTGATCGAAACAAACGATGTCGGAAACCACCCGGCCTGCCGGGTGGGCAGATTCGCGCCGGATCTGAACCACCACGTCCACGGCTTCCCGGATCAAGGCGCTCTGGGACGGCACCCCCGCCTCCTGGCAAAGCTGGTCCAGACGGATCAGTGCGGCTTCCGGGTCATTCGCGTGCAGGGTGGCCAGTCCCCCGGGGTGACCGGTGTTCCAGGCCTTGAGCAGCGCCAAAGCGGCGCCGTCGCGCACTTCACCCACAAAGATGCGGTCCGGACGGTAGCGCAAAGTCAGCTTCAGGAGCCGGGTCATGTCGATATTGGCATCCGGGTCCGTCAGCATCTGGACGGTGTTGGGTGCCTTGCAGACTATCTCCCGCGTGTCCTCGATGATGACGACACGCTGATCGAGCCCGGAGACCTGGGCGACCCGATGCGACAGAGCGTTGAGCAGGGTGGTCTTGCCCGAACCGGTCCCACCGCTCACCAAAATGTTCTTGCGCGTGTCCAGGGCTTCGGTCAGATAATCCCGCTGATCCGGGGCCAGAATGCCGGCATGCACATAGTCCTCCAGGGTGAAGATCCTGGTGGTGGGCAGGCGGATAGAGAACGTCGGCATGGGCGTCAGAGGCGGGATACAGCCTGCGAAGCGGGCCCGGCGAAACTCGTCGGGCATCGCCCCCTCAACGATGGCCCGGTTCCGGTCCACCACCGTTTCCCGCCAGGACGCCATGAGGGCCAGGAAGTTGAGCGCCTTGGCCGGACTCATGCGGGTCAGTTCGGTGATCCCGTGTCCATGCCGCTCCACGAGGATTCTTCCGTCGTCGTTTAGCATGATTTCAACGGCGGATGGGTCATCGAAAACCGCGCAGATAGTCTCTCCCAGAATCCGGCGCATCTGCTCGATCAACCGGGCATGGGCCTCGACCTTGGCCTTGTCGATGGAATGCAGCGTCATGGGTCATTCCTCCGTCGGGTTCTCGCCTTCAACAACGATGCGCTCCTCCAGCAGCCGAGCGATCCGGCGCAACGCCCGGGGCCGGTCCCCGTCGAATCCCATCTGAGCCACTTGCGTCAAAAACCGCTCGTAGCGAGTCAGCGCAGAGGACCGGACGGCCTCCGCCTCATCAAGAACCGGCTCCGGCAGGTGCAGCAGCATGAGTTTGACGAACATATCGAACATGGCCGTGAGGGTATCCAACTCGGCTTGCACGGCCTCCACATCCCCCCTGAGCGCCAGGATCGTTGCGGACATGCGCCGCTCGAAGCCGCGCAGATCGCCGTCTCCCGCCGCGTTGGCCGCCTCGATGCCGCGAAGCGCATAATCCGTGATCAAGGCGGCCCTGGAGACGCGCTTCTCCCGGGATTCCTTTTCGATACGGTCGGCATAACGACCGATGAGCTTTACTTGTCCGAATACCGTGGGCATGGGCCCCTCCTGTTCATCGTCCCGCTTTGGTATAGCCGGACCAAAAGGGGATAAGCAGGGGCTTGCGGACGGCGGGCAATGACAGTGGTAAGGCTTAACACAGAGCAGAATTGATCTGAGCAACAAAGCTCTCCCTAGCCGCGATGGCGGCAATAGATTCCCAAGTAGCGCCATCAGGCGTGATGCGCTACTGTTGGATTATTCAGGGACAAACGGAAGCGCGCAGCAGGTGCCCGCCCAGAGAAGAGGTGGCTTTCCTGGAGCAGCACGGAGTCCAGGTGCGCCTGACGAAGAAACGTCCTATATACATGCATGCCGAGGCGGATATTTCGAGCCGCTACGCATTTGTGGGCAGCGAGAACTACAGTACGTCTTCACTTGAGGGGAACCGCGAGATGGGCTTGATTCTGACCAACCCAACGGATGTTTCCAGATTGCCGGCGCAATTTGCACAGGATCGCAAGGTGGCGGGGACGGCATGAGGCGCGCGCATATTCTGTGGCTACTTCTCGGATTGCCGGGCCTGGCTGTGGCGCAAGTGCCGCCGCCGGCCCTCACCAGCGTCAATTTTCATGTGGTGACGCATTATCGGGTGCCAAGGACGGTGCTGCATGCCGATCTGCAGGCAGAGGCATCGGGAAAAAACCCGGCGAAGCTGGCCTCCATGGTCAATCAGGACGTGGCGTGGGCAAAAGCACGGCTGCAATCGGTGCCTGGGATTACCTGGCGCAGCGCCGGATACCAGACCCAGGCCACAGGCCAAGCCGGTGCGCTCTGGCTGGTACGGGAAGATCTGGTCCTGCAAAGTCCGGATCCGGCCGCATTGCTCCCCTTGCTGGGCACATTGCAATCCCGGTTACACTTGGTCGGGATGCATTATGCAGCGCGTCCTGCCGCCGCACACAAGGCACTAAGAGGATGCGGAAAAAATCCGTAGAAACGCCCTGGCGCTATCGGATTTGGTCAAAAATTGCCGAATAGGCAGCCCTATCAGGCCTGTTTTGCCCGCTGTTGCAGTCTTTTTGGGGCCATTTTGGGATTCCAGACGCAGTACTCCCATCAGGCCACCCCCAACCGCACCATGCGGACCAGGTTGTAGGCGACGGTGACCAAGGAAAAGTGCAGACCGACCCGTTCCAAACCACGGAATCGGGTTTTCCGCATCCCTCCCACAGTCTTCATCCAGCCGAAGATGGATTCTATCCGCCGCCGGACGTGGATGCTCATGGCATAGCCCCGGTGGCGAGTAGTCCGGGCATCGATGGCCGAGCCTTTTCGCTTGCGGGCTACATGAGGGGTCACATTCCGATCCCGGAGATTCTGGACGAAGCCGTGGCGGTCATAGCCCTTGTCGGCACCGAGGGTGATGCGCTGGTTCCCGCCCAGATCGTCCACGAGTTGGACGGCGGCGTCGACTTCCGCCGTACCGTCGGCGGTGGTGACCTGCTCTCCGGCAATCAATCCATGCCGATTATCCATGAGCACATGCCCAAGATAGGCCAAGCGGGAAGCTTCGCCGGGCGCCTTTTTGTAGAGCCGGGCATCGGGGTCGGTCACCGAGGCGTGAGTCTCGTTACTGCGCGACTGGCCGCGGAAATCGGAACCATCGCCCTCACGGTCCTCGGGATCTTTCGGCCGGAAGGACTTCTGCGAAGCCCAAGCTTCCAGCAGGGTGCCATCGACGGAGAAATGCTCTTCGGAAAGCAGATTCTGGCCGCGGGCCTGTTCCAGTACGGATCGGAAGAATTCCCGTACCGTCCCATGATCCAGCAACCGATCGCGATTCTTAGTAAAGACCGTGGGCACCCAGACGTCGTCGTCCATTCCCAAACCGACAAACCAACGGAACAGCAGGTTGTAGTTGAGTTGCTCCATCAGCTGCCGTTCCGAGCGGATGCTGTAAAACACCTGCAGCAGTAGCGCCCGCAGGAGAAACTCCGGGGGAATGGAGGGGCGACCGTAGGTCGAGTACATCGTGCTGAAGTGGCTATCCATCTCCGCCAGGGAGCGATCCACGATAGCTCGGATCGCTCTCAGCGGATGGTCCTGGGGCACCCGTTGCTCCGGGGAAACGTAGCTGAACAACCCTTGGGTCTCTACCTTCGCTCCACGCATCTTTCCAACCCCCGCTGCACCATTTTGCCCAGTATACCACCGACTTTTTCATCACCGTCCTAAGAGCGGCCGAGCTGCGGGGACTGCGCCGATACCGGAAAGAAGCGCGGCAGGATTGCGCTGTGCTAGGCCACAAAAGGGTGCGTCTGGGACAGATCTTCATCAACACCAATGTCGTCCCGTTGGCGCGGCCTATGCCGGTCATGGCGCTGTCCGCCCAGGTCGTCCCCGGGCCGGTAGTAGGCCGAGGTGGGACGGAAAGTGGCCGGGTGGTGGTTGGGGGTAATGCTTATTGCGAGTGAGAGGGCGGACTATCCTGGTAATATGGGACTATATGCAAAAAGTGATTGGCTTCGACTTGCGGGCCTGCTGGAAAAATACCTGTAGCACGCAGGGACTGGTTGCCCATTAAGGGACAGCACGCGTAGAGTAATATCCAACGGCGCCAAGGCAGCGATAGCGGACGTTCGTGAGATCCATACTATCGACTTGGGAGCACTCTATTTCTCAAAATTATTCCACACAGAATACCCTTTCCGAAAAGCCACTAGACTCCAGATAGACTCTACGATACCAAATGGCCACGTTTCGGAAAGAAACCCGTAGATCGCAGAAGAGATGCAGATTATTCCAACTGCTAGAGTAAACCACGATGATTTTTGCTCCAGAGCATAAAATGCCATCATCAAAGTTACCACCGATGCGCCGTATATCGTCAGGAGATTCACGTTTTTCTCCAGTTCTGCGTATCAAAGCCCCACCACTAAGACGAGCCCCAAAATCATGAGAATGACCAGGCTCAATCGTTCGCTATTGCGATCCAGCCAAGCCCACCGCCAGTGTAAGCCCAGCCACGTAGCGAGCCAGACCAAGAGCATGATAAGGACCAGCGTCGCCAGGGAATAGGTCAGCAGCACCGCCGTAATGGCCAGCGTTCCCACAGTGCGTGCCGCTGTGAATCCGGTGATTACTTTGCGCAATCGTTTACGCAGTAACGTCGGCCAGTTCCAGAGTCTGACGCCGCTGGTGATCTAGACGCTGACCACCCAACATCGGGAGCACCCGGGCTCGACGGCCCAGTTGCACTACGCAAACGATCATGGGGCTTGAAGCTCTACCCCTGATGATGAAAAATAGTCCTGTCCATTGGCGTTGCCAGTCGCTAGAGGCACCATAACCGGGCGGTGCTTGGCTTCAGCGGGTCTATGGTCGATCGCTCTTTCTTCTCTTTGCAAGCCTCTGGTGAGGTCTGCGGGGTAAGTGTGCCCAGCTTTCTGCCGTTTTTTCACAGTAATCTGAAGGTGGTGCTTTTGGGCAGGAGGTATCGCTTCCGTCCTACCCGACGATCCGCCGCTATCTCAAGGCGCAGGGCCTGTTTCAAGGCAAAAACCACCCTTCGCAGCCCAATTCTCCGCACTGACGGGCTATCGCCAGGCGATTCACCGATGAGCGCACCGCAAAAACCACCCGTAAACGTCAACATCAGAAAGAACTCACGGATCCAGCCATTCGTAAGCTTGAGTGGATTCATAGCCAACGCAAGATGCAGTCGCAGGCTCGTGAGGCGCCACGTGAGATTTGTCCAACGACTTCTTCGCTTGACTTGGAGTAGACTCTAGCATCTATCCTCTGTTTTGAAGCCCCCATCATGGTCTATCGGCTCCAGGAGGTACATCCACATGGCGATCAACGTCGAAGTATTTTCTTCACCCGGCTGTGGCAAGTGCGCCCAAGCGGTTCAGGTTCTGCGCGCCGTAGCTGAAGAATTTGGACCAGATAAGGTACAGTGGAGACAGGTAAATATCTTGGAGGAACTGAACCACGCGGTAGAAGTTGGTGTCCTGACCAGTCCAGCCATCGCGGTGGAAGGCAAGTTGGTGTTCGCAGGTCTCCCAAGCGTGCGGGACTTGCGCAACTATCTAAATAGCATTCTATCAGGAGGAGAATCCCATGATCGTATTGCTTCTGCTGACTAGCGCTGCGTTGGGTCTGCTTTCCTTCTTCGAGCCCTGCACCATCGCGACCCATACAGTCTTTGCAGCGCGCAGCCATGCACAGCATGGTCGTGGTGTGCTAACACTATGGATCACCCGCAGTATTTTCCTGGCTGCCATCCTCGCCGTCGCAGCTCAGCTGATTCCTTCGCCGCATTGGGGGCCATACCTGCCCTCTATTGTTCTAGCAGCAATAGCTCTCCCATTCATCATCTCACGTTTCATGTATCTGCCGGTGCCACACTTCACTTTCTATAAACTCATTCCCGGAGGAGCGAGATGGCCACAGCCGTTCCAGCTGGCGTGGACTTTGCCAGCCTGTGCCCTTCCGCTCTTCGGAATCGTAGGAGGAGTCGCGGTTACGCTCCACCACCCCCTATGGGCAGCCATTGCAGGGGCGATTTACGCCTCGGCTTTCACCCTGCCGGTGATAACAGCCGCGTGGCTAGGAACTGGACCACGTCTACTAGGATTCCTGGATCGCACAGCCCCGGCTGCACCCGTCGTGACCGCTGTCGGGCTTATCCTCGTGGCGTTGCTTCTTCTCTCCCCGCATGTAAGTACTGTCGTTGATTCGAGCATGGTCCCCGATGTCCTGCGGCATCCCTCATTTGCAGCCCTTGCCTTGGGGTTCGGCGTCGGCTTTCTCTTCAGTTTTGAGCCACTGGCGCTTGCTTCCTTGGGTATGGGGATCACTTTTGTGACGCGAGGACAAAGTCGTTCTTCGAGCTTGTGGTTGACCGGGGCGTTTCTATTGGGAATGATCCTGACTCAAGCATTTTTGGGAGGCGCCGCCGCGGAAGGTGGTCATTGGGTACATGGGATCATGGGCCGTCAATGGGGAGTAGTCTTGGGACCCGTGGCTATCCTCCTGGGCCTATTGTGGGCTGGTTTGATCAAGATTCGATTATCTTGGTTCTCGATGCGCGCAATGAAAGTTGAGGGTCCGCTGGGCGCCTTTATGCTCGGTATTCCCTTCGCGGTTGCCGTGTGTCCATTTTGCACGCCAGCTTTGCTAGTTATGCTGACTGCTAGCGCCAGCGTGCATTCGTTACCGTTCGGAGTCGCCCTCCTCTCTGCTTTTGCCGTAGGTCGTAGTCTACCAGTGCTCACAGGAGCAACCGGTCTTGCGTGGCTGGAACGCTTCCCCGGAATGGAACAAAGTCTACCAGCTTTGAAGGTTATGGGGGGAGTGGTGATGATCGCCATGGGGCTGTATCTACTCAATGGCTACTTTTACTGGCTTCCTAGTTTGGCTGCAGGATAAGAAAATGGGTTACCGTATCGGTGTTCTGGCTAAGGATGTCGGTGTGCTACCTGACACGATTCGCTATTACGAAAAACTTGGTTTAAGGAAGCTCTGACCTAGCCTAAAAAGGTGCGCCTTGTCCCCAGTATTGACCTAAGCACGTTGCTATCAGGTCACTTATCCGTCAAATTCCCCCATTTTCTGGAGAATTATTGGATATTGGGCACACCACTCCCTACGCGGCCAGGAGATATCTCCTCAGCATGTACAGATTGGCCAAGGCAAAGAGCGTGGTCAGTTGAGCACCGTTCTTGGCCAGACCCCGATATCTGGTTCGCTGATAACCGAATTGGCACTTCAGCACCCGGAAGGCGTGTTCTCCCCGGGCACGGATCCGGGCAATGGCGCGGTTGTAGCGCTTGAGGGCCGCCAAGCCGGTTTTCTGCCCAGGATAGCGTCGCCGCGCTACCGCGTTCCGTATGCCTCGGGCCACCAGCGTGTCATGCACCTGGGGATAGTCATAGCCCCGGTCAGCGAGGACCACCGACTCCTCTCCGGTAAGGAGCCCCTCCAGCCGCTGATGATCCGGTACCTTGGCCGCGGTGAAGTCCACCGCCTGTACGATACCTTGGAGATCCGTTGCCACATGCGCCTTCATCCCGAAATACCACTGATTCCCTTTCTTGGTGGAGCTCATCTCCGGATCCCGCTGGCGGTCTCGGTTCTTGGTGGAGCTCGGGGCGTGAATCAAGGTGGCATCCACGGTCTTGCCCTCCTGCAGAAAGAGCCCTTTCTCCCGCAACACCGCCTGCACCTCGGCAAAGATGGCCTGAGCAAGCGCATGGCGCTCCAGTAAGCGGCGGAACTTCAGGATCGTGGTCTCGTCAGGAACGAAGTCCCGGCCCAGGTCGATACCGACGAATTGACGGAGCAGGGGAACCTCGTACAGGGCCTCTTCCATCCCCGGATCGGAGTAGCCGAACCATTGCTGGAGAAAGTGGATACGCAGCATCCGCTCCAAGGGCATGGGCTTGCGGCCACTGCCACCCTTGGGATAGTGCGGCTCGATCAAGGCCACAAGCCTGGCCCAGGGAACCACGGCATCCATCTCGGCCAGAAAGCGTTCTCGCTTGGTCTGCTTGCGGCGTCGCGACAGGCTGGGCTCCTCGGCAAAGGTCATCTGTCCGGTCATGGATGGCATCTCCTCGCTACTCGGTCAGCCCATTCTATCAGATGGCTAAATCAGAGACTCCTTAATGAATTCTCCGCCCCGCATGCGAGGCGGAGTACGACAATACACAGCCATGGACAGGGATCGTTTACGTTTCATCCGCCAGGCTAAAAATATGGGTTTCACCTTGAAACAGGTGGACGAACTGCTGAAATTGCGAGATGGTCAAATGCCATTGAGAGAAGACGTACGCGCGTTGGCCAGAGAAAAGATGGAGGAGATAGAAGCGCGTATAACGGAGCTAGAGCATCTGCGCGCGCAGTTGCGGATACTCACTAACTTGTGCGAGTGCGAGAGCGGCGAGGAATGCCCGATCCTCAGTGCGATTGAGGGCAGATGACAAGCACACCTTTACTTTAGGAATAGGCGACGTTAGACAATTTTCTGATTTACAGGAGAGGATCACATGGACGACCTGATTTGCAATTCATACAAAAATTTTCCTCGCAAAGTTATTTTTGCTGGCGCCATTGCCCTCGTTGGGAGTATTGGTGCATCAGCCTACTCATCGGCTGATGCAACCACCTGGATCAAAGTCAAATGTTATGGAATAGCGCGGGCGCACATGAATAGCTGCGCAACAGCCACCCACTCTTGCGCTGGGCAGTCGATACATAATGGAAGCAAAACTTCATTTCTGTACGTGCCCAGAGGGCTCTGCCAAAAAATTGTGGGGGGAAGCTTGGTTCCCGGCAAGTGATCGCTTATAGCGGGTTATTCCCCACTGAAGCGCTCTACAGATGAGATCCAACAGTGTTTATTTATGAGCGTGCTAAAAATGCCATGAAAAATCGTGTAGTCCGCATTATATGTCTACCGAATGTTTTACCGCCTTGGGCAATAGTGATTGGCAACGCGCTCCCTCGATGTCATGTTGGCGTAGGGGGCGGAATCCCTGCTCGACTTTGTGCAGGGAGGGCAATTCTTCGCAGTCTTGATCTACGCTCACCAAGTTGAGGCGGGGAAATGAGATGACAACGCTTCGCGTGCCACTCGCTGAATCTCTTGCTGTACTCTTTTCGACTGTAATCAGCATCGAGACGATAAAAAACCTCGGGCCGCTGGGGACCGGCATGCATAGACGACCGCGCGCTGTATTCGTTGCTGCGTTGCTTTTGTTCAGCGTCAGTAGTGCGGTACAGGCCGAAAATCTGCTTTCAGCCTATCACCAAGCCTATCGCACTGACCCGGCCCTGGCCGAGGCGCGTGCGCAGTTTCAGGCCACGCTTCAGGACAAGCCGGCAGCGCGGGCGGCGCTGTTGCCACACCTTGGGCTTGGGGCGAGCGTGGGCTATAACACGGGCACCTTTTCCGGCTTTGCCGGGCTCGACCTGAGCAAGGCCTATCTGTCGGACAGTTACAGTGTCACCCTCACCCAGTCGGTTTTCGACGGTCAGAGCTACGTGGCGCTGCGTCAAGCCGACAGTCGCATCCAGGCGCAGACGGCGGCACTGCTGTACACGCAGCAGCAGTTGGCCCTGCGCGTGGCCACGGCCTATTTCAAGGTGCTGGAGGCGCAGTCCCAGGAGCGTATTGCCGAGCGTCAGCGACGCCTGCTGGAGAGCATCTACCGGCAGACGGAGGCGGCCCTGAAGGTGGGCACCGGCGATATCATTGCCGTGCGTGAGGCCCGAGCGCGCCTCGATGCAGCGCGGTCGGACCTGATCCGTGCCCGCAATGCGGTGTCCATCGCCGAGCGCGGCCTGGAGCGCCTCACCCACGCGCCCGTCGGTCATCTGGAGGATCTCCGGCCCTTTACCGCCGAAGGCCCCAAGCCGGACGACATGGACGCATGGGTTCAGGCGGCCATCCGGGATCAGCCGCTGATGCACGAGGCCGAGGCGCAATTGCGTACGGCCCAGGAAGAGGTGCAGTACCAGCAGCGGGCGCGCTGGCCCAAGGTCGATCTGCAGGGGATTGCGCAGCACAACCATGGTAGCCCCTTTCCGGGTTTCAACGAGAATCAGGCTGGGGTGAGCCTGAATCTCTCCATGCCCATCTACCAGGGTGGAAGCATTTCCAGCGGGGAGCAGAAAGCCCAGGCCCTGAGCGTGGCCCAAGTGGACCACCTGGGTAGCGTTCGCGACCAGGTGCGACTGGATACCCAGACCGCTTTTTTGAACCTTCAAGACAGCGTATCCCAGCTCCAGGCGGCCAAGGCAACGGTGGAATCGGCCAAAGTCTCCTTGACGGGCACGCGCAAGGGCTATGAGGTAGGTACCCGTTCCATCATCGATCTTTTGCAGACGGCGACGGACTACCTGCGCGCCGAGCAGGATTATAATGTTGCCCTGTACAAGCAGGTGCTCGCCCGGGTCCAGCTCCAGGCGGCCACTGGACAACTGGACCTGCAGGACCTACAGGCCGTGAACGGTCTGCTGCAAACACATTGAATACGCCATTAGAAAGGAAGCCCGTCATGGCCAGCAAAAAAATGCGCCTCATCCTGCTGCTTCTGCTTTTGGTCATTGGCGCCGGGGTGGCCTACTGGTGGACCCACCGTCCGGTCACCAATCCCCATACCTTGACCATCTACGGCAACATCGACATCCGCCAGGTGCAGGCGGCCTTCAACGACAACGGGCGCGTACAGAAACTGCTGATGCAGGAAGGTGACCACATCAAGCAGGGACAGTTGCTGGCAGAGTTGGACCCGACGCGCTTTCAGGATGCCGTCGATCGGGATCGAGCCACGGTAGCGGCCCAGGAGCAGGTCTTGGCCAGACTGCTCTCGGGTTCCCGCCCCGAAGAGATCGCCGAGGCCCGGGCGCAGGTGGCGGCGGCCCAGGCGACTCTGGAAAACGCCGAGCTCGTCTGGCGGCGACAAAAGGCTTTGGCCGCCGAACAGTACGTCCCCAAACAGAGCGCCGACAATGCCGCCGCGGCCCTGAAAACGGCGCGGGCCGATCTCGACCATAGCCAACAGGCCCTTATTCTCGCCATCAAAGGGCCGCGTAAGGAAGACATTGCGGCCGCCCGAGCGCAGTTACTGGCCGATCGCGCCGCCTTGGCCCTAGCCAAGCGGAAGTTACGGGACACGAAGCTCTACGCACCGGAAGATGGCGTAGTCCAGGACCGCATTGTTGAGCCGGGCGACATGGTCTCGCCAGCAACCCCGGTCTTTACCCTGGCGCTCGACAATCCAGTCTGGGTGCGCGCCTATCTGCCGGAGACGGCCTTGGGCAAAGTGCGGCTGGGCATGCGGGCACAGATCGAGAGCGACTCCTTTCCCGGTAAGCAGTTTGCGGGCTGGGTGGGTTTCATCTCGCCGACGGCGGAGTTCACCCCCAAGACGGTGCAAACCACGGATCTGCGCACGGAGCTCGTCTACCGAGTGCGGGTCTATGCCTGCAATCCGCAGCATGAGTTGCGCCTGGGCATGCCGGTAACGGTGCAGATCCCTCTGCAGAACAACCAGCCCCAGGCCCTCTCCGAGCACCCCTGTGCGCACTGAACCCGCGGCTACCCGCCCCTTGCGCTTCGTTGGGGTGCACAAAACTTTCCAGCGCGGTAAGGACACGGTTCTTGCCTTGGATGGTCTGGATCTGGAACTCGCCCCGGGCCAGGTGACGGGCCTGCTAGGACCCGACGGGGCGGGCAAGACCACCCTCATCCGCCTGGCCGCTGGGCTCCTGCGTCCGAGCGCAGGGCAGGTCGTGCTGTTTGGGCAGGAAATCCGCACCGGGACGACGGATCTGCAGGAGAAGATCGGGTACATGCCGCAACGCTTCGGCCTCTACGAAGACCTGACGGTGCAGGAGAATCTCGATCTCTACAGCGACTTGCAGAGACTTGACCCGGAGCAGGCGCGCAATCGCCAGGAAGAGCTCCTGAAACTCACCGCTCTGGGACCTTTTGGCAAGCGTCGCGCCGGGGCACTTTCGGGCGGCATGAAGCAGAAGTTGGGCTTGGCCTGTGCTTTGCTGCGAGCACCCCAGCTCTTGCTTCTGGACGAGCCCACCGTGGGTGTGGATCCCATCGCCCGCCGCGAGCTCTGGGAGATTATCCAGGGTCTACGCGGCGCTGGGACGACGGTCTTGATGAGTACGGCCTATTTTGACGAGGCGGAGCGTTGCGATGCCATTGTCCTGCTCCACGAGGGTAAACTGCTCCAGCAAGGGAGCCCGCAGAGCTTCACCGATCCTCTGCGCGGGCGTTGTTTTTTGGTTCGCCACCCCGAAATGCGGCGCCGCGCCCTGCGCGAGTCGCTACAAGGACGCCCGGGGGTACGGGATGCGCGGATCGTCGCCGACGGCATCCGCGTGCTCACCGGGCCGGAGCCGGTGACGCCCGCTGCCGGCGAGCAGTGGGAGCCAGTGGCACCCGCCTTTGAAGACGCCTTTGTGCAGCTCTTGGGCTCTATGGAAACGACGGCAATCGCTGCGGCGCCAATAAGCACCGCCGTTATAGACGACAAAACCGCCGAGGCAGTGGTCGAAGTGGAGGGCTTACGCAAGTTCTTTGGTCACTTTGAGGCGGTCAAAAGCAGCACCTTTAGCGTGCGCCGTGGCGAAATCTTTGGTCTTTTGGGGGCCAATGGCGCCGGCAAAACCACGACCTTTCGTATGCTCTGCGGTCTTTTGCCGCCCTCCGCAGGGACCCTGCGCGTGGCCGGAGTCGACATGCGCCGGGCGAGCAGTGCTGCCCGCGCCCGCATCGGCTATGTGGCGCAGAAATTCGCCCTCTATGGCAACCTCAGCGTCGATCAGAATCTCCGTTTTTTTTCTGCCGCCTATGGCCTGCGCGGCAAGCAACGGGCTGCGGCCTTCGCCCGCGTGCGCGTGGAGTTTCAACTTGCCCCCTACGGCACCGTCAATGCCGACGACCTGCCTCTAGGTATCAAGCAACGCTTGGCCCTGGCCTGTGCCCTGCTCCACGAGCCGCCCATCCTTTTTTTGGATGAGCCCACCTCGGGGGTGGATCCTCTGGCGCGGCGGGAGTTCTGGCAGCGCATCAATGCCCTTGCGGCACAGGGGGTGACGGTGCTCATCACCACCCATTTCATGGATGAGGCGGAATACTGCGATCGACTCGTCTTGATGTCCTTGGGGGAGATCCTCGCCCAGGGCAGCCCCGCGGAACTGCGGGCCCAGGCCAAAAGCCCAGAACACCCGGACCCCAGCATGGAAGATGCTTTCATCCAAATCATCGAAACCCACGAGCGCCAGATCCGGAGGGCATCGTGAATCCTCGGCGCCTGCGCGCACTCATTCGCAAAGAATTTCTGCAGATCCTCCGCGATCCTTCCGCCATCGCCATCGCATTTTTTCTGCCGGTGTTCCTGCTCTTTCTCTTTGGCTCCGGGGTGTCCCTCGACGCCCGCCACATTCCTCTGGCGGTAGTGGTGGATCAGCCGACGGCGGAGACTGGTGCCTTTGTCGGTGGCCTGCAGCAGTCCTCCTATTTTGCGCCGAAGCGCTTCCTCAGCGTGCAACAGGCCCAGGCCGCCCTCATGGCACGGAAGGTGGATGGAATCGTCTGGCTACGTTCCAATTTCAGCCGCCAGATTCTGCAGGGGAATACCGCCTCCATCGGGGTCTTCGTCAACGGTGTGGACGCCAACAATGCCCGCATCGTCGAAGGCTACCTGCAAGGGGTCTGGCAGAATTGGTTACAACAACGCGCGCTGGCGGCCGGCAAGCCCTTGATCATCCCGGTAGACGCCAAGGATCGAATCTGGTTCAACTCCGCGCTGCGCAGTCGTGACTATCTGATACCAGGCCTGATTGCCATGATCATGACTCTGATCGGCGCCCTCCTCACGGCTCTGGTGGTAGCCCGGGAGTGGGAGCGAGGGACCATGGAGGCGCTCATGGCGACCCCAGCGCAGATGGCGGAGATATTGATCGGCAAACTGATCCCCTACTATGTCCTGGGAATGGGCGGCATGCTGCTCTCGGTGGCTATGGCGGTCTGGCTCTTTGCCGTGCCCCTGCGGGGGAGTTTCGCCGTCCTGCTGCTGGCCTCGACTCTATTCCTTTTGGTCGCCTTGGGCATGGGCCTGCTCATCTCCAGCGTCGCACGCAATCAATTCGTGGCCGGACAGATCGCCATCATTGTCACCTTCCTTCCGGCCTTCATCCTTTCGGGATTCATCTTTTACATCCCGTCCATGCCCGCGGCGATCCAGGTCCTCACCCACATCGTTGCCGCCCGCTACTTTGTCAGCATTTTGCAGACCCTGTTCCTCGCCGGTGATGTCTGGCCGATTATTCTGTGGAATAGCCTCGCCCTGCTGTTCATGGCGATTTTTTTCCTGGGCGTGACCCTGCGCCGCTCCCACAAGAGGCTGGACTGATGCTAGCGCGCATCTGGGCCTTGGTGATCAAGGAATTCCTCGCCATTTTGCGGGACAAGAAAAGCCGGTTCGTCCTTATCGGGCCGCCCATCATTCAGCTCTTGGTCTTTGGCTACGCCGCCACCTTCGACCTCGATCACATTCCCTACGCCGTTTATAACCAGGACAGCGGCTTTGCCTCTCGCGAACTGCTCGGCTATTTTCAGGGTTCGCGAGCCTTTCAACAGGTGGCGACCATCACCCGCGAAGGCCAGATCGCTCCCCTCATAGACCGCGAAAAGGCCCTGCTGGTGCTGCAGATCGGTCCCCATTTCACCGAGGATCTTCTGCATCATCGGCCGGCGCCGGTGCAGGTGATCATCGACGGCCGCAATTCCAACACGGCTACCATTGCCCTCAACTATGTCAATAGCGTCCTGCTCTCGTTCGACGATCGCTGGGCACGGGATCACCACTGGGGCAGCCCACCGGCACAGCTGGTCACCCGCGCCTGGTTCAACCCCAATCTTCTGTCGCACTGGTTCGTCGTTCCCGGTATCGTCGCCCTACTTACCCTGGTAGTGACCCTGCTGGTGACGGGGCTCTCGGTAGCCCGGGAACGGGAGCAAGGGACCTTTGACCAGCTACTCGTTACTCCCATGACGCCCTTGGAGATATTGGCGGGCAAGGCACTGCCGGGGATTCTCGTGGGCGCCGTGGAGGGCACGTTCATTTCTTTGGTGGCGGTATTCTGGTTTGGCGTGCCCTTCATCGGTAGCGTCTTTGCCCTCGCCCTGGGGATGCTGCTCTTTCTCTTTGCCGCCGTCGGCATCGGCTTGATGATCTCGTCATTGTCCATGACCCAGCAGCAGGGCCTGCTCGGCGCCTTTCTCTTTTTGGTGCCGGCCATCATTCTCTCGGGCTTTGCCACCCCCATCGCCAACATGCCGGAACTGGTCCAAGACCTCACCTATGCCAATCCCATGCGCTACTTTTTGGTGATCGTGCGCGGGGTATTCCTGGAAGGAGACGGGCTGCTGGACCTGTGGAGCCAGTATTGGCCCTTGGCCATCATCGCGGTCCTGAGCATGAGCGCCGCGGCCTGGCTCTTCCGTCATCGCATGCAGTAAGGGGGCCCTTCGTCACACCGCTCAGCGATGGGGTGTAATAAAAGTCGGCGCTCGACGACTAAAGGGATGAGCATCTAATCCATTCACTCTAATCGAGGAGAAACCGCTATGACTACAAGCGTTGGAAAAGGCAACAATTCCCGGACCGCCACCGCAATTGCGTTGGCCGCGACCTTGGGCGTCGCAGCGCTCGCCATGGCACCTCAGGCAGACGCGGCATCCTGGGTGAAGTGTTATGGCATTGCGCGGGCACACATGAACGATTGCGCAACGACTACCCACTCTTGCGCTGGCCAATCCATTCACAATGGTGGCAAATATTCCTTCCTGCTCCTGCCATCCGGGCTGTGCCAGAAGATTGTTGGCGGCAGTTTGGTACCCGGCAAGTAGGGGCCCTGCCGTGGGTACCTGCTCTCTTGTCCTGCATCGGATGGACCAGGTATACGCCCGCCTGGTCGATGCCAGCCAGCATCTTTCATCTTTGGCTGCATTGGCCGCGCGGTGGTGGATAGCGCAGATATTCTGGAATGCCGGGATGGTGAAGCTGCAGAGCATGACCTCCACTATCGCGCTCTTTCGGTACATGTATCACGTTCCCCTGCTGCCGCCAGTATGGGCAGCCTACTTGGGTACGGGTATCGAGCTGGTCTTTCCGGTATTGCTGGTATTGGGACTGGCTGGGCGCGTCGCTGCCGCTTTCCTTTTTTTCTACAACATTGCAACCATCATTTCTTATCCGCAGATGGGCATGGCCGGCATACTGGATCAAGTACCCTGGGGGATCTTTCTCTTGTATCTGACAGTGTATGGACCCGGAATACTGTCAGTAGATGCCATTCTCCAGAAATTCCTGCACAAAGCCGGGTAGGTGATCTCTTTCTACCGCCTAGGCCTACGCCCAGGCTTGGTGGGAAACCACGTGGTAACAACTGAAAAGGAGTAGTGCAAATGGAACAGAAAATGAACGACCGTAACCATATTTTCCGGAAGGCCGTTTTGGCTGGGGCTCTGACGCTTGCCGGGGCAGGATTCGCCAGCACCGCCTGGGCTGGGATGATGCCCCACGGCTACGTCAAGTGTTATGGAATCGCCAAGGCACACCAGAATCAGTGTATGTCCATTGGGGGTATCACCCGTGGTTCTGCCACCACCAACGGCAACCCGGATGCGTGGCTGGCGGTGCCCAAAGGTGTTTGCCTGAAGATCGTTGGGGGTAGTCTAACCCCCGGCAAGTAAGGGGTATTCGGGTCCGGGGTTTGCCCTGGACCCGGTTGGATGTTATCAGGATCTTTTCCCGTGCCCTGCAGAGGAAAAGGCCTTGACCCCAGGAGAAAACCACATGCTAGACACTCTGGAAACCGATACAACCGTTCCTGGATCACGAAGCATCGACGCCATCCCTGCCGCTGCGGGCATTGGATTGCGCGCGGCACACTACGATGATTTTTTGGCAATGGCACCGGAGGTCGCATGGGTAGAAGTACACAGCGAAAACCTCTTTGCCGCCGGTGGCAAGGTCCACCGCGTCATGGAGCAGGTGCGTCGTGACTATCCCCTGAGCCTGCATGGCGTCGGCCTTTCTCTGGGTAGTGCGGACCCTCTCAATCTGGATCATCTACGCCAACTCAAGCGGGTGATACAGCACTATGCTCCTGGGCTGGTTTCAGAGCATCTATGTTGGATTTCAGTAGGTGGAAGGTATCTCCACGACCTCTTCCCACTACCCGGAACAGAGTCCATGCTGGCACATCTGGTCCCTCGTATCCAACAGGTGCAGGAAGTCCTCGGGTGTCAGATTCTGATCGAGAATGTCTCTGCCTATCTGCGTTTTTCCGGCGATGCGCTGCCCGAGTGGGCCATGCTCAACACACTGGCAGAGAAAACCGGCTGCGGGTTACTCGTGGATATCAACAACCTCTTTGTCAGCAGTCGCAACCAACACTTCGACCCCCTCGTCTACCTCGCCAATCTCCATCGTGAGGCGGTACGGGAAATTCATCTGGCCGGGTTTTCGGTGGAAGAAGTAGAAGGCACAACGGTGCTCATCGACACCCATAGCTGTCCAGTGTGGCCGGAGGTCTGGGACTTGTATGCCCGTTCCTTGCGCATGTTCGATCATCGGGTGCCCACCCTTATCGAATGGGACAGCGACTTGCCAACCATCGATATCCTGTTGGGCGAAGCGGCCGAGGCGCAAAGGCTGTTGGAGAACACCCATGGATGAGATTCGGCAATGGCAGGAAGCCTTTTGCCATGCCTTGCTCGCCGACGAGGAAGGGGTGGAACTGCCGGGACTCGTCGGCCCCATTTCCGCTGCGGCATCCACAGCCATCTATCGCAACAATGTCCTGGAGGGATTTCGGCTGGCTCTGGCAGATATCTACCGAGTCGTGGAAACGCTGGTCGGTGAGGAGTGTTTTCGTGCTCTTTGTTTCGACTATGTGCGTGTCCTCCCCTCGGCTTGCGGGGACCGCAATGCCTACGGTGGGGCGTTGCCCGATTGGTTGCTGACCCATCCTCTCGTTCAATCGGTACCCTATTTACCCGACCTGGCGCGCCTCGAGTGGGCGCAGCACGAAGCCTATCAAGCGGCGGAGGGGTACGCCGAAAACGGCCTGCATCATTCCCTGCAACTCGTGGAGTCCGACTACCCCATTTTTTCCATCTGGGCATTTTGTCAGGATCCCAAAAACGCAGAGACTCTCGATCTGGATCGCCTAGCGGGTGAGACCGTGCTGGTGGCGAGACCACAGGAAGAGGTGATGATGCGCCCCATGGAGCCGACAGAGGCGCTGTGGTACCGGTCACTCCTGTCGGGAGCGAGCCCCGTGGAAGCCGCTGCCCTGGTACAAAATCGCGAGCCCGGAATACACGTGCGTGGATTTTTGGAAACCGCACTGATCGCAGGACTTTTGGTGGAATGGCAATGACGGAGAATGCTCCGGAGCGATACTCCCCAGACCAGTGGGTAGATGTCTATGGTGATGCCCTGTTTCGTCATGCCCTGTTTCGCCTGAATGGCAATTGTGCCTTGGCGGAAGACCTGGTGCAGGAGACCTTGCTGGCCGCTTGGCTGGGTCGAGAGAACTATGCAGGGGCGGCAAGGGAAAAAACCTGGATGTTCGGTATCCTGGAGCACAAGCTGTTGGATCATTTTCGCCAGCAACAGCGGCATCCCCAGGTTTCCTTCCCGGAAGGCGAGAACGACGAAGACGAAATGGAACAACTACTGTTTCGCGCTGATGGCCGCTGGGCGCTGCGCCCCGGGAATTGGGGCCAAAATCCAGAAAAACTGGCGGAAGATCGAAATCTCCGGGAGGCTCTGCAACGTTGTGTGGCGGATTTGCCCGAGGCACAGCGTATGGCGTTCGTGCATCGGGAATGGTTGGGCGAGGATACCGCCTACTGTGCCCAGCAGCTTTTGACGAGCATCAATCACTTGGCCGTTTTGTTGCACCGGGCACGATTGCGCATCGCCCGTTGCCTCGAGGCACTATTTCCGCAGGGAGAGGCGCGTTCGTGAAGTATCGTCACCTCATGTTGACCTGTAAGGAGGCGGCTCAAGAAATCTCCAAAGCGCAGGATGGCCGCTTATCCACGCGCGAGCGTTTAATGCTGGCGATGCATCTGCTCTTTTGCGCCTCCTGCCGACAATACCAACGACAGGTACATTGGCTGAGCGAAGTCTCCCGGAAATTGTTGGCACGATGGAGTGATCAACGCTTAGGCGAGGATTTCAAGCAAGGATTGCGTGAGCGATTGCGTCGATGCGACGCGACGGGACAGGCAACCGATCTCTATACGAATCCGTCGGACGATGAGACCGGTGGAGACCGCAGTGACGCAGACAGCAGGAGTCCGAAATGAGTAAATTAGCGATTGTGTTGCTTTCCGATATGAAGGATCCAGTAAAAGTAGAAATGGCCATGCGCTATGCATTAGTGGCCAAACAAGAAAACGTACTAAAAGATATACGGTTCTATTTCTTTGGTCCTGGGGTGCGTGTTCCCGGGCAGGTTATGGGAGATCAACAAGCACTCCGGGAAGTTCTTGACCAACTTCTGGACAGTGGCATAGCAACGGTCGCTTGTATCTACAATGCACGCCAAGCAGGAGAGGAAGAAAATCTGCGCAAGGCAGAGATCGAGGCAAAAGCCATTGGTTCGGAATTGACGCGTCTGATAGCGGATGGCTATCAGCTCCTGTCCTTTTAGAATGCGCCGAGCGATGACAATCCGCATGCACACAAAAGTTCTCTTCAGCATACTGTTAGCCGCCAGCCTGTCTTTGGTGGTCTTTACCCCGGCCGATGCCAGTACTTTGGCAACTGGCCAGCAAACCGTTGAGCAAAAGCTGTGGACGCAGACGCTGCCGAAACAGTTAAGGAAGCTCTGACCTAGCCTAAAAAGGTGCGCCTTGTCCCCAGTATTGACCTAAGCACGTTGCTATCAGGTCACTTATCCGTCAAATTCCCCCATTTTCTGGAGAATTATTGGATATTGGGCACACCACTCCCTACGCGGCCAGGAGATATCTCCTCAGCATGTACAGATTGGCCAAGGCAAAGAGCGTGGTCAGTTGAGCACCGTTCTTGGCCAGACCCCGATATCTGGTTCGCTGATAACCGAATTGGCACTTCAGCACCCGGAAGGCGTGTTCTCCCCGGGCACGGATCCGGGCAATGGCGCGGTTGTAGCGCTTGAGGGCCGCCAAGCCGGTTTTCTGCCCAGGATAGCGTCGCCGCGCTACCGCGTTCCGTATGCCTCGGGCCACCAGCGTGTCATGCACCTGGGGATAGTCATAGCCCCGGTCAGCGAGGACCACCGACTCCTCTCCGGTAAGGAGCCCCTCCAGCCGCTGATGATCCGGTACCTTGGCCGCCGTGAAGTCCACCGCCTGTACGATACCTTGGAGATCCGTTGCCACATGCGCCTTCATCCCGAAATACCACTGATTCCCTTTCTTGGTGGAACTCATCTCTGGATCCCGCTTGCGGTCTCGGTTCTTGGTGGAGCTCGGGGCGTGAATCAAGGTGGCATCCACGGTCTTGCCTTCCTGCAGCAAGAGCCCTTTCTCCTGCAACACGGACTGCACCTCGGCAAAGATGGCCTGGGCAAGCGCATGGCGCTCCAGTAAGCGGCGGAACTTCAGGATCGTGGTCTCATCGGGAACGAAGTCCCGACCCAAGTCGATACCGACGAATTGACGGAGCAGAGGAACCTCGTACAGGGCC
Source organism: Acidithiobacillus acidisediminis (assembly GCF_023277115.1). Lineage (NCBI taxonomy): Bacteria > Pseudomonadati > Pseudomonadota > Acidithiobacillia > Acidithiobacillales > Acidithiobacillaceae > Acidithiobacillus > Acidithiobacillus acidisediminis. Next base: position 559,951 of record NZ_JALQCS010000001.1, read on the forward strand.
TCTTCCATCCCCGGATCGGAGTAGCCGAACCATTGCTGGAGAAAGTGGATCCGCAGCATCCGCTCCAAAGGCATAGGTTTGCGGCCGCTGCCCCCCTTGGGGTAGTGCGGCTCGATCAAGGCCACAAGCCTGGCCCAGGGAACCACGGCATCCATCTCGGCCAGAAAGCGTTCTCGCTTGGTCTGCTTGCGGCGTCGCGACAGGCTGGGCTCCTCGGCAAAGGTTATCTGTCCGGACATGGATAGCATCTCCTCGCTACTCGGTCAGCCCATTGTATCAGATGGCTAAATCAGAGACTCCTTAACGTATATCCAGGATGGTCACGGCGGACCGGTTATTTATGATTTTCAGGACCCAAACTGCCCGTACTGTCATGCCCTTTATGAAAACGAAGCCCCGCTCATATGGGAAGGCAAGTTGACCGTGCACTATGTACCTATAGCAATCCTGACGCCGGAGAGCGCGGGAGAAGCGGCGGCATGGCTATCATCGCCGCATCCAGTGCAAACGCTGCAGCATTTTGAAGCGATCGTGGGAACCGCATTTCAAACGGGGGATTTCGCGCATCTCCCCCATGTACAGGTAACGGCAAAAATCCGCGAGGAACTGCAGGAAAACAAGAAAATGTTTCTTGAGTTAGGTTTTGATGGCTGTCAAACAGCGCCACGGATTGAACAGATTTAAGATGAAATCAGCGGCATCATTGACCATGTCGAGGCATGCCAGAACGCGCATTTGACCATTTTATATCAAATGGTTGATCTGCCAGTAATGCTTTGGAAGACTGTTCAATATTCTGCGCTAATGGCTGTTCAACCGATGATGCTGCTTGACAAACAAACCTTTCTGTGACGGCTCGCATCAACGAGTGGGCTTTGACGGTACGGAAACGGCCGATCGCCGGGCCTATTTAGACCAAGCAAAGCGCATTCCGGGTCCGGTTATGTCGCTCACAGATGTCGAGAGCCTGTGCTCAGCCGCACGTTTTTGTGATCCCAATGGACAAGTCTGGAATCTCGTCTTAAAAACAGACCACCCAACGTCCCAGCAGCATTTCGTTACCCAGACGTGCGACTGTCCATCAGGTCGACTCGTCGCCTGGGACGACAAAACAGGCGAGGCTGTTGAGAAGGCCTTCGAGCCCTCTATTGCGCTGATTGAAGATCCTGACCAACACTGCTCTGGCCCAATCTGGCTCCGAGGCTACGTTCAGATCTATGGCGTCGATGGTTTCGCCTATGAACTCCGTAATCGCGTTACGCTATGCCGATGTGGTGCGTCCAAGAACAAGCCCTTCTGCGATGGCTCGCATATCGCCATTGGGTTTATTGATCGGCTCTAATCGAGTGCAGATCAGTTCCTCTTGCACACAAAAATCTCACAAACCATATCCATGCGCCCCTTGCTTGAGGCATAGGTTCCCAATGTCCGCTTTCAGTCTTTTGCTGTCCAAACCCTTTGACGCTCCGGCGGTATGACTCCGTGGGTACCGCCTGTCAGGTGCTCCAGGTCAGTATAGCTATCGGTGTCACTCCAGTTCAACATCGTTGCGGTCCGGTCCAGCCTTCCTGGATTCCCGTTCTTGCTTCTGCTTCTCCCGCTCTGCCCTCTGCTTCTCTTGCGCCTTCTGACGCTGCCGATCCAGAAGTTGTTCGTGCCAGTACCGCTGGAAGCCGGTGCTCGCTTCCTGGGCGGGTTCCATCCCGGCATTCAGCGCGTCGTCCAGAGCCTTTTCCGGGATACGCACCGGGCCCGGCCTATCTGGGATCGTCAGCCCATAGTCCTCGACGGCGGAGTAGGAGATGGTCTTGCCGTCCCTCTCGAAGGACTTGCCCTCGATGGCGACCAGATGCCGCAGTTGCAGGTCCTGGGACGCACGGGCTTTCTCGATGGCCGCGTTCTGATAGACGATGTGCGCCCGATAGTCGGTGCCCTCGATGAGGATGTAGCTGCGGTCGTACTGCTCGTCCAGGCCGGTGCCCAGCACCCGGCCTACCAGGCGTTCCCCCGGCCGGAGCCTGGTCACCTGGGGCGGACAGCGGGGTTCGGTCATGAGGGCGCGGGCATGGGCGACCATCTTCGTGCGGGTCTGCAGGATTTCCAGTTCCCGCAACGCCTTGGTCCAGCCCGCCTCCAGCGCCCAGGTGGAGGAAGCGATCTTCTGGGCCAGCCCCAGCCGCTCCAGGGACTCCAGCCGCCGCATCCGCAGTCGCTGGTCGGCGTAACCCCGGTCTCGGGGTTTCCGGACCACCTCGGCAAGAAAAGACATCCCATCGGGCAAGGGCTTAGCCTGCCGTTCGATCTCCCGGTCCAGTGGCGTCAGTTTGCGGGCATCTATCTGCTGCTCTTTTGCCCGCTGGACCTCGGCGGGGGAGCGATAGCCCAGACGCTCGGTAGCCACCTCCGACGCCAGATCGCGCATCCCCTTCCGGATCAGGTCCGGGGCGATCTGCAAGCCGTTATTGCCGCGGATCAGCAGATGCACGTGCGGATGCCCGGTATTGTAGTGATCAATGGCGGCCCACTCGACCTTTTCCGGGTGCCCGGTCAGGTGCGGAGCCAGCCGGGCCATGTAGTCGCGGGTGTACTCCCGCAAGTCCAGCCGGTCGCCGTCTTCCGGGGCCAGAATGACCTTGAACAATCGGGGATCACCAGCCAACTGCCAGTCTTGCAACCGGGATGCAAGCGAAACCTTATCCTGCTTGGCATCGAAGCCATGCCCCTTCTCGCCATCTTTCTGGGCATCCTCACGCTCCAGATAACTCCCATGGGCCGCCCACTGTCCCTGCTTGCGGTTGGGAACGTAGTTGACCTTCACCGTCGCCCGTCGGGCGGCTCCGGCATTCGGCGCACCGCTCGGCGCGGGCTTGAGCGCTCGGCGGCCAGACAGGATGCCCGATACCGCCTTTGCCCCGGTCATCGATCGGGGCAGCGCCCGCCGCTCCGCCGTGATCCGGCGCAGGACGCGGGCCGCCTGAGGCCGGCCGCGCCGTTCCTCTTCCTCGATGGTACGGCCGCGAACGAAGGATTTGCCCGATACCGACGTATCAGATCGCTTCTCGCTCACAAGAGTCCCCAGAAAGTCACCAGCAGAAACAGCATCAGCAGCAGGAACCCGGTAACCTGCCAGATGCGCCGGGTAACTCGATCGTCCCTGGCCTGCACCAGGCAGGCGAGGCCCGACAGCAACAGGAGCAGCGCCCCGGACGGGGCCATCAGCAACGCGCCCACGGCTCCACTCGACAGCCAGCGGGGCGGCCGCCCAACGGCGAGGAGGTACCCGTAGCCGGTACCCAGAGCGAAGGCGATGACCAATGCAGACAGGACCCCAAGCAGCGGATAGGCCCAGGCCCCCCAGGGCTCCGGCACACCTCGCTCCGCTTCGCCCGCATTGGCCTTTGGCTGCGTCGGCTGGGCCTCTGGTTCCCTGGAGGGGCTCCCCTGCTCTGGACTGGATCGGGAAGCGGGACCACGCTCCAGCGCCTCGGCAATGGCGGCGGGACTTTCCCCCATAGCCGGTTCGGGAGCCGGAGGAAGTTGCATGGCCTTTCCAAAAAGCCTCCCGGCCCACCTCCAGCGCGGCACCCAGACCGTGCCGCCCGGCGTGTCCTTGCGCAGGGCGCGGGGCGGAATGTACGGCTTATTCTGAAAGTCGGATTTCGTCTTCTGCATCACCCCATTCCTCCAGGATACGACGACGGGCATAGCCGATCAGGTCTTCCTTCCGCGTCCGGTAAAATCCCTCCAGCAGGAGGCGCTTGACGAGCATCTCCGCCTCGTCGCCCAGGCTTGCTGCCAGCCAGTCGGCCAGCTGCGTCTCTGGATCCACGGAATAGGCGGCGTACAGCAGGGGTAGATACCGTCGCGGGTCCTGCAATAACCGCGTTGCCCGCTCTTTCACCTCCGGCGTCACAGCCAGAACACCACGATCTTTTGCCCGTTGGCGCCCGGGGTACGGATCTGCACCCGGCCTTGCAGGACCTTGCCCTGATCCAGCGCCTGAAGCACGGCACGGCGGTTATTGTCCTTACGGTAAAGCCAGCCCACGGGAACGTCTGGCCGGGTATCGAGCCAAACGCCTACCGCGTCCGGGTCATAGGGATTACGGGTATCCCGGCGCAGAAAGACCGCATTCTCGGCGGGCAGTCCGGTCATCCCGGTCGCCGCGGGGAACTCCCGGTTAAAGGCTAAATTCGATACCCGGCGCATGGCGCTCCTCTCCTTTCTCCGCGACAAAACCCCTTGGCCCGGCACGCACTGCGAGGACATCGGGGCAGGTCTGGCGGATGAGCCATTGGGCGCCCGGGCGGTCCGGGCGATCCGGTCCCTCCCGAAGTCCGGTTCCCTGCGGAAAGAGCGCCACGGCGTTTCCGCCCCGCAAAGCCCTTGCCAGGGTCCGCAAACCGAAGGGGCTTTCCGAATCTAGGGCTATCATCCGGTGTCCCCCCGCCATGCGCCCGTAAGTCCGCAGCAAGCGGGACCAGACAGGGTGGCGGGCGTAATCGGGATCGATGGGGAACAGCGCCCCGCGCATCCCGACGGCATGGGTCAACCACCAGGCCAGCCGGGGTCCATCCAGCAGCGAGGTATGGGGACGGGCGAGGATCAGCAGACCGCTCATGCGCGTTTCCTCGGTTTGCCGGCCCGGACCGTTCGGGACCCAGAAGCCGGCTCTTGCTTCGGCCACTCGGTTCCCAATTTCAACGGATCGTCCCGATCCGGCCAGAAGGCGGCGCTACAGGAAGGGCAGCGGTAATAGGGCTTGCCCGTGGACGTGGCCCGCGCCTGGGTGGCCGTACCATGGCAATGGGCACAGTCCGGTCCCTTGTCGTAGGTCCGGTTATCTGGTTGCCGTGTGCCAAAAGGTTCCCCCGGCTTGCCGTGGTCGTCGGCCAGCAAGGGGTGGGCATCCTGGTTGGAGCAGGCCCAGAAGAAAAGCCCCTTTTTCGTCTTGGACTCCAGACGCCGGACGGTCGCGTCGCCCTTGCAGAGGGGGCATGGGAGGGTGGCGGCGTTTTGCTTGCCGCCGCCTGCTGGGGCGGCCAGGGCCGCTCCCTGTTTGAGCCTGGCCACGGCGGCCCGCACCGTGTCCGCAACCGCCGCCGTCAGCTTTTCGGCGGGAACCCGGCCTTCGGCCACGGCTGAGAGCAAATCTTCCCAACGAGCCGTCGTCGCCGGATCCGCAAACTCGGCCAGATCCTGGCTTTCCAGATACGCGATGAGGGCGCGGCCCTTCGCCGTGGAGATCAACTGCTTACCTTTCTTCTGGAGATACTGCCGCTGAATGAGCCCTTCGATGGTACTGGCACGGGTGGCTTCCGTCCCGAGACCGGAGGTCTCCTTGAGCTTCGCCTTCGCCGCCGGGTCCTCCACAAACTTGTGGATGTTGGACATGGCCTCGATCAACGAGCCGTCGGTGAACCGTGCTGGCGGCTTGGTCTGCTTTGCCTGCGCCTGCCCGCCTTGACCACGCACCGCATCTCCGGTTTGCAGGACCGGGAGCGGTGCCCTGGCTTCGTCGTCGCCTTCTTCCTCATCGAGGGAGATATTCCCATAGAGGCGCTTCCAGCCCGGGTCGATATCCTGGCGGCCGGTGGCCTTCCAGGTCTCGCCCCCGAGATCCACCAGGGCCGACAGGCTCCGGTAGCGGTACTCCGGCAGGAACAGCGCCACATAGGACTTCCAGATCAGCTCAAAGAGCCTCGCCTCGTCCCCGCCGAGTCCCGCGGCACTCTGGCCGGTCGGAATGATGGCGTTGTGTGCCGTAATCTTGGCATTGTTCCACGCGGCGTGCTTGCGACCGGTATCCAACATTCCTTTGATCGCGTCAGGAACCGGCAAGGCCCGCAGGATTCTGGGCGCGTCGGAGTGCTGCTCTTCCGGCAAGTAGCGGCAGTCGGTACGCGGGTAGGTGGTGACCTTCTTCTCGTACAGCGCCTGACAGGTATCCAGCACTTGCTGAGCGGACATGCCGAAACGGGCGGAGGCCACCTTCTGGAGCGCCGACAAGCTGAAAGGCAGCGGTGCCGCCTGCTTCTGCTCCCGGGACTCGAAACGCGATACCCGGCCCGGCCCGCTGGCCTTGGCGGCTATCGCATCGGCCAGTTTCCGGTCGATCAGCCGGCCTTCCTCATCAAAGCCTGGGCCGTCCGTCCCTCTGGGCTCCCACTTCGCCAGAAACGCTCCATTGGCGTGCTGGCACTGGGCAAAGACCTCGAAGTAGTCGCGGGGAACGAAATGCTCGATGGCCAGATCCCGCCGGACCACCAAAGCGAGGGTGGGCGTCTGCACCCGGCCCAAAGGGAAAAGGTCCCCGGACTTGACGGTCACCGCGCGGGAGAGGTTCATGCCCACCACCCAGTCGGATTGACTGCGGGCCTCGGCGGCATCCCTCAGGGGCCGGTATTTCTCGTTGGACTCCAGGGCGGCGAAGGCCTTGCGGACATTCTCGGTATCCAGGGCCTTGAGCCACACCCGCTGGACGCGGCCGCGATAGCGGAAATGCTCCAGAATCTCGTCGATCAGCAGTTGCCCTTCCCGGTCCGGGTCTCCCGCGTTGATGACGGTATCCGCCGTCTTCAAGAGACTCCCGATTTTCTGGAGCTGGTCTTTCGCGTCCCGCTTGGGAAACTTCTTCCATTCGGCAGGCATGATCGGCAGGTCCTCCATTCGCCAGACCTTCTTGCCCTTGGCCGTCTTGGGGACAGAATCGGGCAGATAGGCGTCGGGTTCCGCCTGCTCCAGGATGTGACCAAAGGCGTTGGTGATCTCATAGTTGCGGGCCTGTGCCCCAAGACCCTCGCGGATGGCGCGAGCCATGGACGGCTTTTCGGCAATGATGACGGTTGGCATGAGCTATCTCCCAAAATACGCTGCGTTTGGGTATAGCCAGGCGCCGTGGCGATCGGTAGGAGATGGGCTGTAGCCAAAGGTCGAGCAGGCGCCGAATCAAACGGAAATAGGACCCGCACGGGAAAGCTATACCAAACCCGTGCGGATCTTTATCTTGCGTTCCATGATTTCCGCTAAAATTTAACAGTCGGTATCGTTTATGATAGCGTGAACCGTTCACGCTATCATTTGTGGTACCAACTAGGGAGCGCAGGCATGAAGCGGAAAAAGACGCTGGAACAGAAAACCTGGGATCGGGAACGGGTGATGGCGGGGCGGAAAAGGCTGCCACCCATCATCCAGGGTCGGATTCTGGCTGCGGAAGGCATCACCCTATCGCCTCAGTGCGCCACATTACTGCGGGCTATCCTGGAACAGACCACATGGGGGAGCGATCAATGGATCTTCGACGGAGTGGTCGGGCTGGTGGCGCAGCAGGCCGGATGCTCCACCGCTCAGGCGAACCGGTGTGTCAGTCGCTTCGTAGAGTTGGGCATCCTCGCCCCGACGAAAGCGTCCAATGGGTGTGGGAAGCCGAAGGAATACATTGTCCGCGCTGGATCGGGGGCCTCGGCGGAGCCGAGGCCGGAGCGAAGGATTATAGCGGGGCAGGAAAACCTTCCGTCCAGCATCCGGGGTCGGATACTGGCCGCGGATGGCCTCACCCTGTCGCCTCGATGCGCCACGCTGCTGCTGGCCATCCTGGAACAGACCGTGCGGGGGAATGATCAATGGATATTTGACGGAGTGGTCGGGGTGGTGGCGCAGCAGGCCGGATGCTCCACCACTCAGGCGAAACGGTGTGTCAGTCGCTTCGTAGAGTTGGGCATCCTCGCCCCGACGAAAGCGTCCAATGGGTGTGGGAAGCCGAAGGAATACATTGTCCGTGTCGAAGCGGAAATGCTGAGCTAACGGCCGCAGAAGGCCCGCCACGGTGGGCGGGCCTGGAAGGGGTCGGCGGACGCCTATTCGATCTCGGCGGCTTCCTGCTTCCGGGATACCGGAACGGCCTCGGCCGGCGTCCGCGGGGTTCTGGCCGCTTCCATCACCTGCTTCCGGCTCGCCGTCAGACGGTCGGTGGCGCGAGTCCGCTTCTCGACAGGAATCCCCTCGATGGTGACGTAACGGCCGTACTTATGGAGAGCTTCCCCGAGACGGTCCAGTGTGTCGTGAACGGCACGGTAGGCCGCCCCTCGGCCGGCATACCCGCCGACCTCCTGCATGACCTGGACGGCGATATTCTCGCCCCGCCCGGCTCCGTCGCGCTTCACGAAGACGAGTTTCCCGTCCGGCCCCAGCCGCCAATCGAACAGATGCGTGTTTTCGGAGAGGACCCGGTAGATGGCGTAATGCCTGGGGTTGAGTTCCGCGGCGGCGGCCAGGGACAGGGATCGGGATAGCCGGGATACCGCGATGGCCCGATCCGTATCCAGGGCCTCGGATTCAACCTGAGCCGGGACTTCAATCGCTTGCGGCGTCTCGGACAGCGGTTGGTCGTGCAGATGGCCGGGCTCCACCCCATAGTCCCGGGTCGTGTTCTTGCGGTATCGCACGATAGCCGCCCGCAAGCCTGCCGGATCGTCCGGGGTGGCGTCCGCCTCGACCAAGGCTTGCAGAAAAGCCAGACGGGCCGTGTGCTGGGCGTCCTGACGGGACATCCCGGAGGCCTCGACTCCCCGCGTATGATCCTGAAAGGTCTTCTCGAAGGTCCTGAGGCTCGACGGTTCCACGTTCGGCAGGGACACCTCGATACCGCGCAGCCGGGCGGCAAGGCGGATGGACAACTCCGTCACTAGGGCACGGGCCCGGAATCGATTTTCCGCGCTTGGGCTGGCCAGATTCTGCGCTTGTGTTGCCAGCTGCTCGGCGTGGCGTAAACGCGCCGCGCGCTCGGCCGGGCAGGTGGACTGGGATGCCGCCTGACGCTCCCGCTCTGCCCGAGCCCGCCGGAAGTTGGGCAGATGATCCCAGACGGCTTGTATTTCAGCGTCCAGGTCGATCTTCGCTATCCTGGATATGCGGCGAATCAGATCCGCGTGGGACCTTAGGGTCTCCAGAGCGGATTTCGGGTGTCCCGCGGCTTCGGCCTGAGACAGGATTCCATCCAGCGTGGGCGCGGGTTTTGGCTCTTGCGGACACGGTGAGGGTGCTCCGGACGCCACCGCCTCCAGGTCATCGAGTTCAGACATGGATCCCCCTTTCACTGAACGGTTTGCGTGGAGGCGTCCGCCACCATCAAAGCGGCGGTCTGCTCGGACAGCCAGGCCAGGGTATGCGGCTTGTCCGCGTGCGCTTGGAGCCAGCCCCGGATCGCTTCGGCTGGAGTTTGAGACAACTCCTCGAAAGCAGGCGCGAGGTGGCTGAGTCCGGCCTCCATGGCCAAGGCCACCGGGTCGTGCCAATACCTGCCCTTGGCTGCGTCGCAGTAATGCAGGGCAAAAATGTAGGGCTCCCGCTCGCCGGGATCTTGCAAGCAGGCATCGAGGCCGGACTGCAGGTCGGTCAGCAGATCCCGGCAACGGCCGTCGAAATCCTCCTGCCGATCCACAGGGCTGGTCTCCTGGGCGACCAAAACCAAGTTGGCAAAGAGGCGGGCGGTTGCCGCCGCCGCGAGGGTGTGAAAATCGTCTTCCAGCATTGGGGTTCTCCGGTTTCCAGTGCGTATAGCCCACGTACCGGGGTATAGCCGGAGCCGGCTGGGATCGGTAGCCGGGATTACGCAACGCTTTTGCCGAGGATGTGGTGCGAGGCTACCGCGTGCCCTATCGCCAGGGCGACCGGCTCGGGAAGATAAATCTGGATGGAGGGCTTCGCCATGTCCACGTCGATCACCAGCCGCTGCCCTTCCGCCGCCGCCCGGTAGGTCCGGTGCGCATGGGTGGACTGATCCGTCAGCAGGACCAGATAGTGAAAGAGCAGACATCCGACCAGGAATCCGGCCGGAGACTGGAACATGGGGAGGTATCCCTCGGGCTTACGCGGAGCCTCCGGGTTATCCGCTATCCACGGCGCATTTCGCACCGTGAGATCGTGGGCCTGGGACATGTGCAGAAAGGCCAGGCTATCGAGGGCGGGACGGATGACCGCATCCCGCAGCAGCCCGGCCACGATCGTGGCGTTCAAGACGCCTGGCGGGGCGGGCGGGACGCCCTGCTCCAGAAACAGACGGGCTTCCAGCAGGGCGAGGGTCAAGTCCGTGGCCGGCAGGACCCGGGCCGCCCGGTCTTTTTTGCTGGGCTTCGGTGTGCTGGTTTTCTTCATGACAACGCTCCAGGATTCCTAGTTCCTGTCGGTATAGCCAGAGCGTGTTGCGATAGCCCGCAAAAAAGGCCGCCAGCAAGGCGGCCAGGGCAGGTGTTCAAGATGGCAAACCATTCTATCCGGTCAGCGAACGCAAAGGGATGGCCTCCCAAGGGACGAAATACGTCTTGACGATGCGATCCGGGAAAGCCGCTGCGCGTTTCTCCACACCGGGCAACGCTCGCAACGGTTCCCGCCAGGATCCGTTGCGATGCCAGAGGGTACCGCTGAGCACCTCAGCAAGTTCAGGACTGCGTACCGCCACCACAAGGTAGGGGAGGCCGTTTCGCCACTTTGCGGCCAGACCCACAAGGGCAAGGGCGTGTTTACTGGCAAGATCCTCACACATAGCCGATTCATACAAGGCATGGCCTACCAGCGTCGTCTCTGGACCTCTCCGCAACGGGGCACAGATCAACGCTCTCAGGAAGGCCTCCGGATCTCGGAGCCCGGATCGGTCAGTTTCCCAACCCCGCTCAGCAGCGCGCTCCTTCGGCAGAAACGCCCGCAGATCTATCCCGTGATGGTCCCACATGGCGTTGAGGAGGGCTTCCTGCCGGTCGGGCAAGCCCATCCCCATGGCCCGGAAGTTCCGGGCATAGGATTCAACGAGCCGGGCCATCCGGCTTACCCGCTCTACTTCCTGGGGGTCGAAGTCGGGAATTCCACAGGAGGGCTTGCGGGGCCGCTCCCGCAACGCCTTCTCGCAGGCGATGAAGTACCTCCGGGCTTCCCGGCCCTTGTGGTTGTTCTCGACCATGGCCAGCTCCTTGGCCATGTCGAGGGTGAGCAGGTACTCGATGGTGCGCTGGGCGCGGGATTTTGAGCTCCCCAAATTTGGGGAGCTCAAACTTTCAATACAAACATAGTCTTGCCCTTCGATGAATCCGAACTTGGCAATACGGTCCTTGATCCAGGTCGAAAAGTCCTTGCCCGCCTCCAAAAAGCTGTGCAGATCGCGGGCATTGGCGGTCGGGAGGGCTTCCTGGTCCAGATCCGCAGTCTGGATGGGCAGCAAACGGGCTATTTCCAGGTCCTGGTTCTGGGAAATGCGCTTTTCCATGGTGATCTCCTTGGCTGTGAGTTCCATGGTGGTATAGCCAAGAGGCGTTGCGGCCAGGGGCTGCGCGGCGTCCGGCATGGCAGCCTGCATTCTGGCGATAAACAATCCTTTATTTTTCAACAACCTTACCACTCTTACCAAAAGCTATACCAGATGGTAAGGGAAAAATGTCTTAATTTTCATAGGTCTTACCATCCTTACCACCCTTACCGCAAAATGACACTCGTAGCGAGGAAAAATTTCGTTTTTTAGATGGAACTGATTCTCATATAGGGGAGAGGTTCGGAAAAATTTTTTTCTCCATATTTTGGTGTCAAAAGCGGTAAGACCGGTAAGGGGCGGTAAGGTATCTGAAAAATAAAGAAAAACTCCCTTACCATCTGGTATAGCTTTTGGTAAGACCGGTAAGGGGGTCGGTCGTTGAGAGGCTCCAGGCAGCAAAAAAAGACCGCCCATCAGGCGGTCAAGGCAGGTGATTGGAACTCACAGCTACATCAGGAGACTGGCCACCGGATGTCTGGGATGTGGGGCCTCCCCCGAATCTGCATCCAACACGATCGGCAAGGCCGCTACCGGTATGAGATACACCTTCACCGATGTCCCTCGTAGCCACGCGACTTTTTTCTCTACGCCGGGCACTTCCCGAAGCGCCGACCCCCAGGATCCGTCCGCGTGCCATCGGGTCCCGCGAAGCAAATTGGCCAGGCCCGGGTTGCGCACCGCCACAGCCAAACATGGACTATCTCCCGTCGTCTTGACGGCCATTCCCGCCATCGCAAGGGCTTTTTCGTCATCGGGGTCCGGGGTGGGCTTTCGCAGCACACGGGCGATGGTCTCCCCCACCGTATCGGTGACCCGCTGTACCCGGTCGTCACCGTTTTCGGTGCTGACGGTCTCTTCGATGGTCAGGATCGCCGAGCAGAGCGCCTGCAGAAACATTTCGGCCTCGCTGGCCTGCTCCCGGGCTTCGGTCACCTGTTCGGCGTGGTCGTACATGACGGCCTTCGCCATGTCCTGCATGGGCACTCCCGGCATGGCTCCAGCCGTCCATGCGGCGGCGATGAGCGTTCCGAAGGTGTCCGCCTCGCGGGCATCTCCCCCGGGGGAGAGATGGGGCCACTCCGATTTCAAGGCGTCCAGGGCCTTCCTGAAGCGGTCCCAGCGCTGGATCGTTCCCCAGAAGAGTATCCGGGCCTCATTCAGGGACAGAACCGCTGGTTGCCTGGACCGGGTGATGAGGGGTCTCAGGTAGATCCGGACGATGCGGCTGGCGTCCGCCGGTTCGAGCGTGGGGTCCGATATGGACCCCAGGGCAAAACTTGTGGCGATACGGAAGCTGCGCCCTTTCTGGTCGGACGTGCCCTTGCGCACGTCGCCGCGGGCGCTGTAGGCCGAGCGCATGAGGGAGAGCATCCCGGCCGCGTTCTGCGCCGCACTCGCGGATTGGCTGGTTGCCTCCCGCTCCAGCTCATCGAGGATGCACGGGGAAGAACTGCTCTCCAGCGCCTGCCGGATGCCGGCGGGGGTGGATTCCTTGCCCATGTCGGTGAACCAGGCGTAGCCGCCCAGAGCGTGGTTCAGATAATCCAGCAAGGTGGATTTGCCGGAGCCTCTGGGCGAGATCAGCCAGATGCTCGGCCGGGCTTCCAGGGCTCCCAGAAACACCGTGGACAAGGCCCAGCCAAGGACCAGGAGGGCGGAACTCCGGTAGCGGAAATTCCAGGTGCCGAAATCCCCCAGGATTCGGCGAAGCACCTGGTCGTATTCCGCCTCGCCCGCCCGGACGTAGGACGGTGGCTGATTCTTGCCCTGGGCCGTGTAAATGTTGCGCCGGTCCTCCGCCAGCCGCTCCACCGGCTGGCCTGTGGCGTCGAGCGCCCCGTCCCGGCGGACGATGACCAGACCACCCAGGTCCGGATCGTGCCAGACCCCGCAACCCCGCACCCGGCTTTCTTCCGAAAAAACTCCCCGGGTGATGCAGGCGTCGGTGATCTCCCGCCCGGCGCGGGCTGCGTCGAAGCGGGGATTGCCGTGCGCGTCCAGGTCCCCATAGTGGCTCTCGAAATACCCCCTGCCCATGATGGCCACCAGCATGGGCTGCTGCGTCAGGGCCGAGAGGGAAACCGTCATGAGGTTGTCTTGCGGCCGCGACCAAAGCACAACCGCGTGGCTATCGCTGCTCATGCCCAGCGGCAGGTATCCTCCGTCCCGCGCCGTGGCATCCGTGTTGGTGGCCCGCTCCACCAGTGGAGCAATCAGGGCAGAGTACGCCTGGCCGGCGTCTTCTCCCGCATCGACTAGCAGGTCGTCGAGGCCTCGATGGCGGAGCGTGCGGGACTTCCCTTTGCCTTCCTGGGCCGGGGTCACCCATCCGGCGGATACCCGCAATCCCGTGATAGTCCCCCGGATGAGCTTCGCCGCCTGAAGCGCGGCGAAGTACACGTCGGCGTTGAGGACATATCGCCCGCCGTTCAATCCGGTATAGCTGTCGATCCGTTCCAGCGGGACTTCGGATTTCTTGAGGGGCCTGCCGTCGGAGTCGAGGAGGACAATCAGGGTGTGGAGCCCGTAGTCTTCCACCAACCGGTGCAGCAGGTCGGCCAGCTCGGGGAGCAGGCCCCGTCTTGCTTCCTCGTCTTTTCCAAGCGGGTTCCGGAACATGCGGATGCCGGGCAGGGCCAGGGTCGGGATGCCGGCCTTGCACCCGGCGATGGCTTTTTTCTCCCCTTCGGTGAGCACGGCGACCCCCGCAGAGGCGTGGGGCAGGGCATCCAGGAATTGAGACGGAACATAGACGTGTGAGCCTGACCCCGAGGGGGCCAGATAGCGGGGCGTTTCCCCATCGTGGGCCCCCAGCAGGCGCAGCCGCAAAAAAGGGACATCCTGATCGGCCATCGGCGCTCCCTTCAGAGCGTAGTACGGGATGCTGTACGCGCCTTCGGCGTGGATGCGTTGCTCCCGGTCCCGTCGCAGAGCGGCCCGGGCCGCGACATGATCCAGGACCTGCGCCCCCCGAACATCGGCCAGCGTCAGGCCCGACCGCGCAAGGTCGGCCTCCGCGAGATTTTGCAGCGTTTGCTTTTCGACCATCTCTGTCACCTGCGCAAGGTTTATGTACATATAGCGGCTATTCGTTGCGTCCCGATGCCGACCGCCTTTCCGGGTATAGCCGGGATCCGTTGCGATTCGTCACCAAGCCCTTCGATCCCCGGATCCCCGCGGGAAAATCCCGCTGTCTGCGCATCGCAACAACCCGCGGCTATACCTACCCGTGGGCCTGGTTCGTCCAGGCGTCGGGAACAGCAGGAGGAATTCTGATGAACTGCGTAGTGGTGGTGGGCAACCGGATTTTTACCCCGGATGAAGTCATGGATATCGCGCTTGGAGACGCCGTCTGGGACAACGCGACCAGGACGCTGACCTATGTCAAAGGAACCCAGGCGGAGGATTTTGAATCTTCCGTGGGTACCCCTATCCAGCTGGCGGCGAACGATGGAAACGGCTTGGATCTATCCAGAGATCCCGGGGGTACCTGGGAAAACGAAGAAGATACGGATCCGCACCTGGGCCTCGATGATCTGGGGGAACCGACGGTGCGATCCCCGGTATTGGAACCCGGGTTTACCGCATTGGAGGAAGAGCGCTTTTCGCCAGCGGCCGCGGAGGAGGCAGCGTTTGCAGGATCCGAGCGCCTGCCGGAGACCCTGGCCGTGCTGTCCGCTGCCGATGCCGTGGTGCTCGACGTCGAGACGACGGCCCTCTCGGCCTATGATCACCCGGTGGCACCGGCCTTCTCGCAGAAGATCGGAGACAAAACCATCAAAGAACTGCTTGTAGCCGGCTGCTCCCTGGACATCCGGCCCAGGGCACGGGTGCTATCCCTCTACGTCCCACAAGACGGGTATCGGGTGGCTTTCGATCTGGCCCGTTTGATGGAAGACCACCGGGCCGCACTGGCCGGAGCCCTCCACGACAAGGTATGGATCGGCCATAACCTGGGTTTCGACTACGCCTGGATGCTGGCCTTGCATCCAGAGGTCCGGCCCCGGCGCATCATCGACACCCTGTTGCTGGCCACGACGCACCGGCCCCAGGCCCTGTACGAGATGCAGGCGGCGCTGGTCACCAACGGGATCCACGAGTGGAACATACGGGACGCCCTCTGGGACTATGTGCAAGGGAAGCTGTCCCGCAAAAAACAGGACGACGGCGACGGCGGGGCGCTGTCCCTGCAATCTCTGTCCCTGCTCTACCTGCAGGAAAGCCTCGACAAATCCTACCAGAAGCCACACAACTGGATGGTGGACCGGCTCACCCGGGCGCACTGGGAGTATTGCATGGGGGACGTGGAAACCCCTCTGCGCATTGCCCGCAAGCTCTTGCACCTGCCCGAAGAGGCGGACGCCGTCCAGATATTGCAAGCCCTGGATGGCGATGCCCGGGCGGCTCCGGCGTACCGGATCCTGGAAACGGCGCTCCATACCATAGCCCGGATGCACCACAAAGGGGTGCCCTGGTCCGCCGAGCGGGCTGCCGCTCTCGATGCGGATCTGGCTCGGGAGGCCCGGGAAGCGGCGGAGAAACTGCTGGAGATCGCGCCCGAGCTGAGGCAGACCATCGAGGTGCCCGGCAAGCCCACAAAGAAGCACCCCGACCCGGAGCCCTGGAAGATTTGCCCCATAGAAGATCTGCTATCGCCCAGCAAGGGGCTGACCGCCCCCGTAAAAGAGGCCATCGCGCACGCCATCGTGCAGGAGACGGGCAATTCGGCCCTGTTTCACTCGCCGGGCGGCGACGGCCCGGCGGAATCCATCACGCTGGACGCGAAGCAGTTGGCCTTCGACTATCCCGATTCCCAAGTGGTCAAGCTGCTGGCCGCCGTGCAAGGCGCGGTAAAAGAGCGGGCGATGCTGTGTACGCTGGCCGCCTGTGCGCGAGACACGCGGGACGGGCGTATCCACCCCCTGACCGGCGTCACGACGATCACCGGACGGACCTCCGCCACCAATCCGTCCTTGCAGCAGGTACCCCGGGACCCCCGATTCCGGGGGGTGTTTGCGGCTCGTCCCGGGCACCGGATCGTGGCCACCGATTTTGCTTCCATCGAGCTGCGAATTGCCGCGGCGCTCGGGGTGCGGGCCTGGGAGGTGCTGTCCGTGGTGGTGGACGCCCTTTCCCGCGGCCGGGACAGCCCACACTACAAAAGCCTTCCCCGAATCCGCAAGCGGATTGGCTGGATACTGGAGCACTGCCCGGACTTGGTAGCGTATCTGAAAAGCGGCGATCCGGACCCGCCGGATAGCCTGATAGAAACCGATCCGCCCGTTTTCGGCGAAGCCGCGATCGAGGACTACGCCCGGTCCGCGGCCTGCGATCTGGCAAAGTGGGTTTCCCGCCTACGCAAGGCAACCGGAGGGGACCCGCAACGCTTACCCTTCCGCGCAGTGTACCTGCACGGCCTGGATCCGCATTTGCTGACGGCCATCGCCATGCGGGCTCAGTCCGGAGAATTTGACCTGCGGGGGATGTCGCCATTGCAGTACCTGCAAAGTCTCCCGGCAGAGGAAACCGACATCCTCAAGAAGCGGATGAAAGACGCCCGGCAGGCGGCGAAGGTCGTCAACTTTGGTGCGCTATACGGCCAGCAGCCGGCTGGTCTGCACCGCTTCGGGGTGGTGGGGTACGGGCTCAGATGGACCGGGCAGGAGGCCGCCCAGGCCCACGAAGCCTGGTTCCGCCTGTACCCGGAGATTGGCCTGTGGCACTGGCTGATCCGTCGGTTTTTCGTGCAAAAAAAGCAGCCGATCCTGAATCCGTACAATCCGGTAGAGGCGGACCTGACCGGCAAGATTTATCGCTGGTCCACGCTGTCCGGCAGGATAGTCCTCTCTTCCAAGCTGACGTCCGCAGCCAACTATCAGGATCAGGGTACGGGAGCGGAAATCGCACTGCTGGCCATTGGCACCCTGCCCCAGGACATCCAGGCCATGCTCATCAATTTCGTGCACGATGAACTGGTTCTGGAGGTCCCGGAAAGTCGGGTAGATGAGGTAGTGCAGATCGTCGAAAAGACTATGGTGGAGGCCGCCAACCGATTCCTGATGCCCTATGGAGTGCCCGCCGCCGTCGAGACGCAGGTGGGGGACGCGTGGGTGCATTGATCTGGCTACCATCCCCACTATCCGCCCATCGCAACAACCCGATGCTATACCCACCCAAGGCCGGATTTCCCAGCCTCTGAAACGCAAGGAGAACGCCATGTCTGGAGTCAACAAAGCCATTTTACTCGGTCACCTGGGCCGGGACCCGGAAATGCGGTACATGCCCGACGGGACCGCCAACGCTACCCTGAACGTGGCAACGTCCGAGACCTACAAAGACCGCGACGGCAACAAGCAAGAGCGTACGGAGTGGCATCGGGCAGTTTTCTGGGGCCGGACGGCCGAGGTCGCGGGGGAATACCTTCGCAAAGGCAGCATGGTCTACATTGAGGGTCGCCTGCGCACCCGCAAATGGACGGACAAAGAGGGTCAGGACCGCTACACCACAGAGATCGTCGGCGACCGTCTCCAGATGGTTGGTGGACGACGGGATGGCGACGCTGACGACCGCGACGGCCAAGGTGAGTCGGACAGAGGTAAGGGAATGGATCCGGTCCCTGGGGACGAGTTCGACAATATCCCGTTTTAGGGGCCCACCATCACCGCGACTCCTGTCAACTACAGTTGACACATGCTTCAGGTGCTTGGCCTGCGGCTTTCGTTCAAAACGGCGCGCTCGGGCCGACCCGCTCGCGGGTAATAAAGTCCAGAACGGGTATAGTTACGCCAGACAAGACGGTTTACAGCGGGCTCGCCAATGGTGCGTCAACGACAGGTACGCAGCGGAAGCAGACATTGCCCCACCCGCAAGGATCGGATAATATCGATCAAAGGCAGACATTGCGTAAGCCATAAATATACGGCCGTCCTAATCAAGCATCGAAAATCTCCCATCAAAAATATGGATATCTTCGAATTCATCAGAAGTTGGAACCTAGATAAGAACCCTACCACGCCACGAACCTTTAAGAAGCGGGAAGTGGATCTGCTTCTCGAAGACATAGAGGCACTCTACACGTCTCCTGCTGAGCCAAAGATTGGGTCACTGAACCCCGGTATCCGGGATGGGCTCGATCTATTCAGTAGCCAGCCGCAGCGCCGTCTCGATTCGCTCAGCGTCCCCATCCTTCTTTCTAAGCGTGTATGGCTCCCAGACCCTGTCTTTTCGGCAATTGCACCAAGTGCAGCCAGTGTTTGGGAAAAAATGCCAGACTCAGGCAGCACCTACTTCACAAATGCACCCGTTATCCACACCGGATGGAAACATGTGGCTCAAATACCAGCTTCACAGCGGAAAGACGCACTCAGGACAATCTTTTCTGTGGCGATACCTCGCCTACTCAAGTTGGAACAGCTCGTACAGTGTGGTGCCATTGGTTTCTACTCCTGGGAGCGACTGGTAGAGGATGATCTCCCAAAATTTCAGGAAACTGCGATGACTCTTAAGGAGTCCGGTTTGGTCGACAAAGTTGGAACGGCTTATCCGCAACATGATTACAGTCTCGGGACGCGCTTGTCTGGCATACGCATCACTATTCAAGACGATCATCCCGTAACAGGAGCGAAAGCTGGAACGCCTCTTTGGATAAGTGAGAAGATGCCTATCCTGGTATACGGATTACTAAACGCGCTTACCTCCGACCGGCTGGCGAGTCGTTTTGAACCTTCGCTGCCAGGTGATCGCATAGTCTATGATTTTGTCCGGTCAAACGGGAAAAGCTATACAGACAAGCCTTCGCAAGATAATTTCCTTCAACTTCCAGCGCTCGACGCTGCGGTATGGGAGGATGTTGTTGCAATCCGGAAGGATTCCGAACTACTGGATCGATTCCGCGAAATGCTTGCTGAGTTGAGTATCGCGGAATCATCACTAGCGGCTGAAGCGATACGGGGTGGGCTTAAGGACCTAGCCAAGGAGTTAAACGCAGACAAAGCCCTGCTTAAGCGAACTGGGTCGTCTACGTTGAATTTCCTGCTGGCGATCCTCGGCGGCACACTAGTTGGGGGTTATACCGGCAATTTAGCTAGCGGTGCCTTAACGACAGCAATGTCGGCCGGGATTCCATATTTAAAGGACCTTGCTGTAACAGCCTTTGGGGGGCAGGCGCGGGAGACTAAGCTGAGGTACGAAGTCGTGACCCGCATCTTACATCGATTCTAAGACATGCCTCTAAACTATTTTCAATGGGAATCTGCCACTCCATGAATATCATAAGTATTGTTGGGCAACCCATTTTTCGCGCAGCGGGCAAATGCCAACTGCAATGCGTTAATATTGCTGGTCGGATTGCACCCGCCCCATCAGATCATCTGAGGGGCACCTCGAATAACCTCAAATTCCCGCATGGACATCGGCGCAACTCTCTGATTCAACGGCATCAGAATTTTGGCGAAACGGGTTTTTCGAGGTCCCCTGAGAATAGTTCATAGGCATGTTCTAAGATCACGGAAATGCACAAGCCTATTTTCGACGCTAGGAAAGTCGGTTATGGGGTCGGATGCTGTCAATCTATCATCGGCAGCAAATGACCGCTTTCTTTGCGACCGTGAGCATCAAGGTGAATTTATCGCTTTCCCTTGGCGCTCGGCAAGCAGCATCGCCTCCCAGGTGGTCGCCTCGCGCAACGACAGACATCCTTGCCCCGTCATCGTCAGAGGATTCCATCTGGTAGACTCTCCTGGTCAGGTGAGGAGGTTACCGATTGCCCAGCCCAACACCAGAGCGCAGCCCGGAGCTCCGCAAGATCATCCACGTGGATATGGATGCCTTCTTTGCAGCGGTCGAGCAACGCGATCGGCCAGAGCTCCGTGGTCTGCCGGTGATTGTCGGTGGCGACCCCAATGGCCGGGGCGTCGTTGCGACGTGCAGCTATGAGGCACGACGATTTGGTATCCGCTCGGCCATGTCCGCAGCCAAGGCCCGTTCGCTCTGCCCCCAGGCCATCTTTGTCCGTCCCCGCATGGAAGCCTATCGGGAGGCCTCCCGCCAAGTGATGGCCATCCTGCGCAGTTACACACCGCTGGTGGAACCCCTGTCTCTGGATGAGGCCTTTCTGGATGTGACTGCCGTAACGGCCAACGGAACCCTGGCAGGCGAGATCGCTCGGGAGATCCTGGATCGCATCCATCAAGAAACGGGGCTAACGGCTTCAGCAGGGGTCTCCTACAATAAGTTGCTCGCCAAGCTAGCCTCCGACTGACGTAAGCCCCACGGGCTTTTTGTCATTCCACCTGAGCGCGGCCTCGCTTTCTTGGCGCCGCTGCCCGTTGGCAAGCTACATGGCGTGGGTCCGGCAACCGTCAAAAAGCTCTCGGCGATGGGCGTGGAAACGGTCTTGGATCTACGGAACCTCTCGCTGGAGTTTCTTGTGACCCATTTCGGCAAGTCGGGAGGCTGGTTTTACGACGTGGCGCGGGCGATCGACGAGCGGCCGGTACAGCCGTCCCGCCAGCGGAAGTCGGTGGGAACCGAACGCACCTTCTCCAAAAACTTGGAGGATCGAAGCGTCATGCGGACTACGCTACAGGAAATGGCCGCGCAAGTTGCGGCCCGCCTCCAGGCCTTGAACCTGGCGGGCCATACCGTGAATATCAAAGCGCGCTTTCCCGATTTTACCACGGTCACCCGAGCATATACGGCGACCGAGGGCATCGGAAGCGTGGATGCTATCGCGGCCTTGCTACCAGAGTTACTCGACCGAGCCGTTCCCAAGAGCGCGTCCGTGCGCCTGCTGGGGATCACCGTGAGCAGCTTGGTCGACGTCCTGGAAGCGAGCCAGGTAGCACACCAGTTGTGCTTGCTGGACGAAATCCTCAACCCGCGGTAAGAATATCGCCAGGGAATGGGCGGTGATGCAGCGGGAGCGGACATTCAGCAGGCTGGCCATCGTCTTCTCAAAACTCATCATCATGGCCGAAAACCGTGCCTTCATACCGATATGGCATTTTGAGAATTACAACTCATTGATTTTCGTTGCGGGCATAATCGGCATAAAAGGCCTCTCAAAAACGGTGGGTTATGACTTCAGAGTCATGCATCCATTTTACCAGGCTATCGGCCGTCATGGGTTTGGCAATCCAGTATCCTTGAAGGGTGTTGCACTGGATGGTCTGTAGTAGATCGGCGCACTCGACGGATTCCACGCCTTCAGCGATCACCCCGACCCCTATACCGTTTGCAGCTACGATGATACCGGAAACAATGGCGAGATCGTTTTTGTTCTTCAGTATGCTTTTCGTGAAGCTGCCATCGATTTTGATGGATGTTGCTGGAAACTTCTGCATATAGGTCAGAGACGAGTATCCTGTGCCGAAATCGTCCAGGGATACGCCCAACCCCCACAGCCGACATTGCTGCAAAATCGAACAGACCAGTCGAAAGTCCGATATCTCTGCGGTTTCCGTGACCTCCAGCGTGATATTTCCCGGAGACACGCTGGGATTTTCAAGCACCAGGCTCTCGATATCCTCCAGAAACTTCGGATCAAGAAGATGAGTAACGCTCACGTTGACGGCTATAGGGATATCGAGCCCCTGGGTTTGCCACGCTTCTGCTTGAATGAGTGCGTTCTGCAGGACGAATCGACCAACCGGGCGCGCCAGTCGCTGGTGGTTCAGGGCGCTTCCGAAACTGGCCGGTGTCAGTACCCGGTCGTCCGAGTGTATTCGGAGCAGAGCTTCCACGCCGACCAATCGCACGCTACCTTGCGGAGCGCGGTGGACGATTGGTTGATAGTGTAGGCGTAGCGAGCCGTATTGCAGCGCCTGGGTAAGCAGCCGTACCGGCTGGATATCGTTTTCTGGGGTTGTTTCGGAAGACGCATTGTACAAGGTGAACTGGTCCTTTCCCCCATGCTTTGCCGCGTAGAGTGCACGATCGGCATGCCGAAGCAAGGTTTCCGGATCTTCATTCTCCAGAGGGTAAAGGGTCCAACCGAGGCTTGCCGAGTTCTCCACACACAGGTCGTCGTTTATTGTGATGGGTTCTCTCAGTGCGTCGAGGATACGGTGGGAGAGAATTTCCAGATCGTCCACACAAGTCAGCTCGCGAACAATCAGTCCAAACTCGTCGCCACCCAATCGGGCACACACATCGCCCGTGCGCAATGCGGACAAGACTCGTCGAGCCGTCTCCTGGAGCACGGCATCGCCGACGGCATGCCCCAAGGTATCGTTGATATCTTTCAGATTGTCTAAGTCGAGCATTCCGACCGCGAGCAGACGGTCGCTCTGGAGGGTAAGGGTACAGTGTCGTTGCAGTTCCGATTGGAACTTGCGTCGATTCGGAAGCCCTGTAAGAACGTCGGTAACGGCCTCACCCTTGAGTTGATCTATCAGGGAGCACTGATGCAGCATGGACTGGGCGGATCGCGCAAAGGCCAGGAAAGGGGCCTCCCCTACCTTCTGGAAATAGTCCTCTGAGTCTCCGTAAAGGACGATGACTCCCGATTGTCTCTCGTCTGGACACGAGAGCCGCAAGGCAATGGCCGTTTGAAACCCGTACCGGCGCGCAGATCGACGCCAAGGTCCGTAGAGTGACCGCTTGGATATACCCATTTCCACCAAGTCGGCTCCGGAGATGGCTTGAAATACAGGCCCTCGCTTGGTGAGCAGATTGCGGCGGATTTTGAGGGTGTTTGCATACTCCAAGGCAGGCCCAACGGCGATCTGCGGGACGATCTCTTGGCTATTGCTAGGACCGATCCACAGCCAAGCCAAAAGGATGTGCGGAGTAGCTTCTACGAGAGTGCGACACAGCCCCTCCAGAAGGGCGCTGTGATCCATTGTGGTGACGAGCTCGGTGGCCTTTTCCAAGAGCGTCGCGGTCAGGCGATAGCGCTCTTCTGCGATCAAGTCGTCGGATATGGGGACCGATTGGCTGGGATAGACGGGCTTCTGTGGCTTGGAGAACATAGGGCCATAGTTAGAACAGGCTGGTTTTATGTCTACGCTATATTACCAGACACAAGGCATCATCGTGTCTGGTGGGTGCTGACCTCTGTGGGCCGATGGCCTAATTTTCTGGGTTTTCCATCTGTCCAGTGAGGGCTGTTTCGAGACAAAACGATTGAAATCATTTCAAGTCCTCCGGAGAAAGGCCAGTCTGCTTGGCAAGCCGCGCCAGCATCTTCGGGCCGATTTCTTCTCCGTCATGAAACGCAAACACCACGTCCGGCCTGCCGAGCGTTCGATGTGATCCTGTCTGTCGCTTGACGCGCCAACCAATCCGGAGAAGTGCGGCCAAGACCAGTCGCGCCTTCAAAGAAGGCCATTGGCTCATGCCTCAGCACGTTCCAGCGTCTCGATAGTGATGGGGGATGCCGCCATTTCACCTTCATCGAGGCGATCCGCTATAGCCCGCAGCGCCAGGGCCTCCACCTTAGCCGCCGCGTCGTTACGCGACACGCCATAACACATGACGCCAGGCAGTTCGGGTATCTCTGCTATCCAACGCCCGTCTTCTTCCTGTTCGTACTCAACATGGAGCTTCATCTGATCCGCCTCGCGCCCTGCGCTCACAATCTGCCTGTAGGGCTATAATCCCAGAATAATTTTGATTATCAACGAATTACCGCTATCAGTCTCTTACCGCCCACGGCGCAGCACCTTGGCTGAATTTACCGCTTTCTATTGGCGGACGGCAAGCACAATCGTCCGATGCCCGTCAGCCCCAGATCCTTGGTCTATAGCCGCCCTCGTTACACGCCATCTGATAGACTCTCCAGATCAGACGAGGAGGTTATCGATTGCCCAGCCCACCAGAGCGCAGCCTCGCTCTCCGCAAAATCATCCACGTGGATATGGACGCGTTCTTTGCGGCTGTGGAGCAACGCGATCGGCCAGAGCTCCGTGGTCTGCCGGTGATTGTGGGTGGCGACCCCAATGGCCGGGGCGTCGTCGCGACGTGCAGCTATGAGGCTCGACGATTTGGGATCCACTCGGCCATGTCGGCGGCACGGGCTCGCTCCCTCTGCCCGCAGGCCATCTTTGTCCGTCCCCGCATGGATGCCTATCGAGAGGCCTCCCGTCAGGTTATGGCTATCCTGCGCAGCTACACACCACTCGTGGAGCCACTGTCGCTGGATGAGGCCTTTCTGGACGTCACTGCTGCCACCGCCGATGGTATCCTGGCGGTCGAAATCGCCCGTGAGATACTGGGCCGCATTCATCGGGAAACGGGGCTGACCGCTTCGGCAGGGGTCTCCTACAATAAGTTGCTCGCCAAGCTCGCCTCCGACTGGCGCAAACCCCATGGGCTTTTCGTTATCCCGCCCGAACGTGGCCTCGACTTCCTGGCGCCGCTGCCCGTTGGCAAACTGCATGGTGTGGGTCCGGCCACTGTAAAAAAACTATCCGCTATGGGTATCGACACCGTCTCGGATTTGCGGGCGATGACGCAGGAGCGGTTAATGAGGTGTTTCGGTAAGGCTGGAGCTTGGTTTTACGAAGTGGCGCGGGGGATCGATAGGCGGCCCGTGCAGCCGACCCGCCAACGGAAATCGGTGGGTACGGAGCGGACATTCTCGGAAAATCTGGAGGATCGAAGGACCATGCTGGCGACGTTACAACAAATGGCCGGGCAGGTTGCGGCCCGTCTCCAGGCACTCGCCTTGGCGGGCTGCACGGTGAACATCAAGGCACGCTTTCCCGATTTTGCCACGGTCACCCGAGCGCACACGGCGACCGAGGTCATCGGGAGTACGGAAACCATCGTGGCATTGCTACCAGAACTACTGGATCGGGCAGTTCCTCAGAGGGCGTCCGTGCGTCTGCTCGGAATCACAGTGAGTGGCCTCGCCCAAATCCAGGCGGCGAGCCGCGGCGCCCGCCAGCTGAACTTGCTGGACGAAATCTCCGATCTGCGGTAAGAACATGTTAAGAGAATGGGAGGTGATGCAGCGAAAGCTGTCATTCGTAATCAATCGGTGTAAATTGCGGGAATCAAGTTCTGAAGCGATTGAATGTTGTTCCGTGAACAGTGCCTGAGTCTGTACTGAGATTCTTGGAGGAATGCGTCATCATGTCAAATTATACCCAGAAACATGATAAATCGGCTCTACGGGTGGCCATTGGAGTAATTACCATTGCCTTTCTCAGCGGCTGTGCCAATATGAGCCCAACGGGTCAAAGAGCACTGAGCGGTGGTGCTATTGGCGCTGCAGGTGGGGCAGTTTTGGGGACGGTAGTTGCTGGCAATCCAGCGGTAGGTGCAGCGGTGGGCGGGGCTGTTGGCGCCGGGGTTGGAGCAGCGCTCCCACAAATTGAGAACGGATTAAACGGCAACTGACCCAAGGCACACGTATCCTTTTGAAAAGTCATGTATCATTCGATATTTCAATTTCCTGGCCGCAGCAGTTGCTGTAGATCGGCAATTCCCCTTTCAACCTCATCTCTCGCAACCGATGGTGAACCCACGGGGGTTGTTGATAAACACAATGGCGAAACTACGGCTCGAATTTGAGCTAGTTCGTTTCTTCCATTGGAAGCAAGGGGATGTTTGCTCCCGCGGATCCGAAGTTTGTGAAGAATCTCGTGATATCGGATGCACTCCCTTGATATGCGGGAGGCACCGCTGGAAGAATCACGCAGTCGTTGCACTTTTTCGTTAGCCCCTTGGTTGGTTGCTATGTTGGAGTTCTGAACTATGTGTTGTTCTGGCACGGATGTTGCGCAACCCGTCAAAAAAGAGAGCACAATGAATATTGTTCCGATTGGTGGCGATGTTGACTTTCCCATCGTGACTCCTTCCAACAATATCTGGCTTTTGCGTTATAGTCTACAAGTAGCCCCTATGCGGGAGGAAGGAGATGGAGCGCATCTCCCCCATTTCTGGTGGCTTATAACTTCTTGTAGATCGTACTGGTAACCGTCCTGCTTGAGTGTTTCATGCAGTACTGCCATCTGCGGATAGTAGGGCTGATCGGATCGCAGATAAATCGTGCCGCTGGCGGACTGCACCGTTCCAAGCCGAAAGCTGGCTCCAGTCCCACGGAGATCGGCCAATCCCCTTCCGCTGACGTCAAAATGATATGCCAATGTTGACTTTCCTCTGATGGTTTCTCCTGGTATTTCCGTAACGTTCTGCAGGTACGGCTGAAGCCGTTGCCAAGGGATAGATGTGAGAATTTGAATAGGGAGAGTCCCGGTGTGACAGCTCCCTCCAGGAGGGGAGGTGTGATACCATGCCTGGTTGCCGATGGTCTCGCTGCTCGCAGTTGCGGAAACCCTAGCAAAGAATTCGGTTTGCGCAGAGGCTTCGCTTTCCCTATTAGTCGGATCTACCGCTCCCCAAGCAGTGATTTGTGCCGGCGGGAACTTACTGATGGCGCTAATCCGAAAATGGAAGGGCGTCGATAAGAAATTCGTGATCCCGGACCGCAGCACTCTGGGCAGAGTTCCGGGATTCTTTACCGAAACTGGAGAGACGCTGGGTGCGACGGGCAAATCCATAACCTGCAGCGAGACCCCATAAACGATCCGCAGAGAAGAAAAAGTAAACCCCCTAGACGTTGCGAAAAAACGTGCCATTTCTTGAGTGAGTTTATATCGCAAAACTCCTCGGGAGTTCAGCCTCTGCAAAAAACAGAGGCAGGACTCCTTGGCTAATTGGCTCAATCCTTAGTGCCGCCAGACACCAGCCCATGGTGGCGGCCCTCGCCGCGGTGCTGGTGCGTAGTAGACCGGCGCCGCAGGTTCATACACGACGGCAGGCGGTGGGGGTGGCGCATATACTACGGGCGGAGGGGGTGCGTAGTATTCGGGTGCGGCATAATAAGCCCCCTGGTTGCTTACCTCCGCACTCAATCCTGGCAGCCCCAACCCCAAGGTGAAACCCAAGCCGTCTCCGTCATCATCATCTGCATAGGCCCCACTTGCACTAAGCAGCAACAATGCTGCTGTAATCAGAGCCATCCAACTTCTCGATTTATTCTTGTTCATTGTTGAACCTCCTTTTTCAAAGAGTCTCACGAAAAGACATATTGTACCCCCAAGCCAATACCGTAATCCGGACTGCCATTGGTTAAGCCTTTATCCACAAACAGCTGGATCCCTGAGCCTGCGGAAGTGAGATTATAGTTCCAGGCTAGGATTAGATCAGCTGGCCCACTGTAGCCGGGCTGTTCTGATTGCGCTCCAGAAAACATCGCCGTGAAAATATTTCGCGGGGTGACTTCAAAGCTGGATCCAAGATTGTAAGTCCAGATGTTTTGCAGATTATCGCCGGGAGGATTGCCCACAATCCGATAGGCCAGGTGCGCGAATGGAAAGATGCGCGTGCCTATGTTGTCATTCAAGCCGACCCCAAACTCATAGTCGTTTCGTCCCGTGCCCAGCCCTTGGGCTGCCGAAGCAGTGCCAAGCTTCACCTTCGCGAAGGGCACAACCGAAGGGACCAGCCCTTGGTTTTGGATCGCAGTATAGTGAGCTGCCAGCCAGATGTCCCCTATGCCACTTGCGCTATGCGTTCCTGTGTTGGTTTGACCCCTACTGGCGATTCCGCCGCCTGAGAGAGTGGCGCCATTAGGTAAACCTGACACGGACAGTTCGGGAACGGTAAGTTTTAGCCGAAGTGTGGAATTCTGGTACTGAAAGTAGGTAGAGTTATAGAAAATATTAAGGTTGCTATTGGTTCCGAAGGAGCCTTGATAGAAGGCTGGCAAATCTCCGATGGTAAACTGACCGGAGGCCTGCGCGGATCCCCACGCCAAGGCAGGAGATGCAATCAGTAGACAGAGACCCGTTTTGTATTTGCGCATTCGAGATCCTCAAAAACGGAAGGAGCTCCAGAGGGCATGTCCTCTGGAGCGAGCACGTCAGTGGCTGAAATGCGGCACCTGAATGTGTGGCCTTTGAATATTCGGGCGCTCTATGTTAGGACGCATAATCATGGGACGAGCCATCATTCCATGCGGATGCATCGCACCGGGTCCAAAGTGATTGCCCCGCATCATACCGTCGTTATCGACGTAACCGTGCCGATGCTGCTGGACTTGGTTGTATGCCTGTGGGTTCCCAGGCATTGCCGGGGTGGCTGGATTTCCGGGACCATTAGGCTGTGCGGGGGTGGCTGCATACGAACGGGCTGGATAGGGAGGGTTCGTGGGCATAGGAGTTGGTGTGCCGGCCGGCTGAGTGGGCACCGAACCCCCAGGTGGCGGTGGTGTCATGGCTGCGGGCGGTGGGGGCATGGCTCCAGGGGTGGGAGCAGTTCCTCCTGGCGGTGGTGGAGGCAATGCCGCAGCGGCATAACCTGCAGTCATCGCAAGACCTATTCCAAAAAATGCTGACGCAAGAGCTTTATTCATGGGTGATCGTCCTCCGTTCGAGTTACCGCCAAGGAATTCAAGCATGAACTATGCCAGATGTGGCCGCAAGTGTTTATCATGGGACAGCATTCGTCGCATGTACTCAAATGGCGACGGTCGTGCATTCATCTGACGGACAACACGCGCAATCACCTTGCACTGCGCCAGTTAGCTTCATGTCTACTTGTCGTCATATCGTGACAGCGGGGAGCTAGTGCCTCTGAGCCTAGAGCAAACCCAACAAATACCCTGCACCGCCCCAAAAGCTGACCCAGGTCACGGCACCGAGAACATTCCAGAGGTAGAAGTCTCGTAATGGAACTTCTGCAGATCCGGAAATATATCCCTGAAGCTGTCGCAGTGGCACCACAAAACGCCCAAAGAGGACCACAATGCTGCCGTATTTCTCGAGGAATCGATGAGTTTTCTGTAAACGATCAGGTGTCACACCGATCCATTTCCCGTGTTTGCGTAGCCAGGAGATGCCCACTCGGTCCGCAAGAAAATACGCGAGAAACCAACCCAGGGAGGTGCCAGCAACGGCGAGAAGGAAAAGCAAGCCCGGATTCAGCGTTCCTTGCGCGGCCAAAAAACCAGAAGCGATCAGAAAGGTCTCCCCGGGAGCAAAGATTACTCCTGCACTCTCGATCAGCAGACTGCCAAACACCATCCAGACGCCGTATTGACCAACAACTCCAGCCCCTGCCTGCACGGTGGCGTGAAGTTCCTGCAGGTATGCCATTGCCTCATGATGCAACCATTGCACGATGTATCGTCATCCTTGCTGTACTGCCCGTTTCTGGGCGGAGATTTTGGGTAACCAGTGATCCGTGGCAAAGTCTGGGAGTCTCTGCAATCGCTCTAGCGCCGCGTAGGCCGCTTTGGGATTGTCTTTGCGTAGCCACAGAGTGGCTTGTTTCTCGGAGGCAAGAATCGCACGATCCGCGGTCCTACGCCCCCACCAGCGAGCAAGCCCAGAAAACAGTCCAGAGGGCGGGTTTTCTGCAGCATGCAGCATCATTTTGTAGGTATGAGGATGCTCTAGTCCGCCGATTCCAACCAAGGTCAGCCAGAGCCTTTCTGCGGTAGTGAGCGGATCAAGCCAAACCGGGCTGACTGCGACACATCGAGCTTCTCTGCCAACAATCGCCGTGAGGTAGGGTGCATCCGGAATGTGCGCGACGTGCGCAATCGTTTTGCTACGATCCAGGTAAATGCTGGTTTTCGTCCCCGATAAACGGCGCGCCTGCGCAAAGATCCTTCGAGTCCTGGGCGATGGCTGAACCGCGTTCCTGCGCAACCAATGGCACGCACTTCTGGATGAGAGGATGACATGCGCGGATACCGTAGTGCTACCCATTCCAGCGGATAGGCCCAGTACCGCGGGGCGGCTCGAAAAACCTCATGGCCACTCGGGGTTTGATAGAATAGCGGTAGGCCGGATTGCAACGGAGTAGACGGGATGATTGCGCGCAGGACTGCGGTGAAGAAGGACCTATTGGCCGATGAGGGGTACGTCCACAAGGTGGATGCCATTGGGGATCCTCTGCAGAAGATCGAGGCGGTGGTCGATTTCTCTGCGTTGGCGCAGGCGGTAGAAAAGATCGCTCCCCGCCCGGAGCAGCCCAAAGGTGGGCGCCCGCCATATCCGACCGAGGTGATGGTTCGGGTCTTGGTGGTCAAGCGTTTGCATGGCCTCTCTGACGAGCAGACGGAGTTTCAACTGCTGGATCGTCGCAGTTTCCGGCGTTTCTGTGGCCTGGAGCACTCCCGCAACATCCTCGATCGTACGACCATCTGGAGCGTTGAGAACCGGATCGGGGTAGACGGTGTCACCGCCCTATTCAACGAGCTGGACCGACAGATTCGTGCCCATGGTCTGGAGGCCCGTGCCGGTCAGATCGTGGACGCCACCTTGGTTCCGGCACCCAGGCAACATTTCACGAAAGAGGAGAAGGCGCTGCTGGAACAAGATGCGGTCCCTGCGGACTGGAAGCCCGCCAAGCGGCGGCAGAAGGACGTCGATGCCAGCTGGACCAAAAAAAAGCATGGCAAGTCCCACCACGGCTACAAGTTCACCGTGAGCGTGGATCGCAAGCACAAGTTGGTTCGGACCTGGATTGCCGACACCGCCAAGGTCCATGATTCCCAGCACTTGGAAGCAGCGCTGGACGAGTGGAACACCAGTGCGGAGATCTATGCCGACAAAGGGTATGTTGGGGCCGATCGAGAGGAGCGTTTACGGGAGCAAGGCTATCGTCCGCAGATTCAGCGCAAAGCGAAGCCAGGCAAAGCGCTTTCTGCCTGTCAGGAGCGACGGAATCGACGCATCGCGAAGGTCCGAGCACGCGTAGAGCATGTTTTTGCCGCCATCCACCAGTGGGGTGGCAAGCAGATCCGCACCATCGGCCAGGCCCGTGCCACCTTCGCCATGGGCATGATGGTGCTCGTCTACAATATGCGTCGCTTGGCCTTTCTGGGGGCGTAATGCGTCCAGAGGTCAGGAAATAGAGGAAAAAATCCTACAACAGGATGAGAAAACGGCTCAAAAAGTCCATTTTTGAGCCTCGACAGGTTTCTTCATGCCGTGTGGTCTGATTTTTGGGGTTTATCGAGGTGCCCCGCGACCAACACCAGCGGCCATTTCCAGGAAGATTCTGTCAAGACTTTCTCCATGCGAATCATTCTTCCCAAAAGATAACGCCCACGGATCTATACGAGAAACGGGGGTGGTTTCCGAGGCTATCTGGGCGGTGACCCTCCCGGTGGTGGCTGTGGAAGGGGCCCTTGGAGGAGGTGGCGGTGGAGGACGAATCCCCAAGCCCGCGAAATATGCCCCAAGGGGCGGCGGAGCCGGTGCCCCTCGAGGAGGGGGCGGTGGCGGCGCTGGGTAGTACTCATAGTAATGCTGGGGGTAGTTGGAGAACCCTGTGGTCTACCCAGACCCACCCAAATCGAGGCTGAAATTCAACGGGTCGGCGTGCGCAACTGCAACCCAGCCAAGACTCGATACGAGCAACACCGAGAGCAAGGATTTCTTCGGCGGCAACATGAAAGACTCCTTATTCCATCACGGAATGCTTAAAACGCCGCTCCAATTCCCACCGTGCCCCGCAACAGGTTGGGGGCGCCGGCTTGGGTGAAATCGTCATCGTGTAGGCCCACAAAGAAATTCAGATTGGCAACCAGAGGATAATAGGCGGTCACCCCCATCTGCAGCAGATTCGAGGATCGGTTATACCGCAGGGGCGGAAAGCCTGTGACGTGGCTGGTTTCCGAGACACCCCCCAGATATCCCAGATACCCGGTTACGTTCGCAAAAGGTAAGGAAGCTGCAGCGTACAAACCGCCGCCAAGGTTGTCGAGGCTCTGAGACGATTGGGAATTCAGATACGCATCGTTCTGCGAGAATCGGTTGTATTCGTAGCCCAGATACGGTCCGACTGCGAGAATCGGGCTTGCTGGGAAGAGGTAACCGATTTTCAGACCAAAGGTGTTGCTGTCACCGCTCGTATAGCCTTGATAGGCAGTGCCGAATTGATGGCGATACTTGGCGGTACCGAAAAGTCCATTCGAAAACAGGCTTCCCCGCACACCGAGGCCGCCGGTAGTGTTGCCATACTGGTTGGTGGTGCCCTGGACATTGCCGGACACGTCGGCCTGATTCATGACCGAGTAAATAGAGGCCTCTGCCGTTGCGGTAGCAGCGAGCAGACCGGTGCCAATCAATACTGCGAACAACCGATTTCTTTTCATGGGATCACTCCTGTTTCACGGCTTGTGAGCAAGGTCAGCAATCCTCGTGCCAACCGCAAAACGCCCTTCCTTTTCGTGGGGATACCGCGGCAAACAGTGTAACCCCTTGGTCACTTCCCCCAGAACTGTCGCCTGAAGGAGACGAGATCAGCCCCAATCGGCCTGGGGAGTGGCATCTCAGCGTTGAAGATGCGAGAGTTTCGCAGCCTGGCAGCGGATTTTACGGATTGGCATCTTTCCTGCTTGGGTTTGCAGAGTACGATAGGGAGGCAGCAATGAATAGCAAGCTTCACAGCCGTATAGTTCTTTGGGGAATCCCATTGGTCTTCTGGGCCGTTTTCGCCACAAGCCTCAGCAGCGCGCGGGCCGATACGCTCAGTTTGGCTTTGGGAGTACCCTCTGCCAGTGTCTGGGTACAACCTGCAGGAGGGGACCTGTATACCGATGGCTACGGTCCGGCATATTCCTGGCGGGCGTATCGGAGAGAGGCGCATTGGGAGCGGCGCTGGGAGAAGCGTCAGCGTAAGGCGGAACATCGCTACTGGAAGGCGCGCCGTAAATATTACAAGAGGATGTACAAAGCAGAGCGCAAGTACGACCGCTCGATCTATGGGTATTGAAGGAGAACACGAATGAACATTGATGGGCGCAAACGCAAGGGCGTGAGGCTAGTTGGCTGGTTGACCCTCCTCGGGCTGAGCCTGGGGCTCACGGGTTGTTACGCAGAAGTTTCACCGCCGCCTCCGGGTCCCGGAGGAGTTTACGGGCCACCGCCACCACCCCCTCCGCCCGGGCCAGGGGCTCCTCCGCCACCACCACCGGGTCCGCCACCACCGCCTCCCGGATACTACAACTGATGGAGGAAGCGCTTCTGCGGCGACGAATCGGTTCTAACCTCTGCCCGCCGTAGAAACGTTTCAACGGTTTTCGCGTAGGTGACGGCAGATGGTGGAGGCGGTTCTCCCGAGGCTACCCGGGTGGGGCCGGCGTTATACGCCTCCAATGCCAAGGTCAGGTTTCCATGAAAGAGCTTGAGGAGGCTTTGCAGAAACTGCGCCCCACCCAGAATGTTCTGTTGCACTTGCCAGGGGTTGACGTGCAAAACCGTCCATGCGGTGGCTGGCATCAGCTGCATGGGGCCAATGGCCCCAGCAGCACTGACTGCTCCTGCCCGCCCTCGACTCTCCACATAGACCACAGCGGCCAGAAGAGCTGGCGAAAGACCCGTCTTGTGGGATGCCAGCCGGATTGGCGCTACAAGGGATCCCGCCAAGCGATGCCAGGCTTGATTCCGCTCCGACACCATCACTTTCCATTGCAACACAACAGGGATACCGGGCGGGGCGGGTTGCAAGGATTGGGGGAGAAAAACGAATAGCGGCAGCAGAACGAGTCCCTGGATCCATCGATCCCGCTGACGAAGTCTGCCCAGGCGCATGGTGATCAATCCCGAGCGCAAGAGGGACTCGTGGGGACTGATTCCCCGCAGACGCGATCAAAAACGGACTGTACATTTGCCGCCAGTTTGTGAAGGACAGGATTTAGCGCCCTATCTCCGGGATCTTTACTCCACACCACGGGTATTGTGGTGTATACCCAGACTCCCGGTGGCCCCTCTCGCAGAAGCCACCGTACCGGAAGAAACATCGCCAGCGCCTCTGACCGGTGAAAGAAGGTCCGGGAAATCCCAGGAAAATCCCAGAACATCACGAGAGAGTCGTTGGCAGGTCGGGCTGCCTTCCCTGACTCATCACACGGAGGGGCATACACATAGAGGAGATCAGCTCCCAGACAGCTCATCTCTGTAATCACCGAGCCTTCGACATCATTGATGGATCGTGGCACCTGACCCGCCAGCTGTAAACCCTCGAATGGGTGATTCATCATTGTCTATTTTGTGACAGCAATGCCCCGGCGGCAGCTCCGGCTGCGCCGCCGACGGCAGCACCCACGGCGGGACTCCCGCCAACCACGGCACCCATCACTGCACCGCCAGCCGCACCGATCGCCCCGCCACTCAAAGCAGATTGTTGGGTGGGCGTCATATTCGCGCAACCCGTGAGAGCCGTCAGGCACAGTGCGAAAAAGCAAGCCTTGCGACCATTGAAGCTAATCCGCAAGGTGGAAGACTGAGGCCGCTCCAGACCTCGTGATTTGGCAAACGAAGACATGGTGTACCCTCCCGCTTGTTGAGACAGCTTGAATAGCAGCATGTTTCGTGCCAAGAGGAAAGATGCAACAATTCTCCGATGAACAGCAGAATTGGCGGCCAACATGCGAAGACTGACTGTAGCCAGATACCTACAGTAGCGAGACGACACTGATGATTTACCCTCACGCGTTGCGTCGGATACTTCAAATCACCATTGTGCTTCTCTTACTGATTCCGCTCTCCGGATGTCTGGCTCTCATTGCACTCAATGGCGCCGGAACTGTTGCCTATTACAATCTGCCGAAGAAGGATCGCCCCTCGTTGCACATTGAAAAATAGGGAGCGTACCATTTTGTTTCAAATTGATGTGATATAACGCTATCTATAGGCAAATTATTCAACACGTTGAATGACCGCTATCAGTCTCAACCGGCACAACACGATAGCTGGGAAACATCTTTGCTGAAGGTTTGCGCCGCAAGCTTGAGTCCCTCCACCATCGTCAGATAGGGGAACAACTGGTCAGCGAGCTCTTGAACGGTCATGCGGTTGCGGATTGCAAGTGCTGCAGCCTGGATCAGCTCCCCCGCCTCTGCCGCTACCGCCTGAACCCCAAGTAGTCGACCGGACTTGGCATCCGCCACCAGCTTGATGAATCCTCGCGTGTCGAAGTTGACCAGCGCTCGCGGGACATTCTCCAGCGATAAGAGACGACTATCTACCGTCATTCCTTGCTCCTTGGCCTGCTGCTCTGTCAGCCCTACCGTGGCCACCTGCGGGTCGGTAAAGACCACAGCTGGCATGGCGACAAGGTCAATACGTGCCTCACCATCCGTCATGTTGGTAGCGGCTAGGGTTCCGCTGGCTGCCGCCACGTAGACAAACTGCGGGGTGTTGGTACAGTCCCCGGCGGCATAGATGTTTTCGGCACTGGTTTGCAAGCGGTCATTCACGAGGATGGCACCATGTGGGTCGATCTGTACGCCGGCAAGCTCCAGATTCAGTGTCTTGGTATTCGCGCTGCGTCCCGTAGCTATCAGCAGCTTGTCTGCGCGTAATTCACCCGTGGGCAGCTGCAGCACAAACTCGTCATCATCGTGCCGGATCTCATTTGCCTGGGTTTGCTCCAGAACGGTGATTCCTTCTTCTCGAAAAATTGTGCTGAGAAGTTCGCCGACGGCGGGATCTTCTTGGGAAAGGAGACGGCTGCGAGCAAGAATCGTGACTTGACTGCCTAAGCGCGCAAAGGCTTGGGCCAACTCGACTGCGACAATGGATGCACCGATGACGACCAGTTGATTGGGGATGGCGTCAGATTCCAGGGCCTCGGTGGATGTCCAATAGGGAGTGTCGACCAGTCCCGGAATGGGTGGAATGGAAGGGCTTGCACCCGTGGCAATCAGGCAACGATCAAAAGGAATCTTGCTATTACCACCATCATTGAGTTCCACGTTCAAGGTCTGTGCATCCAGAAAACTCGCGGTGCCACGCACTACCCTGATCTCCTCTACATTTTCCAAGATGGATTCGTACTTGGCATGGCGCAATTCCTCGACTCTGGCCTGTTGCTGAGTCAGGAGTTTGTCGCGCCGGATAGCGGGAGAAGCCACAGTGATCCCGCTGTCAAAGGGGCTTTGGCTACGCAGATGTGCGACGTAGGCTTGGCGGATCAGGATCTTGGAGGGCACGCAGCCAACGTTCACGCAAGTCCCTCCGATGGTGCCGCGCTCGATCAGGGTGACCTGCGCCCCGCGTTCCACGGCTCTGAGTGCGCAGGCCATGGCAGCGCCGCCGCTTCCAATCACTGCGATGTGCAGTTTTTGCGCATCGCCGGAGATGACGCGACTTGCATCGCGCGGGTGCGCGCCATAGCCGCTCTCGATCACAGCTCCAGTCAACTGCTGTACGTGCACCTCACCCTCCAGCTCGACCCAGGCTGTGGCGTCCGGATAGGAGACCAGCGCCTTGTGCACACCGGGCACGCTTTCAAGGGCTTTGCGCACATGCGCGGCGCAGCTGTCGCAAGTCATGCCGGTGATGGCAAGCATAATGGTTTTGTTTTCGG
Organism: Acidithiobacillus acidisediminis; assembly: GCF_023277115.1. Taxonomy (NCBI): domain Bacteria; kingdom Pseudomonadati; phylum Pseudomonadota; class Acidithiobacillia; order Acidithiobacillales; family Acidithiobacillaceae; genus Acidithiobacillus; species Acidithiobacillus acidisediminis. The sequence continues at coordinate 596,585 of NZ_JALQCS010000001.1, forward strand.
TCATACGATTCTCCAAGGTGCTGGTAGATTCAGTCCTGCTGGGCAGGGGTTTCACAGTTAGCAGTCGCACAGCGACGATTGCCGGGATTGAACATGTCCCAGAGCGCCGCCGAAACCATGACAATCAGCCCAACGTAGAAAATACCTCGAGATATTTCGCGCGGAAGAAAATGTTGCGTCATGCCGAACACCCCAAGAAGTACCAGAATGGGCCCGATGGAACCCAGCATGGCGCGCTGCCACTGATGGTGCGAGAACCAACCTGCGAGGTTTGCGAGCAGCACCAACCCAGCAAAAAGTGGAATCAACCAATGCATGAATACGCCCTCCCATTGACTGAGGAAACCCAGCCCGATCGCGGCGCCAAGACTAGCTGCCGCAGGAAAACACATGGCACAGCTAAAACTGCCGAGGACGGCACCAAGGACCCCGGCTTTATCGATGATGCGGGTAATGACTGACATGGGAATCTCCTCGAGGTTGTTCATAGCAAGTGCAAAAACAGTTCTGATGGACTATTCTTACAACCGTACCTGGGTACGGAGTCAACAACCGTGAAATCTCAAGAATCGGTACTCACGATTGGCCGCCTCGCGGAAGATGTGGGTGTCAACGTCGAAACGATCCGTTTCTATCAACGCAAGGGTTTACTACGCGAGCCCCCTCGTCCCCCTGGAGGGATTCGTCATTACACAGCAGAGGATGGAGCGCGGCTGAAATTTATCAAATCTGCGCAACGTCTGGGATTTAGTTTGGAGGAAATCCATCACTTACTTTTACTGGATGAGGGCATGCGCTGCAGCAAGGCGGCACAAATCGCTGAAGATCATTTGACAGAAGTTCGCGCGCGTCTGCAGGATCTGCAGAGAATCGAAAACATCTTGGCAAATCTACTCGAGCAATGCAGTCGAGGGGATAAGGATGTGGCATGCCCTCTCATTGCGGCATTGCAAGCGGACTGAACTTAATCCCCAACAACAAGAAAATTTTTCATCTAGCGAATGACCGCTTTCAGTCTCAAGCGGCCATGCCTCAGCGGGAGGATATTCCGCAGGAACGTGCTTGGCAACGATCAGAATCTGGCGGCGCCTGCGGAGGCTAAGTGACCAACCATCCTGCTTGGCGAACCGTGGATCATGACACGGGTCGCTCGTGGTCCTTAATTGTCTGCTTGACGTCATCCATCTTGTCCGACCGGTCAAGGTATTTGTCGTCGAGCAATGTCCATGTCCAAACCCACACCAGCGGCAGGATCTTAACCCTCTGTGCGTGAAACAAGGTAAGGCCGGAACAGTGTTAAACAGAACAGAACGGAACGCAAGATAAAGCCTGCACGGGAAAGCTATACCTTTCCCATGCAGGCCAACAACGGCGGGGCCTCCCCGGTACCTGCTCTGGCGAACCAGCCAGGGCACGCGCACGAGACCCGCCAGAAAATGCTGTTGATCAAATCGTCGGCAATGCCGAAGCCAGCCCCCATCATGAGGGACTGGCCGAAGCCCGAGTGCCCCCGCGCGCTCAGGAATCCGCCTGACTGCTTTATTCAAGAAATACCCGACCGTTCATGGCGGCCATGCGTCTTTCGCCATACCTGTCAGCGTAGGTTGTACCAGACCCCTCGGCCACTGCCGTGCAGGCTTAGCGTGCCGTGATCGACCAGCGCCCGAAAATGTTGCTTGAGCGTGTTGCGGCTAGCCCCGGTCAGTTTCATGACCTCACCGATGGTGACGCGGCCGTGCTCTCGGGCGAACTCAACGATCTGTAGCTGCAGTTCCGGCATGGCCGCCAGCACGATCTTTTCGCGATCGACCTTCTTTTCCAGGCGCCGAACCTGCTCGGCCAAGGATCTCAGGAAGAACATCAGCCACGGCTGCCAATTTGGCGCCTCTGTGCGGATCGTGCCTTGGGTCTGGCGCAAGGCCAGGTAGTAGGCTTCCTTGCTCTGCTCAATCACGCTCTCCAGAGAGCTGTAAGGCACATAGGCGTACCCGGCCTGCAGCAGCAGGAGCGTGGTCAGCACCCGAGAGAGCCGGCCGTTGCCATCCTGAAAAGGGTGGATCTCCAGGAACACGACGACGCACAGTGCAACGATCAACAGTGGATGCAGCCGGGCCGTCTCACGTTCCCGGTTCACCCACGCCACGAGCTCCGACATCAGGCGGGGCGTATCGAAGGGGGATGCGGTCTGAAACACGATACCGATCTGTGCGCCGGCTTCGTCAAAGGCGGCGACACTGTTCGACGTGGTCTTGTAGTTGCCACGATGCCAAGTGTCCTTCTCGCTGTAGCGCAGGAGGATCTGGTGCAACTGCTTGATGTGGTTCTCGGTGATCGGGATGTCCTGCCAGGACGCAAACACCAGGTCCATCAGATCGGCGTAGCCAGCCACTTCCTGCTCATCACGGGTCGCGAAGGACTTGATCTCCAGATTCGACAGCAGATGCTCCACCTCCCGGTCGGACAGCTTGCTGCCCTCGATGCGGGTCGATGAGCCGATGCTCTCGATGGTGGCCACACGACGCAGGGCCGACAGCCGGTCGGGCGCGAGCGTGCCCAAGGCGCGCCAAGCGCCTTTGAACTCATCGATCCGGGCGATGAGGCCCAGGATCTCCGGCGTGATCTGGATAGTGTCGGTTCGCAGCATGAACCAATACTACGCCCATTTACGCCCATTTTTGAGATGCCTGGCTGGCTTGGGTGGCGCTTGATGGGGCAATGACGCTTCATCTCTGTGAATCAGTGAGTTCTGCATCAAGCACCTGTACAGCAATTTCCGGATAAGCCTGACCGCAGCGGGGACATGCCTTGCCGGCCTGGGGAATATTCATCCAGTAGCCGGATACCAGCCCCTTGGTCAGGGCGATGTCTCTTCCCAATACCGAGGCGGCAACAACGTGCCCACCTGGATTGGTGCTCAATCCTGCCAAAATCGTGATTCCAGGGTGCGCCTGCTGGACTTGTCGGCTGATGTCGGCCACGAAGGAGCGATACAGAGTGGGGTTGTTTTCAGCACCTTGGGCCTGGATTTCGTAGACAGGGACATAAGCTGCGATACGCGCAGCCAAGCGCAATCGAACAAACTCGGGGTAAATTTTTCCACGATATGAGGGGTCTACACTGCGAACGAGGTCTGTTGCTGGAGTGGCCACAAGCCATTGGTGGCGATATTCGGCGATTTCTGCCGCCCGACGATAGGCGCCCACGGGATTTTCGCGTTGCGATACTGGTGTTTGCGGCCAGTTTTCAAGATCAACGACCACCGCGCCCGATGGAAGTCGCGAAAGGCGGTTTACATTAGCCGTGGATGCCAGGCGGGTGGCCAATGGTGGCGCGTCTGGACTCCGACCAGAAATCCAGGTTTGCGGGCTGTTCAACGGGCCAGATAGTAGTGCGGCTCCGCCCGCCGCCAGTGCCAA